>NZ_JABXKJ010000248.1 GCF_017115085.1 Nostoc sp. NMS7 | reverse complement strand
CAATCCGGTGTGACCCTTTGTATCCTCTTATTTTTCTTCCTATCCCCTATTTATTGAGCGGATACAATTTTACTCTCTATCAAATAAGCACAAAAGTAAGGTTTTATCATCGTCAGTGCGAGAATTTAGCCGTTCAGAGTTGAGGAATTGCATCAGATATTTATCTTCATCCTCTCCATTAACAGGTTCGTGCAAGAATTCCTCCAAAGGTTTAAAGAAAGGTGAGAAGGCTTCCCAGTCACTCAAGCGAATTGCTACTTTTTCCAGTCCATCAGTAGAAGCACAAATAAACTCTTGTTTTTCGGAAATAACCTTTACCTGCATTTCTTTTACTGCATTTGCTGAAGTGATAAAAGTTGTTTCATTAGCAAACTCACCTTTGTCTGTCTGAAACAACAGTTGATATTCTGAATCTTGGGAACGCATTCCAATAAATCCATCCCCGATTTGCATAGCTGCAAACCAGTCAGGAGTTGCCAGGAAAACCAACAATGTACAAGCTAAATCATTGACAGAATAATTTTCTTTGGCTGCTTGCTCATGTAACTTTGCAATAGCTTTTTTCACAATTGTAGCAAACAGTTTCTGAGCTTCTTCTTTGGACAGTCCTTTAGAATAACCTGGCTCTAATTCTTCTTCCTTCTGAGGAGATTCATTAATATCAGAAAAACATTTGAGTACGGTTTCTACCGCCAACTTAGCACCAACATCAGAATGTTTAGCACTGCCAGCACCATCAGCAACGGCGCCAACAATAATCACATCTTGAAAGATGCGATAATCCCCATAATCTTGACAAACTATACCCTGGTTTTCATGACTTGTTCCGATCGCAGAACGCCCAATAGCTTTCCAATTCACAAAATTTCCTCCTAACTGCTAATTTGACCCCATCCCATAGCCGGTAAAGCTACAGCTTGCCCCACTTTGCCACTAGAAACCCGTTTCATCGAAGCAGATAGCCAGACAAACAACTCACGAAAATCTAAGCCGTTTAGCATAACTGGTGGACGTTCAGGAGGAGAAATTTGTTTGAGAATATTCATATCAGCATCCTTTACACCAACTGCAAAAAATGACAGTCGGCTTTGTGCTTCTGCTTCTCTCAATCTTTGCGCGGCTGAATCCCAGGAGTCAGTTGGCGTTCCGTCTGTAATCAAAAACACCCAAGGGCGATAATAGAGAATACCGTTGTCTTTATAAGTCTGTTTCCGGTTTTCTAGAAAATCCAAAGCATACTCAATTGCCGCACCCATTGGGGTTAAACCATCTACTTCCAATATAGGGGGTGTAAATTGGTCAATCGTCACAAAGTCTTGTATCAGTTTAGCTATGGAGCCAAATGTGATCATGGCTACTTCCACACTCAGCGATGCTTGAGAATCTTTTAGTACATCTTCTTTGAAAGCAGCAAGTCCTCGATTTAACTCTTGGATAGGCTGACCTGACATAGAGGCAGAAGTATCGAGTAAGAGAATTACAGGGCAACGATTTTCTGGATTTTCAACGAATTCAGGCAATCCTACAGGCATTCGACGCTCCTAAATTAAGTCAATTGGTCTAAGAGATCAATCACTTACATTATTGGCGAAAAAATACACTTTTACAGTAGTATTTATACGTATAAATACTACTGTCTATTTGCCTGATTGAAAGCGTTTGTGTTTGTTAGCTGATAAGTAGTCGGACGGAATTACAGCAATTTTTAGGTAATTGAACCACAGATTGAGGTAAACTGAGGAGATAATATTGTTTAAACCAATGCCAGTATCTTACTCAAGGGATTTGCGTATTAAGTGCGTTACGAAGACAGTTAACGCACCTGATTACGCAAAAACTACTTAGGTAAAACTTGGCGCAGTGCTGCTAAAAGTTGGTCAACACTTTCCTTACGACTATTAAAGCCCATCAATCCCACGCGCCAGACTTTACCAGCGAGTTCGCCAAGACCGCCGCCAATTTCAATATTATGTTCATTGAGTAACTGCCGAGCGATCGCTTTCCCATCTACACCTGTTGGAATGCAGACAGTAGTAAGCGTTGGTAGTCTATACTCTTGGTCAACGTGCATACTCAATCCTAAATTCTCCAACCCTTCCCAGAGATATTCTACGTTCTTTTGATGCCGTTGCCAGGAGTTTGCTAACCCCTCTTCTGCAAGCAAACGTAATGCTTCCCGCAATGCATAGTATAAATTAATCGGTGCTGTGTGGTGATAGGTGCGTTCAGCGCCCCAATACTTGCCCAGCAACAACATATCCAAATACCAGTTTGCAACCTTTGTTTGACGCTGTTGTAATTTCTCAACTGCACGCGCACTCATCGTAAAGGGGGAAGCACCAGGCGGGCAACCCAACCCTTTTTGGCTACAACTATAGGCGAGGTCAACTCCCCAAGTATCCAAAAACACGGGGACGCCACCCAAACTCGTCACTGTATCTACCAGCAACAAGGTGCCAAATTCCTGACACAAATCAGCGACCCCTTCCAATGGTTGACGTGCGCCGGTGGAGGTTTCGGCATGAACTAGAGCTAAAATAGTTGGACGATGAGTTTTTAAAGCAGTTTGAAGTTCATTGAGGTTAAAGACTTGTCCCCAAGCTTTGCTAATGGTTCGCACATCAGCACCATAACGTCCAGCCATATCCACGAGGCGATTACCAAAGTAACCAGCTACACCAATCAAAACTACATCACCGGGTTCAACGGCATTGGCAATAGTTGCTTCCATTGCAGCTGTTCCGGTACCACTGACTGCAATGGTTAGCGGGTTTTCTGTTTGCCATACGTAACGTAGCAACGACTGAATTTCATCCATGAGTGCGAGAAAAGCTGGGTCAAGATGCCCAACGGGTGAGGTATTCATCGCCTGGAGAACTGTAGGATGGGCATTGGAGGGACCAGGCCCTAACAGCAGACGGGATGGGATTTCTAGCGGTGTAAGTTGCAAGCGCCCAGAGTCGTTGATTGAAATTGTTTGCGTCATAATCTGTCTTTGCCTAGACGATACTTATCGGATCATAAAGCGATGGCTTCGCCAACGCCAGAGGCGAACGCATCACCGATGTTTTAGTGAATCTGTCATTTGCCAGAAGATGCGAGTGCGGCAAGGTATTACACTGATTCAAACATTCAAACAAATGTGTGACAGTATACTTATTCAATTACCCAAAGAGATAATTATGGTTTTTGTTGGCAAACCACCAAATAATTTAGGTGTTAAGAACGGTAAATTAGCACTCTGCCCTAATTCGCCTAACTGCGTTTCTAGTCAGAGTGCAGATGCAACCCACAAAATTGCACCACTCAGTTTTACATCTACTCTAGAACAAGCGATTACTAATCTCAAAAAGATTATTCACTCCTTACCAAGAACCAAAATCATTACCGAAAGTAAAGATTATTTATATATAGAATTTAAAAGTGCTTTACTAGGATTTGTGGATGATGTAGAATTCTATCTAGACCGGAATGCTAAAGTTATCCAAGTACGTTCAGCCTCACGCTTAGGTGAAAGCGATTTGGGTGTCAATCGTCAACGAATAGAGACGATTAGAGGCAAGTTAAAGTAATTGATAATGACGCTCGCGGACTCGCTACCGCTACGCTAACGTAATTGAATTACGAGTTAGTTAAATCAGACTAGATAACATCTGCGATCGCAACATTTGTGAGACTTAATTTATTTAAAAACTTTGACCCTCGACCCCGACTAATTTTTGCTGTCGGACTCGCTATATTAGTTTCAGTAATCCTTCCGCATTGGCTACACTTACCGACTCGCATTCTCTGCGCTTGGAACTCTGGTGTTGACTTTTTCTTAGCCGTAACGTGGTGGAAAATGATCAAGGCTACCCCAGAAAAAATTCGTCGTTATGCTGAGAATGAATATGAAGGACATTTTGCTATATTCATGCTGGTGATCGCTGCTGCTTGTGCTAGTGTTTTAGCGATTGTGTTTTTACTAACTGATAAAAAAGGCTTGTCACCAATTCTGCTTAAGCTACATGTCATACTTTCAATTATGACCATTGTCGGTTCCTGGTTACTAGTGCATACGATGTTTGCAGTCCAATATGCACACAGTTATTACAAATACATTAATCATAATAATAGTGAAGAAATCACCGGAGGTTTAAATTTTCCTGATAATGACCATCCAGACTATTGGGAATTTTTATATTATTCTTTTGTAGTTGGCATGACTAGTCAAGTTTCAGATGTGGAGACGAGATCACGCGATATGAGGCGCTTGACTCTGTTACATAGCATATTATCCTTCTTTTTCAATACCACTATTTTAGCTATGACTATTAATATCGTTGCATCGCTGATTTAAAAATTGCTGTGAAGACGGTGCGCTTGATGTTGATTGAAATAGTGTACACACAAGTCTTTTCGTTCAGAACACAAGTACTTTCGTTCAGAACACAAGTCTTTTCGTTCACAACGCAAGTCTTTTCGTTCAGAACACAAGTCTTTTCGTTCAGAACACAAGTCTTTTCGTTCACAACGCAATAGGACTTACGCAAAAGTACACGCGGTAGGGGCAATTCATGAATTGCCCCTACCTGAAAATAAGGGTTTCGGCTATTGTTTGCGTAAGTCCTGCACAAGTCTTTTCGTTCATAACACCAGGACTAACCCTTTCAAGGTGACAAACGAAGATACGTTGTTTCAGTGCTGCCATCTTGAATCCTCGGCTCAGATTTTGGGTTTTTTGAAGGTTGAAATAACCAATCTTCGTTCCAAATTTCACCACCTTGAAACCACCTTGAAAGGACTGGTTCTAAACACAAGTAAGTCTTTTTTGAGCTTTTGAAGGAATGAAACAGCTTTGCTTTTCAAGAGGGGTTGGGGGGATTAAAAGTCTGTGGGTACATCAACCTTCAATATTTAGATGCGTTGCCCTGGTTAGTGTCTGACCAGATACCGGGAGTCGCACAGATGCCAATTACGAATTACGAATTATATCATGTCCGCTTGATTGCTTATTAAACCCGAAGAACCCCACCCCCAGCCCCTCCCCGCTTGCGGGGAGGGGCTGGGGGTGGGGTGTATTGACTGTGGTTAGCATAACTAATTATGCGGACATGATATTATTTAATGCCGCTAAGGGGCTGACAAATAAAAAAACATCCCAAATTCTCTTGTGGGATGGGTGTCCGCACTACGTGCCGCTACGCGAACACCCGTCCTATATTCAGGGCGGGCTTTCCTGCCCACCCCACAAGATGGATAATTTATTTCTTGTCAGTCCCTAAATTCATCACACATTCAGGGAATTGACGTTTTAATGCTGGAAACACCGGACAAGGCGCTTGTTCTTGTAAATTATCCGGTTTACTCCAAGTAAAGGGGGCTTTTTGCGCCGCAGACATCCACACCAGACGCTTTCCTCGTGTCATCGCAACGTAGAGTAAACGGTACTCTTCAGAGATTTTCAAGTTCTTTGCTTGTTCCCATGCTTGTGTGACATTTGGTATAGTAGATTCCCCGTGGAGAGCCGCCCGAATTTGGGCGCGGGCTACTTCTGATAAGGTAAAATCCCCTAAGAACTGCTTTTGGGGAGGAACCCAAAATCTTCCAGGAATCAAATTTTCGTGGAGAAAGGGAAGAAACACATAGTCCCAATCTAGCCCTTTAGCTTTGTGCATCGTAATAATGGTTAATTGACCGGGACGAGTGTAACGTTCTTCCGAATCCTCCGTTTCCACTGGTTCAAACCGTTCAGAACTGACGATTTCACTTAAAGCTGACAGCATTCCCCCCATCGAACTATTGCCAGCTATCTGCTGGTTAACCCGTTCTGCAAGTTTGTCAGCAGTTGCTAATTCTGCCTGGTCGTAATTTAAGGTCAAGGCGAGAAAAGAAATTAGCTGATACAGGGGCAATTCCAAGCGAGCGCGAAGTAAACTGCGACACAAGCGAGCAGCTTTTTCTACTGTTTCTGGCTGAGGTACTGCTAAAGGACCAGGATACAAAAATTCTTCTGGAAGACTAGCAAGGGCGTTGAGGTCTTGGGTAGGAATTAATTGGCGCTGTACTAATGCTTCTAGTGCGGCTTTGAGGTAATCGGGGGAGTGGGGGCGATCGCAAAATTGCAGTAATCCTAAAATTTCTTGGGGGACATGGGAACGGCGATCGCGTTCTCCCACATCGTAAAGTATAATATTATGCTCTTTGCAGACAGATGTCAGAGCCTCTGCTAACCATCGTCCTTGGCGATTTTCTCGCACTAAAATCGCGGCACTATTTTTTGTTGGATCTTCCCCAAATAATTGAATCACCCTTTGAGATAACAATTCAACCGTGTGATGAATGTCACGCGGGGTATAAAGTTCTAGTCCTCCTCCGACTGCTGCGGGGTTAGCGTTAGTTTGCGGATCATTAACTTCAACAGGGCGAATTGTCTGCAAGCGAAATGGTACTTGTCGGTTGTCTGGAGTCTGTTGTTTATTATTTCTTGTTGCTAACGACTGATTATTGATCCATTTGAGCGCAAAGTTAGCCGCTTCAATGATAATTCTAGTACTGCGACCAGCTTGATCCATCGTTGCCAATCGTTTAATGCGATCGCACTCTTCGCAAAATTGCCGAAAATAAATCGGATCGGCTGGGGTGAAAGTAGAGTTAATCGCTTGGTTAGGATCGCCGACTCTTACTAGATTGAGTGGGGAGTGAGGAGTTAGGAGTGAAAAATTATCTTCTTCATCTCCCCCATCACTTGCCAAAATTTCTAAAAGCTGCGTCTGAAGAGGGCTAGAATCTTGGGCTTCGTCTTCAAAGACGGCGAAAACTTGGTTTTGCTCAATGCGACGCGCACTGTCATTTTCTAAAACGCGCAGTGCGGCTAAAATCATATCGTCGTAGTCGATGAAGTCACGTGATCGCATTAAGTTTTGATATTGTTCATACAATCCCGCCGCGACACTCAAAATTGCATATTCATCTGTGATTTGTTTACTCCATTCCCGCAACTTCTCTGGCGATATCCCAGAACTTTTTGCTTCATGAATTACCGTATTAGCCAATTCCGGTAATACTTCTGTTCGCAGCACCGATTGACGACGCAACCTTTCTGTCTCTTCCCCGTCAAATTGATGACCTTCTAATAACCGCAAATATATTCCCGGATTATTCCCAATCCATTGCTCTACGGCTGTTCTGATAAAGCGGTTACTTTGGGTTGGTGTAATTAATGTGACATTTTCTAATTGCAAACCTGATAAATCAGAATGGCGGCTGGCAATGTTTAACGCTAGACCATGTAGAGTATAGACAAAAAAGCCCGTCTGAGGTATAGATAAATTATCTCGTAAGAATTTGCGAATCTTCGCTTTAATGTTGGCAGCAGCCGAGCGAGTAAAAGTCACAACTACCAAGTGACGGCGTAAGGATGAACGTTGATATTGACGGGCGATCGCGATCGCTGCTGCCGCCGCCATCCCAGTAGATTTACCTGCACCAGGAACCGCAGAAATAGCCAAAGGCCCAGATTCCCAGTCAGCCATTTGTTGCTGTCCAGGGCGTAGACTGTTACGGATTCCAAGAATCTTCTCTTGCAGGTTAGGAATAGGCGATTGCACTTAGATATTCCATCTGTACAAAGTGGTCGGTAGTTCTGATTTTAGGCTGAAGTTTCACGCTTGGCGGGCTTGATTCTCTACTGAAATAAGAATAGCATTATTAGCGATCGCGAGGAGTTATGTATTTTATATATACTACTTTAAATCCACTTCTACTTCCTACTTTGTCGCCATTTATATCTGTTTGCTCACTAGGGAGACACCACAACGTGTCCCCCTAGTGAGCAGGAAAAGTATCCTTGAATCTGCCTTCTGATGTCAGTACAATCTTTCAGTTGACAACCTTCTTATGCCACAGTGACTCCTAGCGTATAAGACAGATCAAGGCTAGATGTGGAGTTATTAGAGAAAATTCCGCCATCTTGAGGTAAGGAAGGATATCTACTCACTGAAATTGAGTACGTACCTGCACCCAGGAAACTGGTGATTAATGACGAATTGCCACCGCCACCATCGTCGTTACTTTGCACTAAAATCCCAGAACTATCAAACAGTCCGAGAACTGTATCTCCAGATGTTATTGTCCTGATAGTCACAGTTTCTGGATTTGCTAAAGAAAATGTAAAAAAGTCGAAATCGGGATTAGCCCCCGGTTGAACTGTTACAATCTGGGCTGAAAGATTAACCTCTGAGCCTGATGATAGGGAACCTAACCCTTCAGCGCTCCCCAGTGTGTTGTTTGTACCTTCTCCAGCATTTTCCCGCTCATAGAAAAGGAAGTCATCACTATCAAGTCTGAGATTGTTTCTCCCTTGCACAATACCGATGATTTCATCTGTCTGTCCCGGTTGCTTTGAGAATATTCGTGTGTTACCTCCAACAGCTTGCAGGCGGTAGTCCTGTGGAGCTCCTTTGAGTTGAATTCGATCTTGGCTAGAGTCGAAGTCACTAATAGTAGCGAAGTCCCCAAAACCAGGATTCGTAGTGTTGTTATCGTCGTAGAAAACATTTTCAGCGTCCCCCAGGACAAATGTATCTGCCCCAGCCCCACCATTCAAATTATCAATCTCCCCTAATCCAGGTGGAAGCAGACTACCAGGATAAACACCGATGAGGATGTCGTTTCCAGCCCCCCCATTGAGTACGTCATTGCCCGGCCCGCCCTGGAGACTATCATTGCCGTCCTCACCATTGAGGATATCATTACCAAAATTACCGTCTAGTGTGTCATCGCCTGCTCTTCCATTCAGAGTGTTGTTAACACTATTACCAAAGAGGAAGTTGTTAAGACTGTTACCTGTCCCGTTGATCGGGTTATTTCCGATCAGCTTCAAGTTCTCCAGATTGGCACCGAGTGTGTAGGTGACAAAAGACTGGACGCTATCCGTGCCGGAATTAGTAGCTTCGATAATGGTGTCCTTAAGGCTGTCAATGATGTAAGTGTCGTTGCCTACTCCCCCATTCAAGATGTCGATACCTGTGCCGCCATCAAGTGTGTCATTGCCAGTGTCACCGATTAAAAAGTCGTTTCCTGTACCACCAGCGAGCGAATCGTTACCAGCTGCACCATTCAAGCTATCGTTACCGGACGGACTATTGGCATTACCACCACTAGCCCAACCAACTATTATGTCATCTCCCGAAGTCCCATTTCTTTTGTCATTACCTATGGTGCCGTAAATAAATGCCATCTTGTTCTCTCCTTAATTTCTCACTAATGATGATATGCACAAAGCCGATTTAAGTAATTGCCCCTTTTGATGAACTCCTAGAACAAGGGAAAATTACAGGCTAGTACCGCTTTGCAGAATTCTATTTTGTTAAGAAACTAAATCGAAAAACCAGGAATTTGTTTTTGGTTGAATAATTCTGCTTATAAAATATGAAGATACCGCAAAATCTAAACTCACAAAAAAAATGCTTAATTTCTTAAGCATTTGCCTCTGATGATAAGTTAAGTAAGCGAGAATCAATCAAACTATGTTAACTAATTTTAAAAAATAGAGGTTGGCTCGTAGAAAGGGCTTCAGCCTTCAAAGCCGGGCTAAAGCCGATTACTACAAACCTTTAATTATTAACACCGTTCTACTTAATTAACGTCTGTTGAGATTATTGCTCCAGTGCGTTCTCTTAAAAGTTATTACAAAATTTAGTTGAATTTTGTAATAAATCGAATTTATTCGTCAATCTGCCAGGAATCCTTAGTTAATTCTTCATCCAGAATTTTCTTAGGACGCACAATGATAATAATTTGTCCAAGTAGAGGAACTTCCGGCTCAGTTTCAAACCACTGAAAATCTAATTCACCAGCATTTTCAACGACAAAATAGTTAGAGATATCCCATTCTCGTTGGGCGCGATCGATGACTACGACGACGGGTTCTATTCGGCTTTGGTTTTGGATGGGGAAGCGATCGCTATTGGCGATAATTACTACTGGATCTTCTGCTGCTAACAGCACTTGCCAACCTGGTAATGGTACCCAAGCTTGCTCTCCAGAAAACTTCACCATCCGAAATGGTTCAATTTCTGTAACTATGGGCACAGCTTGCAAATCTTGCCGTGACAATGGCAACTCGCCGACTACGGGAACGATTCGGGGTAATTGTTCTTCAGATTCCAGGCGGTAAAATGGTAAAATGGGAGCCGGACGCTGGGGAATGGTAGTAAAATCAGTTAGTAGCTGTTCGATTTTTGTCCTTGCAGCTGGCGTGTGAGCAAAGCGTAAACCTTTGGCGATCAGACGCGATCGCTGTTGTAAATCTGTATTTTGGCGTGCCCGTTTCCAAACTTGGTAAGCAACCGCATCCCCAGGATGGGCAGAAAAGCCTTCTGGCAAAATGCGGAAATAGGAAAACTCTTTAATGGCTTTTGCCACTTCCCGCGCCTCATCGGCATCGACTTTCTGGATAAAAATCAGTTCGGCGGCGCTAGCGCGTTCTTCTTGAGTAAGCAAACGCAATTCATATAAAATATCACTGCCGCGTGTGGCATAGTGTGATCGCGTTGCTGAGTCAGATCCAAACTTTTCCAAAGAATTGTAAACTTGAGAACCAACAACTACCTGATTTTGTTGAATTGGCTCAAATCCAGTCGCCTCAAAAATTTCTTGGGGATTGTAACCGACTTTTAGCAACGAGGCGATCGCCATTCCCCATTCTACCCAGTTGCCTTGTTTTTGCCTCAACTTTCGCAGTAATTCTTGTGCTACATCGTTGGTAGCATTTTCTTCGGGATTCTGAGCGTTGGCTGGTAGATCAGTCATAATCGGAGTGCGAGCTTCAACTTGAGAGGTTGATTAACACCTCATGAGCAAGTCCTATTCTAATCTATGAACTACCCAGACCTACTGCCTTGAGTTGATCTGTGGAAACTTATCTCGACTTTAATTTTGAGATTGCAGGCTAGCACATCTGTCATGCGTCTCAACTTCAGCCCAAACACGCAATTTTCCGTAGTTTTAGATCCTCCAACCCCCGCAAATTGGGGGCAAAAGATTCTAGTTCACCCTTTTTTAAGGGGGGTTAGGGGGGATCGAAAATCTCGGCAGTACATCGAAAAAACTCAAATAATTATCACACAAGCCTTTCACCTGAAGTTGACACCAGTGCATATCTGTGATGTATAAGTGAGCGTTGCATCCAAAGGAGGTTTGTTAACGTAGCTCATCGATGATCAAAACCGTTATAGTTACGCTAATTTAGTTGGTTTTTCTTGTAGAATTTTTTCTCTCTTCAGATATTTTAGCAGGCAAATTTCCTCTGTAGCATTCAAAATTACCGTATTTAAACGTCTAAATTAAGTCCGTAAAAACCCTTGAGAAGTTTGAGCTATTATCAAGTAAGCTTGGTATGGAATATAACAAGATAATGAATATTTAAAGGAAATGTCTATCTTATGGATAAGTCCAATCTCGAAATTGATAAACTCCAATATCAAGTGATGACTCTCGAACGACCAAAAAAGCTGAAAATCCTGGTAGTTGATGATGAGCCAGATAATCTCGATCTGCTTTATCGCACCTTTCGACGCGACTTTAATGTTTTGAAAGCTGATAGCGGGGTGAACGCCCTAGAAGTTTTAGCAGCAGAAGGAGAGGTAGCGGTGATTATCTCCGATCAACGGATGCCCGAAATGAAAGGAACTGAGTTTCTCAGCAAGACTGTACCTCAGTTTCCCGATACGGTAAGAATAATTCTCACCGGATTTACTGATATTGAAGACTTGGTAGAAGCGATTAATGCGGGACAAGTCTACAAATATATCACCAAGCCTTGGGACCCAGGGCAACTGAAGGCAGTAGTGCAAAGAGCGGCAGAAACCTACGACTTGCTCAAGCAACGCACAGAAGAATTACGCCGTGCTTATGCTCAAATGGCACTGCTGAGTGTTTTGGTACAGGTAACTCAAGCAGCTTCTAGCTTAGAGGAAACTCTTGCTCCAATTGCTCAGGCTGTGAGTCAGACTTTTGGAGCAGAAGGTTGTATCTTACAACTTACAGATGGAAATACTCTGGTTGCGACTCAAGGAACTTACAGCGATACAGGTACAATAGAGAATTGGCTATCTGAAGATCCACTCACAAGGGAAGCGATCGCCACCGGGCAAATGCAAGTTTCCTTAAATGTATTTAAAGACACTAAATTAGTTGATGCTATTCACTACCAAAATACGGGTGTGCAAGCACATTTAGTTATCCCAGTTAGCTACCATAATCAGCTTTTGGGCGTATTGTCAGTACAGTGGAAACAACCCTGCACTTTACGGGAAGATGAATTAGTGCTAATTAATTTATTAGCGCAACTGGTAGCGATCGCTCTTACTAGTCATTAGTCATTAGTCTTTTTTACTCATTAGTCAAAAACCACATACCCAATGTCCAATACCTAATGCCCAATGCCCAATACTTCTCTACGAGAGGCTGCGCCAACGACAACGCTCAGTAGAAGTGCCCAATGCCCAATACCCAATGACAAACGAAATTCAGTCCATTTTTAACCGTATTGCTCCAGTTTATGACCAGTTGAACGACTGGTTGAGTTTGGGACAGCATCGAATATGGAAGGAAATGGCAGTGAAATGGAGTGCAGCTAAATCGGGTGATACTGCATTAGATTTGTGTTGCGGTAGTGGTGATTTAGCCTTACGTTTGGCACGGCGTGTAGGAGCAACAGGACAGGTCTACGGAGTGGATTTTTCCCACAACCTACTAGAAACTGCTTCATTACGTTCCCAAAAGCAGTACCCTCAACCTGCGATCGCCTGGGTAGAAGCCGATGTCCTAAATTTACCCTTTGACGATGACCAATTTGATGCCGCAACAATGGGCTATGGTTTAAGAAATGTTAAAGATATTCCCCGCAGTCTCCAAGAGTTATACCGGGTTTTGAAGCCAGGTGCTAAAGCCGCAATTTTAGACTTTCATCGACCGAGTAATTTTCAGCTACGTACCTTTCAGCAGTGGTATCTGGAGGGTTTTGTAGTGCCAGTTGCCAATTATTTAGGCTTAAAAGAAGAATATGCTTACATCAGTCCCAGCTTAGATCGCTTTCCCATCGGGAAAGAGCAAATAGAGTTAGCGCGTCAAGTTGGTTTTGCTGTTGCCACACACTACCCCATTGTGAACGGTATGATGGGAGTGCTGGTAGTCAAGAAAAATGAGTGATGAGTCAGGAGTTATAAGTTAGAAGTTATGAATTATCAGTAGTGAGAAATTCTCATTTAAAATTTATCATTCTTAACTCTAAACTCTTGTACAGACGCGATTAATCGCGTCTCTGGTAACTCCTGACTCTAAACTCCTAACTTTTTTAATTCTTCCCTGTGGACTGGTCTCATCTTTGGCTTTATGTGTCTCCCCCGGTACTGGGTGGAATTATTGGCTATTTCACAAATGATATAGCTATCAAAATGTTGTTCCGTCCTTACCGAGCAATTTACATTGCTGGACGAAGAGTACCCTTCACCCCTGGATTGATTCCCCGCAACCAGGAACGTCTGGCTAAAAACATTTCCGATACAATCATGGGGTCACTCCTAACACCAGAAGAATTGCAAAATCTGGCGCGGCGTTTATTGCAAACAGAACGCGTGCAAGGTGCAATTCTCTGGTTGTTGCGGCTGGCGATTGAACAAATCAAAACAGATAAAAACCAAAAAACTGCCAAAATTGTGGCGGGAATTTTACGGGATTTACTAGGGGAATCTTTGCCACGGTTACTCAAGGTTTTGGCGCGACGTGAAGACTTTTTAGAAGCGCAAATCAATCAAATTTTTGACCAGATATTGCTGGAATTTCAGTTGAGTGAAGAACAAGCCACGCGGCTTGCTGATTGGTTGTTGCAAGTAGTTCTACCGCCGGATGTGCTGCGCCAAGCGATAGTTGATTTTTTGACCGATCGCACAATTCAAATTATTGATGAAGGCTTCCGCGAAAAAACCAGTGGTACTTATTGGGTAGTAGCGAATTTGTTTGGCTTACGTAATACTCTGACGCGGTTACGGACTTTTTGCTTGGATGAAAAGGAGGCTACCAATATTCGCTTGCAGGAATTGACTCAAGATTTGAAAATGCGCGATCGCATTCGGAAATTACTGCAAAATTTATCATTACAAAACCTGCCAATGGGAACGGTGCGCCAACTCCGAAAGACTACCCGCGAAAGTGTGCGCCATTACCTGCAAAACAGTGGCAGCGATTTTTTACAAGGATTAACTGATTCTGTTGATTGGGAAAATATTGCTGGAGTCCTGCTGAATCGTCTTAGTACTTCACCTGTTGTCAGTACTTCTTTAGAAGTCATGAGTCAAGAGTTGGCTCTAATTTTAGATAAGTATTTGGAAAAAGATTTAGAAGTAATTGTGGCGCAGGTGATTCCGATTTTGTCGATAGATGAAATGATAGTTGACCGTGTAAAATCAACTTCACCGGCTGATTTAGAAGCTGCAATTGAGGGAATTGTGAAAACTGAATTGCAGGCGATTGTAACTTTAGGTGGTGTTTTGGGTTTTGTTGTCGGGTTATTCCAGATAGTGTTTTTACTGTTGGTTCAACAGTAGTATGGTTAATTATTAATAAATTTTTGGTCAGTTTTCTTGATTGCTTGGATGTACTTTTAGTAGTGCCAATCCAGTATAAATCCTCAAGAAGCGATCGCCTCAGGTGCCAGGGCGATCGCTTCTCAATACTGGTAGGTTTGATAGTTTCAAATCCTCTATAACTCACCTTCTATCTCTTGTTGTAACAACTCTGCCTCCTCCAGAGATAATCCAGTGACTCTTACCACTTGGGCCAAAGACATTTGGCTTTTGAGGAGATTCACAGCCACCAAGTGAATGCCTTCTGCCTTACCTTCGGCTATACCTATGGCTTTACCTTTTGCCTCAGCTTCAGCCTCAATCTCTTGATAAATTACAGATTCGCGCATATTGTCTCTCAGTAATACTCTTTGAATTAATCCTTTCTCTAATACTAGACCAGCTAGAATTGCTGTGGCAGCTGCGACATTATTCTGCAACCGTTGGTCAGGAATCCCGATAATTTCCTGTGCTACTTGTTGTAATGTAGTTGCACGGTCATCTGTCTCACCCAACACCGCGAATGGAAATAAACCTGGATAACGCAAAAATACTTCTGTCGGCTGTTCCCACAGTTGAATCACCTCGAACTCGTGGCGAGTACCAGGAATAGTAAAAGTATTTTGTTGCACTAATTCAGAGCTTGTTTCTTTAAGATAGATCACCACTTGACGCATCTGCTTTTCGGGAAAGCGGCGATACACTCGCTAGCGATAGTCAATCATCCAAAATGGGATATTAGCATCGGGTTGAGTTTGAAACTCTAGGTGAAGCACTAGTTCTGCCGATTCCAATAAAATTAGCGCATCGGCTCGAATCGGTTCTAATGAGAGTTCAGAAGGACTTAACTCAGTGAGAGAAATGGGTTCTCCTAACAGCCAAGTGGCAAAGTCGGTGGAAAAGTTTTCGGCGAGGAATTTGCAGATGTTATCAAACATCCAAAAATCTTACCACTCCAAAACTTCAAAGTGGGTCGTAGTCACTAAAAAACTATCTTTAATGACGCAAAAATGGGAATTTTCAAGGAGCGATCGCTATTTCAAAATCTGTGCTAAATCCAGCATAAATCCTGGCAATACATCCTCACCTGATAAGCTATCGTCAACACTTAAAAAGCTAGGACTCAATCAACACAAGTTTACGAACCTGAGAATTGTTTCCTTGAGAACGGCGTGATGAAACAGTAGTTAGCAGAAACTTCCAAGACTGAGGAGAAAGTATAGACAGATCAATCATTGAAAGAAAACTCTTGATATTTCTTTGCTTTAGTGCTACTAAAATCCAATGGAGTTTCAGGTAATTTTTTATATCCTCAAAGAGGGGAATCTCTGAGCGATGTTGGTCATTTACCAAGGCGTAAATTTTCTGCTTCATCAAAATATTTGTCGCCAACCGCCGAGACAAAGAAAACTTTTGATTATAAGCACCCGCCCAGATAGTCCGGTAAGCAAGACACTGGTTGAAGAAAATCGCATCGCCAAACTGGGAAATCCGAATCCAGGAATCGATGTCATCACAGTTAGCATCAAGTGTGGAATCCCAACCACCACTTTCTAGGAAAGCATCACGCCGACAAGCTACTTGTACGGGAGTGCCAAAGGGTACAAGCTCTAAGAGCATACCATAGTGAATATCAGCTTGTGGGATATAAAAAGCTAATCCGGGGCCAACTTGGGGGGTGCGACTGAGTTCAACTCCATTACCATCCACCTGAGCCGCCACACAAGAGCAGATTACAGCATCGGGACAAAGTGCGATCGCCTTCAGCATCTCTTCTATGCAGTTGGGCGCTAAATAGTCGTCATCATCTAAAAACTTAATCCAGTCGCCGCTAGCTTTAGCAACTCCAGCATTTACCGTTGCTGCATGACCAAGGTTCACTTCGTTACGATGGTAAACAACCTTTCGACTGCCCTCAAGGCAAGCCTTGTCACCTAAGCTTTTGAGATAGGTTTGGGTGTCATCAGATGAACAGTCATCGGCAACAACCACCTCGCACTCGATTGTTTGGTTACGAGCCGAATCAATTGCTCTTTGCAGCAAATTCAAGCGATTATACGTACTGATGACGACGCTAAATTTCATAAGTTTCACCCTTCTGGTACAGCATTCTGCAATATAGCTTTGATGTTTAGGTTGTTGTATCAGTAAAATTATCAATCCCAATAAGTAGACTGAAAGAGGATTATCGATTTATGATTGATGATTGGGAGTTTTTTTTTAAGCAGACAGAAAGACTATGAACGCTCAAGAGATTATCCGCTCGATTGAAGCGGAACAGATAAAATCGAATCTACCCGACATTTATGTGGGCGACACCGTAAAAGTGGGAGTGAAAATCAAGGAAGGCGAAAAATACCGCGTACAACCCTACGAGGGAGTAGTGATTGCCATGCGGAATGGCGGCATCAACGAAACTATTACAGTCCGTAAGGTTTTTCAAGGTGTGGGCGTTGAGCGGGTGTTTCTGTTGCATTCTCCCCGAATTGACAGCATTAAAGTATTACGTCGCGGGAAAGTCCGCCGTGCTAAACTGTATTATCTCCGTGATCGCGTCGGTAAGGCAACCCGGATCAAGCAACGGTTTGACCGCCCTTTGTGATTCGTCCTTCAAAAGTATGGGGAAATTTCAAGCCTCAAGCGGCATCTGCCGCTGACTTGTTTTCCCGACAAAATTGAGGTATGATAAAAATCGCATATTGCGTTAAACTGAAATTTAGTTCAGCGCAATGAGTGAATCAAAAACAGCTTGTGCGCTCTTAGTTCAGTTGGTAGAACGCAGGTCTCCAAAACCTGATGTCGGGGGTTCAAGTCCTCCAGGGCGCGCTCAAGAGCAAAAACAAAGCCCGAAATAATTACGCAGCTGCTATATTAGCAGTTAGCGGTAATAATTTCGGGTAAACTTATTGTATTTGCAGTTGTTTTGCTTTCATTAAGTGAAATAAAGTCGAAGCTGCAAACCTGGATCACCGAATTTTAGATTTCAGATTTTGGATTGAGAAGAAATTTAAAATCGACAAACCAAAATCTAAAATGAAGCGCCTTTGCCTTAAGGTATAGGGTAAATCCAAAATCCAAAATTGAGTGACAAACGGGGGGATAATTGGTCGTGGCCAAAAAAAGTGAAGCAGAATTGCCAGAAAACACAAATGGGTTTAGCTTGGGCAACTTCATACAGGGAACCAAAGAAGAACTTGACAAAGTAGTCTGGCCTAGTCGCAAGCAGATTGTGAGCGAGTCGGCGGCTGTGTTGTTAATGGTGGCACTGTCCGCATCTTTGATATACTTGGTCGATGGATTGTTTGGTTGGGCAGCAAAACAGGTGTTCTGATGACTTTTGCAACAGACGAACCTCGCAACTCAATGTTGCAATCGGAGGAAACAGCAGAAACAGCAGAAGCAGCAGAAGCAGCAGAAGCAGCGTCAAAAGAAGCACGCTGGTATGCAGTGCAAGTAGCTTCAGGCTGTGAAAAGCGTGTAAAGACTAACTTAGAGCAACGCATTCAAACTTTTGATGTAGCTGACAAAATTGTCCAGGTAGAAATTCCGCAGACGCCGGCGGTGAAAATCCGCAAAGATGGCAGTCGCCAGCATACAGAAGAAAAAGTTTTCCCTGGCTATGTGCTGGTGCGGATGATGATGGATGATGATACTTGGCAGGTGGTACGAAACACCTCCCATGTAATTAATTTTGTGGGTTCAGAACAAAAACGTGGTAGCAGTAAGGGTCGAGGTCATGTCCACCCGATACCATTAAGTTCTTCAGAAGTCGAACGCATATTCAAACAAACCAGCGAACAGGAGCCGGTTCTCAAAATTAACATGGCTACTGGTGATAAGATAATGGTGCTTTCTGGTCCATTTAAAGACTTTGAAGGCGAGGTGATTGAAGTCTCTCCAGAGCGGAGTAAGCTTAAAGCCTTGCTATCAATTTTCGGCAGGGATACACCAGTAGAATTGGAATTTAATCAGGTAGAGAAACAGAGTTAAATACAAATGGCGAAGAAAATAGTAGCGGTCATTAAACTGGCCCTGAATGCTGGAAAAGCCAACCCAGCACCGCCAGTGGGGCCTGCATTAGGTCAACACGGCGTCAACATCATGATGTTCTGCAAAGAGTACAACGCCAAAACAGCAGACCAAGCTGGAATGGTGATACCTGTAGAAATTTCGGTTTTTGAAGACCGGAGTTTTACATTTGTACTCAAGACGCCACCAGCATCAGTGCTGATTCGCAAGGCGGCGAAAGTTGAAAAAGGCTCGAATGAACCCAACAAAAAGAAGGTTGGGTCAATTACTAAAGCACAATTGCAAGAAATAGCCCAAACGAAACTCCCTGATCTCAATGCTAACGACATAGAGGCAGCAATGAAGATTGTGGGAGGAACGGCTAAGAATATGGGTATAACAGTCACGGATTAGTCATTGGTCATTAGTAAAAAACTAGCAAATGCCAAGGGAAAAATAAGTAAAAATTATCGGGGGAGAGGCGAAGCTTCGGAATTACCCCAGGAGAAAAAATGCCAAAAATATCGCGTCGTTTGCAAACGCTGCAAGCAAAAGTAGAAGAGAAGGACTATCACCCTCTAGAGGCTTTAGCCCTTCTCAAAGAGACAGCAACAGCTAAATTTACCGAAGCTGCGGAAGCGCATGTCCGCCTGGGAATTGACCCCAAGTATACAGACCAACAGTTGCGGACAACGGTAGCACTGCCCAAGGGTACAGGCCAAATCGTTCGGGTGGCGGTGATAGCCAGAGGCGAAAAGGTAAACGAAGCAAGCAACGCTGGTGCTGATATAGTCGGTTCAGAAGAACTGATTGACGAAATCCAGAAAGGTAGGATGGATTTTGACAAGCTGATTGCCACACCTGATGTCATGCCACAGGTGGCAAGGCTGGGTAAGTTGCTGGGTCCGCGTGGTTTGATGCCATCACCCAAGGGTGGAACTGTGACATTTGATTTAGCAGGTGCGATCGCAGAATTCAAAGCTGGTAAATTAGAATTCCGAGCTGATCGAACTGGCATTGTTCATGTTATGTTTGGTAAGACAACTTTCTCGCCTGAAGATTTGTTAGTCAACCTGAAGGCATTGCAGGAGACGATTGACCGTAACCGTCCTTCAGGAGCTAAAGGTCGTTATTGGCGCACATTTTATGTGGCAGCCACTATGGGCCCATCGATTAAAGTTGATATTACTGCCCTACGAGATTTGAAACTGAGCGAAGTAGGTTAACTAAGAGTTAGGAGTTAGGAATAAAACTACTCACTCCTAATTTTAAACTGAATAGGCAAAGCCAGAGACAGCAGGTGCTAATAGCTTAATATCCTGCCGAGGTTAAAACTCTAATTGTCAGAATTGCCACCTATAAAGGTGTGATAACTATGGCGTTAAGAGTCTTAATACTCAACCCCGGCTAGATTAGCTGGGGTTTGTTGTTTGGGTTCAGGTTTAGAAAAAACGTACAAGTAGGGCACTTCACCGATTATTTTAAGGAGGTGAGATTGGAATGGGTAGAACACTAGAAAATAAAAAAGAGATAGTAGCTGACCTCAAAGAAACTTTGAGTCAGTCAACTCTGGCACTGGTAATTGACTATCAGGGGCTAACAGTTTCTGAAATCACAGACTTACGGCGGCGGCTGCGTCCTAGTGGCACCGTTTGTAAGGTGACGAAGAACACTCTAATGGGCATTGCCATTAAAGATGATCAAAAATGGGAGCCTTTGTCGGAATTGCTCAACGGTGCTTCCGCTTTTTTGCTGGTAAAAGAAGATTTTTCATCGGCAATTAAGGCATATCAAGAATTCCAAAAAGTCACCAAGAAGACAGAACTTCGCGGTGGTGTACTGGAAGGTCGTCTACTCAAAGAACCTGATGTCAAGATACTGGGAGACTTGCCATCTAAGGAACAACTCATAGCACAAATTGCTGGAGCTATCAACGCTTTGGCTACCAAGATTGCTGTGGGTATCAACGAAGTTCCTGGTTCGCTGGCTCGTGCTTTGCAAGCTGTGGCTGACCAAGAACAAGCTGGTGGTGGCACTGAAAGCGCTGCTGTACAAGATAGCAGTACTGAAACGGCTGCTGTACAAGATAGCAGCACTGAAACGGCTGCTGTACAAGATAGCAGTACTGAAACGGCTGCTGAATAGACTTCGTGGTTCATCAGTCAAGAGTCAAAAGTCTATAGTTAAAAACTAATGACCAATGACAAATAAATAATCAAAATTACAGGAGTTATATCAATGTCTACTGCAACCGATCAAATTTTAGAACAACTAAAAACCCTTTCTTTGTTGGAAGCTTCTGAGTTAGTCAAGCAAATTGAAGAAGCTTTTGGTGTGAGTGCTGCTGCACCCGTTGGCGTAGCGTTTGCAGGCCCTGGTGTTGGTGCTGCTCCGGCTGAGGAAGTTGTTGAGCAAACCGAGTTTGAAGTGATTCTCGAATCAGTTCCAGCTGATAAGAAGATTGCCGTGCTAAAGATTGTCCGGGAATTGACCGGTTTGGGTCTCAAAGAAGCGAAAGACTTGGTGGAAGCTGCGCCCAAGGCAGTTAAAGAAGGTATTGCTAAGGATGCTGCTGAAGATGCTAAGAAGCGCATCGAAGAAGCTGGCGGTAAGGTGACTGTTAAGTAGTCACAATTCTATTATTAGTTTTTTATTAAGGAGTCTGAGTCAGGCTCCTTTTTTTTATGATCTTGTTGACTGTTGTGCCAGTCAAATCTATAGTTGTGATAATTCTAGGGACATTTCTTCAATCGCTTGTATGACTGCTTTTTTTAAAGTTATATCTTCCTCTACGTAATTTTTAAATATTTGTTTAGCACGGCGAGCTACTAAGATGACAAGACGGTAGCGATTGGGTGAAGCTTCGAGGAGTGCTTCACTGATTTTCAGAATTTGCTTATCGTCGTAGATATCAGAAATTTTTATAAATATTGGTGATATCAACTGTGGTGCTTTAACTACAGTCACATTAGCAAAATTGCTAATTGGCAAATATCTAAAGCTGCATCGGCTATTTTTTGGAAAGCATCAGGCTTTTCTAATAGTTGAGAAAGGACACCTACACCGCCTTCTGCCGCTTCCCAGAACAGCAAATATTTACCGTCTCCCAGGCGTTCCGAGTCGAGTTCATCGGCTTCCAATTTATAGACTGCTTGGATGGCAGTTTCTAAGACATATTGCAGAGTGGCAATAAAAGCTTCTCTTTCGTCTGTGGGTACACTTAATGGTTCAACAACTAAGATATTGCAGGTGTTTTTCACCATTAAATTAACATCGGTGTGAATGCTATCTTTTGCTGAGTCGTTTTTGGCATCGCCCCAAATACCAGTTTTGATATCGAGTTTAAATCCTCGTTCCTCACTTTTTTTCTTGTTCAGTCCGCGATTAATATGCCAGATGTCTGCCGTAGCGCCGTAGGTTAAACGTAATAATTCTGTGCCATCGGCGGTTTGTACCGTTGCTGATTGGCGTTTTTGCTGGTCGTAACGGAAATGGGTGGTGATATTGTAACCGTATTTGAGGCGTTCTTCTTCGTCGCAGGTAATGCGTTCTCGTCTCCAGGCGATCGCAGTTGTCCATTAAATAATTATTGTCACTTTTAAAGAATTAATGTCCAGTTTTACGATAAATGTCCAACAAGCTCAAAGCCTTACTACAAAAGTCTTTGAGCTATATTTCTGCTTTTATTATTCTCTCGCAAGTTTTAAAGCAAATGATGTCATTTATCTGATAAACTTTTAAAGTAAATGATGTCATTTTTCTTGGAAGACAGGTCAAGTGTATGTCTACGCGTTCTTTGAGTCAAGGCACTAATCTCTCCGATCATGAGGAAGTTGTTGCTACGGAGCAGGGTGGGGAGCAGGTAGAGGGAAAGCCTTATCTACTGTTCAATGATGATGCGCCAGAGTTTCAGCAAAAAGTCGATGTCATTGATGCCATTGTGCAAGCACCTGATAAGAATACTCGCAGAGAGGCGATCGCAGAGGCTGCTAAAACACTTGGCAAAAGCATCCGAACTATAAGACGAATGGTTGAGAGAGTTCAAAAAGACGGAGTTGCTACCCTTGCAGTTGGTCGTCAGGATAAAGGGCAGTTTCGTATTAGCAAACAATGGTTCCAATTTATAGTTGAAATTCATAAATGGGGTCAAAAAGAGGGTTCGCGGGTAAATCATAATCAAATTCACGGATACTTGATAGCTTTGGCATCTAAGGGTGAAGAACTACGCTCTAAAAAGTATGCTGAAAAATTCAAACAATACCCAGAGGTATTAAAGGATTTAATAGAGAGAAAGTGTCCCTCTCATGTCACCGTCTATAAAGTTATAAATTTTAATATTGACCAAGAAAGCAGAATAGTTCGCCATCCCGGTTCACCAACAGAAGGACAAATTATTCAGACAACTGAAGGAATTTTAGAAATTACCCATAGCAACCAGATTTGGCAGGTTGACCATACCAAGTTAGATATTTTGTTGATTGATGATGAAGACAAAGAAATTATTGGTCGCCCTTACATAACATTAGTGATGGATAGCTATTCTGGTTGTGTGGTTGGGTTTTATTTGGGATATGAGGCTGCTGGGTCACATGAAGTTGCACTTGCCTTTCGTCATTCAATGTTGCCAAAGCATTACGAACCAGAGTACAAACTGCAAGAAGAATGGGATATTCTCGGTGTTCCAGAATATTTAGTTACAGACCGCGCCAAGGAATTTAAGTCTGCACATTTGAAGCAAATTTCGCTACAGTTAGGTTTCCAACGTCGGCTACGTGCTTTTCCATCGGCAGGCGGTTTAATTGAGACTATATTTGACAAGATTAATAAGGAAGTTTTGTCTTTATATGGAGGATATACCGGATCGAGTATTGAGGAACGCCCTAAAGAAGCAGAGAGAACTGCATGTTTAACACTTGATAAGCTAGAAAGAATATTAGTGAGATATTTTGTAGACCACTACAATCAGCATGATTATCCAAAGGTAAAAAACCAAAAACGTATTAAACGCTGGAAATCAATGCTCTTAAGTGATCCAGAAGTTTTCGATGAACGTGAATTAGACATCTGCTTAATGAAAGTTGCGTATCGGAATGTCGAAAAATATGGTTCTGCCAACTTTGGAGGTTTGGTGTATCAGGGAGATTCTTTAGTAAAGTATGAAGGTCAGAAAATTTCCTTAAGATATGACCAGCGCAATATTGTAACTCTGCTTGCTTATACTCGTCCTCTTGACGGTCAACCAGGAGAGTTTATTGGTATTGTAAAAGCTAGGGATTTAGAAAAAGAGAGGCTTTCTCTGGGGGAATTAAATTGGATTAAGAAGAAGCTTCGGGTGGAAGCTAAGGAAGTTGATAATTCTTCAATTTTGAATGAACGACTAAATATATTTGAGGACGTGGAACAAGAACGTAAAAGTCGTAGAAAACGGCAAAGAAAAGCTCAAGTAAAACAGTAACAAAAGTCTAATAGATCGAAAATTGTTGAAATGTTTCCTGAAAATGCAATACTGGAGGAAACAACTATATCACAAGAAAGTTTTACATCTGCACCTGATATTGCCTCACAAAAACCTGTAAATTCTATAGACAAACAGGACAAATCTGAAACTAATCGCACTACCAAGGCTAGACGACCGAGAGTAGGGGTACAAAATTGGAACCAATTTGTGAAAGATAACTGGTAAGTAAAATGTCAGAGACTAACTTAGCCCATGTAGAACCAAAACTTCAGAAGCAGTTTGATGCTAGTTTACAGTCTGCTGAGGAACTGCGTCGCTCACCAAAGATCCAAGCTGAAGTTGAGCGAATTGGTAAAGCTGACACTTACTTACCATTAGACCGCGATACAGAATTATTTGACTGGCTTGATGACCAGCGTGATGCAAAACTCTGTGGTTATGTTACATCTGCTACAGGTTCTGGTTTGCTGAAATCTTGCCAACTCTATAGGATGCAATATGTAAAACGGCGAGGGACATTGTTAGAAATTCCGGCGACTGTTATTTATGCCGAAATTGATCAGCATGGTGGCCCAACAGATTTGTATTACTCAATTCTAGAAGAAGTGGGTCATCCGCTTACTAATATTGGAGCGCTGCGAGATTTACGATCGCGGGCATGGGGAACTCTTAAAAGCTATGGTGTCAAAATACTCATAGTTGGTAATGCTGACTACCTAACTTTGGAAGGATTTAACGAACTAATTGATATTTTTACGAAACGACGAATCCCTATTATCTTGGTTGGAACTTACTATTTAAGTGATAATATTCTCGAACGAAAAAGTCTTCCATACGTGCGCGTTCATGACTCATTTTTAGAGCCATACGAGTTTCCCAACTTAACTGAAGAAGATGTTATTGAAGTTGTGGACGATTGGGAGCAAAAATTTCTTACTCAAGATGTTCTGAGTGGGGGAATTGTTGTAAGTAGCTGATGGCATTTTTGAGAGGGATTGCCAAGCGATGAATCAGGACATGGTTTTGTGTCAATTCAATACTGGAGGGCAGGTAATAAGAGTCATTGGTGGAGCGGTTCATGGAACAGTGGGTAGGCTGGTGACGATAAATTGCACCCTACTACCTATTTTTTATGTCAGTCAAGGTGATGAAGAAAAGTTTTGTCAATTTGCAAAAACTGAAGAATTAATTTGGTGGTTGAGAATTATGCCACTGTTCCAACAGTGGGTTAATTACTTCGGCGTTGGTGAAAAGAAAATCAGCCACAGCCATAATTCTCTGGTAAGGCAATCCAGCTTCTCGGCGGCTGGCTTGTCCACTCAACCAGTGATAAGCCGTAGATTTAGAGATGGCACAGATTTTTGCTAATTCTTCGTAACCCAATCCCCAACGGTAACTAAAGTCTTGAGGGGACATAAATATTTGGTTGTGCAGTTTTAGCAACTGCTGAAAATTTTGAGTTTCAGACATGATTGCCCCTAAGCCGTAGCAAGGATGAATTATCCAAGGATTCGATATCATCCTCGAAAGCGAAGTCGCAGGTACAGGTGTCACGAGAGGGACTGCGCTCATCTAACAAAATCAAGTAGTGCAAGCCAGTGGCGATGCAACTAGCTTGTTGGGTGTAGATTACTCCGATGACACGACCAAAATCGCCATTGAGTACTTGAAACCAGCGCACCCATTCACCGAGATGATATTTCTGCTGGGGTAATTCGCTGGGAATTACCTCTGGCATTGCTACTGGCGGTATTTGGGGGAGAATATCACGCATAGAGGCTTTCCCATATCTCAAAAGCTATAAGCATTCTTCAAGTTACTGCAAGCATTAAATTAGTGTTTTTCAATATTCTTACTTTAGCATACAAACATTGTCACACATTAAAAAACATTGCTAAACCTTTTTGAGTTTTTAAAGAAGGTTGCAGCGATCTGATGGATCTGGCGATAAATCTTTCTAAAGTTGATAAGCCAAAGCGATCGCGGACAAACTTCGATATAATCTTTCCGCCCAAGATATCCACGAGGCTTTGGCGAGATAGGCGAGAAAAGATTCCTAAAATTTCTGATCGCACTCTTTGATAGTATTATTCGGTTAACCGAACAATTAGATTCGGTTAACCGAATAATACTCTTAGCATCCAGGATTTCAACCAGCTTGCTGCCTGCCAAGATACCTGACTGGACTACTATGGCAGTTGTTAAACAGTTTTATTTTCCTAGTCTATAGCAAGCCGTTTAGGTATTTAAATGTAAGTTATGGAGCCAGAAGCTGTTCAACATCCGCCTTGGTATGTAGAACCCAACGAAGGGGAGAGTATTAGTCACTATTTTGGACGATTTAGGCGACACGAAGCAGTTTGCGTCTCGTCTCCTGGTAGTTTAAGTAAAGCCGCAGGAATTGGCCCAGTATTAGCAAGGTGGGAGAAATTTCGGTTGAATCCGGTTCCCAGTCAAAAGGAATTAGAGGCAATTGCTAAATTAATTGGTTTAGATGTAGATCGAATTGCTCAAATGCTCCCGCCCAAGGGTGAAAAAATGAAAATGGAGCCAATACGGTTGTGTGCTGTGTGTTATGTAGAGCAACCATATCATCGATTAGAGTGGCAGTTTCAATCAACCGTGGGGTGCGATCGCCACAAGTTACGTCTACTTTCAGAATGTCCCTTTTGCAAAGAGCGTTTTACTATCCCAGCGTTATGGGAACAGGGAGAATGTAACAAATGCCATGCTCCTTTTAGAAGTATGAAAAAGCGACATAAAGCTTACTAAGTAATGCTCCGGCTGAGTGCGCTCATTGAGTCGAATCAAAACTGAACCGGGATTTCTCACACTTATATATTGAAAAAAAAGGCACAAATAGTAAAACCTATTTTATCCAATATAATAACAAATAAATAGTGAATTTTTATTTAAAAAAAACTACTAAATATAAATCATTTAAAGTCAAAAAATAATCCCTTCAAAAAATTTTATTTTAATTAAGATAAAGTTTTTTATAAATAAAAATATTTGCATTAAAATTTAGCTAAAACAAGAATATGTTATACTATATTAACATAAGAAAAAAGTAGGAATGCAACTTTCTTCACATACTATTATTATTCAGTCAGAAAATTTTCAAGAGTTTCCATCTTTAGGAACGCTTAGTTTATCATTGAGAAAGCCAACTAAAGGTGTTGAATATGAAATGGTATACAAATATATTCAATCAAAATTATTATCACCATCGGAAAATGGGGAGTTAAAATTCATTTTTTTAGAGCCTCAAATTGATTCAGGATTTCCTGATATTGTTATTGTTTACTTTCAACCTGATATTGCTAAAAAATGGTTGCCTACAAGGTTAAAAATTACTAAGCTTGACTTACGTATTTTGCATTATATATTTTCTGAACTTAGTGTTGAAACATCAACATTAGAAATGGTTTTCCCTAATTATTTCTACAAATCATTACGCCGTTTACTTGAGGCAAATCTTATTCATTGCAAGGAAGGTAGATGGGAAGCTAAACCATTAGAAGA
Organism: Nostoc sp. NMS7; assembly: GCF_017115085.1. Classification (GTDB taxonomy): domain Bacteria; phylum Cyanobacteriota; class Cyanobacteriia; order Cyanobacteriales; family Nostocaceae; genus Nostoc. The sequence continues at coordinate 44,433 of NZ_JABXKJ010000248.1, read as the reverse complement.
AATTTTTGCGATCCAACGATTAATCGTGATAGAGGCAAAAATTAATAATTGGCAACAAGGACTTAATCAAGCCTTTCAAAATACTTGGTTTGCTTCAGAATCTTATTTGTTGCTACCAAACTTACCTAGTAATAGTGACCTTATTTGGGAGGCAAAAATTCTCTTTAGCGGATCTCAGCCTAGCTCCACTGGATTTAGGGAATCAGAGTCATTTCGTCATTACTTGCAGACTTTGAGAACACAGACTCTTGCATCCAGGCGAAGCTCATTTGATGAATCAGTTGAATATCACAGAAACCTATTAGATTCTGCCGAGCAAATCCTTCAAAAGCTCCGCTCGGTTAACATTCGTGATAAAGCAAGAGATTTTGAAGAAGTAATTGATACCAATCGAGCAGCATTGAGTTATATCGAAGACTATCGTGGTGTAATTCTTCGTCGTAACTGGAGTAAGCTATTTTGATTTTGTACAATACTTTACATCGTATTGTTGACTGTGTAAATCGTAAATCAGTCTTGGTGGGATTAAGAATTGCTAGAATTCCCAACTTCATCAGCTATCTTCATTATGTCGTAGAGCCAAGACAAGGTAATTTATGTTGTAGCTGAAATTATAACGCTCAATTTGGTCTTGCTTGCGTTTGTTAAGATTGTTATTAACCGAACTATCACAGAAAATGGCGATCACCTGCTCTTTATAAGCTAAATCGGGCTAATAGTCGAACTTAATAGCTTCCAAGTGGGGAGCGGTTTAACTCATCCTTACAAAATTTCCAATTCGGCAGAAACTTATTCATGAAAGCCACAAAGCGATCGCCGTGATGACGTTCTAACAGATGCACCATTTCATGAACTACAACATACTCTAGGCAACGCTTATCTTTTTTCGCTAGTTCGAGGTTGAGCCAGATACGTTTTGCTTGGATGTTGCAAGTACCCCATTTGGTTTTCATCAGCTTTATCCCCCAGTCCTCAACCTTTACTCCCATGTTCCTTTGCCATTTTTCGATTAATGGGGGAATTTCCTGTTTTAACTGCTGTCGATACCAAGACATCATGACTTGTTGGCGTTGCGCTTCATTACTTCCTTCTCTAACATAAAGGTCGATATAAGTATTATTTCTAACTTCTACTTTGGGATTACCCAGTCCATAAATGACATTTAATAAATAGCGTTTTCCTTGAAAGTAATGACTTTCACCAGATACAAATTCTCTTTTTGACTGGCGTTCTTGCGTTTCAAAGTTAGCTTTATGCTTTTCAATCCAGGCTAGTTTGGAGATAGCGAATAAACGCACAGCTTCGTCATCAATGTTTAAGGGTGTGGCGATACGTACTCGACCATCGGGGGGGTACACTGCCAAGTGCAAGTTTTTAATGTCTTTTCTGGCAACGTCTATGACGAGTTCACCGACAGTTATTTGGTGCATCCTAATACTCGCTTTGGCTCTTGACTATTTCAAAAATGCGATCGCAATCTTCCGGGGAATCTAAATATTTCTTAATGGCATTTTTTACTTCGCGCTCTTTCATTATGTTTCCACGCCACCCATCTTTTTTGATTTTGCGAATCGCGTCATTTATCGCTAGAGCTAACGCTTCGTCTTGATTAAGGTTATCGTATAAAGCTCTTTTAGCAGGAGAGTTCAATGATTGAGGATACTGTGATGAGCTACTCGGTTGAGCAACTTGTTTACTTAACTCAACAATTTTCTGTAAGTAGGCTTTATAGTTTTGGCTGGCTGCTTTTCGTGCTTGGATTAACTCATTCAACAGTGTGGACATTTTGTCGAAATATTTCGGGTTGGTCGGCTGTTGATCTATAATAACTTTGCGTAAGTTGTTTTCGATGGTTTCCGCGACGGCTTCTTGGTTTTGCTTGATGCCTTTGGGTAATGCCTCAACTGCATTTGCACCGCGTTCGACAATCAACTGAATTAGTGTCATGTCGTCGAAGGCTGAAATTATTTCGCTTTCTTCTGCCCCAATGTAGGTATCAATCAAGTGACGCATGGCGGGTTCGTAGGCTTTCAAGTCAATATAATCACCACTGGCTAGCTTTACTTCTGCGCGTACCTGTTCGTAATGCTTAACTTCTTGTTTAATAATTTCAGTTTCTGTTGTGGTGTATCCGGCTTCTGCCATATCATTGGATAGGTTAGCATAGGCTCGGACTAAAGCTGATGTGTATTTATAAAGGGCAATGCGCTGTTGTTGATTTTCTTTTATAAAGTCTGGGTTTTCAGTATCGGCACCGCAGAAATAGCGAATATAGGCATGGGTGTCTTGGGGTTGCTCTACAGATTCGCACAAGGCTTTAATGCTTTCTCTGGAATTTTCTAGGCGTTCTCTGCCTTTGGCGATTCTGTCACTCAATAATCCATCGATGTCGTCTGGTTCGTAGTCTTCAAATGCTTCGCTGGTGTAATCGTTAATTGATTTTTCCAGGCTTTTAAATAAGTCTTTGTAGTCGATGATGTAGCCATATTCTTTATCTTCACCATCCAAGCGGTTGACGCGACAAATGGCTTGAAATAGTCCGTGGTCGCGCATGGTTTTGTCGATGTAGAGATAAGTGGCAGAAGGTGCATCGAATCCCGTCAGCAACTTATCGACTACAATCAGCAGTTTCATTTGGGCTGGTTCTTCGACAAATTTATTTTTAACTTCGTCTTCAAATACTTCTGCCGCTTTGCCGTTGAGCATTTTTTGATAAATTTCGTACTGCCGTAATTTTTCCGTCAGTTCCTCTTCTCCCGTACTTTCGCCTTTGATATCATTCGGGGAAGGTTTGTAGGATGTGACAATGGCACATTTGATAAAACCAGCGCTTTGGAATAACTCGTAATATTTACAAGCTTGGTAAATGCTACCAGAGATGAGCATAGCGTTACCATGACCACTTTGCAAGCGGTCTTTAGTTTCAAAATCTAGCAGAATATCGCTGACAATTCTTTCCAACCGGGATTTTGAACTGAGAACTTTTTGCAGATTTCCCCAGCGTTTCTTGAGTAGGGTTTTGGCGTGTTCTGTTAAACCTCTAGTTTTGGCTTCAAACCACTGGTCAATTTTGGTTTGTGAGGTAATGTTTTGGTCAACATTACGAGCTTCGTAGCGCAAATCAAGGATAACCTGGTCGGCTACGGCTTTTTTGAATGTGTAGGTGTGAATGTAATCACCAAAAACGTTGATGCTGTTTTGCTTGTCTTTTTTGAGTAGGGGTGTGCCTGTAAAGCCTATGAATACAGCATTGGGTAGGATTTCTTTCATCGCGTCGTGCAGTGTGCCTGATTGGGTGCGATGACATTCATCCACAAATACATAGATATCGCCTTTGGCGCTAAAGTCGCTGGGCAGGCTGCGCTTGAGTTCTTCGATGTAGCTGTTGTAGTCTGCGTCGTCTGCCTTGTCTTTCTTGCCAAATTTGTGGATTAGGGAGCAGAGTAACCAGGTGGTGGTGCTGTTGAGTTTGTTAATTAGGTCTTTCCCGCTTGTAGTGCGGTAAATCGCTTCGTTGACTCCCTTAAAGACATTCTCAATTTGCTTGTCTAGTTCATCTCGATCAGTAATTATCAGAACACGAGCATCAGTAATGTTTTCCCGAATCCATTTAGTTAGCCAAACCATTGTCAAGCTTTTACCACTGCCTTGAGTATGCCAGATAATACCCCCCTCTCGGCGACGGAGGTAAGATTGGGCAGCATTAACCCCAAAATACTGGTTATGGCGGCAGACTTTTTTTATACCCCGGTCAAAGACGATAAAGTTGTGAATTAACTCTAGAAAGCGTTCTTTGGCGCAGAGTTGCAGCAGGTGTTTATCTAAAGGATCGGTGATGTCGCTGTTAGTATCTTCTTTCCAAGTGAGGAAGTATTTTTCTGGGGTTTCAATTGTGGCGTAGCGGAGTCCTTCAGTGTCGTTACCTGCCATGACTAACTGCATGGTGGTGAAGAAGGATTTAATAAATATGGATTTTTGGTTATCGAGGTTTTGGCGGATGCCTTCAGAGACGGAAATGATGCTGCGTTTGAGTTCGAGTACACCGATCGCAATACCATTAACATAAAGTACGATATCTGGGCGTTTAGGGTTTTTGCCTTTAACTGTGACTTCTTCAGCAATCGCAAAGTCATTTTCTAGGGGTTCTTCCCAGTTGATCAGCCAAACGGTTTGGGTATTCTCGCCAACTTCTTCTTTGACTTTCACCCCATAACGCAGCAGGCTATAAACTTCTTTGTTGATGTCATAAAGGCTTTTGTCGCCTGCGACTTTGTTGAGTTCATACAAGGCTTTGGTGATGAGGCTGTTGCTGTAGCCTTGTTTGTCGCCAAGGAAGGTGCTGAGGATTTCCGTTTCAATGTTGCTGTTGTTAGGTCGGTAGTGCCAATTACCCAGATACCGATAGTTTAATTGTTGCTGGAATAATTGCACAATGCGGTTTTGGGTTGGGAGTTCGCGTTGTCCGACCTTGCTCATAGCAACTCTCTCACTGTGATAATCACGGATTTACTCAGCTTTAAATATGACACTGTTTATCAAACTATGTCATCTTTATTTGTGTTATCCGTGAATTTTCTGTCTAGCTTAATGTTTGTAACCAGGAAGCACCCGTGAGATTGGTATCGACTGTAGCTAATATCAACTGGTGGTAAACTGCGGTAGCTGCAATAAAGCGATCGCCTGGGTCTTGGTGTGGTAAATTAATCTGACGGCTTAAAATAGCGATGTGGCGATTAAGTGGAGCCTCACGAATTTCTAGGGTATTTAAGGCTAAATCGACCCATGCAACTGGATTCGGCTGTAAAGATAGTCGTCCTTTTTCTGCTAAGAGTAGCGTTTCCCAGATACTAATTGGACTGAGCCAAAGTTCGGTTGTTCCTGCTGCAATAATGGTTTGAAGCTGAGGAGATAGGCGTTCGTTACCAAGCAAATACCAAAGCCAGATGTGGGTATCAATTAAGAGCTTCACTGGAGGGCTTCCCATGTGTTAGCAGGAATTACTGGAGCAATCACCTCTCCCAATATTTCGCCGCTACCCTTCATTACTGCAAATGCTGGGCGGTGGGGTTGAGGAGTGGCAGGATAGATAATGACTAAGGGTTCTCCTTCATGGGTGACGGTTAAGGGTGTTTTGGTGCGTTGTATTTCTGCAAATATTTGTTGAAGCGTTTCGGGTAATTCGCTGGTAGCAATGTGTTCCATAATATGCTTTAGCCCTTGTCATTTGGAATTGGTCGTTAGTGTGTGCGGCGTTTGCTGCTAATGGGGGAGCTTTCTAACTTCTATTTTAGAGACTGGCGGTTGAAAACCTTGGCGTTGATTAAGAACTGCTAATTAGTCTTGTCTTTCCGGTTAATAATTCTTGCATGATTCCCTGTTTGCGGTTTTGGCTTAGGCGTTCCCGTTGTCCAACTTGGCTCATTATTGTTCCTGATTCTTGGAGTCAGATATTTTTTGGCGTTGCTTAATGTCTGTGAGGATTTCATCCATCGTTAGCTGATCGAGCCATTGATGACGTTCTTGGGTGTAGTCTCCACTTCCGTTGTCAAATTGGCGAATAAACCGGATAGCATCAGGATATCCCAAAGCATCTACTAAGGCTTGAAATCCTTTTCTATATAATTCAATCGGGGTCATTTTCTCCTCCTTCTACGAGATTAGTGGTAACTTCTGCTAACCAGATCATTGGGTTAGCAACTATTATGTTTAAGTTATTCTTATAGTTTAATGCTCTTGACAATAGACGGTTATCAGTTGTCAAGAAAATGTCGGCGTTCCCTTCAGCACAAGCGATATGAAGCGCATCAAAATTTTTAATATTAAAGTTTGTTAATTCTATAGCTCGTCTAGATATTTCTTCGGTGACTAAAATCTGATGTTGAGCGATCGCTAATGCTTCAAGTACCTGTTCTCTTCTGGCTACATCTGGGGTTTGTGCAATTTCCGATTCTAGGGCTGTACTACTGACCAATTCCCATTCTCCATCTCGACAACGGCTGATAATTTCTAAAATCGCTTCTGTTTCTAAACGAATTCGCGGCTGTGTTTGGTCGTCAAATGAACGATTTAAACAACAAACATCAAGATATATTTTATATTTTCTACCCATATTATTTAATTATTTATTTAAATCATATTTTAGGCGAGTTTTTCCGGTTAATAATTCTTGCATCATGCCCTGTTTGATAGCTTTGTATTTATCGCGCTTTTGTTCTAAGCCTGCGATTTCTGTATCCATGTCGCTGAGGATTTGGGCGATCGCTTTTTGTTCGGGTATAGAAGTGAGGGGAATCCTATACTTTCTTAAACTTCCTACTAAAACATTTGGCTGACTGGAAGTTGCGTTAAACCTTAAGACTTCATCCAATCCAAGAGGACTTATCAAATAATGAGCTAAATAATATGATGAAAGGACACTTTTGATAGGAGTTATTTTGGCAATATTTTGCTGAATGTGGTACTTATCATCTTCCTCTATAACAGCTGCATTTCCAATTGTTCCTACACAAGGATAAACAACATCGCCTCTATAAAGTCTTGATCTATTTAGCTTCAAAGAAAGTTCATTTGAAATTCTGGCTAAGTCTTTCTCAATGATTCGATTTTTTACAATATTAAATCCTCTCAATGCAATTATTTCACCATTATCATCTTCCTTCCATACAGAAGAATATTCTGCACCTGCGAGTCTTGTAATTGCTGTTACTTCTTCTAATTTCTTCACCTCCCACTTACCGCTAAAACCGGGGAGGCGTTTTTTGCCCGTAAGGAGTTGCTGCATCGTGCCTTGCTTGGTGTTGCGCTTTTTGGAGATGATGCGATCGCACTCTGTAATCAAGGCATCGACATCGCTGAGGGATTGAGCGATCGCTTTTTGTTCAAGACGAGTTGGCGGAAGAATAACTTCAATATTTTTTAGTATTTCAGTATTAAGTGATGCCATTGTTTGACCAACTGCAACACTTCTAATCCTCTGTTTTGTTGGTTCTTGATGAAAATGATAGCTCAGGTATGCAGGGCTAATATTTTGAGGATTAATTCTAATTCTTAGTAAGCGGCTAGAAAATAGCCAGCCATTTTCCACATCGCTAATTAATGAATTTCTATCTACAGATCCAACACGGCTAAAAACAATATCACCTGTTTTAAGAATGTAAGCACTTAATCTATTTTTATCTGCATGGGAAACCATTGGCAAATTTTTATGCACTACCCCTTTTTCACCTAAATGTTCGACTGTGATAATAGGTGTGCCATCCTCAACATAATCTTTTTCATGTAGAGAGGAGCCGAATGGGCCTGTTTTTATATCAGCAATATCACCTAACCTTTTTACTTCCCAATCATCAGGAATCACCCCCACCTCAGTTTTTTTATACCCCTCTATCCCTGCCGTGTCATCCCGTAATCCCTCTAATCCGTGATTCAGACTTTTTTTCACCACACCAACCCCATTCTCTGCAAATGCCCCTCCACCTTAGCCGTTAACTCTTATAAAGGCATATCATACCGTTCCACCAACTCCTTAATCCTCTGCGTAAATCGTTTAAAGAGCTTAATTAACCTTTCTATATGATATTTGGGTACTTCAACACGATATTTGGGTACTTCAACACGATATTTGGGTACTGCAACACGATGTTTGGGTACTTCAACACGATGTTTGGGTACTTCAACACGATGTTTTTCTAATCCGCTTCAGGTCTTCCCAAAACTCTTCTCTTGTGACTTTATCTAACGTTTCCTTTCTTTCTTGTGTATAGTCACCGCTTCCCCATCCAGCTTGTTGTAAAAAGCGAATAGCATCTACTTGACCCAAATGTTCTACTAAAATTTGATAACCTTTTTTTCTCAACTCAATTGGTGTCATCATTTATTTATCCTCCTAATTTAAATAAGTATTCATCAACCAAGTTACAGGATTATCCACAGACACTTTTAACAAACCTTGATGCCGTAGTGAGTTCTTCAGTAACCGATCATCAGTAGAAAGTAAGACATCTGCCTGAGCAACTTCTGCACAAGCAATATGAAAAGAATCATAAAGACCAAAACCTAAATTCTCCAATTGCTGTGAGCGAAAATCTACACCTTCATCTATATTGATAGTAATCACAGCAAATTCCAAGAATTTTAATATATTCTCTAATTTGTCGAGATTACGCATTTTCTCTAACTCCACCCTGATAGCTTCGCTGGTAACAAGTCGCCATTCTCTAATACGAATGCGCTCCATAATGCTAAGAATAGCTTCCCCTTCTAAACGAACTCGCTCTTGTGTGCAGTCGTCAAAAGGACGATTTAGACAACAAACATCAAGATAAATTTTATAGTTTCCTTCCTGTTTATCCGTTACCACACCAACCCCATCCTCTGCAAATGCGCTTCAACCTTAGCCGTCAACTCCTCCACACGACTCGTCAACTCCGGTAAAGGCGTATCATATCGTTCCGCCAACTCCTGGATTCGCTTTGTCAACCGTTGCGAAATCCGATCCATCTCTGAAGCGATCGCCTGTCTTAACGTCGGCATCCACTTATCATCTACTACCAGCGTTTTTATCTCGTCCTCGGTTAAATCCCCGTATCTTGTTAAAATATAATTATCCAAAAATTGAGTCAATACTTTAATTTCTTTACTAATTTCCGCCTCTTGCTCAATCAGCTTTAAATAAGCCTTTAATACCTTTAACTCATCCGCAAACGTGGCATCATTCTTGATTGCCTTAATGCGATCATTGACATTCGCTTTGGTAATTTTCCCACTGTCATTAGTGGCTTCCTCTAGCAAACCCTCCTCACCGCCATGTTCTTCTTGCAGTTCCTCCTGCTGGCGAACAATTTCATCCTTTTTCGTTTCCAAGGTAGCGATCGCCGCCTGTTCAGCTTTAAAATAGCGGGTATCCCCCCCAACAGATGCGCCTCAATATCCTGAATATCTTCCTCTTCCTGACTGTCGATATAGCGCGGGATATTCAGATTGTACTCATGCCCCGCAATTTCCTGAACTGACACCATCCGCGAATACTTCGCCACTTCAAGCTGTTTGTTGAAGACATCAACAATTTTATGAATGTCCTGCTCCCGTAGGCGGTTTTTATTGCCGTCTTTAACAAACCCCTTGCTGGCATCAATCATAAAAATGCCTTGGCGATTCTCGGCATCTTCCTTGTCTAACACAATAATGCAGGCTGGAATCCCCGTCCCATAAAACAGATTCGGCGGTAGCCCAATAATCCCCTTGATAATTCCCTTGCTAATCAGATTTTTCCGAATTTCCGCCTCCGCATTCCCGCGAAACAGCACCCCATGCGGCAGAATAATCGCCCCTTTGCCTTGACTTTTTAGGGAGCGAACCATGTGCAGCAAAAAAGCATAGTCCCCATTTTTAGCCGGAGGGATACCATAGTTATCAAACCGTTTAAATTCGTCTTTGGCTAGATTAAGTCCATTGCTCCAAGCCTTCGAGGAAAAGGGAGGATTAGCCACAGCAAAATCAAAAGTTTTCAGGCTACCATCCGCATCTTTGAAGTAAGGAGTTGATAAAGTATTGTCTTGCCAAATTTCAGCAGTAGGGTGTCCGTGCAGGATCATGTTCATCCGAGCCAAGGCGCGGGTAGCGTTGTCCATCTCCTGTCCGTAGATGGTTAAGCCCCGTTCTGCTTCATCCGCCGACTTTAACAACAGAGAACCACTACCACAAGTCGGGTCGTAAATCGTTTGACTCTGACTTTGGGCTGAATTAACGCCAATAACTTGAGAGATTACACGGGAGACTTCCGCCGGAGTATAAAATTGACCCTTGCTTTTGCCTGATTGCGTCGCAAAGTTACGCATCAGGTACTCATAGGCATCGCCCAAAATATCATCACCATCGGCGCGGTTCTTACTAAAATTCAAAGCAGGGGTTTCAAAAATCGCCACCAAGTTGGAAAGCCTATCTTGCATTTCCTTACCCTTGCCCAGCTTATCGGCATCATTGAAATCAGCTACATCAATAACACCCTTTAAATCATTGGCTTCGGCTAAATTGGCGATAATTTTGTTAATGCCATCCCCTATATCTTTCTGTCCTTTGAGGGCAACAATGTCCTGGAAGCCTCCGCCTTCAGGCACTTCAATCAGTGCATCTGCTACACCTGCATATTTGTCAGATACATATTTAACAAACAATAAAACTAGTACATAATCTTTATACTGCGAGGCATCCATGCCACCTCGCAGTTCATCACAGCTTTTCCATAACGAACTATAAAGTTCACTTTTTTTAATTGCCATTTCGTGTAGCCTTCAAAAAACCTCCCCCGCTCAACTTTGCCAGACGTTCTTAAGCCCGTCTGACACTTTGCCTTGAAGTTTTTACATCGTGCAAAGAACCAATAACATACCACGCACAAGGACTTTGCTCATGTAGTGGCTGAGGATATATCGTATACCAGGAATTTACAAATTGTCCTATCTGCAAAAGCTAGATATTATTGCGGCGGATTTTGCTTCTTTTCCCGCTCCTCAACTGCCTTACTCACAAGCCGCACAACAAGATTACTGATGGGACGGTCTTCTTCCTCAGCCCATCTCACCAATGCCTCGTGGATATCTTTGGGGAAATATATGGAAGTTTGTACGCGATCGCTTTGACTCATCAACACTACAAAGATTTGTTGCCAGTTCATCATACTCCCGTAACCTTGGAACAAGGCTCAATAATGTTTAACAATGTTTGACAATGTTTTATGGTAGATTAAAACCATTACTGAACAAGTGCGATAATACCGAGGTTTTTGGATGGCGATCAGGTCAAGTGGCGATCGTTATCTGGCGAAGACGAATAAGTAGTTAGTTCTAAATTACACAAACAAAAAAAAATTATTGATTCGGTGGAGATGTTGTCACCATGAGTAGCGATCGTAAGAAGAAATCCACGATTTCAGTCTATAGAACCATACGATGCCATTTAGATGCTAGTGAAAATATACTTCGCCAAGTATGGGAAGAAATGACTCAAAAAAATACTCCTCTGATTGTTCAATTGTTAAAGAGTGTAAACGAACAACCAGAATTTGAAGCTAATAAAGAAAAGGGAGAAATAACTAAGAAAGAAATCGTAGAATTACGTAAAATTGTCACAAAAAATCCTGAAATTGAAGAACAATCAGGCCGTCTTCGCTCATCAGCAGAGTCTTTTGTAAAAGAGGTTTATTCTTCATGGCTTACTTTATATCAGAAACGAAAAAGGCAGAAAGAGGGTAAAGAATACTTTCTCCAAAATATACTTAAAAGTGATGTTGAACTTGTAGGTGAAAGTAACTGTGATTTACAGACAATACGTTCTAAAGCACAAGAAGTACTTACTCAACCAGAAAAATTTCTAAAACAACTTACTATTAATGATGAAGATGTAAAACAAACCAAGTCAGCTAGAAAAAGAGTTAACAGAAATATTTATAATAAAAGTACCAATGCAGAACAAAGGGAAGATTCTAGTTCTCCAAACAATGTAGATGAAAATAAATTAGAAACATTAACTAATGTTTTATATAAAATCCATAAACAAACACAGGATATTCTAACCCGATGTGCAGTAGCTTACCTGATAAAAAATCATAATAAAATTAGTGAAGTAGAGGAGGATGTTCAAAAACTAAAAAAGCGTCGTAATGAGAAAAAAGTAGAGATAAAACGTCTAGAGAATCAAATTCAAGATAATCGATTACCTAGTGGTAGAGATATAACAGGAGAAAGATATAGTGAAGCATTTGACAACTTAATGAATCAAGTACCTAAAGATAATAAAGAGTGGGAAGACTGGATAGCTAATTTATCGAGGAAAATATCACATTTACCATACCCTATAGATTATCTATACGGTGATTTAACTTGGTATAAAAACAATGAGGGCAATATTGTTGTTTACTTCAATGGTTGGAGTGAATATCACTTTAAAATTTGTTGTAATAAACGCCAACGTCATTTTTTTGAACGCTTTCTAGAAGACCACAAAGCTTTTAAAAAAAGCGAGAAAAGTGAAGAAAAACTTTCAGGAAGTTTAATTACACTACGTTCTGCACAGTTGCTATGGCAACAATGTGAAGGCAAGGGTGACCCGTGGAAAGTTCATAAATTAGCTCTGCATTGTACCTATGATGCTCGTTTATGGACAGCAGAGGGTACTGAAGAAGTGAGAAAAGAAAAGACTGATAAGGCGCAAAAAGGAGTAAGTAAAGCAGAAGAAAATAAAAAGACTGACAAGGCACAAAAACGATTAAGTAAAGCAGAAGAAAATAAAAAGTTAGAGAACAATCAACAAATACAACTGAATAAAGATAAATCTTCATTATCTCGGCTTAAGAATTCATTTGCTCGTCCTAGTAAGCTAGTTTATCGAGGTCAATCTAATATAATTGTTGGTATCAGTTTTCATCCTGTTGAGTTAGCGACGGTTGCCATAGTTGATATAAATACTAAAAAAGTACTTGCCTGTAATACAGTCAAACAGTTACTAGGCGATGCTTTTCACCTGTTAAGCCGCAGACGACGGCAACAAGTACATTTAAGTATAGAGAGAAAAAAAGCTCAAAAAAAAGATTCACCATGTAATATAGGCGAATCGAAACTAGGTGAATACATTGAAAAATTACTAGCAAAGAGAATAGTAGAAATCGCTAAGTCTTATCAGGCAGGTTGTATTGTACTACCTAGATTAAAAGATATAAGGGAAATTCGCACCAGTGCAATTCAAGCCAAAGCTGAGACTAAAATTTCAGGTGATGTAAATGGTCAAAAATTATACGTAAAAGAATATAACCGTCAGATACACAATTGGAGTTACAACAGACTTCAAGAATCCATAAAGTCGAAAGCTGCTGAATTTAAAATTAGTATTGAATATGGTATCCAACCTCATTATGGCACTCTGGAAGAACAAGCAAGAGATTTAGCATTTTACGCTTACCAATGCAGAATTAATACTTTAGGTAGATAAAATTTCTACCTCAATATTCTATATTTTGGTGTATTAAATCGGTGCCATCTATTAATGATGCGACAGTATGACCCCTTTATGTAAATACTGTAAGAATGGGTTAGTTTAACGCTTAAAAAGCGTATTCTTTCTGGCCCTGGTAGCTGCCAACTCTACCTGTGCGATCATCTAAGTGTTTGTTAGTGGTAATTGCTTGGGTAAGCTAATACTGCTGTTAGATGAGAAAGTACTCGCACCGAGACGCATGGGAAGTATAAGGTGTTAGGGTTCCAAACAGCCCAGAACCTTAGCTCTTGACATCAAACTCTTTTAGCTTGGTGTTGGGTGCCAGAGCGGCCTGTACTACTGAAATCTTAGATTTTGGTTTTACGAGGAGGATCATTACCTCTTACTTTACAACAAAGTAAGGGTACGGGTATACCGTCACGGTGGCTACCGAACTACCACCCCCTAATTTTTATTTTTGGCAAGCCAAAGCGGGGTCAAAATCCCTGGGGTGCTGCCAATCGTCCAAAACTCTTGTCTGCACTGGGTATTACTGTTTCAGTCATGAATAAAATTTTATTCATTGGCTGTAGAAAATAGGAATTAAAGAAGGCTTGTCAAATTTGCCTTCAAAAACCATTGTTGGCACGAGTTTTCGTGGGTGGGGTTTCTAAAGCCCTCCCGCTAGGTGGTGGGTTGAAAGTCTCTGATACAGGCAAGCCCTGCTGGTTAATTCGTGTTTCTAAAGCCCTCCCGCTAGGTGGTGGGTTGAAAGATGCGGGTAACAAAAAACGACTCAACGACTCCAGGGTTTCTAAAGCCCTCCCGCTAGGTGGTGGGTTGAAAGTTGACTGAACCAGCGTTATGAACCCCGACGATAGGTTTCTAAAGCCCTCCCGCTAGGTGGTGGGTTGAAAGTAGCCAACGTCTCCCCAACTACCTGATTAATTGGTGTTTCTAAAGCCCTCCCGCTAGGTGGTGGGTTGAAAGGCGAGTCTCCATTAAAAGATAACTTTCAGCAACGTTTCTAAAGCCCTCCCGCTAGGTGGTGGGTTGAAAGCTGATGAGGATTGGAGTTGGCGCTTTGGAGAATTTCGTTTCTAAAGCCCTTCCGCTAGGTGGTGGGTTGAAAGGAATTAAAGTTGTCTTACGTCTTACCTGCAAAGGGGAGTGTGGGGTTTCCAAAGCCCTCCTTTAGGTGGTAGGCAGAAAGTTTTATGGCACTTTGGCTATATAATTCTGTATTAGGGTGGTTTGAAAGGAGTGCTGCGATCGCACGTAAAACGCAGCTATATATTATTGGAGCCTCTTCTTGGGTGGAAACAGCAAAACAAGAGGTAGTATATTTTTGTAATTAGACTGCAAATAAAGAGCTTTAAAGCTACTCTTGTAATTTAAGAGCCTTGGGCTTACTGTAATCAATTAAATTAGAAAACATATATTTAGCCGAGTTTTACAGGCTGATTTTGGACAATAATTCTTTAAAACTGGTTTCAACTCTGGACAATAATTCTTTAAAACCGATTTAATTGCTGAAAGCCGCGAAACTACGTAACTTATGCCCCTGAACTTGGAAAAAATGGACATTAATTCTTTAAAAGTGACAATAATTATTTAATGTACAAGATGGAGAATAACGGATTTGAACCGATGGCCTCTGCGGTGCGATCGCAGCACTCTACCAACTGAGCTAATTCCCCTTAATCGGCGATGAGTCCAGAGTAATATCACTCATTAACTCAATACATTATCACCATAGATTATTCTAACATTCAGTTACCGATTGCTGAGGCTGTTTTTGAGAATAAACCTTCTGTACGCGTTCGAGTTCCAAATCACTGAGATAATCAACAGTCCAGTTACAGCAACGCTGAAGCATGTGGAATGGGTATGTATTCGCTACACCCACAACTTGCATTTGCGATCGCTTCGCCGCTTCAATACCTGCTGGGGTATCTTCAATTGCCAAACACTCGTATGGTTGAAGATTCAATTCGGGATATTCTTGATTCAGGCGTTTTACTGCCAATAGATAACCATCGGGTTCTGGTTTACTGGTGGTGATGTCATCACCCGCGACGATAATTTGAAAATGTTCCGCTAGTTTAGCGCGATGGAGTACCAATTCTATTTCTTTGCGAATCGCGCCACTAACTAATCCTAGTTTCAGATGACGCGATCGCACTTGAAATATTAAATCTTCTACGCCTGGATATAAAGGCAGTTTCTCGATTTTCTCTAGTTCGACCGTATAAGCTTGGGCTTTGCGGTAAAGCAACTGACTTAAATAGTTTTCCTCAGCTACTCTACCACGATTAGCGAGTAATTGCCCAAAACAAGCGCGATCGCTGCGTCCAAGAGAAGCTTGACGCTCACTCACCCGTTGGGGTTGGAGATTTTCTTGAATGAGAATCTCATCTATCAGTTGCAGGTGGATTGGCTCATCGTTAATGATCACACCATTAAAATCAAAGAGAACTGCCTTTAAACTCATGCCATTATGCCAAATACTGGAGATCCAAGTTCCTCCAAATCATTATTATCTATTGATGTGGGAGCATACTGGCGAACATTTTCGGTTGTGATCGGTTTAACGGCACTAGTTACCTGATTTATCGATCATATATCTTGCGGCAGCTACGCCCGTCGTAGACATCGCACAGCTTCAAATCCGACTGCATCCATCTTCGCTTCCACGCTACCAGCAGCATACTCACTTGACGCGAACTTAGGCAACGACATCCTGATTAGTAGTTGTGGTAATCATACCTGATTGCCGTGGCCATCGGCTTGACGTTTGTAATTTATTTTGTTACATTTGTAGTGTGCAAAAATTACTCCTAAAAGTAGTTCTTCAGCTTTACAAAAATTGGGGAGCATCTCAGTGAAAGCAAATACACTACACCATAGGAGAAAGAAGATTCCTGCTCCCTCTCCGAACTCACGGAGAGGGCTGGGGTGAGGTTTAGGCTTTCTACACTCATTGAGATGCTCCCAAAAATTGAGTCAGCCAAATGAAAGACAATATAACATTTAAATTGCTACAACTAACTAGGTAATGGTTTATAAATCATAGTGATAATTATCAATGTCATATACCAAATCTGAAATCTAAAATCGTTCGACTGAGCGTTTGCGTAGCCTCTCGGAGAGAAGTCGAAGTCTAAAATCCAAAATAGAAAAGATTATGCCCTACGAAAAGTTAGAAATTACCACACCAACACCCGTCTTCTCTTGGGCAAATCACTCTTTGGGGTCAGAAGAAACCAAGATGGCAAAGAATATGGCATCGCTACCATTTGTGTTTAAGCACATAGCCTTGATGCCAGATGTTCACCTAGGAAAAGGTGCCTTAGTGGGTTCTGTAATTGCGACCAAACAGGCAATTATACCGGCTGCTGTTGGTGTGGATATTGGTTGTGGTATGAGCGCTATCAAAACATCATTTACCGCCGAACAACTAGAAGGTAAACTGAAGAAAATCCGCCTGGATATTGAAGCAGCAATTCCTACTGGATTTAACGAAAACAAAGACGTTGAAAAATCTGTCACCAACTGGCAACACTGGGATGATTTTAAAGACTTGCATCGCGGAGTGCAAGACCTACAAACTAAAGCGATGAAACAGATGGGTTCCCTCGGTGGAGGAAACCACTTTATTGAAGTGTGCCTTGATACAGAGAATCAAGTTTGGCTGATGCTGCATTCTGGTTCGCGCAACATCGGCAATAAACTAGCCCAATGTCATATTCACACAGCCAGAGAATTAGCAAAAATGGCAGGTAATAAATTATCTGACCCTGATTTGGCTCACTTTGTCGCTGGTACGCCAGAATTCCAAGCATACTGGCACGATTTGCAATGGTCACAAAACTATGCGCGTGTCAACCGCGATGTGATGATGGCGCGTTTTAAGCATATAGTTGAGAAGCATTTAGCAGGTGGAAAGGCAACTAAACCTTTATTGCAGGTTAATTGTCATCACAATTACGCCGAAAAAGAAGTGCATTTTGACGAGGATGTATACGTTACTCGTAAAGGTGCAGTCCGCGCCCAGACTGAAGATTATGGGATTATTCCTGGTTCGATGGGGGCAAAGTCTTTCATCGTTAAGGGTAAAGGTAATGCCCAGAGTTTCTGTTCTTGTTCCCACGGTGCAGGGCGTTTGATGTCTAGAAATAAGGCAAAAAATGTCTACACACTTGATGATTTGATTGAGCAAACTCAAGGCGTAGAATGCCGCAAAGATGAGGGTGTGTTAGATGAAATTCCTGGTGCTTATAAGCCGATAGAACAAGTTATGAAAAATCAAGCTGATTTGGTTGAGGTTGTAGCAACACTTAAGCAAGTTCTTTGTGTGAAAGGATAAATTTGTAGGGTGGGTAATCTCCACCTTTTTTATTTTTTTAAACGCAGAGGCACGCTGAGGGAAGCGCAGAGGTACGCTGGGGAACAAATGATTGTTTTAAGTGAATTGACTGAATAAATAGGGTCATTTGCTAGCGCTAGCGAAAATAAATTAATAGTGTAATTTTGTCACGCATTAGCTTACTATATTTTTTGTAGTAGCTCACAAGTTATTAGGCAACATGAAATCTGAACAACTCTCAGCCATTCATGTGGCAAGCGGAAATCTTGTGCCGATGACCAGCAAACCTCCTATTTTGTCCAGCATTAATCACTGGAATGGGATTGTGCTTGAACAGCACCATTTACCCGCCTTTGAATGTCCAGAACTTTGCTTACAGCAGCACAGCATTAATATTTGGCTTGGTAATTCATCTCAAATAGACTGGCGACTAGCCGGTGGAAGGTTGCACAGTACGCAGATGAGGAGAGGTTGGGTAAATGTTACTCCAAAGGGGATTCCGACTCAAGCCCGTTGGCATCAGGAAATAAAATTTCTCTTAGTCTCTTTTGATTCGAGTCTATTTAAGAGAGTAGCAGATGAACTGATCGTTGGGAGCGATCGCACTATTGAAATTATCCCACAGCGCGGAGTCTGCGATCGCCAAATTCTTCATCTGGGAATGGCACTCAAAATAGAGCTTGAAGCCGGATGTCCATCTGGTAAACTATATGGTGAATCAGTTGCGATCGCTCTAGCAGCCCATCTCCTCAAGACTTATTCTGGAACAGGGCAACTAATTGCATTTGAGGTTAATCTTTCCAAGCGTCAATTACGGGAGGTAATTGATTATATTTATGACAACATAGCACTAGAATTAACGCTGGTAGAACTGGCTAGTCTAGTGAATATGAGTTCTTATTCATTCTGTCGTTGGTTTAAACGTTTAATGGGTTTTTCCCCACATCAATACGTTATTCAATGCCGGATTGAGCGAGCTAAATTTTTACTCACTTATACTCAATTACCTATTATCGAAATTGCACTTCAAGTTGGCTGTTCTAGCCAAAGCAACTTTACTACCCTTTTTCGTAAGCATATAGGAATCACACCCAAAGCATATAGAGAAATCATATAATTTTTGGAATTTTGCAAGATTTAAACATTTTGAAAGCAAGTTTTCAGAAGACAGAAGTTTCACTCACAATTTATTCTCATAATTGACCAGTGAAAATCGAGAATATCATGCAAAATAGTGAATACGAACAACAGTATAAGAAAAAAGTAATTGATTTCTTTGATAGCAGAACTAGCTATGACAACGATTACACAATCCATCGTGCTCTACCTCTAGTAGATTTAGTTCAACTTCAAAAGGGACAAAAAGTATTGGATATGGCAACTGGCACAGGTATCATTGCCATTGCCGTTGCACAAATTGTTGGCTCTGAAGGAAAAGTAACTGGGGTGGATTTTTCTTCAGGGATGCTAGCTCAAGCACAACAGAAAATTGAAGAATTAGGCTTGCAAAATATCGAATTTCTTGAAGCTGATGCTGAGTATATCGGCTTCAATGATGATAGTTTCGATGTAATTCTTTGCTCTACAGCAATAGTGTATTTCAAAGATATTCTTGCTGCTCTACGTAAATGGTATCGTTTTCTCAAACCAGGGGGAGTTGTAGGTTTTTCTTGTTGCTCTGAAGAATCTTGTGGAGCGCCACTTATAATCGAGATTTGTGACAAACATGGTATTTTACTGACAAATATCAATGAGCCAACAGGCACTCCCGAAAAGTGTCATCATCTGCTTACAGAAGCTGGTTTTAAAGATATTGAAGTGAAGACCCAACAACTAGGTTTCTACCGCAATCTAGAGCAAGCTAGAGCATGGAATGGAGGATGGTTTCATCCCAGAGAAAATCCCTTGTTAGAGGTTTCATCAAAGGAAATCGAAGAATTAAAAACAGAGTATGATCAAAAAATTGAAGCAGAAGCAACTGAGCAAGGTGCTTGGTATGAAAATCTGACTTTTTTTGTAACTGGTCGAAAACTTTAGAACAAACTCTAACTTTCTATTGTGTTTAGCCAATTCATTAAATCAGCTTCACTAGCAAAATCTAGTAATACTTCACCCAAATTTTCTAACTGAGCTAGAGACAACTCTTGCAGCCGAAATTGTAACTGAGAATTAATTGAACCGAGCCGACGAGTTAATAGACGCATGACTAGCCTTAGTTCTGATTGTCTTCCTTGTTCTATGCCTTGTTCTATACCTTGTTCTATGCCTTGTTCTATGCCTTGTTCTATGCCTTGTTCTCTCCCTTCTTGAAGTCCTTCTTGGAGAATTTCTTGATAAATGGCAGATTCTCTCATATCTTCTCTCCTCAAAAACTGACGAATGAGTTCTGGCTCAAATACCAACCCTGCCAGTAGTTGGGTACATACCGAAATACTCTGCTTGGTGGCTGCTTCTTCAATCATACTCACCTGAACTGCTACCTGTTGAAGTAAGCTTTGAGGAGAATCTGTTCGCGCCAAAGTTGCTAGAGGTAATAAACCAGGAGATAACATTAACGGTTCTGGATCTTGTTCTCAGATTCGGATGACGCGGTAACGGTGGGTAGTATTGCGGGTAGTAAATTCATTTACAAATACAGCTTCTGAAGTTGTCGGTTTAAGAAAAATCACTACCTGCTCGATATCGCAATTGTATTGTCGATATAGCCGCACCCAATAGTCCAACATCCGCAGTGGTAAGGGTGGAGTCGAGGCTGGCAAGGTTTGAAACTCTAAATACAGTATTTGATTGGCAGTTTGCAAAAAGGTTACTGAATCGGCACGAATTGGTTCTTGATTTAATTCTGTTTTGAGAATCTGGATATCTGTTGCATCAGATGCTAATAAGTAGCGGATAAAATTTTCTGGATACTGCTCAACCAGATATTTCATGGTGTTGTCGTATGTCACTTTGATATCAGTTTGGACATCAGAAATTTAAGTTTATACCAATTTGAAAAAAGAATTTAACAGATACAAAAGAAAGAAACCCAGATTAAATCAGGCTTTCTTAATTTTGAATTGGTATTAGTTATTGTTTGTTGTTAGCGCTACTCTATGACAAACTGCTGCTCGCTGGTAGCGCTAACATTTAAATTTGGTGTCTTTTCAAAATTACATTGTCAAAGATTGAGGATTCATCTCAATCAATTTCGCTAAATCTTGCAGGAACGCCGCAGCATGGGCACCGTAAATAATCCGGTGGTCAGAAGTAATATTGACTTGCATTTGTTGCCGTACACTAAATAAACCGTCGGGTGTTGCTACCACTTGCGGACGGGATGCCCCGATCGCTAAAATTGAACCTTGTCCAGGCGGCAAAATCGCATCAAATCTATCTACTCCAAACATCCCCAAATTTGACAGGGTAAAAGTACCACTGTTGTATTCTTGGGGCTGTAGTTGTTTTGCCCTGGCACGTTCTACCAAAGACTTCCAAGTACGCGATAGAGAATAGATATCCACTGCGTCGGCATTTTGCAGCACAGGCGTAATCAATCCGCCATCATCCATCGCTACTGCTACGGAAATGTTAATATCAGAATGATAGACAATGCCCTGCTCTGAGTAGCTAGCATTTAACAATGGGTGTTTTTGCAACGTCACTGCTACAGCTTTCGCCAGTAGCGCTGTCATTGTCACGCCTTTGGATTTAATTTGTTTATAAAGTTTGTCTAATCCATCGGTGGTAATTGTATAACCGACACGGAAGACGGGCACGGATATGGTGGCTACCATATTCCGCACTACGGCATTTTGGAAGGTAGTTAGAGGCACGATTTGACCCGGAACAGCCGCTACTACGGTTGCGGGTGCTGCTGTCCGAGGTGCTGGGGGTGCAACTGGGGCGCTGATTGGTACGGGTGCTGCTGGGGCAACTGGGGCAGTGGCGGGTTGTTTGCCCTGATTCGAGAATGCTTCTACATCTTCGGCGACAATGCGACCGTGGGGGCCACTACCTTCGAGTGTAGTTAAATCAACTTTCAGTTCTTTGGCTAACTTGCGGGCACGGGGTGAAGCTACAAGCCTTCCTTCTTTGTGGTTAGACCCTTTTTGAGACGCTAAGGCAGGTGTTGCAGCTGAGGCTGTGTCGGCGGCGATTGGTTCAGGGGAAGAGGTAGTAGCAGCCGCACTGCCGGAATTGGCCAGAGATTTCGCAGTTTCAATTTCAGCTTCTGTTTCGGCGATGAAGGCGATCGCAGATCCTACCGGGGCAGTTTCACCAGCTTCAACTATAATATGGGCAAGAAATCCTTCATAAAAGGTTTCTACATCCATATCTGCCTTATCTGACTCTACAACCACCACTGTTTCGCCTTTTTCCACCTTCTCACCTGGCGATTTCACCCAGGAAACGATTTTGCCTTCGGTCATGGTGGAACTCAGCGCCGGCATAAATACTTCGTGAATGCTCATAGGGTGGTTTGGAAATCAATGGTTTATGGACTTTAACAGCTTTTGTCAGATCGAATTGTATCTTGATGGGAGAGTTTTAGACTGTTTATATTTTAGGTTGGGCATTGGGCATTGGGAATTGGGCATGGGGCATTAGGAATTGGGAATTGCCATTGGCCATTCACTAATGACTAATGACTCTAGGAACCTAAATATAGTTTAGAGGTCTATAATACAGAACTATCCTCAATGGTTAGCAAATATCTTGCTCGATCTCGTTTTAGTCATTGACTTGCAAAAACCACCACGAGTTTCTCACAGATTAAATGGGATTGCTATTTAATATTCCTCATAACCACTACTTAAGAATACAAGAGCTTCTCACGGATAGAGGATATGGGATGCGGTTCAATCTAGAATTCAAAATTGGTAATAAACCTATTTGAAATTCCTGTTTACTTTTATGTCGGCAAAGCTGAAATTCTTTTTGATTGTGATATTAAGTATCTCTGCCACGGCTGGTACTGGAGTTTATATTATTCAGCACCAGCAATCTGCACCGATTGTTGAGACTAGTGATGAGCAAACCCAGCAGATGGGAGCAATACATCAGTCTCAGGAAGTTGCAGCATTCTCAGAGCGTTCCGATTATCAAATTATACCTTTAGAAAAACTTAACTCATCTCTCCAAGGCAGTAATCCTACTACCCTCGCCCTGAATGCCTTTGAGGACATAGCAGTGGGAGGAAAGCGAAAGATCGAGGTAGTTTATCCGCAGCCAAATCAGGCGTTAGTGACGATTACGCAAATCAAGCGGGGTGATAATTCTGTTGGTATAGTTAAATATCGAGCTGAGATGACAACCTTTGGGCGATCGCTTTTTATTAGCTCACCTCCAGTGTGGCAAATTATTTGGGCTGGCTCCCAGGAAGAATGTTCGATTGGGAGCCGCTCTCACACGAAGTTAAATCACATCTGTCATTAGTCATTAGTCATTGGTCATTGGTCATTAGTCACAAAACAAATGACAACGGACAAATGACAAATTTAAATGTCGCCGCGAATTTCTTCTACAACGCCATCGCGTAGAACGATTTCGACCTGCATTTTGCTAATTAAGTTATCACCGATTTCTACCCGGAAAAAGCCTTCCATTTGAAATTGATTGACTTCCTGATCCTGTTGGAGAAACTGCACTTGCTGGAGGTTTTGCAGCAACTGATTTTTCTGCTCTAGCAGTTCACTTTTCTTTTCATTGACTTGGAGTTGAATATTGTCAATTTGTTGAAGGGTCTGGGGTCCAGGTGGTTGCAGACTCTGCTTTTGAATTGCCGCCACCGCTCTTTGTCCTTCGACTTCTAGCTGTTGCAGTTGCTGGTCGATTTGATTGATCTGCGTTTGCAGCTGCTGTTGTACTTCCTCTTTCCACAGGGGAGTAACAATGACTTTGACGTTAACGACACGTTTCAGAAGCAAATTAGATTTGGAGACATCCATAAATATTTCACGTTCACTCTTGTAATTAGCAGGTGGAATCATCAGGCAAACATGCCGTCAATAATATCGCGATAGCGTTCGCTGACGACGTGTCGGCGAACTTTCAGTGTTTGTGTCATCAAGCCATTTTCGATAGAAAACTGTTCCAGAATGAGTTTAAACGTTCCGATGCGGTCATCCGGTCGAAAGCCTGGACGATTTTGCACTTCCCGATTCAATTCTTGCCGAAATAAATCCTGGATCATTTTACTCTGCAAGTCAATTTTTTGACTAGGTGAGGAAGTAACCTGATCATTGGGCGTATCCAGTGTCAGATTCTGGCTTGCTGCCCATTTTTCTAGGGCTTCGAGATTGGGGACAATTAAGGCTCCCAGACTGCGCTGATCTTGGCCGACGAGCATAATTTGATCAATGTATGGCGATCGCAAACACGCATCTTCAATCGGCTGTGGCTCGATATTTTCGCCGTTAGTCAATACAATCGTATCCTTTGCCCTGCCAGTCAGCACTAAATCATCTTGTGGTGTCAGCCAGCCCAAATCGCCGCTATCAAACCAACCCTCAGCATCAATTGCTTTCGCTGTCGCTTCGGGATTTTGGTAATAGCCTGGCATTATCTGCGGCCCCCTCAACAATACTAAGCCTCGTTTCTCTATTGGTAAAGGCGCTTTTGTCTCAGGATCTACAATTTTAGCTTCTGTAGCCGGAAGTGGTTGCCCTGATGCACCAATCAAATTTCGCCAAGGACGCCGCACATGGGTAACAGGAGAAGTTTCTGTCAAGCCATAACCTTGCAAAATCTGCACACCAATAATTTCAAAGAAGTTATCTATGTGTCTGGGAAGCGCACCCCCGCCGCTAATCATCTGCTTAACTTTTCCTCCTGTGGCTTCTCGCACCTTGGCATAAACCAGTCGTTCTCCCAAGGCATGGAGGGGTAATAAAGCAGCTACTTGTATCCTAGCTGCTAATTGTTCGACGGGTGAAGCATGAAGATTATTTAAATTCAACCCTTGAGCAACTCGCCGCGCTTTGATATATTTTTCGCTAATGCCCAATAAAAAGTTAATTAGGCGTTGCTTATTCGCTGGTTGTTCGCGGAACTGTTTCTGAACTCCTTCATAAATCGATTCCCACAGGCGGGGTACACCCACCATGTAGTTCGGTTTAAATTGTCTCAAATCTCCTTTGACAGAGCGCAAGTTGGTATAAACTTGCGTACAACCTTGAGATAGTAGGTAATATTCAACAGTTCGTTCATAACTGTGCCACGAAGGTAGGATGCTGAGAACCATGTTGCCCACGTTTGGTTGCACTACTGTCCCAAATGTTGTTACTTGGTGCATTAAGTTGTTATAAGACAGCATCACACCCTTGGGTTTGCCTGTGGTACCAGAGGTGTAAATTAGGGTTGCTAGAGCGTCACGATTTTGTTTGACTGGCACAAAATTATGATTTACCCCAATTTCCATCAACTGGGCAAAGTTCAGCACCTTTAGGGTTTGGTCTATTGGTGGTGCTTCATCCGAAAGTAAGATGACTACCTGAATTGGTAAATCATTGAGGCGATCTTGGAGTTTTTTAAGTGTTTTTAAATCCTCAACTACTATTGCCGTGCTGCCACTATTAGCGATGATAAACAGCAGTTCTTCTTTTTCCGCTTGGGAGCTACGCACCACATCAACTCCCCCAGCCGTCATTATCCCTTGATCGGCAATAAACCAGCGAGGACTGTTGTCAGCAATTAGGGAAATGCGATCGCCTACCTTTACTCCCAACGCCTGCAACCCAGTAGCAAATAGTTGCATTTGCTCTGCTAGCTGGGTATAAGTAATCACTACCTCTGGTTTAGCGTGAGGGCTACGGAGGGCGATAACATCACCAAATTGTTGAGCTGCCAAAGGCCAAATTTCTGGTAGCGATTCTACATTTGTGTAATCTACCAACCGCTTTAATGCCTGCCTTTCTCGCTCACTGATGTTAGATAAAAAAGAAGACGCGGTTTGGGTTTTTGACATAACACCTTACCTAAATATTGTAAACTGATTGTTTTCCAGTTTATTTTGTTGTTACGCTACAATGACCATCCTTATTATCCACATTTCCTTCTGTATATGATAATTCCAGGAATTCCACGTTTATATTTACAAAAATTTATGTTAAAGTTGATTTACATAGACTGCAAGCAATAGATTGTATTTGCATCTAAGAATAGCGATCGCCTACGTTTCACAGGAGATGATTACCTATGAATTTGATAGACACTATACTGCTAACGCTGCTCAATATTGCTGCTTGCGTGGCGTTCCCTAGACTTGTAGCTATCCTTCTGGCTGATAAAACCAAACTTAGTGAAGCGTTACCCAATGGTTCCAAATTACAAACTGCCAGAGTCGAACTTACCAGTTTTCCTTATTGTACAGCTTATGGATTGACAGGTAGCCAATTCTGTAAATTCAGTCCTGATTTCTGTGCCAAGTGTTCTCCGAACTAATGGACTCTTTGCAAGTAAATTATTTTAAAATTTAGATGAGGTAGATAAACTACCTCATCTAAATTTTGGTAAAACAACAAACTTTAACGCAGCCTAATGTCTACCTATGAATAGCGCAAAACTCCATTATTATTGTATATTCCCTTAATCAAAATTGATGTTGACCTATATGTGCCATTAATTCTGCGACAACTTGCCGTTAAGGTAGCTCCAGTAACACCAATTCTCCGACAAGAATTTTGATAACTACTAGCGGATCTGGGATTACTACTATAAAGCAAAACTCCATTATTATTGTATATTCCCCGAATCAAAATTGATGTTGACCTATATGTGCCATTAATTCTGCGACAACTTGCCGTTAAGGTAGCTCCAGTAACACCAATTCTCCGACAAGAATTTTGATAACTACTAGCGGATCTGGGATTACTACTATAAAGCAAAACTCCATTATTATTGTATATTCCCCGAATCAAAATTGATGTTGACCTATATGTGCCATTAATTCTGCGACAACTTGCCGTTAAGGTAGCTCCAGTAACACGAATGTTCCCACAGGAAGCTGGATAACTACTAGGATCGGTCGGTGCTGCAAAAGCAGAATTAATTGGAATTGTAGCCATGATTGCAGCACAAGCAGCAAGAGTCATTAAACGTGGTGACTGATTTAGCTTTGCGAGATAAGACACGAGTATTCTCCTTTGATAAATTGAGTTTTATTGCCCTTATTTTACGTGAAAAAGGACAGGGTTAATATACAGCAGATTGCAAGTACAACGAAGCAATCACAAAGATTTTGACGTGTTACATTTTGTTACGGGGTTAGCTTACAAGTTTGCTGATGCTTGAAGTGAGATACCCTAGCGCTCTTTTATATTTGTGAAGAGAGAAAAACCAGATGCTGGCTTTGAATCTTTTTCAACGAAAATCGGCGGGAATCCCCTACCTTCAAGGAGTGGGAGGAATAGCCGCCCGCCGATTTAGTCATTAGTCATTGGTACTAATGACTAATGACTCGAAATCCCCCAGCTTGAAGCCGGGGGATGAGTTAAAGCCTTGCTTTATCAGCAAAGCCAAAAAATCTTTGCTTACAATCAAGCACGAAGAAACAAGGATTTATATATTCTCTAATGAGAGTAATCAGAGGCTCCGTATCTTGACTTGCGGCAAAGTAGCCCAATCAGGCTGGAAAGGAGGTTTTAAAAGGGGTTTGAGCTTAAGTTGACACCAATGCACAGCTAAATGTGCGCCCCTGCGAGAATTTATTCAGTATAATTACTGATTGAAGCTAAACTAAAACGTAACTAATATAACGATTGACATAATATGAATCACACCATATAGAAAAAGAAAGAGGAAAATAGTTGAATGAAGAAATTATCAATAACTCCAATAGGCATAAAATTTTTAATTATCATTGTATTGACATTGGGAATATTTTTTCGATTCATTAATTTAGATAAAAAGATTTATTGGGGAGATGAAACTTTCACATCATTAAGGCTCTCAGGCTATACAGCAAAAGAAGTAGAGAGCCAACTATTTGATGGTAGAATAGTTACTATAGAAGATATACACAAATATCAACGCACAAATTCTCAAAAAAAATTCACTGATACTATTAAAGGATTAGCACTAGAAGAACCACAGCTTCCACCACTATATTTTCTAATAGCCAGGTTTTGGGTAAAACTTTTTGGTAATTCTATTGCAGTAACGCGGAGTATTTCTGCACTGATAAGTCTGCTAATCTTCCCTTGCACATATTGGTTGTGTCTAGAATTATTTGGTTCATCAATGGTGGGGTGGATAGCAATGGCAATTATGGCTGTTTCACCTTTTAATATATTGTATGCCCAAGAAGCAAGACCTTATAGTTTATGGGCAGTAACTATTGTCCTATCAAGTGCGTCATTTTTGCGAGCATTGCGACTAAAAACAAAGGTGAGTTGGTTGCTCTATGCAATAACAATGACGATTGGCTTATACACATACCTACTCACTATATTAGTAGCAATTGGAAATGGATTATATCTGCTGGTCATTGAACGCTTCAGATTTACTAAAACTGTCATTGCTTATATTCTCGCGTCATTGTTGGCACTTTTAGCATTTCTTCCTTGGATTTTGGCTATTGCTGTTAATTATAATAGTTTTCAAGAAACTTCAAAGTGGGCATTTGAAACTATGCCAATATCAAATATCATTCAAGAATGGATGAGAAATATCAGCTATAGCTTTATGGATTTTTGGTATTTATTTACATACTTACCAGATTCTAGATTTAATCTATCTTTCGGTATTTATTTAATTCCTCTACTGTTGATTTTAGTTGGATACTCCATTTATTTTGTTTGCCGTGAAACGCCCGCATCAATATCAGTTTTTCTTCTGATATTGATGGCTGCTAACTCTCTACCCATGGTGCTATTAGATTTGGTTTCAGGGGGATATCGGTCGATTATGGCACGATATTTTGTTCCCTCTTACTTGGGTATTCATTTATCTGTAGCCTATCTATTTGCTAAGAAAATGAATCCTATAAATAGAAAACTGTTTATCGCTAACTTATGGAAATTATCTTTTGTTGCTCTTCTGATGGGGGGGATTATATCTTGTTATGTTAGTTCCCAGGCAGAAACTTGGTGGACTAAAAGAACTCTTGACCACGTTATAGCATCTAAGCTAATTAACCAAACTTCTCATCCGCTATTAATTCTTGAAAAGAATATACCAACGGTACTATCTCTTAGTCATGTACTTAATCCAGACGTTGAGTTCCAGTTTATAAATACTAAACAACTCCCAATTATTCCTGATAAATTCACCAATATATTTTTACTGGAGTCTCCCAGATTTCCAGTCAATAAATTTGAGGAAAATCAAAAACTGAAAGTGAAGCTTGTCTACAAAGGTCGAAAGCAAAACCTCTGGGAAGTGAAAAGTTCTCACTAAAATATAAACAAAAAATAATAGCAGCAAGCTTAATAGACATAATATCACTTGCGATTTTCGCGCCGCCACTTACTCCGTAATAAGCGAATTTCATCAAAAGTGTAGCTTTCACCTAGTTGTTCTTTGATGGGAGTGAGGGAAATGTCACCGAGTACTTCTAAAACTTGCCAAATTTTTTGTTGATGTTCTAAAGGTACTAATATATTTAAATCAACTGGCTGATTTTTATCAATTAATTTCTCTAAATGATTGCTAACTGTTGCCGGACTAAGGTTGCGTTTTTGGGCAATTTGAGCAATATTTAAACCTTGTTGATGTAATTGTAATGTCTGTAATTCGGTGTAAGAAGATGAGTTGGGAGATGATACGGAAGCGGAAGTAACAGATTTATTTTGCAAACCTTTTTCTTGGCGGTAGGCGCGAATTTCTGTAATAAACTTTTCGCCATATTGAGCGAGTTTGTGACTACCTACACCAGAAAGTTTGGCAAATTCAGCTAAGTTTTGGGGTTGTACCTGTACCATCACTTTTAAAGTAGAATCGTGGAAGATGACGTAAGGTGGTACAGATTGCTCATCAGCTAATTGTTTACGTAGCGATCGCAATTTCTGTAATAATACCTCTGCAACTTCTGCTTTTTCACTCCCCGCTTCCCAGGTAATCTTTTGGACTGTGGTTACAGCTAGGGAAACTGGGCGTTGTTTTCGCATTACTTGCCAACTTAAGGCATTTAGTTTTAAAACTGAGTAACCATCGCTAGTTTGTTCTATTAACCCTTGATGTAAAAGCGATCGCCCCAACATTCGCCATTCATCTAGAGTTCTATCTTTACCAATACCATAGGTAGAAAGTTTATCGTGTTCGTACTGGATAATTTTGTCTTTTTTTGCCCCCCGCAACACATCAATTATGTGTAGCATCCCAAACCTTTCTTTGCAACGCGCCACACAAGATAAAAACTTCATGGCTTCAATTGTCCAATCTTGCATCGGTTTGGGATGACGACAATTGTCACAGTTACCGCAATTCCCAGCAAACCTTTCTCCAAAATAACCCAGTTGAATCGTTCGCCGACAATCAGTGCCTTCAGCATAATCGATCATCTGCCGCAGTTGTTGTTTGGCAATCAACTGTTCTTGAGGGTTAGTTTTTTGATCAATGCTCCATTCAATTGTTTTAACATCACCAAAGCTGAAAAATATTGTACACCGAGATGGTTCTCCGTCTCTACCTGCCCGACCCGATTCTTGATAATAACTTTCGATGTTTCTGGGCATATCAAAGTGAACTACCAACCGCACATCGGGTTTATTAATTCCCATCCCAAAGGCGACTGTTGCCACCATAACTCGGACATCATCTCGAATAAATCGCGTTTGATTACTACTACGTTCCTCATCAGTTAATCCGGCGTGATAAGGCAGAACAACAACTTTATCATTTTGCAGTTTAAAAGTGAGTTCATCAACTTTTTTCCGAGTTAAAGAATAAATAATTGTCGAACCTTCAGTTTCTCGAATTAGTTCTAACAATTCAGCGTAAGCATATTTAGTTTTAGGACGAACTTCGTAATAAAGATTTTCACGGTTAAAACTGGCGAGATGGATGCTAGGTTGCTTTAGTCCCAATTGTTGAATGATATCACTACGAACGCGATCGGTTGCTGTGGCGGTGAGGGCGACAGTAGGAACATCAGGATAGCGTTTTCTCAGAGATTTTAACTGGCGATATTCTGGACGAAAATCGTGTCCCCATTCAGAAACGCAGTGCGCTTCATCAATCGCAAAACTAGAAATACCGATTTTTTCTTTAACTAAATCGAGAAACGGGAGAAACCTTTCACTCAGCAGACGTTCAGGGGCGACGTAGAGTAATTTTACTTTCCCGTTGAGGATGGCTTCTTCCCGCGATCGCACATTGTAAGCATTCAAACTGCTATTCAGAAATGTCGCATTAATATTATTATTTCGCAGTGCTTCTACTTGGTCTTGCATCAAAGCAATTAAGGGCGACACCACTACCGTTAAACCATTTTTTAACAACGCTGGTAGCTGAAAACACAGAGATTTCCCCCCACCAGTCGGCATCACAACCATTAAATCTCGATTTTGCAGCGCCTCTTCGATAATTTGCCGTTGTCCGGGGCGGAATTGGTCGTAACCAAAGTGATATTTTAGCGCTTGTTCGAGATGGGGATACTGAAGCATAGCGATCGCTTTTTCGGGGACTGTCTGCGTGAGTAGTTATGAAGATATTAGTATTTTAACTCACATCTTTGGCAGCTTTGGTCAGGCTTGCGTTTCTGTTGGCGATGTCTACGACGGGCTATTCAGTGACACACGCTCATCAATCATGAGCGATCGCTTTTAGGTGAGGTTGAACCAGCAAATAATGGCGCGATCGCACTATTGTTCATCCCAAGCACTCAAAAACTCTACTTGATTTTGCATTTCTTCTACTGATTTATTGGCAAAAAATCGTAAAATTCGACGCATTTGCTCACCAATCGAATAATTTTGAAACCCTAAAATGATACCTGCGTGTCGTTGTCCTTGTTCTACTAAATTAGTATGAATTCTCTAAAAATCTCGAACATTAAAGCTATAAATAACACGCTGATTATCTAATGCCCATTTTAATTGTTCTTCATCGCTACGGGAGAACATTTGAGACTCATTAGTCGATAAAACATCAACATTGCCCATGCATGAAGGTAGATCAGCGTGCGATGCGCTTCGCCCCGCCTTCGGCGATCGCGAAGAAGGAGCGCCAACAATGATATGGACTAATGTCTAATGGTTTAAGGCAATGGTGTGTGAGATAATATTTTTTTACCGATAGTTAAGTTCTGAGGTAGGCAATGAACAAGCGATCGCACATCCACAATAAAGCTGACTCGTCCGCTTCAAACCCAGTGCAGAGTCAGTTCCAGTCGCACTCCTGTATTGTCCAAGCTCAACCGCAATCCTCAAAGCATCTCACGCAGACGGAAACAGAAGATCAAGAATTACAACAGCAGAAGTTAGAGGTGACGAAACTAGAACTCCAGGCGAAAAATGCCACAATAACGCCAGAGGGAAACGCCAGAGGGACAGGAACGGCTCACTGTATTGCAAGCAAAAATGAGTGGTTTGTCGCAGAGGAGACAGGAATATGCGTCTCGCTTTAGTTACAACTTTGCCAAAATCCCCATAAGTCGTGCGTATGCAGCATCACAGCCACAGGTGCAAAGGAAACTGACGATTGGAGAGCCAGGAGATAAGTACGAACAAGAAGCAGACGGGGTAGCTTCCCAGGTAGTTAAACAGATCAATACACCAGCACCACAGCAGGCCGGTCAAAGTCAGCGGAGACAACGCGAGGAGGTGGCAGAAGAAGAGGAAAAACTTCAAATGAAGCCAATGTTACAGCTACGAGCTGCTGTGGGTGGATTAAAAGCTACAGCGGACTTGGAAACGGAGATAAAACAGGCACGGGGGAGCGGACAATCATTAGCTGATAGTATCAAATTACCAATGGAGCAAGCTTTTGGGGCTGACTTCAGCGGCGTTAAGATACACACCGATGCCAAATCAGACAAGCTCAACCAATCCATCCAGGCAAAAGCTTTTACCACAGGGCAAGCTATCTTGTTTCGGCAGGGGGAATACGACCCAGGAAGTCAAGGAGGACAAGAGTTGCTGGCCCATGAGCTGACTCACGTTATCCAGCAGAAAGGGAGCGCAGTTAAAGCCAAACCCGACATAGCGCAGAGAATACCAGAGGGAGTAATCCAAAGGACTCTCATAAAACACAAACCCAAAAAAACAGGCGAATGCTTGCCGGAAATCGAGAATGAGGCGGACAGGTTGGCGTTACAAGTTGATGAATTAGTAATGAAAGCGTATGAGGAATTCATTAAAGGGGATTATACGGGAGCGTCCCAAGCCCA
Organism: Nostoc sp. NMS7; assembly: GCF_017115085.1. GTDB lineage: Bacteria > Cyanobacteriota > Cyanobacteriia > Cyanobacteriales > Nostocaceae > Nostoc. The sequence goes on along the minus strand of NZ_JABXKJ010000248.1, from coordinate 11,788 downwards.
AACAGACTTATATATCTACAGAATGTCAGAGTATAAAAAAAATAAGGAAAAAATGCACCCATCGACGGCAGCAGGCTACGTCATAGAGGGAAAAGCAAACAAAGGGATAGCGATGCTAGGTCATGGGTTACAAGTAACAGGAAGACTGAAGGGGACGAGACCCGATGTATTGATCTCGTTGAGCAATGGGGAGGAAGCGCTAATAGATATCACAGCATCAAATAGCATAGGTCACATATTTAATAAACCGGGAAACTGGACAAAACATAAAAAGATAGTATACGTAGCGGAATCGTATTATCCAAGCATAAATTTTGATAATCCAAGTTCGACGAAGAGCCTAACGAAGGAAGAGGAAGAACAGGCAAGGAAACGGGCAGAGAAAGTAGCGCTGAATAACGAAGAGGCGGAGGCGATGAAAAGAGAGCGGACGATTGAAAGATACACGGAAGACCAGAATAAGTTATTGGAATTATTGAAAATATACTACAACAAATGTATAGAGAAAGGGAGACGGGAAGTTTGGAGGAAGGGTAACAGGGACGTGTCGGGATTAAAAACGGTTGGGGTGTCAGTGAAAGATTTTGACACGGAGAATAAAAAATTAGATATGGAGAGGATTTTGTGGGAAGATTATGTGAAGGGGAAGGGTAATGAGTCGGCACCCCCGAGTATTGATGTGGACAATCGGCGGCAGTCGCTAGAGAGGAAGATCGCCTATCTGTGCTAATTGGTCTGTTGGTTCGTCTGGTACTTCTAAAGTAATTTTTGCCACGGGGCGAGTTTTTATTAAAAACGCTTTTCTCTAATTTACCGTTTTGCTCATAATCCCTCAACCCTATTATATATGTAAGAGAAGTTATAACTTTTTAATTGGGTCTGGCAAAAATTGAGCGATAAAGCGATCGTACCTGTGTACTTGATCGCGGTGCGACAAAGTTTGAAGTACTCCAACACGACTTTCAAGTACTTCAACACGATTTGGGAGTACCTCAACACGATTTGGGAGTACCTTAACACGACTTTTAAGTACCTCAACACGATTTGGGAGTACCTTAACACGATTTTCAAGTACCTCAACACGATTTTCAAGTACTTCAACACGACTTTCAAGTACCTCAACACGATTTGGGAGTACTTCAACACGATTTGGGAGTACCTTAACATTACTTCTTCAGTGCCAGAGTCAAGCCATCTGCGATCGCAATTAAACTCAGACTAACTCGCTGGTCTTGATGCAACTTCTGATTAAAGGCACGAATCCTTTTAGTTCTATTATCCTGCACTTCGGGGTCGGCAACCTTCCCTGACCAGAGAACATTATCGATCGCAATCAGTCCCCCCGATCGCACTAATTGCAGCGATCGCTCATAATAGCCATCATAGTTGCTCTTATCTGCATCGATGAAGGCAAAATCAAAAGTTTCCGCTTCTCCCGTTGCCAGTAGTCGATCCAAAGTCTGCAAAGCTGGGGCAATGTGCAGTTGAATTTTATCCGCCACTCCTGCTTGCTGCCAATAGCGCCGAGCGTTCGTGGTAAATTCCTCACTAATATCACAGGCTACCACCTTACCCTCCCTCGGTAACGCCAACGCCACCACCAGGGAACTATAACCTGTAAATACCCCAATTTCCAAAGTTTTTTTAGCTCCCAACAACTGTACCAGTAACGCCAAAAATTGCCCCTGTTCGGGAGCAATCTGCATTCTCCCGATTGGAAACTGGGCTGTTTCCTGTCTCAGTTGGGTTAAAATTTCCGGTTCTCGGAGAGAGACCGACAGTAAATAGTCATAGAGGTTTTGTTCGAGTCCTAGTGTTTGAGTTGTCATAACGTGCGTTTTTCTTTAATCCACGAAAATTCCGGCTTAACATGATTATTAAAAAAGTTTTTTAATTTCTTTGACTAATTTATTAAACACTTACTAAATTTACCAGCAAAATACTTGATCCCCTGCCTAATATTGACAGGTTAAAGAAATTCAACCTATCGTCTGGAATATAGGAATCATATTTGATTTCTGAAAAAATCTCGCTAGTCTTGTAGTGGAGCGTCTAGGCTAAAATGTGACAAAAAAATTGTAGGTTGGGGAGCCACTGCGTTGCGCGGGTTCCCCGCGTTGTAGCAAGTGGCGTTGGAGGCTTTGCGTAACCCAACATCCTGATATATGTTGGGTTGCGCTCCGCTCCACCCAACCTACTAGCGCTAAATTTACCAGCAAAATACTTAATTCACTGCCTAATATTGACAGTTTAAAGAAATTCAACCTATTGTCTGGAATAACACTCGGCTGCTGTATAAGAACTTCATAGTTGAACTTTAATCACCCAGAGGTTTTTCTAATGCCTATCGATCTATTGAGCCGCAAAAAAACTCATTTTGTCTTGTGGCGTCCCGGTGCTTCAGAATTAGCTCCTACTCTCTACATTGGCAACACTGCTCCCGAAAGCCCAGACAGATTAGCTCAATTCAAAGAAATCCCGCTTCGTCAATCAACAGAATTTCCAGAATTGTGGGAAGTTTCAGCTCAAGAATCTAGTCTGACAGAAGGACAGGTGTACTTTTACTGGTTTAAAGTCCGCAACGCAGATCCTTACGACTCTGCTAATGCTAACCAAATTCTCTACTGCACAGATCCAACAGCAACGACTGTGGATCGACGCTTACTTGCACCAACGCCGTCAGAATCGGGAGGCGTTACTAGCTCGGATCCGGCAAGCGTCGTGCTTTATCAAAATGGGGCGCTGATTCCCTGTGATCCCGAAGGACAAACTGTAAATTGGGAAGACGATGCTCCTTTAGAGACGCTGCCAACCAATAATCAACTGGTGATTTACGAATTACCAACCCGTTGGACAAAGATTAACTCAAATGGATTGATTGAAGAAGGAACTGGCACATTTCGTGACGTACTGGCACTGTTAATACCAGAAGCGATCGCTCCGACTTTTCTCATAGTCAGCGCCTTGAATGACCGCGCTCATCTTGTGGAACTGGGAATCAACGCTCTAGAACTTTTGCCACCAGAAGACAGTGATGATGATCTCAAGTGGGGCTATGGTACAGCAAATTATTTTGCAGCAGATTTTGACTTAGGACGCCCAGATAGCCAATCAGCACCTACTGCTTCGACTGATTTAGCTAATCTGATCAAAGTCTGCCATCATCAAGGGTTGCGCTTTTTTGTGGATGTGGTGATGGCATTTTCGCTGCATAATCCTTACCATAACGTTAATTTTTTGGAATTTTACATCAAATGGGCTAGTGGTGATCCAGAACAAGGGTCAAGAGATGGCTTTGGTGGCGATTTATTTAAGTACAACTATTGGGTAGAGGGCTATAACCCGATTACTGGGCAAAAGTCCTGGCTTGTCCCAGCCCGTGAATATTTAAAAGCCCATATTGCCCACTGGTTGGAATACTATCGAGTTGATGGTCTACGGTTAGATAGCGTCAATAATATTGCCAACTATGACTTTTTGCAGGAATTCAAGGATTTTGCCCGCAGCCTTTGGGATAAAAGAGGTGGAAGCGGCAACCGCTTTCTCGTAGTTGGCGAAGAATTGAGTGTACCCCTATCTCTCATCCAACAAAATCGTCTGGATGGACTTTGGAATGAAAAGTTTAAGCAAATCATCCGACAGGTGATTTTAGGTAAGAATGCCTGGGATGAACCCAGCTTTGAATGGAGTATCCGCAAACTAATTGATTGCCGAAACTTAGGCTTTACAGATGGTTCTCAGGCGGTAAACTATATCACTTCTCATGATGTTGGCGGTTATGGTAACGAGCGTTTTTTCAGCTACCTTGTTAGTAATGGAATTGATCATACTGAACCGCGCATTAAGTTGGCATTTGTCTGCCTGCTTACCTCTGTAGGAATTCCCATGATCCTTGCCGGAGACGAATTTGCCGACCAGCAGGATTTAGTTCCAACAGATGAGCATAAGCAGATTGACCCAGTTAACTACAGCCGTGTAAAAGATGATTGGCGGCAACGCATTTTCCAATACGTTGTTAGGTTGGTTCGCTTGCGTAAAACTTCCAATGCTTTAGCTGTAAATGATACTCAATTTATTCATGTTGACTTTAATGATGGTAAACGAGTTATAGTCTGGCAGCGTGGTAATAAAGCCGATGAATTAGTAGTTGTTGTGGCGAATTTCTCTGACTATGGCACTTCTGTTGGTTCTGAGTACAGAGTCCCGAATTGGCCTGCAACCCCAGTTGGTAAGCAGTGGCAGGAAATTACTCAAGAGCGGATAGTTGCATCTGAATGGGTAGGCAGAGAAGGTATTTTCCCCTGGGAAGCTAAAGTCTACGCTCTAGTTTAATCTTGATGCCGCTCAGTGAAAGATAATCTTAGGTCAGGTTTGTTACTTCAACCTGACTTAAAGCGATCGCCAGAGTGAAATACCACAAAATTCGGACGCTGATTCTAAAACTCAGCAGCTACATCCATAAACCAGCGCACAGACATTCTATATGTAGAGATATTGCATAGCAAGCCTTTGTTTGAGTTACTCGCCTAAACCCTTCTAGAATTAAAACTATCGTCGGGAATTTTATTAATAAACTTGCTTTGATTCTGGGAGGTATGATGAGTCGTCCAATAATTCTTGGTATTGTCGGCGACAGCGCTGCTGGGAAAACAACACTAACGCGAGGAATCGCTCAGGTACTCGGCCCAGAAAATGTCACAATCATTTGTACAGATGATTATCACCGTTACGATCGCCAACAACGTGCAGATATTAACATCACTGCTCTCCACCCGGACTGCAACCACCTAGATATTATGCAGCAACACCTGTCGTTGCTACGCACAGGACAGCCGATTCTCAAACCAGTTTACAGCCATAAAACCGGCACATTCGAGGCGCCGCAGTATATCAAGCCGAATAAATTCGTGATTATTGAGGGATTACTCGGTTATTCTACTCGTGCGGCGCGTGACTCTTACGACGTGAAAGTTTACCTTGCACCCCCGGAAACACTACGCGCTAAGTGGAAAGTCAATCGGGATACCCAAAAGCGGGGCTACTCTGCTGAACAGGTACTAGCGGAACTAGAAAAGCGCGAACCAGACTCAGCACAATTTATTCGTCCGCAACGGCAATGGTCTGATATCGTCATTAGTTTTTATCCACCCACCGGGGAAGATGATGAAACTAATGGACATTTAAATGTGCGTTTGGTACTACGTCCGACAATTCCCCATCCAGATTTTACTCAGATTATTAACTCTGGCTATGGTAATTCCGACTCAGCGATCCGCTTGGGGCTAGACAGAGATATGAGTAAGCCCGTAGATGTCTTAGAAGTTGATGGTCATGCCACCTTAGAACAGGTGAATCAGCTAGAGCATATTATTTGTTCCGATATGCCTCATTTACGAAATATTTGCGATCGCGAAAGTAATCCAGAACTGGGTAAAATTGCTGGTACAACTGGGGAAACAATCCAAAGTTATCCCCTGGCTCTGACTCAGTTAATAATTACCTACCACATGCTCAAAGCAACGCAAATGTACCAATAACTATATTCAGACCAAAATCAGGGTAGCACTGCCGATTTCATAGTTGGTCATAATCCAACGCCTTAGCTTGTCCCTCAGCGATTTCTTGTTTAGCACGCTGTGCAGCAGCTACAAGTTTTTGTTGCGTTCTCTGGAAAGATTCGTTCCACTGAGTTTCATCTTGTAAGTCATTAATGTATTCTCGAAGATGCTCTGCAACTTTATCCTGTACCTCAACAGATAAAGACTCCATCATCTTCACTACAGTAGCGATCGCTGCGGATGACATGGTGTGTTGCTCTCATATAAAATTCTTTTATTAAACTTATAGGTAAAAAATATACATAAATAGAGAAAATTTCCCAAAATTAAAGATTTTCTCAAATAAAGATGATTTTTAGAGCAAACAAGGGATAACTAAGGATAGTTACATCTTTAGTGACGATTTTCTTAGTTTTCTATGACTTATTGCCTCAGAATTGCCGACTTACCTACAAATGAGCGTCCGCGTGAACGACTAATGACGCATGGTGCCAAAATTTTAGCCACAGCAGAATTAATTGCAATTCTTTTAGGCACCGGTCAAGGTCCGGGAAAACTCTCTGCTGTGGGTTTGGGACAATATATCTTGAGCGAATTAGGCAAACACCAACGCGATCCTTTGGTAGTTCTGCGAGAAGTTACCCCCGCCGAATTGATGCAAATTTCTGGTGTTGGGCCAGCGAAGGCGACAAGTATCTTAGCAGCAATTGAATTGGGCAAACGCGCCTTTCAATCTCGTCCTAATGACGGCACATTAATTGATAGCCTAAAACCTCTGCAATCGCTTGTAAAGCAAGCTAGGCTGTTTTTCATTTCGTGATTTAGGATATCTTGAATGTCCTTAAATATCCTAAAATGTCCTAAATTATCCCAAATAATTAGGGCAAATTTAGGGCGATGAAGTATTCGTTAGAAGAAATAAATAAGCGTCTCAAAGCAAGCAAGAGGGGCGTATCTCTGAGGCAAAGAGGAGATACGCTGAGTCTTAGAGCAACACTGCCACCGCGCCCAAATAGCAATAAAAATAAATCACATCAGCAAGATATAGCATTGGGGATGTACGCCAACCCTGCTGGACTAAAAGCAGCAGAGGATAAGGCGATAGAATTAGCGGCTGACATTGTAAAGTGGAAAGCTGGACAAGTATTTCCCTGGAATAACTGGATTTCCGGGAAACTAACCCAAGGAAGTACTTGTGAATACTGGGTAGAAGCGTTTAAGGAAGAATTTTTAATCAAACAGCAGCAATTCTCTCTTGGTACGTGGAAAAGGCATTATTCGCTGCAATTTCATAGGCTTCCAGCGAAAGCCGAACTAACCAAAGATTTGCTGCTAAGAACGCTATTATCCTTACCTGCCAACACTTGGACTAGATACCACACCGCCAGCAGTTATAGTAAACTCGCTGTTTTTGCAGGGATTGATATTGACTTGCGCCCCTACAAAGGCAAATACAATTCCACGGACATAATTAAGGACTTACCAACTGACGAAGCGATCGCCCGAATTCGGGAGCAAATCACAAGTGTTCGATGGCAATGGGGCTATGGGATGCTTGCAGCCTACGGACTCCGTCCCCATGAAATATTTTTTGCCACAGTTGAACCCAAACCACCTTTCAAGTGCCACCTTTCAGAGGGCAAAACCGGAGCAAGAACGATCGCCCCTTTTTACCCTGAGTGGGCAGATCGCTGGAAGCTCTGGGAGCAGCAAGAGTTTCGCACCCAAAAAGTGGAATATTGGGAATTGGGGAAGCGAGTTTACCAAGGGCTATACTATTACTTCAAAAAAATCGAAGGAGCCAACCTAGCTCCCTACGATTTACGTCACTGTTATGCAATTCGAGTTAGCGTTGTATTTGAATTGCCTGTGACTACCTCAGCTAAACTCATGGGGCATTCGGTGACGGAACACTTGAAAACTTACCAGCGCCACATTGATGAGAAAACCAATTCTAAAGCAGTGGAAAGAGCGATCGCACGGTTTGATGGCGAAGCGCCGTAAATAGCGAACCCAACTTGTTTTCTCTACTCTTTTTCCACCCTTGTTGCGATCGCTCTCAGCAAATCCGCTAAATCAGTTTGTGACATCAGCTCAAGGTGAAACGATACCCCCTCACCCTTGACACCATTGAGTGAAACTTTAGGCTGTGTCAATCGGGCAATTATATACTGTGCAACTTTTGCAGCTTCCCGATCTGGCAGCTGGTCAATAACTGGGATAACATCTTCAGCAAGCTTGTACTCTCTCACTGGCTGCGGCGAATTATCATCAGCACAAATGGCTATCAGTTCATCTCTTGTATAGCCTAAATGCGGCGCGAGTTTTTCCAAGGTTTTAAGCTCCGGCTCCATCACCTCGCCATTCAAGATGCGATCAATGGATGTCGGACTTAGACCCACTTTTTTCGCAAAAGCCCTTCCCGACAGATGTCCCCTTGCGGCACGAATAATTTCCGCTAGTTTTTGTATGCCTTCATGAGTGTACACAGTTTTAGCCATACACCCAGCTTTGCTGTTGTACGTGAAACTTTACAAGATGCACTTGCCCCACATAGTGTTTCGTATTAGAGTGCAACACATAGTGTTTCGCAAAAGTTTATGCGCGTTAGAAAAAAGGAAATAGAGGGTTTTGTAGTTGACAAAACTGTTTATTCGCCCAATAACGAATATCGCCATTGTTTGCATATATTTGCAGCGATTAGTAAAGAGCCAATTTCTATCTATACTCTAAAATCCTGCAAAAAGCAGATTGTTGGACTTTTACCATTGCATTTCAAAATCAAACAGTCTATAGGGAGAAGAGAAAATCCGACAAGCATTTACATAGACAGAGAGTTGGATGAACTTTTGAAAAAGTTTGAACAAATTCCCGTATCTCATGTTTTAGAAAAATGTTTAATTTTAGAGATTGATGAACGAATTTCTAAATGGGGATGCGAAACTCCACAGCAATTTATTGAATTAATGAATTCAGACGCACCTCTAGAATTACTAGGATCTAAAAAAAAGACGCTTTCTTATCAGGCGCAAGCTTACCAAGACTCATCTTTCTCACGGGTAGCAGCATGAGAGAAAACGACTTAGATCCGCAAGATGGACTATCTATTGATCGCGTTGGATCTTCTTATATAACGGAAAGATTAATTCCTAAATCCCAACTCAGGGAAGCAATCCGAGAAATCTTAGCAGAAATGCTAGGTGTCAACACCACAACGCCACAACAATCCCAACGCGAATGGTATGACACAAATCCGGCATATCGGCTACTGGGGCTTTCTTCGTCTAAGCAACTGCGAAAGATGGTCGCAGACGGCATCTTGAGGGTAGGTAGGGATGATGAGGTGCGAGACGTGCGATCGCCTGATGCAAAGCTTCCGCACTATCAATTTCATCTCACCAAATGTGAAGCTCGTTTAGCGACACCACCAGTCAAGCGAAAAGGCAGGAAAGCAGCATGAATAAATCATCAGAGGTGTGCTACAAATCTTGGTGCATAAATATTGAGCGGGTGCTTATTCCGTGTACATCTGAAGTGATGAGAACGTGAATCCCTTATACAAAGCTAGGTCGCGAACGCCACATTCACGACCTAGAAGAATTTTGTTTCGTTGTAGTCGAAAAACCAAATAACAAGCATTACTTAGCGGTTGCTATGTAACAGGTTTTTGTTACTAGGTCTTGAGAAATCGCTCCACTTGGGGCTTTGCCCAAGACCGCGTTTCTCGCTTTGTTTAGGCTCTAATTATGGCACAAAACCCGCCATATATCAAGCCTTTACAACTACAGCAAATATCAGTTTACTTTCATCATTCCGCTCGACTACGTATATACGTACAAAAAAGGAAAGAAAATAATGTCAGTATCAAATATTGCAATTTTAAGCAGAGATGAAGCTGTCGAAAAGACACAATTAGAAAACTGTGTAATCAGTGGTATCGAAACCAGGGAAAAGGGATTTCAGCTAGCCGTACAAGTTTTATTAAGGATTGATGAAGTTAATTTGAATACTTACAGAGGAGCTACCAATGCTAGCAACTAGCTCTTTTGTTGAACCTGATTACTCCATTCTTAGTAAGCCTGAGTGTATATTTGCTGCCATCTGGCACAATCCCGATGGAAAAATATCGACAGAAGCGATCGCCAAATATTACGAGGTAGAAGTTCAAAAAATATTTGATGTCGTTGACCGTCATCATGAAGAATTGGAGGATTCGGAACTTAATGATGACGGGTGGACACCACGGGGGGCAATTCGGTTGGGGTTGCTGTTAAATTCCCCGGTTGCAACGCTGGTGCGATCGCTTGCATTGGATGTCATTGAAGCCCATAAGCAGCCAAGCAAAAAGGCGGCTGTCAGGTTCTTGCTGGAAAATGCTCAGTTTGTGGAGTGGAGTAATCGGGCGATCGCCAAAATTGTTGAGTGTTCGCCTACTGTGGTCGGGGACACGAGGAAGGAGCTTGAGGAGATGGGGAAAATCCTTAAGTTTGAGAAACGGAAGCATATACAGTCCGGCAAAGAAGTCCGGCGAGAAAACAAAGAAAAGATGTCCAGTACTGGACATCTACCGGACTCAAACTCTGATTCTTGCGTCAACGCCGGCACAGACTTGGATGCTTTGAAGGAGAGCGTAACAGTACCAGTAGAACGAATTGTCACACCCAAAACCTACACAGAAGAGGAATTGCAGTCTGAGATCAACCGCGCGATCGCCGAATCCAAAATTGGGTTCAAAGTGGAGCTAGAAGAACAAGCGATCACATCAGTAAAAGAGCAATTAATTGCAAGTCAGGCGATCGCGCAATCAAAGACAAAAGAAGTTATTGAGTTGCAGCAAAAAATCATGGAGCTTGAATCCCTCCGGCTACTTGAGGAGGAGAACAAGAGGCTATTACAGAGAATTGCTGATTTAGAGAGAGCGATGGAACCGCGCCAAGATTGGGGAAAAAGCACTTTTACCAAAGAAGCGCAAAAAGTAGTCAACGCCGAGGTTGCGGCATCCGTGAAACGGATTGAGCAGTTTGAGCCGGAATTACACTTGAGAGTGATCGCCCTAGTTCCCCCTAAGAGAAAAATGTACTCGGAGGTATCAGAATTATTAGAACAAATCAGATATCAGATGGATCGCGTCCCATTGGCGGGGCGCAGAGTTGTCTATGAAGACAGATACGGGACGCTAGCCGATATTGACGATGAGAACGAAACTGCGGTAATCGACTGGGACTTCCCAATTAAATCTGATAGTCCAGACGATGTTTACAGACTTGCAGATATAGAGGTGCTGCCTACTATATCGGGCATCGCTCAGGGTAGTAATGTAGCGTCGTGTGATGTTAAGAATCCAGCCTATTCATGGCATGGGACGGTCGTAAAAGTCTATCCGCATACAAACGAAGTAGACGTACACTGGCGGGAACTCAGGAAAATCAAGTGTTGCCGAGTTTCATTCTTAAGGCTAATCATGTCCCAGGAGCTTGCGGAGGTGGCAGTATGAATAAAAATTTCATCACTCACCCACAAACCAAAGAGCGACTGTGCAAGAAGGAGTGGGCAGCAAAACTCGGAATTACCCGCACTACTTTTAGCTTGAGACTTAAAAAACATCCCCTAGTGATCGCCCTAACACCGGGGAGAATGCCATCAGGCAGAGATGTTTGGTCGGCAAAGGAGGAGGCGTACTTGATTGATATTCACCGCACACCTAATTTGTATAAGAGGTGGAACCGACTTGCCAAAATTAGGGGGTGGAAGCCGCGATCTCATGATGCTCTGAATGGACGCATTACCTTATTAAAGCGAGAAGGTGCGATTGACGGTAGGCGGAATCTAGATGAGTCTGCTGGCTGGCTATCCCTCAATCAACTTCGTCACTGCTTGTGCATCTCTGAAGACCCAGTTCACATCTGGATTCGTCAGGGGTTGAAAGTAACCCGTGAGGGATCGTCTTACAAAATCCATCTTAGAGATTTTGCAATTTGGGCTTGCACAATCGAGGGTGCACCCTTGGTAGCTAAGGCTGTCAATGGAAATGCGATCGCCGGTACTTGGCTGCTAGTACAAATTGGGAACTGGATGCCAGAGGCGAAGAAGTCCAGAAACAGAAATGGTAAGCGAAATCTGGAGGTGGCTTGACGAACTATATCCCTAGCATTGTTGTTTCAGAGTATATATTTGGCAGAATTTTGAACAATCATCTGGTCTATGCTGCTAGATTCAAAGGGTTAGAAATA
>NZ_JABXKJ010000256.1 GCF_017115085.1 Nostoc sp. NMS7 | reverse complement strand
TTGGGCGCTCGGTGCGCTTCGCGCACCATTGCTTGTGCCAGTTGCGTAAGTCCTGATCTGTAAAGATGCTCTCACTGTGATTAATCGCTGTGAATCACATGATGAGCTTGATTTTCTCTTTCCCGAAATTATCCGCATTAAAAATCATGATTTAGCAGTACTATATTCGTGGCAAAATCATGTTGATTGGATGCGTTCGCTTCCTTCATCAGAATTAAAACTTTTAAATAGCGCTAATTTTAATAGTTCAGGTTCTGACTACTCCACAATCAATTCAGCAGAACCACCAGAACAATTACTATATGAGAGTTTAACCGAAAAGTCTCATTTATATTCGCTTCGTGACCAGTTGTTATTTATATTCAAGCCTGAACTACGTCGAGAATACGAACTTTATATTAGTCAACAAGCTGTAATTACTGGTCATAAAACATTAGTTACATCTAATTTGCAACAGGCATCAGACCTAACTGTTGCTAATCTTTATTACTACTTTAACATTAGAGATGAATCTAAAAATGAGACAGAGGTAGTTTCAGCTAACTAAAACAGCTACGGCAATTATTGAAATAACTATTTTTTTAAAGTCCGCATCAGCTGACTTTTTTGTATAGCCGCTTATATCACTACCTTTTGACGATCTCGCAGCAATGACATTTGGAATGATTCGCTTTCAGCTAAAAGCATTAGGCACTCCAATTGGAGCTTATGATTTACACATTGCCGCGATCGCGCATATAAGCTCAATGCCTATTCCTCGTGTCTTTAGCAGTTATAGCACTAGTGACTTCCAAATCATCATACTTATTGACTTTGTAGATGATGGTCGAAAGTAACCAACTAAATACAAAGATGGCAATGATTAAGTAACCAATTGTGCCAAAGTTATCACCTAGTTGACTAATGAAATCCCAAAATGGACTTTTCAGTTGTAACTGATCGCCAATAATATTCAGAGCCTCAATTCCGCCAATGACCACAGCAACTAGTACAGAAACTAGGGTGATGGTCATGTTGTAGTAGAGCTTGCGGATTGGTTTTACGTAAGCCCAGCCATAAGCACCAAGCATTAAAATGCCGTCAGTGGTGTCAATTAGGGACATACCTGCGGTGAACAAAGCTGGAAATAATAGGATCGACCAGATAGGCAGACCTTTAGCGGCTTGATTCGCAGAAATCCCCAGCAGTGCTACCTCTGTCGCCGTGTCGAAGCCTAAACCGAAAAGGAAACCTAAAGGAAACATTTGCCAGCTACTATCTATCAACCGAAACAAAGGACGGAAGATGCGACCGAGTAACCCACGTTGGTTCAAAAATTCATCTAAGGATTGTTCGTCGTAGATTCCTCCTCGCTTGACAGTTTGGAAGGTCTTATAAACATCCCATAGCACCACCATATTGATTGCTGCAATTGCTAGTAGGAAAAGTGCAGAAACGCTACTACTAATTAGCCCCCCAACTTTTTCAAAACTGGGAAAATTGTTATGGATGGTTGTAGTGGTTAAAGCGATCGCCACAGAGGCGAAAATTACAACCGTGGAATGACCTAGAGAGAAGAAAAACCCAACAGCAACAGGTCGTTTGTTCTCCTGCATCAATTTACGGGTAACATTGTCAATCGCGGCGATGTGATCGGCATCTACAGCATGACGTAGACCAAAGCTATAAGCTAATACGGCAGTGCCAAGCAGAAGGGGGTAGCTGTGGAATGTAATCAGGGCAAGTACCCAGATCAAAATATTCACGCTAATCAGGAACGCATAGATGTTGATAACTTTACGTCTAACGTTTCTGGAACTATCGTTGAAAACACGTAAAAATCTAGATACCATGTATCATTCCTTACAAAAGCATATTTCGACAAGCTGAAAAACGAATGAGACTCTATATCAGCCGTACCAGCATACTGAGCCAGCCTATAGAAGTTTCATTCATCAAAATTACTTACATTGACATTGACGTAAGGTTTAGTAAAACCTATCTAAATGACAGAGGTATTGCAAAGTTATGTCAAAAGTGTGACTAGTCGGTCATACTTCATAACGGTGAGCAGCATTGGCAGCCTGAAATCTTTATAAATAGGACTTGTCAGCCCAGTTACAAAATCAAGGGGTTAATACCCGCCTAGGCAAGACCCTCACCCCCTGCCCCTCTATCAAAATTGGTAGAGGGGAGCAAATTATCTAGTTCCCCTTCTCCCAATTTAAGAGAAGAGGTGTAGGGGATGAGGGCAAAACGTCTTCTCAAAGCAGATTTTTTCTGAAGTTGACACCAATGGCTTTCCGGCCTACCCCACAAGTAGTAGTAATTTATTTGTTGGAAATCCCTTAAACAATGGCGCATTTAGCGAGAATGACTTCTAGCCGATTCTCTACTTGCTCAAGTTATTGGCGCTTTTAATAAATCCACATCTTTTGGGCTTCACGTTGTTCTAGAGTTTCGTTGTGAGCCTTTTGCTGCTGTTTTAGGAGATTTTCGGAAAGTGCGATCGCTCGACTGGCTGATTTATAGCAACCCTTTCAAGTCCATGAACTCCTAGATGGCAGATCCTTGCTAAAGTAATAGTTATGGATGTTCAGAACCACAACCCATCTTTTATAGGAATATATGGATCACTATGAAATTATGTAGGGCGAACGATGGGAATTGAACCCACGAATGGTGGTACCACAAACCACTGCCTTAACCACTTGGCTACGCTCGCCATTCAACAATTTGAATTATAGCAAAAATTTGGCAAGCGATCAAGAGCTTTTATTCAAGGAACGGACTCAGTTGATTTAGAGTCTCTGGAATCTAAGGATTACAAGGAATTTTATTTGGCAAACATGAAACCCTTAACCATCATTGCATATACTGGAGCAGCAGCAGGACTCGCCGTTTTGGGTGTAACAATGGCGAAGACCAATCCCAGTCAGGTTGAATATGAAGAATATGCAGTGCAACGGCTGACAAAATACTTAAAAACTGATGTATGTAAAAAAACTACGAATATTATAGAAAATTTAATCCGTTTTAATTGTGATAAGTTGGTTGACTCGGCTAACCCGCAAATCCAAGAAATTGTCGCCAGGACTACAGAAAGACAAAATTACATTATTTTTAGCATTTATCGTACAGATTTAAAAATAAATTCTTGGATGCCTTCTTACAAATTTGAAACAGTGGGAGCCTTGGATCAATTTTATACTTACACTGCCGAAAAACAATAAGAGCCTGTTTACGATCTTTTTTTGCAAAAAGGCTGAAATGTGCCTAAACTGAGAGGATCAGAGAAAGCTAAGTGAAGCACGCCAAGAAACAACGAGACATTTCATTAATGCTTTTTCAAAGCAATCATACGAACTAACTTTTATGGACACGGATGTGCTTGTTGCCGTAGCCGGACTTTTGGTGCGTAATCATAACAACCCCACTAATATAGGTCAAACCAAACAAGCTTTGGGCATTATCTTGTCCACAACGGCTATGCATCTGACGCTGATGTTTAGGAAACGCTATATTACTACCAGCTTAATCTTAAGTAAAATATAAGAATTAGTAACTGAGAATTCAAGCTTTGCCGATGTCATCTGCTTATCTGCTACTATCTCACGGAAGTCGCGATCGCCGTCCAGAAATTGCTATGCAGCAACTAGCAAAGCTGGTATGTCAGAAATTGCCCCAAAATCATAACCCATCAAATAGTGTACATCTGGTTGGTATAGCTGCTTTGGAAATGAGTCCTCAGCCTTTACACGAGCAGATTCA
Source organism: Nostoc sp. NMS7 (assembly GCF_017115085.1). Lineage (GTDB taxonomy): Bacteria > Cyanobacteriota > Cyanobacteriia > Cyanobacteriales > Nostocaceae > Nostoc. The sequence continues at coordinate 68,846 of NZ_JABXKJ010000256.1, read as the reverse complement.
ACAATTTGCTAAAAGCGCTTTTGGCGATTGTGGAGTGTCTTCAAAGCAGAATCGTCTAAAAATTGTACCGCTATTTCTGCTGCCGGGAGTGCATGTAATGTCAGATATTCCCGCCGAAGTAGCACTAGCACAACAGGCTTTTGGTCAAGATATCATGATTGAGTTGCAACCATATTTAGGCTCTCACCCCAATTTAGAGAAATTGCTGGCAAAGCAAATAGCTGCTATAAAAGCAGAAGCATGGATTCTATTAGCTCATGGTAGCCGTCGCCCAGGTTCTGAAGAAACTGTGTCAGCAATGGCGGCGAATTTGGGAGCAGTGGCTGCTTATTGGGCTGTCCCTCCTAGTTTAGAATCACGGGTGAAAGAGTTGGTAGCTGCTGGTTATCGGGAGATTGCTATTTTGCCATACTTTTTATTCGCTGGTGGAATAACCGATGCGATCGCTGCCTCAATAGAGGAGCTAAAATTACAATTTTCTGCGGTGAATTTCCAATTGGCAGAACCACTGGGAGCAAGTGCAGAATTAGCCGAGCTAATTTGGGATTTAATAGATAGATGAACCGCACAGAAAAACAGGATAACAAGTATTTGGGAAAGGTTTATTTAGTAGGTGCAGGACCTGGAGATCCAGGACTAATAACTCTGAAGGCGAAAGGTTTATTGGAATGTGCAGATGTAGTTATTTATGATGCCTTAGTGAGTCCGGCAATTCTGGCAATGATTAATCCCCAAGCAGAGCAAATTAATGCTGGTAAGCGTGCGGGGAGACATTCTTTGTTGCAGTTAGAAACAACTCAATTGCTGATTGATAAAGCGCAGGATCATGCAATTGTGGTGCGGCTAAAGGGTGGCGATCCGTTTATTTTTGGCCGCGGTGGCGAAGAGATGGCAGAATTAGTCAAAGCCGGAATATCAACGGAAGTTGTGCCAGGTATCACATCGGGGATTGCAGCCGCAGCCTATGCAGGTATTCCTTTGACTCATCGACTCTATAGTTCTTCAGTAACATTTGTTACTGGGCACGAGGCGGCGGGTAAGTATAGACCGCTAGTGAATTGGAATGCGATCGCCCACGGTTCCGAAACCATTGTAATTTATATGGGAATTCACAATCTACCTTATATTGTGGAGCAATTAAGTGCAGCTGGGTTAAATTTAGAAACGCCCATTGCTTTGGTGCGCTGGGGTACGCGGCCAGAACAAGAAGAATTGATTGGTACCTTAGAGACAATTGTAGAGCAGGTAGAGCAAACTGGATTTGGTGCGCCTGCGATCGCAGTCATTGGACAAGTGGTAAATATGCACAGTATTCTATCTGCTTGTCGTCCAGTTTGATGGTTGCTACAAAAAAAGAAAAATCAGAAGTCTAGAGAAAGCAGTTTAGATGGCAGAGTTTTGCTCTCCAATGTCTTTAAGTTTCTCGAGTCCAAAATGCCAATCCTCCTCCCCGGCCGCGAGCTGCAATGAAATCTTCCGTCACTGAAAAGAAGCCAAAGAAGGGTAGTTTAGCTATGGGCTGGTTGTAGAAATCTTCTGTTTTAACTTTACCAAAACGGATTGGTCTGTTGTAAACAACACCACCAAACAGACTGATAACTATGTGGTTAAAGTCAAACGCCAATAAATTTTTTTGAGTTGAATATTGCACTGGTCCGGTGAGCTTTAACAAAACTGGGCCAAATTCAACCTGATTAATAATTTCGCCTCTGTGCGAATCCTGTTCCAAAATGGGATTAAAGGAAACATGGACTCTTATAAACTGGGGTACATAGAAACCCTTGCCTAATACAATTCCCCCGCGCTCTCTGACTTTATTAGTGCCAGTCACAAAGGAAAGTTGCCATTTACCTAAAATAGACTCGAACGGATAAGTTAATCGTTGCTGCTTGGCAGATTTTTCTGCTTGTAGCAACGCATTTACTAATATTTCAGCACTAGGGCGTGTGCCTCTGTGTCTTCGATAGGCAGCCGCAGCATAGGATAGCACGGTTACAAAGCTAAATGTCGCTTTAGATGTCAAATCAGCTGTCATGAAAGCACTGTGGATTTAACTATTTCTTTACTTTATTGAAGAGATTGTACCCTTATCGGGAGTCGGGAATAGATATTTTCATGGTTAGTTCTAAGATTTTATCGGGATTAATACCCAAAAATTATCAACCTCTAATTCCTGGACTGCTGCCGAATTGGACTAAGCTGTTCCACATTTAAGTTGGATAATTAGGGTGGACAAGATGCCCACCCCACAAGAGTTCTGTTTATATTCGGTTATGCTAAATTAGATATTTTTCAGCTTATAGGCAACAGCCCCAAGATGGGCATTGCCATGCTCTACATGGGAAGGAGATAATGTCATGTCACCTTGACAGTGCTAATCCTGCCTTCACTAGGAAAATCCAGTACATCTAGATTTTTGGCTCTTGATTAATGACCAAATTCTGTGACAATAGTTAACAATTAAAACTTACGCAAAACTATATTCATGTAGCCGAAGGCTTCCTGTAACACTTCCCTACGGGAGGCGCAAGGGACGTGGAAGCTAGCTACGCGGTAGCGTCTTTGCTGGAGATGGGTATTGCTCCTACCTAAAAAGCATTCTTTTCAGCTATTGTTTGCGTAAGTCTGACAATAAACCGGAATACGGAATCTAAGCTACTCATGAGCCAGAGTTATCAAAACAGCCCTTTGCCACGCCAACCTGTTCAATCATCTTTCCATTGGTTATACGCTTTCTGGAAATTCTCTCGCCCCCACACGATTATTGGTACAAGTCTGAGTGTTTTAGCTTTATATTTAATTGCCATTGCCATTAGTAATCCTAATCTTTCCCCACTCCCATTCGACTACGCTCACGGCAAGCCGACTCCCGACTCCCATTCGACTACGCTCACGGCAAGCCTACTCCCTCTCTTAGGCGCTTGGATTGCTTGTTTGTGTGGGAATGTCTACATTGTGGGGCTGAATCAATTAGAAGATGTTGATATTGACAAGATTAATAAGCCTCATTTACCGTTAGCATCAGGTGAATTTTCCCGGCAGATGGGGCAATTTATTGTTGCTTTGACTGGGATTTTGGCGCTAGTTGTGGCGTGGCTAACTGGGCCATTCTTATTGGGCATGGTGGCAATTAGCTTGGCCATTGGTACTGCTTATTCTTTACCGCCTATTCGCTTGAAACAGTTTCCATTTTGGGCAGCGCTATGTATTTTTTCGGTGCGCGGTACGATTGTTAATTTAGGATTGTATTTACACTATAGTTGGGCGCTGAAACAAAGCCAAGTAATTCCGCCCGTGGTGTGGGTGTTGACATTATTTATCTTGGTGTTTACCTTTGCGATCGCCATCTTTAAAGATATACCAGATATAGAAGGCGATCGCCTCTATAATATCTCTACTTTCACGATCAAACTCGGTTCCCAAGCTGTGTTTAATCTGGCTCTTTGGGTGATAACTGTCTGCTATCTGGGAATAATTCTAGTTAGTGTGCTACGTGTTGCCTCAGTTAACCCCATATTTCTGGTAATTACTCATTTGGGGCTGCTAGTTTGGATGTGGTTGCGGAGTTTAGCAGTAGACTTACAAGATAAAAGTGCGATCGCTCAATTTTACCAATTTATCTGGAAACTATTTTTTCTGGAATATCTAATTTTTCCTATCGCCTGCTTTTTGGCTTAGACAATGCTAGAAACCTTTCCTACCAGTTCTCTTATCCCTGCTCTTGTAGTGGTTCTCAGTCTGTCAATCCTTGGCTATTTCGCTTGGAAAACTTTGATTACTTCAGACTTGTTTCAAAAAGGAATCAATCTGGCTCAAGTAAAAGATTACCAAGGCGCAGAAGCAGCATTTCGCAAAGTGATTTCCCTGAACTCTACTAATGATGTGGTGCGCTTGTTTTTAGGAGATGTTTTAAATCACCAAGGGCAAGTAGAAGAAGCAACAGAATTATTCCGGGAAGTGATTCGCCGCAGTCCGAAAAATCCTGATGCTTACTTGCGTCTAGCGAATATTCTCATGCAGCAAAAGCGAGAAGAGGAAGCTAAAACTAACCTGCTACAAGCTAAAGATTTATTACAAAAACAGCGCCAACCTGAAAAAGCTAAAAAAATCACTCAGCTTTTAGATAAAATGAGTGCTAAGTCAAGTGAATCTTAAGTTGAGTGAGAATTACGGAGATTAAATTTTCCTGTTCCGTCTCCTAATTTTTTTACCATTCCCATCATGATGGTGAGAATGGTTTTTGTTTTGGAATTTATCAGTGTGTGCCGTAATTATGTCCGCAATTTTCGCAAGTGTTACCACTCCCTTCATCGCCCTGACAATTGCAATCTGATGCGCTACAAGCTCCATAGCCACATTAACAATTCAAAATTCAAAATGACGCTCTCTACGAGACGCTAAAAGCGAACGCGGACTCGCTAACGCTGCGCTAACAAAATTCAAAATTAAAGATATTTCAGACGTTCGCGTAGCGTCTCGTAGAGAAGAGAAGTGCCTTGCGTATTTTCCAAGAGTTGTGGGAACTTCGGGGGATTTAAACTCCGATGGTTCCTGAGCCCTTCGACAAGCTCAGGGTAAGACCTGTGGTTCGCGTAGCGTCCCGCTTTCTAAGGACTGAAACTGGTGCTACGTATAGCCGTAGGGGTCTTAAACCCTTCAATGTACGATAAATTGATTTAGGGGTTACTAGTAGATTTTATAGATTAAAAAAAAATCAAGTATTTATGATGTCAGACATAATATCAGAATTGTGGACTAATTTTTTTACATCAGGATCATTTATTCCACATGGACACTGCTATCTATGGCAAACAAATTTAGTTTGGTTACACATATTATCTGACTCGCTCATTGCACTAGCTTATTACTCGATTCCAGCTACACTCTTCTACTTTGTCCGCAAGCGGCAGGATTTGCCCTTTGATTGGATTTTTCTACTATTTAGTGCATTTATTGTAGCTTGTGGCACTACTCATTTAATAGAAATTTGGACGCTTTGGCATCCAACCTATTGGCTGTCGGGGTTTGTCAAAGCAATAACTGCAATCATATCTGTAATTACAGCAGTACAACTTGTGTCTCTAGTTCCACAAGCACTGGCACTTCCTAGCCCTGCTCAACTAGAACAAACAAATCAAGAACTTCAAATACAAATAGCCGAACGCTTAGAGATAGAGGAAGAACTGCGAAAATACCAGAATCATCTCGAAGAAATGGTTGCTGTTCGCACCAATGAAATTACCAATACCAATGAGCAATTACAACAAGAAATCCTTGAACGCCAACGCATCTTAGAAATTCTCCGACAAAGCGAAGAACGTTACCGTTACTTGGCTGAGGCAATTCCTCAACTTGTATGGACAACCGATGCTAACGGTGAATGTGATTTTTTTAATCAAAATTGGTGCGACTACACTGGGCTAACATTAGAGCAGTCCTTGGGTTATGGTTGGTTGGCGGCATTGCATCCAGATGATGTCCAAAGTGCTGATGAAATCTGGTCTAATGCTGTAAAAAATAGGACTATATATAATAATGAATATCGCTTCAAACGGGCTTTTGATGGCTCCTATCGTTGGCAGCTAGCGCGAGGTTTGCCACTCAAAGATGAGCAAGGTTTTGTAGTGAAGTGGTTTGGAACATGTACAGATATCCACGAACAAAAACAAATACTTGAAGAACGGGCGCACCTACTGGAATTAGAACAAGTAGCACGAGCGAAAGCAGAAACAGCCAATCGAATTAAAGATGAATTTCTGGCCGTCCTCTCTCACGAACTACGCACCCCACTAAACGCAATTCTCGGCTGGTCAAAGTTGTTGCAAACCCGCGCTCTTGACCAAGCAAAGACATCTGAAGCACTAGCCACAATCGAGCGGAATGCCACCTTACAGGTTCAACTCATTGAGGACTTGCTGGATATCTCTAGAATTTTACAGGGCAAACTGACGCTGAATATTACGAAGATTAACCTAGGGTCTACAGTACTGTCTGCGCTAGAGACAATGCACTTAGCGGCAGAAACAAAGTTGATTGAGGTGAATACAGCATTTACACCGGATGTACGACAAGTTATGGGCGACTCGACTCGTTTGCAGCAAGTCGTCTGGAATCTCGTTTCTAACGCTATCAAATTTACACCCAAGGGTGGAAAGGTAGAAGTACGACTAGAGCAAGTTGATGACTATGCTCAAATCATCATTAGCGATACAGGTAAGGGAATTAGCGCTGAGTTTTTGCCTTATGTGTTTGATTACTTCCGCCAAGCAGATAGCACCTCTACTAGAAGTTTTGGTGGATTAGGACTAGGATTGGCAATTGTGCGTAATATCATCGAAATGCATGGCGGTATCGTCAAAGCAGAGAGCGAAGGTGAGGGTAAAGGAGCAATATTTACTGTTAGCTTACCGCTTCTGCCAGATGAAAGCCCAAGCCTGACGGATGAACAAAACTACCCTGCATTTTTAGCTACTAACTCCTTACTTCTCACTGGCCTTCGGGTTTTAGTTGTCGAGGATGATGATGATTCCCGAGATTTTATTACTTTTGTATTGGAGCAAGATGGGGCTTTTGTAATTGCGGTATCTTCCGCATTTGAAGCATTACAAACCCTAGCAGAGGTAAAGCTAGATGTGTTGGTCAGCGATATTGGTATGCCCGATATGGATGGCTATATGTTAATACATCAAGTGAGAACTTGGACAGCAGAACAAGGTGGAGAAATTCCAGCAATTGCCTTGACTGCCTTTGCTAGAAACGATGACCAGCAAGAAGCCCTAAAAGCTGGGTTTCAATTGCATTTATCCAAGCCTCTTAACCCAGAAGAATTAATTGCAGCCATTGTTCAACTTCTCGAAACAAAAATGTCAGAAATTACCTAAAAAATAAATTTTTACTCCTAATAAAGCCGCACCTATTGTCTACAAATGGACAATTACAGCAGAATTCAGAATTTAGAATCCAGAGGTAAAACAGGGTTTATACCTTACTTTGGGACGAATCTATCTGTACTTCACCAACTTTAAACCTGCTGTATATTATATGAGAGTACACTGGTATCAAGTTAGGTTAATCACTTATAATTCCTGTTATAATCCAATAGGCTTGGGTTAAGAAAAATAGTAGGTTGTGTTTTTATGATGGCAATTAGCCGAAATCTATATTACACGTAAACCAAGCAGATAAGGTAATAAAAATGCTGAAAAACAAGAATGTACTGGTAGCAGCTATTATCTGCTTGGGTTTGAGCAATGCTAATACTGCCTTTGGTAGAAATGTTGGCGTTGTTTTGTCAAAAATTGATGATGCACAGTCCGCAGTGACTCAAAACAAAAACGCAGTTGCTAACTTCGAGCAAGGAACCAATCTCTATAAACAAGGAGATTTAAAAGGAGCAGAGGCGGCTTTTCTCAAAGCAATTGAACTGGAACCCAACTTTGTACAAGCTTATATTGGTTTGGCAAATAGTCTCGACGAGCAAGGGAAACCACAAGAAGCGATCGCTATTTATAAAAAAGCCATTAGCCTCGATCCGAAAGACTCTGTAGTATACTTGAATTTGGGTTTGACTTTAGCAAAACTGAATCAGTTAGAAGCGGCGATCGCCCAATATAAGAAAGCCCTCAGCCTTGAACCGAACTATGCAGACGCTCACTATTACTTAGCGAACGTCTTATACGCTCAACAAAAGCCAGCAGAAGCAGTCGCCGAATATACAGCAGCCATTCGCCTCAATCCGAAAAATCCAGTAGCTTATAATGCCTTGGGAAATGCTCTGTATGCTTAAGGCAAACTAGAAGAGGCGATCGCAGATTACAAAAAAGCGATTAGCTTCGCTCCCAACTATGCAGACGCTCACTATAATTTAGCAAGCGTTTTTTATGCTCAAGGCAAGCTAACAGAAGCAATCGCCGACTATAGAGAAGCGATTCGCCTTGATCCCAAACATGCACAAGCTTACGCGGGTTTGGGAAATGCGATGGACGATCAAGGTAAACCTGAAGAAGCGATCGCACATTACAAAAAAGCCATTAGCCTTGTACCCAACGATGCATTAACTTACTATAATTTGGGAATCACTTTGGGAAGAGAACAACAGCCAGAAGAAGCGATCGTTAATCTCAAAAAAGCCAGAGAGTTATTCCAAGCTGACGAAAATAAGCAGATGGTTGAGCAAGTTGATCAGCTGATCCAAAAAATTAATCCCCGAAGGAATTGAATAAAGGGCATGGGGCATTGGGCATTGGGCACTTGTACTGAGCGAACGCGAACAGCGTCTCGTAGAGAAGCCGTTGGCGTAGCCTCTCGTAGAGAAGTATTGGGCATTGGGAAAGAAGCAGGGGGAGAATAGGATACAGAGCAAGTGAATTTATTTATGGGGATTGTAATGAGTGAATTTTGAATTCGGAGCGAAGCGACGTGACTCAAGAAAGAGGTAAAGTTTACCTCGTAGGTGCTGGGCCTGGAGATGTGGCATACCTGACGGTAAAAGCTTACAATCTCTTAACTATTGCTCAGGTGTTAGTCTACGATGCCCTGGTAGATGCTCAATTATTGCAGTGCGTACCAGATGAATGCTTGAAGTTAGATGTCGGCAAACGCGGTGGTAAACGCAGTACAACCCAAGCAGAGATTAACAAGTTACTGGTAAAGTATTGTCTGCAAGGAAAACAAGTTGTACGGCTCAAATCAGGCGATCCGTTGATTTTTGGGCGTTGTACTTCTGAAATTGAGGCGTTGAAAGCATCTGGTTGTGATTTTGAACTAGTACCAGGAATTTCCTCAGCCCTTGCAGCACCTTTGTTTGCAGGAATTCCCCTCACAGATCCGGTTTTGAGTCGCGCTTTTGCAGTGCTTACAGCTCATGAACCAGAGGTTTTAGACTGGGAGGCACTGTCACGGTTAGAAACACTGGTAATTTTGATGGGAGGGCAACATCTACCGGAAATTATAGATCAACTGGTGCGACACGGGCGATCGCACTTAACACCCATTGCGATTATCCGTTGGGCAGGAACTCCTGAGCAACAAATTTGGATAGGGCAACTGGGCAATATTCTGGAACAAACCAGCGAATTATCCCTTTCTCCAGCAGTAATTGTGATTGGCGAAGTTGTTGGGCTACGCAAGTACTTACAACCTGAGAATATATATTTAGACGAAATTATCAGATATTCTCAGGGGGAACCTGTGAACGAGAGTACTACTACACCCCAACCTATGTTAAGTAACTTCCCTCCCTCTTCCTCATCTCCTCTTCCCCTGACTGGCAAAACAATCCTGGTGACACGTTCAGTGGCACAGTCGAGTCAATTTAGCGATCGCCTGATCGCATCAGGTGCAACAGTGATCGAAATGCCAACCTTAGAAATCGGCCCGCCCTCCAGTTGGGAAGCTTTGGATAATGCGATCGCTGATTTATCTGACTTTGACTGGTTAATTCTCACTTCTACCAATGGCATAGACTACTTTTTTGAAAGGCTAATCGCCCAAGGTAAAGATACCCGTGCCTTAGCAGGTGTCAAAATTGCCGTTGTTGGCGAGAAAACAGCCCATAGTCTCAAACAATACTCTCTCCAACCAGATTTTGTTCCCCCCAACTTTGTAGCCGATTCTTTGGTGGAAAATTTCCCAGAACAACTGGATGGTAAAAAGGTTTTATTTCCCAGAGTTGAAAGCGGCGGAAGAGAAGTTTTAGTTAAGGAATTAACTGCCAAGGGAGCAAAGGTGATAGAAGTTGCCGCATATCAATCTTGTTGTCCTAGTGGTGTTCCACCTGTGGCAGAGTTAGCTCTCCAAAACCGCAAGGTAGATGTGATTACCTTTGCCAGTTCTAAAACTGTACAATTTTTCTCTCAACTGACTAATCAGATATTTTCCTACAACTCTGATGCTAGCCAACTCTTAGAGGGCGTTTGTATTGCCTCTATCGGCCCCCAAACCTCTAAAACTTGTCATGCTTTATTCGGACGCGTAGATGTGGAAGCCCAAGAATATACTTTAGATGGTTTAACCCAAGCACTGATAACATGGGCGACAAATTATTAGTACAGCTTTGGATAAAATCAGGTATTGTCGGTCTTTACAGCTTCAGCAGAAAATTTTTTAGAATAAAAACATTATGCCTTATAGTAAATTCACTATCAGTAAAGCTGTAGAGGATTTCCAACTCACAATCGTTGAAGGGGGTCGTTTCCTGCCAGAAATTCCCTCACTCATCCCTACCCCTTTGCTTGTGGATATTCTTAAAGAAACAATTCCCTGGGCGATCGCAGTCAGTAGCGAGAAAGCCCGTTCTGAGGGCATCATTAATCCCGTGTTACTGGAGGTAAAACGCCAACTCAAAGGACAGATTAGCGTTTTCTCTGGTGAGGAATTCAATGTCGAACCGGAGGCTGAACTCACTGGCTATGTTGACTTTCTGATTAGTCGTTCCCCAGAACAGCTATTTATCAAAGCGCCTGCGGTTATTCTAGTGGAAGCAAAGAAGGAAGACTTGAAACCAGCGCTAGGTCAATGCCTCGCCGAAATGGTGGCAGCTCAACGCTTTAACCAACAAAAGCAACAGCCGATCTCGACGATTTACGGAACCGTGACCAGTGGCACGGTTTGGCGGTTTCTGAAGCTGGAAGGGCAATGCACCTCCATTGACCTTACAGATTACCCTCTCCCTCCAGTTGAGCAAATTTTGGGTATTCTCGTTTGGATGGCGCAGAAAGGCTAATGACTGTTGCCTTGACACTCTCCTGACTGTAAAAATTTCGCTATCGCTCATTTTTACAAACTGATAACTTTCTTAACCGAACCCTTGCGGCTTTGCCCCCAATATGCATCCGGCGGTATCACAAACAATTCTGAGAAATCAGCCTTAAGTACTTGGCGAAAAAGACTCAGTTTGATATTGTTGATTAACATATCAAACTGATATATCAAAATGCTGAAGTTAGCAGTATTAGGTCTCTTACAGCGAGAGCCATTAAATGGTTATCGGCTCAAACAGCAACTAGAGATGTTTATGAGTTGCAGTATTTGTGTTAACTCTGGTGCGATTTATCCTCTGCTCAAGCGCATGGAAGAACAAGGGGAAGTGATGCTATGTGCAGAACAGGTACAAGAAGCTGGGCAGTGTGGAAAGGTATATGAGATTACACCCCTCGGTAAGACCACTTGGTATCAAGAGATGCTGGCATATCCTCATGAAAGTTGGGTGAATGTGCGATCGCGATTCTTAATCAAATTTTTTTTCTTTAGTCATTTATTACCCGAAGAACGAGTGCAGTTAATTGAACATCGATTGATGTCATGTATGTTACGTTTAGCAGAGAAAAAAGCCCTGGAAATTACTGATGATTTATATCAAGCAAAATTACAAAAGCGGGTAGTTGAAGTCATCGAATCGGAGATAGAGTGGCTAGTTGAACAGCTCAAAACCGAACAACTCCAATTAGCTCAAACGCCAACTTCAGTAAAACAGCTTTAACCCAAAAAACTTTTGAAGTATCCTAACTAACTATGTGGATCGTCAAAATTGCTTTACGTCTTCCGTATACATTTGCGATCGCAGCTTTAATGATTGTGATCCTGGGTGTAGTCACGATATTTGGTACACCAGTTGACATTTTTCCGGCAATCAACATTCCAGTTGTCAGCGTAGTTTGGACTTATACTGGCACGACATCTGAGGAAATGGCCCAGCGAATCGTCACCATTAGCGAACGCGCCATGACCACAACCGTTGGTGACATCGAACACATTGAGTCTCAATCTTTGAGTGGTGTTAGTGTCGTCAAGGTTTTCTTCCAACCGAACGCGAATATCGCCTCAGCAGTCGCTCAAATTACCTCTGTCAGCCAAACAATTCTGCGCCCTTTGCCACCGGGGATCACACCGCCATTCATCATTCAATACAACGCTTCTAGTGTGCCGATTGTCCAGATGAGTGTCAGTAGCAAAACCTTGCCGGAAGAAGCACTCTTCGACTATGCTACCAACTTCGTCCGCACCCAATTAGCAACAGTGCAAGGGGCGAGTGTACCTCTGCCCTATGGTGGTAAACCTCGGCAAATTATGGTTGATATCGATCCCCAAGCGATGTTGGCTAATGGCATTTCTGCCCAAGACGTGACTAATGCTGTCAGTGCCCAAAATCTGGTATTACCCGCAGGTGATATGAAGATCGGCGATCGCGACTTCGCCGTACAAATCAACAATAGTCCAGATGTGGTGTCAGCCCTCAACGACTTGCCGATTAAGCAAGTGAATGGTACTGTCATTTACATTCGTAATGTCGCCCAGGTAAGAGATGGCTTTGGTGTGCAATCAAACATTGTGCGTCAGAATGGCAGACGATCCAGCTTACTTAGTATCCTGAAGAGTGGCAATGCCTCGACTATTGATGTGATTGATCGGGTAAAAAAAGCTTTGCCTCGCATCCAATCCACCTTGCCCCCAGAACTAAATTTAGCGTTTTTGTTCGATCAATCTATATTTGTGAAAGCTTCTATTCAAGGCGTTCTCAAAGAAGGATTGATTGCAGCCTGTCTCACCGCGCTGATGATTTTGATTTTCCTGGGAAGTTGGCGCAGCACTGTAATTGTAGCCGTATCGATTCCCCTCTCAATGCTGGTTTCGATCATTGTGATGAGTCGTTTGGGACAAACTTTCAACATCATGACTTTAGGTGGTTTGTCCTTAGCTGTTGGTATTCTTGTAGATGATGCCACAGTAGAAATTGAAAATATCCACCGAAATCTCGGACAAGGTAAAGCAATCAAGCGAGCAATCTTAGATGGCGCTCAACAAATCGCCACTCCAGCACTTGTTGCAACATTATGTATTTGTATTGTCTTTGTGCCAGTCGTGTTTTTAAGTGGAGTGGCAAAGTATCTATTTGTACCGCTAGCGATGGCGGTAGTATTTGGGATGCTTGCTTCCTATGTGCTATCTCGGACTGTAGTACCGACAATGGCAAGCTATCTTTTACCATCCGAAGTAGACTGGCATAGAGAAAGCGAAGATCATAATGGTCATGGCGATCGCCATTCTCTAGATTCACCAGTCCAAAACAATAATGGTCATAGCGATCGCCATCATCTAGATTCGCCAGTCCAAAACAATAATGGTAACAGCGACAACCACCACCAAACGGAACAGACAACAAAAACTGCCAAACCTGTTAAGAAAGATTGGATATGGCGACTACACGAAAAGTTTAATCGGCAATTTGAGAAATTTCGCAGTTGGTACTACGATGTTCTGAACTTAGCATTAAATCACCGCCGCATAGTCTTTGTGCTGTTTGGTGCTTTTATAGTAAGTGCAGGAGTTTTGTTACCGTTCGTCGGCCAAGACTTTTTCCCGGAAGTCGATGGTGGTCAATTTAGCCTCCATGTTCGAGCCTTACCTGGTACTCGTTTGGAAGAGACAGAAAAAATTGTTAGCCAAGTTGAAGCCGTTATCCGCCAGACTGTACCGAAAGACAATCTTTCTCTGATTCTGGATAACATCGGCTTACCCACCAGTGGCATTAACCTTACCTATGGCTATAACGGTGCCACAATTGGGCCGGCTGATGCTGATATTCTTGTATCCCTAAAAGAATCTGGTGCAACTTTTTCTTACGTCAAGGAACTCCGCCAGAAATTGAAAGTGACATTTCCCAATTACACCTTCTTTTTTGAGCCGGCTGATATTGTGACTCAAATTCTCAATTTCGGTTTACCTGCTGCTGTTGACGTGCAAATATCTGGCCCTCTGAAAAACTCAAAGGGTAACTTTGAAATTGCTCAAAAAATCGCCGACCGGATGACGCGTATTCCAGGGGCTGTGGATGTACATCTCCAGCAAGTTGTCGATGCGCCGAAATTACGTCTTGATGTCGATCGCACCGAGGCTCAACAATTGGGTATGACCCAGCGCGATGTTGCCAATAGCGTCCTCACTTCCTTAAGTTCAAGCGGTCAAGCTGCAATCAACCAATGGCTCGATCCCAAAAAAGGCGTGAGTTACACCCTGGCTGTCCAAGTTCCCCAGTATAAAATTGACTCTATTGACAGCCTGAAAAATACGCCAGTTGGCAACGGTCAAAATGTACCCCAACTTTTAGGTAATTTGGCTAGTGTTAAACGTGACACAGTGATGCAAGTTGTCAATCACTACAACATTCAGCCAGTTTTCGATATCTACGCTAACTCCTCTGGTCGTGACCTTGGGGGAGTTGCTAAAGATGTCAATCGAATCATCGCAGATTATCAGAAAAAATTGCCTAAGGGTAGTCAGATTAATATCCGAGGGCAAGTGCAAACGATGAACTCTTCCTTTCTGGGACTTGGTTTAGGACTCGTGTTTGCAATTGTGCTGGTTTACTGCTTAATGGTAGTGAACTTCCAATCTTGGCTCGATCCCCTGATTATTATGATGGCACTGCCAAGCGCCTTAGCAGGTATCATCTGGATGCTATTTGTCACCCGCACCACCATGAGCGTCCCTTCCTTAATGGGTGCAATTATGAGTATAGGTGTGGCGACATCAAACAGTATTCTAATGATCACTTTTGCTAATGAGCAGCGTCAGGAAGGGGAAAATGCCTATAAAGCAGCTCTAGCGGCGGGCTATACAAGGTTGCGTCCTGTGTTGATGACTGCCTTAGCCATGCTCATCGGTATGGTGCCAATGTCTCTCGGTCTTGGTGAAGGTGGTGAGCAGAATGCACCCTTGGGTCGCGCTGTAATTGGTGGCTTATCAGCTGCAACAGTCGCTACTCTGATCTTTGTACCTGTCGTATACAGCATTATGCGGCGTCAAGAACCTCGTCCTGTTGATCAGGATGATGACGATTTAAATTTCTCAGATCCAAAGACAGCATACTCGTTATCATCACCTCAAGGCAAGTCATGAGCAATTCCAAGTATGCCCTATGGGCAGCCTACAAAGAACAAAATTGTCAAAGGCAATGATGGTAATGACTCTAGCTGCTAAATTTCGGCAAATTAGATAATACGGGACAGTTTACCTATGGATTCTCAGCATCGTCCATCTCCTGATTCTGAAGAACAAACGACTTCTAGAAAACAAAAGCGCGGCATCGGTGGAATTGGTTGGGCTGTAATTGGTGCTATTTTTTTTGCTAGCCTACTGGCCATAGGTATTCTGCCTCGGTTAAGCCAAAGGTCAGAATTACAAGCAGCAGTTAAGGAAGCAAGCACCCTACCGACAGTCAACGTGATTACTCCCCGTCGCGCTAATGCTAGTACAAAATTGGAACTAACTGGAAGTGTTGTAGCTCTTAACCAAACGACCATCTACGCTCGCAGTACTGGGTATTTGCGGCGGTGGTACGCAGATATTGGCGATCGCGTCCGAGCCGGTCAGTTGTTGGCAGAGATTGATTCACCAGACACCGATCAGCAAGTTCTGCAAGCGAACGCAGAATTAGTGCAAGCACAAGCCAATGTGTCTCAAACTCGTGCTAGTTTAGCTAAAGGTATTTCTGATTTGAAGCAAGCCCGCGCTAATCTATTGATAGCACGTCAGAGCTGGGAGCGCTGGCAATTTCTTGTCAAGAAAGGTGCAGTAGCTCAACAAGATGCAGATACAAAATATGCTACATATCAGGCTAATATTGCCAGCGTTGAGGCAGCACAAAACACTGTTAATGCTGACTCTGCCAACATCAAAGCAGCACAAGCTAACGTCTACGCCAGTCAAGCAAACTTGCAGCGTAATACTGTATTGCAGTCTTATAAGAAAGTCACTGCTCCTTTCTCAGGAGTGATTACCGCACGTAATGTCAATACAGGTGTTTTAATTTCAGCAGGTAGTAGTAACACCAGTACTACTAGTAGCATCAGTACCAGCAACACCAACACTAGCAACACCAGCCTTTATACTATTGCTGCTTATGACAAGCTAAACGTAAATGTGAATGTTCCACAGAGTTTATCACAGTCACTTCAGACTGGTCAAACAGCACAAATTACAGTCAGAGAGTTACCACAACGAGTGTTTACGGGTAAAGTAGTGCGTACTAGCAACGCTATAGATCCAAATACTCGGACTTTGCTGGCACAATTAGAAGTGCATAATTCCGATGCGACGCTGCGACCTGGGATGTATGCCAATGTCAGATTTGCCATTAACCGCAACAATCCTCCCTTTGTTTTGCCAGATAGTGCTTTAGTCGTTAACGCCGGAGGTACGCAGGTAGCAACTGTAACCAAAGACGAAAGAGTGCATTATCAAAAAGTTGCCGTTGGGCGAGATTATGGGACTGAAATAGAAATTACATCAGGTCTGACAGGAAAGGAATCGCTCATTGCCACTCCTACGGTTGATGACACAGAGGGTTTGCGCGTGCAGCGAGTTGCACAAACAAAGTAGACTCATTTCTGATATCAGGTTTGGTTAAAAACTTCCGAGTTAGATGCTTAATTAAATCGGCATTTTAACTATAGCCCTACTTAAACATTCGTGAACAACTAGAACCCCGACTTATCTAAGAAGTCGGGGTTCTGAATCTTGTGATTTTCAAAGTACCCCCAGTCATAGCGAAGACGTCACCATTAATATATTCATATTTAACAAAGTATGTTCAGTTTAATTCCCCTGCCTAAGAATGGCAGCGCGTTTTGTGTCGGGGTCTAAATCCCCATCACAAAACGTAATTGCGAATTGCGAATTGCGAATTGGTTTAATATCTTGGTGTTCTTCCCATTCCAGGTATTCCCGGGGAGTCATATACTTACTGTCTGCACTCGCAATCATAACTTCATCCTTTAAACATTACGTTCAACCGCGATAATTTCAGTATATTCATACTCGTTCGGACTTTGTTTCACCAAAGGATATCTTTCCCCAGCCAACTCAATATAATCTTGTTCGCAATCCGCCTTAGAAGAATAATACGTAAGCACATATTCTCTACCAATTCTATCTGTCATTTCTGCTTCTACTTCACCCCGCCACTGAGTCTTAGTAACTAAAACTATCAACTGATTCGCTAATTCGGGAATTGTCTTAGCAATGTGTCGCCGCGAACTTTCATCTAAACTACCGAAAGGTGAATCCATGACAATTGGAAAAGTGCTACTATCGGGAATCATCATCATTTTTCGTTTCTCACTCCATTCCCTTACTTTGTCAATGATGCTGGCAATAAAGGATAAACTGAGAATTTGATTTTCCCCGGTGGATGCTGCAACTAGTGCTTCTATACCTGTAGTATTTTCTACTAATGTCAGTTCATATTTATCGCTAATTTTAGGAATGTATGGAGTCACAGAAATTTCTGTGAATATCTCTTGGACTCGCTTTTCTAGTTGCAGGCGAAATTGTTGTTCTTGGCGATTTTTAACTTCTGTTAACCGTTCGATTGCATCTTGAGTGGCGTTAATTCGTCGCTGTGCTAAAGTTTGCTTGTCTTCATTCAGCTTTTGTTTGGCAATTTGTTTGTTTAAACCTTCAATTTCAGTTGTGAGTTGAGCAATTTGCTGCTGATTTGCACCCTGTTCTCGATTTAATGCATCAATTTTACTTTCAATTTCATCTAACCGTTTTTGCAAACTGCTAATTTCTTCATTAGCATCTTTTCGCAACCGTTCTTGAATATTATCTAAATCGCCTTCAGTTTGAGATATACTTTGCCTTAATTGATTAATCCTAGTTTGCTCTCTATCAACTTCTTCCCAAAATCCTATAGCTTGCTTATCAATTTCATCTACTTGAGCTATCATGCGAATTGCAGTTTCTTCTACCGCCGAAGAACCAGCTTTATTTAACCAGGTACTCACATGAGTATGAGAATGATTACCCTCGTGTAATTCTGCACCACAAATACAGCGTTGAGAATTGAGTAAATCATTCACAAATTCCCGCGAAATTCCTGATGTTAACTCACCTCGCTGCTTCAAATCATTGATAATTCCGCGAAACTGCGCTGTAGTTTCTGATAGTAAAACGGTATAACCCCGCGCGGAAATAACTTTTTTCAGCGCTTCTTTAGTTTTTTTATATTCTTCTTGATTCGCCGCTTTCTGCGATTCTAAATTCTGCCATCTTGATTGCAATTCCTTAGCAGCACTAAGTTCTCGCAAACGGTTACTTGTCTCTTTTTTAAAAGTTTGTTGATATTTTAACTCTTCTTTAATTTCTATTTGCCGTTTGGCAATGTGTTCACGCTCTTGTTCTATCTTTTCTTGCTGTCGTAACAGTTCTTTAGTTTGGGAATCACCAATAGCTTTTAAATCATTTTCTAGAGTTTTTTTAGCATCTCCCAAATGTTTGATGGAACGGTTAATTACCTCCACACCCAAGAAAATTTTTGTAGCTTCAGCAATTTCAGCTTTTTTGTCAGAACGGACTATTTCTTCAATTCGTTCGCCGTCAAAGAAAAAATATTGATATAAAGTAGCGGGTAAAATTTGATTAATTATATCGTCTGGTTGCTGATTTGGTATATTCCATTTGCCATCATCACCACCAACCCACATGGTTAATTGAGTTTTGCCAGCGTCAAAATCACTTTCGTTTTTATAACCCCGACAGGCGCGTTTAACTCGATAACGTTTACCTTCATGTTCCCAGCCAACTTCTACCCAACATTCTATAGTTTGACCTTTTTGAGCTTCAGCGATCGCCCGCTTATTTACTAACTGTTCTATCGATGCAAACGCCGCACTAAATTTATCATACAATACCCATGTAAAGGCATTCAATAAACTGGTTTTTCCAGAGCCATTATTGCCATGAATAATCGTCGTGTTGTGAACATCTCCCCCAGCCAGGATCATCTCTGGTGTCGTACCATAAAAGGAGCGAAAGTTGCATAGCTTGATTGAAGTTAGCTTCATCGCACCTCTTCCTTAATAATGTCCAAAATATGATCATTTATATGGCTGTTAATCTTCTTATCTAGCCTGCCTTTTTCCAGCTTCCATACCCGCTCAATAATTTGCCGTACTTCCGGCGGAGCACTGGTTATTGGCTCTTGCACATCATCAATATTCCCATCTTGTGGCATATTGGGTTTTTAAATATACTTTTTCTATATTTTAACTTCCTCTAGTGCTGCATTTACCTCCGTAAAACCACTGTTTGCGTTATCTTTAATTTTTGGAAAAAATAGTTTTTGCAAATTTATAATTTTCTTTGAAAAACCACTTTATTCTTTAATCGTTTTCTGTTATTATTTATAGTAACAATCTACTTAATAATGGAATATAAGTGACTTTAAAATTTTTAGTTACATTCTATTATAATCAAACTCATAATTTCATTATTTCATACTTAATGCTTCTTTTTTCTAAACTCGAAAAATTTTTACAAAATAATACAAATATAGCAATCCTAGATGAGTTATGAGAATTGAAGGACGAAGATCCCCGACTTCGTAAAAGTTGTCGGGGATCTAACTTTTCACAAATGATTTAAGATTGCTATCATCAAATATCTAATAAACCATATCGCTTTTGTAAATCCAGTAATTTCATTCTGGCAACGCCCGCGTTATCAGCCAAATCAGCAAATTCCACAAAGCGACGCAATTCCTTTTTCAAAAGATTACGCTCAACTTCTATCGTTTCTCTATCTAAATCTGGTGGTAAAACAATCATGTCAAATATAGTAGCGCGTTCCTTAGCAGGATGAGGACGTAAAACTCGCCCCCGTCGTTGGATAAACTGGCGGGGATTACCAGAACTTGATAAAATCACCGCAGTTTGAATTGCCGGAATATCGACACCTTCATCTAAACAACGAATTGCCACTAAACCCTGTAACTCCCCGCTTTCAAATTGGCGGCGTAAAATTTCCCTTTCTTCTAAAGATGTTTGGGCTGTATAGGTACTAACCTTATATCCTAAATCTACCCCCAGAATTTTAGCAACAGCTTTAAGTTGGCGTAGGGATGAACGTTGTCCCGCATCCTGCGAACCATCACTACAATAAAAAAGAGTGTGAGTAGTTTCGCGGCGAGTTGCCATTAAATCCCGTAAAGCATTTAATTTATTTTCCGCCGCACCAATTAATCTTGCTCTTTGCATTAACAACGGCTTTAAATCTTCATTGTCTTCAAAATTTCCGCCATTTTCTCGATCTCGATAAAGTAGCGATCGCCCAATTCTTTTAGTTAACTTTAAATAGGCAATGCTTTCTGCTTCAGTTAACTCTACCAACAGAGGATAATACAAATAATGTACCAAAGCACCTTGAGCGATCGCATCCCTCAAAGTGAACTCTGGCTGGAGAACTGGGCCAAAATAATCAAATAGGGACTGCGTACCAAAATCATCAAAATACCTTTCCGGTGTGGCAGATAAAGCTAGTCTCAACCCAACACTGCGCGGTAAACTTTCTTCTAACTTGGGTGCGCCTAAATTATGCGCCTCATCCCCAATAATTAAAGTTTTTGCGGTAAAATATTTGAGTTGAGATTGAAACCCATCTCCAATTAAAGTGGAGTTCGTAGTAATTACAGTGACAAACCGTTGAGAACCAGAACGCAAATTATAAATTTGCGTCGAAAGTTGACTTTGCCAAGTGCGTAAATTCTCGAAAGCTAAAATGGGTTGCAAATTAAATTTTTCACATTCTCGCGCCCATTGGGTGACAAGATGGCGGTAGGGACACACCACCAACAACACTTGTAAATTAATCTGCTGATATAATTCACAAGCGATCGCTAGTGCAGTAATCGTTTTACCACTACCAGTAGCCATTTTCAGCGTCCCTCTGCCATTGTTGGTAAACCAGCTAGCGATCGCTTCTCGCTGATATTGCCGCAATTGGAGAGACAGAGGCATTCTTGGGCATCCTGGTAATGGTTGCAGAGTGTAATAACTGCCCTGACTTTCCCTTGCAATTGGTAATTTCAACCGAAATGCGCCACGGGGAGTATCCCCATGGTCACTTTCCCGGAAAGTGGGCAGTTGCTGCACTGGATTTTTAATCAGGTACATATATTAAGCAAATGGGCATTGGGCATTGGGAAAGAGGAGGCAGGAGTTCTTCAATTTTGAATTTTGTTAGCGTAGCGTTAGCGAGTCCGCGTTCGCGCAGCGTCTCGTAGAGAGCGTCATTTTGAATTTTGAATTGATTTCTCCCCACTCCCCATTACTTAGTTGTAACCGCGCCAAACACCAATGAGTGAACCTTGCACCTGCACTTGCATAGCACTTACTTCAATCGGATTATACTTAGGATTTGCTGGTTTGAGGGTAACGCGATCGCCTTGGCGATAAAAACGTTTTAATGTCGTACCAAATCCATCAACTCTGGCGGCGACGATGGTACCATTTTTTAAATGATTTGGTTCTGCTACTGGACGCAGGAATACGACATCACCATCAGCAATTAAATCTTCAATCATGCTATCGCCAGCTACCCGCAAAGCATAGGTTTGGGGAGGTAATGATAAATTAGAAAAGTCTAGATGATCTACAGCATCAGTAAACGGTTCTATTAAACCACCAGCAGCGATCGTCCCCAAAATTGGTACACCTTGCTTAATAGCACGCAAAATCCGAATTGTTCGCGCTTGCCCTTCAGTCCATTCTATATATCCTTTCGTGCGTAAATGTTCTAAGCGGCTTTGAATTGGTGCTGGTGACTTCAAATTCATCGCTTGCATCATTTGCCGAATTGAAGGCGAATGCTGATGCGATCGGATGTATTCTCCTAACCATTCGTAAAGTTCTTGTTGAGCTTCCGTTAGACGTTCCATAAATTTGCGAGAAGTAATTATAAATGTCTCTAGAACATTAGTACTACAAAAAACTCCCTATAACAAGAGAAAAGTAAAAATATGAAAGGCAAAACAAAGAATATTCTCTTTTTTTTTACCCATTTATTTAGGATTTTTAACCAAGAAGTAGTCAGGAGCCAATTGCACACTCGCTATTCTGACTCCTAACTTTTGTACAGACGCGATTAATCGCGTCTCTCCAAACTCCTAACTCCTTTCATTCTGCCCCTAAGATACTCGCAAGTAAAGCTTTTTGGGCGTGCAGGCGATTTTCTGCCTGTTCCCAAACTCGTGATTGCGAACCTTCAATAACAGATTCGGTAATTTCTTCACCACGATGGGCTGGTAAGCAGTGTAAAACAATTGCCTCTGGATCAGCAAGGCTCAATAGCTGCTCTGAAATTTGGTAAGCCTGGAAAATTGGCATCCGATCGCCTGCTTCTGCTTCTTGCCCCATACTCGCCCAAACATCAGTATAAAGTACAGCAGCTCCCTTAGCGGCTAATTCTGGATCATGAGTGAGGAGGACTTCAGTTTTGTGATTAGCGATCGCTCTTGCTTGTTCTACAATTCTAGAATCTGGCTGATATCCGCTAGGGGTAGCAATTCTGACATTCATCCCCACCAAAGCACAGCCCAACATTAGAGAATTAGCCACATTATTCCCATCACCCACGTAGGTTAAAGTTAACCCAGAAAGGGTGCCAAAGCCTTCTTGAATCGTCAATAAATCCGCTAATACCTGACAGGGATGTTCTGCATCAGTCAGCGCATTAATCACCGGAATCTTGGCATAGTTAGCAAAAATTTCCAAATCCTGCTGTGCAAAAGTGCGAATTGCCAAAATATCCAGATATCGATCTAACACGCGCGCCGTATCCTGCAAAGGTTCCCCGCGACTAACTTGAGTGACATTGGGGTTGAGATCGATTACCTGTCCCCCCAGTTGATACATCGCCACAGTAAAACTTACCCGCGTGCGAGTTGAAGCTTTGGAGAACAACAACCCCAAAACTTTATTACACTGCAACTTCACCTGTTGTGATTTAAGTTGAGTTGCCAATTGCAGGAGTTCTTGAAGTTCCGTTGGACTGATGTCCGCCAGACTTAATAAATCTCGTCCGATCAACACTGCCATGCTTGTGATGTGTAAACAACAATTATATATTTCTGTTGCTTTACCAGGCGGATTAATTTATCACAATTGCTACGCCAACTCAACCATCTCGGCGGACAAAAGTAGCGAGATTGCCAAAATCTCTGGTTTTGTAGCCTAATTTCTGAAGAGGCAGATATTTTTTAGCGATCGCAGCTAGACAAATAGGTTGATTATGGTACAATTAGAAATTGTGGTTGCTATATTGAGAGCGATACATACGGTGGGCTACGCCTACGCTAAATTTGCCAGCATAGCACAGTGGTAGTGCATCCGACTTGTAATCGGAAGGTCGCGAGTTCAAATCCCGCTGCTGGCTTTTGTTGATTTTGGCAGGTTTAAATATAAAATGACAGCGCCTCAACCAACTGCTTTTACAGACGAAAGTCTTTATGACCAAGATTTTTATCTATGGATAGAGACAACTGCTAAAAAATTAAAAGAAGGGAGATTAGCTGAAATCGATTTAGCAAATCTCATTGAAGAAATCGAGAGCATGGGAAGAAGCGAAAAGCAAGCACTAGACAGTAATTTGATTGTTGTTTTAGTACACTTGCTCAAGTATAAGTTTCAGTCTAATAAACGCTCTAATAGTTGGAAAGCAACAATTAGAGAACATCGCCGGAGACTTACAAGAGCTTTTAAAGACAGCCCTAGTTTAAAGCCGTATTTTCAAGAATTTTTCTTGGAGTGTTATCAAGATGCTAGAAAACAAGCCAGTGATGAAACTGGTTTATCCCTTGATACTTTTCCTGTTGAGTCTCCATTTAGTGCGTATGAATGCTTAGACGAAGACTTTTTACCCGATTAATTAAACCATTGCGAAAATACTTGAACCGCCAGTGTACATTCAGAAATTGGATGTAGCTGTTCACAGATTAATGTCGATATTTCTACTTTCAATACAACAATTAATGATTTCCGAGGCGTTTAGCGCGTTTATCCTCATACATTAGCTTGTCAGCTTCTTCTATCAATTGTTCTAGTAAAACGTTTTCATTTGAGGCGCATTGTGACACACCAACACTTATGGATAGTTTATATAAGTAATTATGCTCTTGATTAAAACGATCAATATTTGCTTGCAATCGAGGATAAATTTCATCTGTATTCCTGGACTCGATATGAACTAATATTACAAACTCGTCTCCTCCTAGACGGGCAATAATATCCGAATCCCGAAAGGTTTGCTTTAATAATTTGGCTGTGTCAACGATCATTCTGTCTCCTATTTCATGCCCTAGAGAGTCATTAATTTGCTTTAAACCATCTATATCAACAAACAAAAGACAGCAGAACATTTGTATGCGTTGGACAATTTTGAATTGCTGATTTGCCAGCCAAAAGAAACCACGTCGATTATATAATCCTGTCAACTCATCAGTTACAGATAGCTCCCTTACGTCTGCTTCAGCCTTCAGGCGTTCCTGAATTTCATGCTCTAGGCGTTGATTTTGTTCAAGAAGTTGTTGCTGTTGCTGTTTGATGAGTAGTTGGTTTCTGACCCGGATTAGCACTTCAAGTTCTTGAAAGGGCTTGGTGATATAGTCTTGTCCACCTACTTCAAATGCCTGCACTTTACTATTGATTTGGTCAAGAGCACTAATAAAAATAATCGGAATTTGATCTGTTATTTTTAATTCTTTCAACTGTTGACAAACCTCATAGCCATTCATTTCGGGCATATTGATGTCAAGCAGAATCAGATCGGGCGGATGTCGAGAAGCAGCTTGTAATGCCATTCTCCCGTTGAGGGATTTACGGATGATATAACCCTGCGACTCTAATATTTTCGCTAACAATCGTAGATTGTCGGGGGTATCGTCCACGATTAGGATATTGGTTTCTGAAGCGGATTTAAGTAAATTAGCCATAGGGAGAAGGTGGGGAATGGGAAAAATTCTTAACCAATTATTTATTCCTTAACCCTTGTTTGCGTAAAAGGGTATCAAACCATACAGCATCTTCTGCCTTTAGGGGTGGTACTGATTCTTGATTATAATCAATTGCTAAGTAATATCTAGCACGACAGAATCTGAGTCATCACTTAAATAAGTACGTTGTTCAATTGCAACTCGATAGTGTAGGGGAATATTTTCCTCAATTTTCTAGTATACTTTGCGACTTTTCAAACATCCTCTAAGTTTGGGTTAGGATTGCGATCGCTTCCAGCTGGAAGTTATCCACCAGAGATTTCAGAGCATTAGCAAGAACTTGCTCTTGGTTAGGGATTTGAGCAATGAGATTATAGAGTTTGGCATCGTTGAGATCCAGGGCTGCTTGATTTGCCTGAATAATCCACTCTGGCGACATTACCTGTAAATCTTTGGCGGTTAGGGATTTGTGAAGTAAGATTTGCTGGTGTAACGGCGGTAAAGCTTCTTCGCGGTAGCGGTAGCGGACTCCCAAATAGTGGGTAATCCGATCAAATAGGATACCTTCTGTAAATGGTTTGGTGATGTGGTCGTTGCAGCCTGCTTGAATGCTGGTGGTGTAGTCTTCCTCAAAGGCATAGGCTGTCAGCGCAATAATCACCACATCTTTACCTGCCGCCTCCTTGACTCGAATTTGGCGAGTAGTTTCGTAGCCATCCATGACGGGCATTTGAATATCCATTAAAATCAGGTGGGGATGCCATTCTGACCAGAGAGCGATCGCTTCCTTTCCGTTCTCGGCTGCACAGACCTCGAACCCAACTAATTCTAATAGGCTGACGAGCAGCAGACGATTTTCTCTCAAGTCTTCCGCCACGAGAATGCGATAAGTGGGCTGTCCCGGTTCCAGACCGATAACAGTGCGAGTCGTTTCCGGCGCAATGATATCCACTGAGCTTACCAGACTCAGTAAAACCTCACAAATGAAGGTTGACTTCTGATTCAGGATGCTTCGCGCTGTAATATCACCACCCATTAAACGGGCAAACTGACGGCTAATCGATAAGCCTAAGCCTGTACCTTGAACATGGCGACCTGATTCTGTTTGTGTGAAAGCTTCAAACACAGTCTCAATATCGGACTGAGCGATACCACATCCAGTGTCTTCAACTTCCACATGAAGGGTGATAATTGGTTTGGAATCATCGCGAGAAATTGAATCAAGTGAGTTGACCTTACTCACTTTCCCGGTCAAAGCTTGGAATCGCAGGGTGACACTGCCTCTTGTCGTAAATTTGATCGCATTGCTTAATAGGTTGAGCAGAATTTGCAGCAGTTTCGATTCGTCACCATACACATAGCGAGGAACGCTGGGATGTTGCTGTGTGATCAGATCAATTCCTTTCTCTAAAGCTTTGAGAGCAACCATGTCTCTGATCGAGTGGATTAGCTGATGCAAATCGAAAGAGTTTTCCGTTAACTTTAACTGACCCGCTTCAATTTTGGACATTTCCAGCACATCGTTGATCAGAGTTAGCAAGTGTTTTCCACTGCGGCTGATGATGCCTAAATCTTCTTGAAACTCAGATGGAATCTTCTCGCTGCGGTTCATCAACTGAGTAAATCCCAAAATGGCATTCAGAGGAGTCCGCAGTTCGTGGCTCATTTTAGCAAGGAACTGGCTTTTGGCGCGGTTAGCGATCGCGGCTTGTTCTGCGGCTTGTTCTAGGGCGATCTGGGAAAACTCCAGCACTGCCAACATCAGCGTATTTCGCATCTCAGTAGCGGCTTCCACTTCCGCAACCTCCCAAGGCAAGGAAGTTTCCCGCACGGTTTCCTTCCACATTGCAAAGGACTTCCGGGGAGACAATTGCATCTCTCCAATTTCGTTGATTGTTAACGTATCGTGGGGATTGCCTGCCCAATTCACCGTCTGGATTTGCTCCGGTCGAAACCAGATAATGTGGTACGACTTTTGTTTGGCATGGTTGAATAAAATTGAAACTGCCAGGATGCCGCTAGCTTGATCTTTGAATGCCTTCGCTTCTGGATATAAATGTGAGAGGAAATCGCTAGCAAACACTCGTTCCCCCTTGCGTTGCACCAACCAGGTAACAAGCTCCTGTACCTGGGTAGCCGATGGCGTTTGACCAACTAATGTCAGATGACCGTCAAGTAAAATCGCGGCTCCTTGGGCATGAACTAGATCCAGCAATTGAGAAGTATTTCGGATCAACACTTGCTCAATGAAATTGGACTCCTGCAATAACGTCTGTTGCAGTTCATCCTGAATCGCTTTCACCTGCGTTCGGTAAACATCCAATTCTCGTTCTTGCTGATGCACCAGTTCAATTGAGGCAAACTGTCCTAAAAATTCACAGGCTTTGCGAGTTTCATAATCCACTAGTTTCGGGCTGTAGTGGTGACAGGCAATTAATCCCCAGAGGCGTTTGTCGTTGATCAACGAAATCGTTATCGACCCAGCAACCCCCATATTCTGTAAGTATTCAATGTGATAGTGAGATACTCCTCGTAACATAGAATCACTCAGATCAAGGGGTGTATCCGTCAGAGGAGGGTTGGTGGAAATCAGGGGGATAGGGGTGTAATTGATATCGGGAATGAATCGCACCCACTTGCGGCAAAACAACTTGCGGGCTGGCGCGGGAATATCTGTTGCTAAATAGTGCAGTCCCAAGTAGCTTTCTAAATGCTTATGTTTCTCCTCCGCAATCACCACACCACTGTCGTCTGCCTGAAAGCGGTAGATCATAACCCGATCAAACCCAATCATTGCTTTTACCTCTCTGGCAAGGTTTTGAGCCAGATTCATCAGGCTAGTGGCATTACGGAAATTGGCGATCGCCGCTTGCAGGCGATGATAGAACTGGATTGAAGAGATGCTTTTGAGCGATCGCACAGGTTCTAGTTCCATAATCAACCCATCTACTATCCGGTACATGACACCTGTGAATGTCTGACTTTCCCGTTGCCAATCAGTCTCAGCAACCCGCCGCGTTTTTAGCTCAAACGGATTGCAAAGCTCCAGATTATCTTCAGCCAGATAGCCAGTAAGTCGCTGCACTTGAGCGCGAGAAAACAACCGTTGTAAGGGTTGACCCAGCAATGCTTTTGCGGAAATCCCAAAAAACTGTTCCACATTTTCACTAATCTGCAAGATTGTTAGCTGTGGCTCTTGCAGCATCAGCAACATTCCATGCGGCTGAATATAACCGGGAGCATATACTGATTCATCACTGCACACTTCTAAAGCCGTCAGTATAGAGGTGAGTGAGGAAAGTGAGATCGGATTTGGTGATTGCATAATTGAGATCAGCGGTTTTGGAAATCAAAAAGTTTTTTTTCAAAAGAGCGATGACTAGGTTGAGCGATCGCTGCGGCTAAAAATTGTAAATAAAAATACATCTTTGCTTAAATATAGCGGTTCTCAATTGCATGAAATACAGGAGCCAGTCGCGTGGGCGGGTCTCCCGACTTGGGCGAACTGGCGTCCTACTCACAGGGGTACAACAATGCTCATTGGTGTCAACTTAGAGCTAGGGCAAATATAAATTCGCGCGACAGTTGCTCATAAGGGTTTCCCCGATAAGCAATTGGCTTTATTATACAAACGTACTCCTTTGGAGAACCCGTACCACTTCCCTACGGGACGCTCCGCGAACGTGGAAGCAAGCTACGCGTAGCGTCTCCCTCAGGAGAAGGGTAGTCCACGGAGGCGGACTAATATAAAATCAAGGGTTCTTAACCCACGTAGCGTTATAGCGTTTATTAATCAGATCAGGTACATCATAGCGCCCTCCTCGCTTGCTCTTAGGGGGTTGGGGGTGGGGTTCTTGTACCTCACAAAGGCCGAGAACCGCTATAGCGAGTATTATTTATTACCTAGAAGTAAAACTCTTGTGGGGTGGGCAGCGTTCGACTGACTTGTACTGAGCGTTGTCGAAGTAGCGCTCACGCCGAAGTCTTGCCCGCCCTGGTTATGCAAATTAAAACTACATTAGCTTAGTACAAGTTCTATTGTTCAAGAATTTGCAAGTTGTCGGAAGCGTTCTTGAACTTCTTGAATCGAAAACAAAGTTTCAAACTTTAACCCAGCTGACTGGTACAACTCCCCTCCCCCTTGCTGTCGGTCTACCAGTGCAATTACTTGATCTACGGTATAACCTGCTTCTTGAAGACGCTCAACTGCTTTCAGAGCAGATTGCCCAGTTGTAACCACATCTTCCAAGACTACTACTTTTGCACCTTCTGGTAAACTGGGGCCTTCTATATAAGCTCTCGTCCCATAACCCTTGGCTTCCTTGCGAATAATCAGCGCTGGTATCGGTCGGTTTTCATAAACAGAAACTAGACTTACTGCTGTCACAATTGGGTCAGCCCCCAATGTTAAACCACCCACAGCCTCTGTATCTACAGGTAGCAAAGGGAACAGCAATCGTCCAACTGCCAAAGCGCCTTGAGGATGGAGTGTTACCTGTGTCTTGTTCACGTAATAAGAACTACGCAGCCCAGAAGAGAGGAGAAAATCACCCTCTTGATAAGCAAGTTGGCAAAATAAATCTAGTAGCTTGTGGCGCAAGGTGATCAAATCAGCAGTGGTTGCCCAAATATCTGAGTGGGTAGGAGTTTCAGTAAAATACGTCATTACAAAACATTAAAAGTTGTGCTACACCAAAGGTTGAACTCATAAGAGTTCTGAACTTAAGCATAAATTAAGATTGCCCAAAAATTGAGGAGTCAGAAACGTGCGTATAAAATTAAAAACCCTTGGTGGTTCATTAGTGCTGCTTGCTGCTGGTATTGCTTTTCCCTCTGTTGCATCTGCCCAAATACAAACACCCAATTATGAAACTACAAATGATGTATTTGAACGAGCTTTTTTTAGTCACGATCGCAATTTCTACGAAAATGGTAGCCTCAAGCGTCAGCTAGACTCATTTCTAGGAATTGGTTCCAGTTTCGGTGGTTCCTTCCCAGAAAATGAAATTGCCCACGATGCTGAGTTGCTTAACACTTTATATCGTGATGTCCTGACTCAGCAAGTTAGCAACGATCCTTATATTCGCACTCCTGATTTACCAAATCCTTATGACACATCGCTGATGATGTCTCCACGTGTGAATAGCAACAAACTCAAAGTGGGAACTGAATTCAGGTTTGAAACTTTATCACCTCCGTAAGATTGGAGAGTGGGCTTGCCGTGAGCGTAGCCGAATGGGAGTGGTAGTTAGGAGTTGGGAGTTAAGAGTTAGGAGTTAAGAGTTATAAAAATTTTCCTCTAACCCTGTGCCCCTTTGTGCTGAGTACTCAGGATTGATTAATCTGGGGTGTAGGAGTTGAACAGGCATGGTAATTCTCAAGATAATGTAGTATTACTCATGTCCCAATCATCATTGAGAGCGTGATAAAATAACACATTACTGGTTTTTGCTGATTTAGAATTTAGTGCGCCCTGCTGGAATCGAACCAGCCTGAAGGCGAATTATGAGTTCGCTGCCTCCCCAATCGGCCAAAGGCGCTTGTTTTGTTGGGTTTTGGGTTCCTATGAGTCAATTACTTTAACTTTTAGGTCAACCTGATTTGCTAATTTTAGAGTGAGGAAAATACCTCAATGCCCTGAGTCTAGCCAATTGAATGATTATAGCACAAATTTACCGCCTGTGAATATTGGACAATAATTTACCAGATTTTTATACTACATAGTTTAATCATAAAATAGTGCAAACTAATATTGATTAAGTTCCTTTAAGGATTGAGGTCAAAAGCTTCACTATTCTTAAATAGACCAGCATTCTTTTGTGATAGCTTGTCAGCGATGAAAATAAGTTCTACTGTACTTCTTACTTTGATTTTGTTAATCCTGATGTTAGGAGCAGGTTCTGTGAGCGCGTTTTTGGGGTTTCAACTGGGGAGTTCAGCACTTAAAGGCGTTACTACACCAGATGGGCGTCCGACAACCAAATTTGCCAGCAATAAGACAAATAGCTCCCAACAGGCAGGACTAGTGCTATTAAAAGAGCAAGAGATCCTGAAAATTGTCAAGGCGCGAATTGAGGGTAAGACCAAGGCGGCTAAATCGGAAAACCTAGAGGAAGATGATGAAGAAACCAATAGCAGCAAGCAGAAACCAGAGGAAAAACCCCCACAAGTGGTTGAAGAAAAACTCCAGCCAGGTTTTCCGGTTATTGCCCAGAGTGAGGGTGTAACCATGTCTGTGCAATCTGTCCGCTACTCTGGTGGTGATTTGCTACTGAAAGTGAAAATGCAGAACAAAGGTAAAGATTCTGTACGCTTCTTGTATAGTTTTTTAGATGTTACCGATGATAAAGGACGAACTCTGAGTGCTAGTACAGAGGGTTTACCAACAGAATTGCCTGCAAATGGGCCAACATTTTCCGGTACGGTGAGCATTCCCACAGCTTTACTTGATGATGTCAAGAAGATATCACTTGCTCTCACTGATTATCCCGCTCAAGAATTGAAGCTAGAGGCATCGAATATTCCTGTACAAAGGTAGATTGGGCACTTGTACTGAGCGAACGCGAACAGCGTCTGGTAGAGAAGTCGTTGGCGAAGCCTCTCGTAGAGAAGTATTGGGCATTGGGCATTGGGTATTGGGCACTGGGCATTGGGCATTGGGTATTGGGCATTGGGCATTGGGCATTGGGCATTGGGCATTGGGCATGGATAAGAGACAAGGGAGACAAGGAAGAGGGGGGAGACAAGGGAGAGACTTGTTCAATAATTCCCCTTTGTCCACCTTGTCCCCCTTGTCCCCCTTGTCCCCCTTGTCTCCCTCATCCCCCACTCCCCAATTCCCAATTCCCTTAAATGGAGGGCGTGAGTTTTACACGAGCTTTGGCGGTGAGTGGTTTTCCTAATTTAATTTGGACAGACGTGGCGCTGCGGTTGTTGTCAGTGTTGCTGCTGATTGCCATAAATGCCTTTTTTGTGACGGCGGAATTTTCGATGGTGAGCGTGCGGCGATCGCGTATTCACCAGCTAGTTAAGGCTGGGGATATTCCGGCGATCGCTGTGGATATGCTACAACGTAGTATTGACCGACTACTATCTACCACCCAGTTAGGCATTACCCTTTCTAGTTTGGCACTGGGATGGATTGGAGAAAGTACGATAGTCGTGCTGGTAAATACATGGTTAAAATCCTGGCCTTTACCTATTGGGATGACTACCTTCATCGCCCATTCCCTATCAATTCCCATCACCTTTTTCTTGATTGCCTATTTGCAAATTGTGATCGGAGAACTATGTCCTAAATCCTTAGCTATGCTCTACTCAGAACAGCTAGCTAGGTTTTTGGGGCCTTCAGTAAAAGCGATCGTGCGTTTTTTTGGCCCCTTTATCTGGATTCTCAACCAATCAACTCGTTGCTTGTTGCGTGTTTTTGGCATCCAATACACAGGTCAAGGCTGGAGGCCGCCTGTGACTCCCGAAGAATTGCAACTGATTATCTCTACAGAATGGGGGTCTACTGGTTTACAGCGTTCAGAGCGAGAATTGCTCAATAATGTCTTTGAGTTTGGGGATGTCATGGCCCAAGATGTGATGATCCCCCGCACCAGTATTGTCGCGCTGCCAAAAGATGCTACCTTCGGGACATTACTCAAGGAAATGGCTTCTACTGGTTATTCTCGTTATCCGGTGATTGGTGAATCTTTAGACGATGTTCGCGGCATTGTTTACTTTAAAGATTTGGCACAACCTTTGGCTCTAGGAAAGCTAAGTTTGGAGACACAAATCCAACCTTGGATGCGTCCAGTCCGATTTGTTCCAAAACACACGTCCTTGAGTGAACTTTTGCCAATGATGCAACAAGAGAAACCAGCTATGGTCATGGTAGTGAATGAATTTGGCGGTACTGTGGGACTTGTGACAATTAAAGATGTCATTGCCGAAATCATTGGCAACGCCAGCGAACCTGAAAGCAGTGACGACTTACTGATTCAGATGTTAGATAAACATAAATTTTTAGTGCAGGCACAAATCAACCTCGAAGACCTCAATGAGATTTTACATCTCAATTTGCCCTTGACAAGAGAATATCAAACACTAGGAGGCTTTTTGCTGTATCAGTTCCAGAAAATTCCTGCCAAAGGCGAAACCTTCTGTTATCAAAATCTCGAATTCACTGTCGTGTCAATTGTTGGCCCACGCCTGCATCAAATTCAACTGCAACGGTTAGAAGAGTTAGGAGTTGAAAGTTAGGAGTTAGGAGTTAAGAGTTAAGAGAATTAGACGGACACTATATGAGCCGTCTAATTCACGTTAAGTTATAAATTTTAACTCCAAACTCCTGTACAGACGCGATTAATCGCGTCTCTGCTCCTAACTCAAGAAGCATACGCTAGTGGATCAACGAGTCCCAATTCGGCAAAAGCTGCTAGCCGCAAGCCACAAGAATCACACACGCCACAAGCAACATCTCCATTGGCATAGCAAGACCAAGTTAGCTCCCAAGGAACTCCCAATTGGTTCCCCAGTTGAATGATTTCAGTTTTTTTCAAGTTGATCAAGGGTACAACAATATTAATTGGTTCTCCTTCACGCCCTTGTTTGGTTCCCAGGCGAAACACTTCCTGCATTGCCTGGATATAGTCGGGGCGACAGTCAGGATATCCTGAGTAATCTAGGGCGTTGACCCCGATATAGACACGCTCTGCTGCGATCGCTTCGGCGTAACCAAGAGCAAAGCTTAAGAAAATGGTATTACGAGCCGGAACATAAGTGACAGGAATATTTTGAGACATTTCATGGAGCGATCGCTCCTGGGGTAAATCAATCGCGTCATCGGTAAGTGCTGAACCGCCCCATTGTCGTAAGTCAAAATTAACTACCTGATGTTTCACGATCCCAGCTTTTTGAGCGACGGTGAGGGCTGACTGTAACTCTCGGCGGTGTCGCTGCTGGTAATCAAAGGAAATAGTATGACATTCACAGCCATCAGCCTGAGCTTTGTACAGAATTGTGGAAGAGTCCAATCCTCCAGATAACAGAATTACAGCTTTCATATCGGTTGCAAATTTTGGATTTAAAATCGCCAAATCACACCTTAACAAGATGCTAGGAAGCAATGCTAAAGAGAATTTACACTTAGGTCTTACTGAATATTTTAAAGTTAATCAAAAGACATATATTTTTTGGAAAAAGTGCAAAATCTCAAGCAAAGCCGAACTATCTATACAAAAGATATTTGGATTACGGGAACCGATCACAAACTTTGAAATTCTTCATAAACATAGGCTCTATGTTACCATCTGGATGGTTTTAGACGGATCGTAACTGGCTTTCGAGTATAAACGCCAACGGCCGTAGCGTCTCTAAATTTGGTGGTTGAGGAGAGAATAATAGTGCAAAATAGCATGTCAGTGGCAGAACCGAATCCATATACACAGCGTAACCAGCCACGACCGATCCGCATAGGCGTGATTGGAGTGGGTAACATGGGACAACATCACGCTCGCGTGCTGAGTTCAATGAAAGATGTGGAACTAGTCGGAGTGGCAGATATTAACGTTGAGCGAGGGTTAGAAACTGCCAGTAAGTACAAGGTGCGTTTTTTTGAAGATTACTGTGACCTGCTACCCCTTGTGGAAGCAGTTTGTGTAGCTGTTCCCACCCGTCTGCACTATGCCGTGGGTATCAACTGTCTGTTAGCGGGAATTCATGTTTTGATTGAAAAACCGATCGCAGCCAGTATTTCTGAGGCAGAGTCTTTAGTAAATGCAGCAGCTGAGTCTGGGTGTATCCTGCAAGTGGGTCATATTGAGCGTTTCAACCCAGCTTTTAAAGAACTGAGCCAAGTGCTGAAAACAGAGGAATTGCTGGCGCTAGAAGCCCACAGGATGAGTCCTTACTCAGATCGGGCAAACGATGTTTCGGTTGTGCTGGATTTAATGATCCATGACATTGACCTACTTTTGGAATTAGCTGCTTCCCCAGTCACGAAATTGACTGCTAGCGGGACTCGCGCCCTGGACTCTGGTTATTTAGATTACGTAACTGCCACCTTGGGGTTTGCCAATGGTATTGTTGCTACTCTGACTGCCAGTAAAGTCACCCACCGAAAAATTCGCCGGATTGTCGCCCATTGCAAAAATTCATTTACTGAGGCAGATTTTCTCAACAATGAAATTTTGATTCACCGACAAACGACTGCCAATTCTCTCACCGACCACCGACAAGTACTTTACAGGCAAGATGGTGTGATTGAAAAAGTCTACACCAGCAATGTTCAACCCCTGAGTGCAGAATTAGAACATTTTGTCAACTGTGTACACGGTGGCAATCAACCCTCAGTGGGTGGTGAACAAGCTCTCAAAGCCCTGAGACTCGCAAGTTTAATTGAGCAGATGGCGCTGGAAGATCGAGTTTGGAATCCATTAGACTGGCAATCGGAACCAAGAGTACAATCATTGACGCCGACAGCCTAGAAGAAGAGAGGACAAGGGGGACAAGGGGGACAAGGGGGACAAGGTAAAATTTTCTCCCCCTGCCTTTCTCTCCTTGGTAAGGCTACCGTGTATACACAAGTCTCTCTTAACACAATTTACGGTTTATTGAATAACCCAAAGAAACCTCACCCTGGTTCTGCTACGCAAAACCTGTCCCTCTCCTTGGTAAGGAGAGGGATGTCCGTCAGGACTCTTTGAGGTTTTTGTTTTGTTTTAGGCAACTCTAGAAGACTTGTGTATAAACAGTAGCAGGGGTTTGGAGTATTACTGCGTCTGCACTCTGGTCAGACCATGCTTGTGAGTAATTGACTTCCAACTTCTTTGACAGGATGACGCTAGCTAAACAAGCGATTAAACTATGGATAATATCAAGTAATTAATTGTTGCTTTTAACACCACTTACAGTAGTCTTTCCAATGGAGTGGTTTCCACTGATAGAACTGGATTAATTATTGCCGCCAATGAAAGTGCCAAGCGTTTGCTAGGACTGGAGCCAGAAGACCGATTAGAAGGTAAATTAGTTACTGATGCGATCGCCATCAAAGAAGGTGACTTTAGCAAGTGGTATCAGGATGCTTTACACGCAGTTGACTTAAAAAGGCCGCCATCAATATTACCCCGATCGCACAGTCATAAGTACTAGCATAAAACCGCACAGTATTAATTTATCGATTAACACAATTGCCGATGCTAGCGACCAAGCGCAAATTCGTGGGGCGCTGGTGGTGATGGAAGATACCAGTGATGAAAAGCGGCTCAAGAGTACGATGTACCGCTACATGACCCAGGAATTAGCCGAAGAATTGCTGAAATTGGATGATGCTAAACTAGGAGGGGATCACAAAAAAGTTTCGATTTTATTTTCCGATATTCGCGGCTACACCACTTTAACTGAAACCTTGGAAGCAGAAGAAGTGGTGAGTATGCTCAATGAATATTTTGAATCAATGGTGGAGGCAGTCTTTAAACATAAAGGCACCCTTGACAAATTGATGATCCTCCCAATAATTATTCAGCAATTTGCTTTTTACGCTTCATTCTTAAGGCTAGTGCAATTGTAGCACCAATACCAAGGATGGCATTTGCTTCTGGAACTGCAACCTGGATATCTATGGTTTCTATTTTGCTAATATTAAGTAACATCTTTGCGGCGTTATCACTATAGAAATTATCATTAACAGCAAGGAATAAAAACTTTGCGTTGGTTGGAATCTGAAGGGTTATCTCACTCAAGATACCGAAAATACCATCAAATAATGTTTGTTGACCGCACGTTCTACTAGGATCGCTTAAACTCATACCACTGCACATATAAGCATTTTTAGCAGAGTCGTAGGTAGAATCTGAGTAGTAATTTGAGTCAAATAGGGTGCGAGAAGTCCAGGTTTTATCAGTGTAAGCATATTCATTAGTATCTTTTGAATTCAGAACAATAGCATCAGCTACTCGTTTTTCAGCAGATGCATCCAAGAGTTTATCTGAAGCACTGAATACGCCAATCATGTCGCTCCTGTTACCAGGGTTCCAAACACTCCAGTTAAATTCACCAGAGATACTCAAATGGACGAAATCTCCACTTTGAAGACCATTATCTGACAGAGAGATCGCTTTAACGTCGCCAGCAATGCTCTTAACACTGTTGTAATCAGTTGTATCAGCATAAGTTCTTAAAAAAGTGTAGGTAGGGTCAATCTCGAACGACGCCGCTTGAGCTTTAGTGGCAGATAAGATTTCCAGTCCTGCTAGGCTAGAAACCATTAAAATACTCCAAAATTTATTCATTCTCTTGCACTTATTGATTACTAATCAAGCTTAAGCAAGAAACTGTAATTTATGTATAAACTAAGATTAGTATTCGACAAACTTTAGATAAATTTTATTGCTTAAATTACTTATTTTGTAAGTATATTTGCTATTTATTTACTATAAATAAATACCTTGATTGATGAATGAATAAATAGTGAAACAGCACACACTGATCTATGACCGAATGCTGGCTGATAATGTCGGAGGTTGTCGGGTGTAGTACTGTTGTTTAGCCAAAGGAGGAGGTGAGTGAATTCACTGCTGGAGAAAAGGATATCAGTATATATATAGATAGCGATCGCTGTTAGCAAGAAATAAGTAACTTATTTTTATGTAACTCATCCCTAAGGCAGTAGTTTATTTGCGATCTTTTTAGATATCTCTGATTAGGAATTCTATATTATTAGATGTATTTGCAAAATTAAAAATCTTTCAACAGTCAATAGTGAATTTGATTTTGACCAAAATAAGTAATCACAGCGCCTAGATATACCAAGGAGAAAGCGATGTCCGCCTTACCACTCAATAGTCAGAATCTACCATACCCTGACCCACTGCACCCGATCGTCGTTCATTTTGTGATTGCGATGGTGTTTTTTTCTTTCTTCTGCGATGTTGTCGGCTATTTCACTCGCAACGTGCGTTTATTTGAGGTAAGTTTCTGGAATATGTTTGTTGCGGCGATCGCGATTTTTGTAGCAGTGATATTTGGTCAGTTTGAAGCGGGTTTAGCAAACATTTACGCTTCTGTGCAGCCAACGCTGAATTATCATACCATTTTGGGTTGGTCACTTGCGGCTATTGTCGTGGCGATCGCAGCTTGGCGTTTTGTGATTCGCAACCGCAGCCCACACAAAGTACCACCAGCTTATCTGGGTGCCACAATGTTTTTAATTTGTCTGGTGTTCTTGCAAGTGTATCTGGGGAGCAAGCTATTTTGGGTATACGGGCTGCATGTCGAGCCAGTGGTTGAAGCGATGAAAAAGGGAGTATCGCCATGAACTCGCAGCTCATTCAGCAGTTAGGATTCAAGTTGGGTGCTAACGGGCTACCCTACGAAATCCCAATGCATCCGCAACTGGTGCATCTGACACTGGGTTTATTCATCATCGCCGTCCTCTTTGATATAGCAGGCACATTCTTTCCTATAGAAAAACCGATTTTCAAATTTTTAGGTCTTCCTGCCATCCGTGCGGGTCTTTTCGATGTCGGGTGGTACAATCTACTGGCGGCGGCAACGGTTACTTTTTTCACCGTTGCAGTGGGATTTTTTGAGCTACTGCTAGCAAACCCACCAGTCAATGAAAAAAGTGCTTGGGGTTTGAGCGCCTCTTTGACAATGCTTTTGCATGGTTTGGGTGGCGTGTTGCTGTTGGGGATCATTGTGGCAATGACTGTGTGGAGAGGCTTACAGCGCTATCGTTGGCGCAAAGATTCAATTAGGCAGGTGCAGTGGAGTTACTTGTTACTAGGCATTGTGATACTAGGCATTTTATATGTCCACGGAACTTTGGGGGCGCAATTGGGAGAAGAGTTTGGAATTCACGTTACTGCTGCAAAATTGCTCCAAGAGGGGACAAATCCTGATTTGCTGCTTAAATAATCAAACCAGAAGCACTAAACAATTCAAACAGGACTTACACCAACGGAAAATCGAACCACAGAGGACGCAGAGAAGCCAGTGCGTTGCGGGGGTTCCCCCCGTTGTAGCAGCTGGCGCGACACGGAGGAATAAAAGTTTGAGAGGTTTTTTGCGTAAGTCCTATCAAAATTGCAAGTTCCAAATGTTCGCGTAGCGTCTGGTAGAGAAGAAATGCAATTGTGGCTATTAACTGGATGTAAATAGGACTTACGCAAAACTACACGCGGTAGGGGCAGTACCCTGCGGTCAGCTAAAGCTACATGAATTGCCCCTACCTAAAAATCATTCTTTTCAGCGATTGTTTGCGTAAGTCCTGATAAATTAAAGGTGCAATAGATGATGAGTGCGTATTGGACTTTAGACAAAAATTGCTATGTTTAGATTTTTAGAATATTTACTAATAGCTGGTTATATTGCAGTTTTGCTCGTTATCAGCCATTGGATTGGACAGCTAGCTTACTCCTGGATGCCTCTTCAAGCCACCGCCGAAGCAAAAAAAGTAGATGATTTGTTTAGCTTCTTAGTTTCAATTGGAGCTTTCATCTTGCTTGGGCTGGTTGGGATGATGTTATATTCGGTACTTTTCTTTCGGGCATCTAAGGAAGACTACAGCGAAGGACACCCTTCTAGGGGCGATGTGAGACTAGAAATTCTCTGGACAGCAACCCCGACTATCTTGGTGTTGTGGATTGCTTTTCAAAGCTTCAATATTTATCAGCAATTAAATATTTTGGGTTTGGGACAAATAGTGCATTTGCATCTGCCCTTAGAATCCCAACCAGCTAACGCCGCAATAGCCAGCGACGTTCCTAAACCTGCTTCTGAAACTATTGATGTTTTCGCTAAACAGTGGGAGTGGTCTTTCCACTATCCAAATAATCTTACCAGTCATGAATTACACCTGAAAGTAAATCGCAGCACCCGCCTGAATCTGCACGCACAAGATGTAATCCACGGTTTCTATGTCCCTGAGTTCCGCTTAAAACAGGATCTTATCCCCAAACGCGATATTGAGATTGTTCTAACGCCTACTCGCACGGGAAAATATAAGCTGAAAGATTCTCAATTTAGCGGTACTTACTTTGCGTTGATGGAAGCAGATGTATACGTTGAATCTGTTGAAGCGTATAACCAGTGGCTCACCCAAACGGCTAGCGAACCAACAACTGTAAAAAATCAGGCAGTTGCTGAACATATCCAAGTAGCAAAGACATTATTTAAAAGCGGTTGGTACACTGTCGCACCCGATCAACCTGCTGTAGCTAATAAAAGGAAGGTAAGTAATGACACATGAATTCAGTGAAGCGATCGCCGAGGATAGAGAGCCTCTTGATAACTGGCGGCAATATTTCAGCTTTAGCACCGATCATAAGGTGATCGGTGTTCAGTACATGGTGATGACGTTTATTTTCTTCCTGATTGGTGGGCTGTTGGCGATGATTATTCGTGCCGAACTCCTCACCCCCGAATCAAATTTGGTTGATCGCCCCTTTTATAACGGCTTGTTCACCATGCACGGGACAATCATGATTTTCCTGTGGATTATCCCCTTCAATGCCGGACTTTCTAACTACTTAGTGCCGTTAATGATTGGGGCGCGGGATATGGCGTTTCCTTTACTTAATGCCATCTCCTTTTGGATTTTGCCACCAGCAGGTATTTTGTTAATATCGAGCTTTTTGCTACCCAATGGGACTGCACAGGCAGGTTGGTGGTCTTATCCACCAGTCAGCCTGCAATTTCCCCCCGGACAATTAATTAACGGTGAATTCATTTGGATCGTCAGTCTAATATTGATCGGCATTTCTTCGATCATGGGGGCTGTCAATTTTGTGACTACGATCTTTTGGATGCGATCGCCAGGGATGACGTTTTTCCGAATGCCTGTGTTTGTTTGGTCGGTTCTCAGTGCCCAATTGTTGCAGCTAATTAATTTACCAGCCTTGACAGGTGCATTGATCCTGCTGTTGTTTGACCTCGCTTTCGGTACGCAATTCTTCAAACCTGAAGAAGGTGGCGATCCCATCATCTACCAGCATTTATTCTGGTTCTATTCTCACCCGGCAGTTTATATCATGGCACTACCAGCCTTCGGTATTATTGCGGAGGTTTTGCCAGCCTTTTCCCGGAATCCTTTGTTTGGCTATCGGTCAGTTGCGATCGCCTCATTAGGTATCGCTGTTGTCAGCATCTTCGTTTGGGTGCATCACATGTTCACCAGTGCTACCCCTGGCTGGATGCGGATGACTTTTATGTTTACATCGATGCTAGTTTCCATCCCGACTGGGGTGAAGGCATTTGCTTGGACTGCCACTATCTGGAAAAGCAAGCTGCATTTAGAAACACCAATGCTATTTGCGATGGGAGCAGCAGCGATGTTTATTTTCGGTGGCGTTACTGGTGTGATGCTGGCTGCAACGCCCTTTGATATTCACGTCAACAACACCTATTTTGTAGTAGGTCACTTCCATTACATCGTCTTCAACACGATCACGATGGCAATCTTCGCAGCCATTTATTTCTGGTTTCCCAAAATAACTGGAAGGATGTACGCTGAAGGTTGGGGCAAGCTGCATTTTTGGCTGACCTTTATCCCTGCCAATATTACCTTCTTCTCCATGCACCCGTTAGGTTTGCAAGGGATGTTGCGCC
This sequence comes from Nostoc sp. NMS7, assembly GCF_017115085.1. Taxonomy (GTDB): domain Bacteria; phylum Cyanobacteriota; class Cyanobacteriia; order Cyanobacteriales; family Nostocaceae; genus Nostoc. The sequence continues at coordinate 27,487 of NZ_JABXKJ010000256.1, read as the reverse complement.
GAGTCTCTTCCTACGATCCACGGTATCAAGGATGGAACGTCATCGCTAGTCTGGCGGCATTCTTGCTGGGAGTATCTACTCTGCCCTTTATTGCCAATATTGTCGGTTCTTGGCTATACGGTCCAAGGGCGGTTGATAATCCTTGGCACGCTACTGGATTGGAATGGACAACCACTTCACCACCTCCACGAGATAACTTTGCAGAGATTCCGATTGTTACAAGACCCCCCTACGACTATGGCGATCCAAAATACTCAGTAATAGTAAATTCTGATCACGGTGAGTAAGGATAAAACACTAACACCTTTTACTGATTACTGAGGATCAAAGGAGACAATGCCCAATACTTCGACTTCGCTCAGTACAAGTGCCCCAGCTGAATTATGCAACCTCGCCCCATTCATCTAGATGAAAGTCCGATCCGTTTTGAAAAGTGGCGGCTACGCCTACCAAATTGGTTGCAGCGCTTCCTGCCAAGTGGTGGTGGGAGTCATGAAGATCATCATGGTAAAGGGATGTTCGGGTTTACCGTGTTCCTGCTGTCAGAGAGCATCATCTTTTTGAGTTTTATCTTTACTTATGTTGCTCTGCGACTGAATACTACTAACTGGCTACCACCCGGTATTTCTGGGCCAGAATTGTCTACCTTTGTGATTATTAACACGGTAGTACTGCTTTCGAGTAGCTTTATTATTCAACCAGCAGAAAATGCTCTCAAGCGTAATCAACTCAGTAAATTTCGCTGGCTGTGGCTGCTCACGATCGCAATGGGAATCTACTTCCTAATTGGTCTATTAATTGAGTGGAAAAATCTCGATTTTCAGCTCACTACAGGATTAGTTGGTTCCACATTTTACTTGCTGACAGGTTTCCACGGTTTACACGTTCTGGCTGGTGTTGTGCTTCAGATAATTATGCTGATTCGCTCATTTATTCCAGGCAATTATAATCAGACTCACTTCGGTACAAGTGCAACCACATTATTTTGGCACTTTGTTGATGTAGTTTGGGTTTTCCTTTTCTCCCTTCTCTATCTTTGGCGGGCATAAAAATCTTCAGTTAACCAAGCATTTTCAGGAGTAACTTTATGAATTTATTCATCCAAGAAATACCAGCGTCAGAACGCGCCCCAAAAGCAGTTCAAGAAACTGCACCACCAGGAAAAGACCCACTAATTGCACACGATTTACAAAAAGAGCAATATATTGGCATTATCGGGCTAGCGATCGCCTTGGTTGCTGCTGTAGGATTTTTTAGTCGCAGAGTTGAATACGCGATTGGATTGGCTGTGATCCTCAGCGTTAGTTTGATTGCTTTGTTTTTATTCCTATAGTAGAGAAGCTCTGATTAATTGAACATCCTGATTTCACAATATTTGCAAGGGATTATATGAACACCCCAGTTTATCAAACTGTGATTGTCGGTGGTGGCTTTGCAGGGCTATTTACAGCCTTGCACTTAGCTCACGAACATTATCCTCGCTCTGTGATTTTGATTGATAAAGAGGAGCGCTTTTGCTTTAAGCCGTTACTCTATGAATATTTCGATGGCGAGATGGATACCTTGCAAGTAGTCCCAGGTTTTTCGGAATTACTTAAAGGTAGTGGTGTGATCTTTGTTCAAGATACAGTGGAGTCGATAGACTTAGATCAAAAGGCAGTCAAATTAACTTCGGGAAACTCCTACAATTACAGCAACTTAGTATTAGCTTTGGGCAGCGTTACTACCTATCATCAAGTTGAGGGAGCCAAAGAAAATGCCTTTCCTTTCTGGACGCAAGAAGATGCGATCGCTCTGGAGCGGCATTTACGCGATCGTTTACAACAAGCAGTGCAAACTGAAGATTTAGAACAACGCCGAAAACTGTTAACAGTAGTCGTGGTTGGTGGTGGTGCTTCCGGTGTAGAAATGGCAGCAACTTTAGCTGATTTCCTCCCACATTGGTATAGCGCTTTAGGAGGCAATCAGAGTGAAATTCACGTGGTATTGCTCAATCCCGGTAAACAAATCCTTAATGGTGATATTAATGACCCCTTACGTGAAATTGCCGAACGGGAATTGCAGAAACGCGCTGTGCCAATTGAACTACTCACGGGAGCAGAAGCCACTGCTATCCATCCCAACGCAATTGAATATAAGCGCAATCAGCAAATCGAGACATTAGCAACATATACTACAATCTGGACAGCTGGGACTTCTACCCATCCACTGATTAAAGATTTGCCAATTTCCAAAGAACATCGAGATCATCGCGATCGCCTCCTAGTTACTTCTACCATGCAATTGCTCGACTTTCCAGAAGTTTTTGCCGGTGGTGATTGTGTGGCAGTTCAGGATAATTCGCTACCACCTACAGCTCAAGTGGCTTATCAACAAGGGGCTAATATTGCCAGTAATTTGAAAGCATTAGCGTTGGGAAAAGACCTCAAACCAGCTCAGGTTAACATCCGTGGAACTTTGTTGAAATTGGGGATAAATGAGGCTGCTGCTAACTTATTCAATGTTTTTGAAGTTGCAGGCGAACCCGGACATTTAATTCGTCACGGCACTTATTTAACGCTATTGCCAACAGCAATTCATGATTTCAAAGCCACAACTGAATGGGTGGATGAAGAGATTTTTCATCACCACCTCAACCCTCAAGATGTAGGGAAAAAAGTGGTGCAAGCGGTGGAATTAGTTGGTGCTGGAGTTGTGGGCGTTTTAGTTGCCAGAAAATTATTGAAAATGTTAGGTGATGAACAGAAAAGGGACTAGTACCGCAAGGCGTAATTCAAAATTCAAAATTCAAAATTCAAAATGAATACAGAGTAAGCGTTTCATGGTTACTGAGCTTGTCGTTGGCGCAGCCTCTCGTAGAGAAGTATTGATTTTGAATAGGTGGTTTATTTCCGCCGACCTGTTCCGCTAAATTACCCCACCCTAACCCTCTCCTTATAAAGGGGAGGGAACTAGATTCCTGTTTCCCCCCAATATATCGGGGGGATTAAGGAGGGTAATTTGACTTATGTATACACCGTAGCCTTACTAAGGAGAGGGATTGAGGGTGAGGTTTGATCTTATGTTTATTTCCGCCGCGCTGTGCTAGTATCGCAGGGCGGAAGTAAAAATTGCGACACAATTCTAAATAAATTAGTGTCATGCTTTTGTCACAATGTTGCCATAGCTCTGTCAATATAATGTGTGATGCTAAAGCTCTGGGTTAAAAGATAGGCTCACTCTATACTAAACCCACACACCAGAGTCTACATAGAAGAATCACTATAAGGCACTAACCCTTATTAGGATGACTCTTCTAATCAAAATTTAATAATTCTCATAGTTAGAAGGAACAAAAAGATGAATTGGAAATTACTTGCTTTGCTCCCTGCCTTGACTTTAGCCGCTGCTATGCCTGCTTACTCTTTAACCAATAATAAAAGCGACAATCCGACTACTGCTTCCTACGTTGCTCAAAATATGCAGCAGGGCAACACCATGAAAAAGCCTAATGCTGTCCAAAGGGTTCATGCCAAGCACAGGTCTAATAGTATGGCAAACCATAGTGACGTGCTGAGAGTAGGTAGCAGAGGAGAGGCAGTCAAAACTGCTCAGAATTCTTTAAAACAGCAAGGATTCTATACTGCAAATGTGACTGGTGTCTTTGATAACAACACACGTTCAGCCGTGATGAAATTTCAGAAGTCTAAAGGGTTAAGAGCAGACGGAATAATTGGACACCGGACTTTGGCATCTATGAAATAAATCAGTAGTCAGAATACAGAATTCAGAATTGGTGAATACTCTATTCATAAAGGGATAGAGTTTTAATCAGGAGGAATATTTAATACTAGTTTCGCCTACACTTCGGCACAAGTTAGTGACCGCCAGGGGCGAAAGCGCGTAGCGGGATGAAGTACGGTTTTAACCAATATTCACACGCTCCAGATAAGCTAAAGCTGCGCTATCATCCACTCGTACAGAATTCATCCTGAATTCTGACTCCTGAGTTCTGAATTCTGATTATAAAAATGACCCAGATTAAGCCGGAAGTAAAGCGCACAGAAGAATTGCGCCAGTTATTGCAACAAGCAAGCTTAGCTTATTACGTTTTAGATGCTCCAATCATGGAGGATGCAGTCTATGACCAACTATATCGAGAATTGCAACAACTGGAAATTCAATATCCAGAGTTGACGGCACCGGATAGTCCGACTCAGCGCGTAGGTGAGCTTAAGCATACGCAGTTTACCTCGGTGCGGCATAATATCCCCTTGTACAGTCTGGAGAATGCGTTTAATATCGATGAGTTGCAAGGGTGGGATCAGCGTTGGCGGCGACAAATATCTAAAATAGACTCAGTGGAATATGTCACTGAACTCAAAATTGATGGTTCTGCTTTAGCTCTTACCTACCAAGATGGGATTCTAGTTAGGGGGACAACTAGGGGTGATGGAGTGACGGGTGAAGATATCACCCAAAATGTGCGGACAATTCGCTCAATTCCCTTGCGTTTGAATTTTGAAGGGTTAGAAATTCTGGAAAGGGTGGAAGTGCGAGGTGAGGCGTTTTTGCCGTTGGAAGTATTTAAACAAATCAACGAGGAAAGGGTAAAAGCAGGTGAGCAATTATTTGCCAATCCTCGTAATGCCGCAGCTGGTACACTCAGGCAACTAGACTCCCGCATTGTCGCTAAACGGCGGTTAGATTTCTTTGGCTACACTTTGCACATTCCTGGTAGAGATGACACCAGTATTGCCAATACCCAATGGGAGGCGTTGGAGTTGTTGAAAAAGATGGGTTTTCCAGTGAACTCCAACCACAAACTCTGTGCCTCGATCGCAGAAGTGGCAAAATATTATGAATACTGGGATACGGAACGGCTGAATTTACCCTACATGACTGATGGGGTAGTAGTAAAGCTGAATTCTTTTAAACTTCAGGAACAGCTAGGGTTTACCCAGAAATTCCCTCGCTGGGCGATCGCTTTGAAGTACGCCGCTGAAGAAGCACCAACCCGTGTGGAAAATATTGCTGTGAATGTTGGTAGAACGGGGGCGTTAACACCGTTAGCCGAGATGCGCCCGGTGCAACTGGCGGGAACAACAGTTTCCCGCGCGACTTTACATAATAGCGATCGCATTGCTCAATTAGACATCCGCATTGGCGATACTGTGATTGTCCGCAAAGCTGGAGAAATCATTCCAGAAGTGGTAAGGGTATTAAAAGAACTCCGTCCCACTGACACCGAACCCTTTCTTATGCCCACCCATTGCCCAGTTTGCAGTCAACCTGTGGTACGAGAATCAGGTGAGGCGGTAACTCGCTGCGTCAATGCTTCTTGTGCAGCGATTCTTAAAGGTTCCATTGAACATTGGGTAAGTCGTGATGCCTTGGATATTAAAGGCATCGGGGAAAAGTTGGTGTATCAACTCGTTGATAAAGGTTTGGTACATTCCGTTGCCGATTTATATGAGTTGACAGCAGAGAAGTTATCTGCATTGGAAAGGATGGGGAAAAAGTCGGCAGAGAAATTGATCGATGCGATCGCACAATCGAAAAATCAACCTTGGTCAAGGGTATTGTATGGCTTAGGCATCCGTCACGTTGGCAGTGTGAATGCCCAATTGTTGACTCAGAAATATTTCACTGTAGACCAGTTAGCTACAGCAAAGCAATCAGATATTGAAGGAATTTATGGTATCGGTGCTGAAATTGCCCAATCTGTTTATCAATGGTTTCGGATTGATGCCAACCAAAGGTTGATACAACGTTTGCAAGCAGAAGGATTGCAATTAGCTGCCACAGAGGAAACAAAAACAGTTGGTGATGCTAATCAAAAGTTCGCAGGTAAAACTTTTGTTATTACGGGAACATTGCCAACCTTAAAGCGAGATGAGGCCAAGGCTTTGATTCAAAAAGCTGCGGGAAAAGTGACTGATTCAGTAAGTAAAAAAACAGATTATTTAGTGTTAGGAGAAGATGCCGGTTCTAAATTAGAAAAAGCGCTCTCCTTGGGAATTACGCAGTTAAGCGAGGCGCAATTGTTCGAGATGCTTGAAGATTGAAACAAGTTAACAATTCAAAATTCACGCATTCAAAATTTTTACATTAAAGACATTTTGCCTACGGCACGATCTTCGCGAACAGACTCTTATTTAAACCCCAATGGTTCCTGAGCCTGTCGAAGGACTGAAACTGAGCAAAGGCAAAGCCACCGTTGCGCTAAAGCGTCTCCCCTTCTCCCTCTCGTGAGAGGCTAGCGCCTGCCGTAGGATGCCCTTCGCGTAGCGTCTCCTTTAGGAGAAGGGCTGTAGGGAGAAACGGAGCGCTACATGTAATGGTTTTGTAATTTATTTCTTGGAAGTCCCTTAACTAAATCGACCGTTGTTCGGGCAGTCTAAAATACGGCAATTCTATACTACTGCAAATCTATCGATTTATCGTATAATACTTTTCAGATGCGATCGCTTCCTTAAATATGTAGCCATTAAGTGCAAGCAACATACCAAAGGAAACGGACGACTGCAAACATTGCCCTATAGATCAAACTATGGAGAATTCACATGAGCAACAAACACATTGAAGTCAAACAGGTAGCCGGTTTCATCGGTGCCCAAATCAGTGGCGTAGACCTGTCGCGTCCTTTGCACGATGATGCAGTCAAAGAAATTCGTCAAGCACTATTGAAGTGGAAAGTCGTGTTCTTTCGCGGTCAGAACATCGATCATGCTGCACAAGTTGCGTTCACGGCTCGTTTCGGCGAAGTTACCTACGCGCATCCGCACGAAGATGAGCCAATTGAAGGCTTCTCAGAAATCCTGCCGATTGACCGCAGCCGTTACGAGCGGCGCAATGGTCTGCGGCGTTCTAGCTACGAGAGTCGCTGGCACACCGATGTGACAGCCGTTGTCAACCCACCTGCGGCGTCGATTTTGCGTGCGGTTAACGTCCCCAGTTTTGGTGGTGACACACAGTGGACTAATCTAGTCGCAGCCTACGAGGGTCTATCAGCACCACTGAAAGCGCTAGCAGACACATTGAAAGCCGAACATCGCTTTAATGCGCGTTTGAATCTACCCAGCAACAGCAAGATTGCCCAGCGCATCGCAGCCAATCCACTCGTTTCTCACCATCCAGTAGTCAGGGTTCATCCTGAGACAGGTGAACGCGCATTGTACGTGAACCCTGGCTTCACCTCGCACATTCTTGACGTGTCACGACAAGAGAGCGACCTGCTGCTTGAGTTGTTCTTCAACCAGATCACCAAGCCCGCCTACACCACCCGCTTCCGTTGGAACAACGGTGACATTGCCTTCTGGGATAACCGCGCCACCGCGCATTTAGCCCCTCAGGATCTGGATCATCTGGAAGTCGAGCGCGTCCTCTATCGCACCACTATCACAGGTGATGTTCCAGTTGGTCCCGATGGTTTCCGATCACAAGTGGTTGAAGGCGAGGCATTCAGCAGCGAATTACCAACCATCTTGAAGAACAAAGCCGAGAAGTTGGAAGCACAACCAGTACTTTCCTAAGCTACAGATTGCTAGGCAAGAGTTGCGGAATATGTTCGTAGCTTGTTTACCGCTCATAGAAATCTGGACAAAGCTACCAAAACAGGATTTACGCAAAAAGGCAGTGAAACCCTTGATTTACCGTAGGGGCAATTCATGAATTGCCCCTACATTTCGTACCTGATGCGTAAGTCCTACAAAAAATAGAGTAATACTAAATTGTTAAAAACCTAACTAAAACTATCTAACCTTCAGAAAATTAAGCAAGTTTAGTGGTTAAATATAATTAGAGCCGAAAACCAAGGCTTAAATCTCTGGTTTGTAAACCACGGTTAATTCCAAGTTTTTGACACTCTCAGGTCTAAAGACACCCTCGATTCTTAAGAGATAAAACCCTAGCGGATGTTGATTCGTAACGGCTTGGGAGGGGTGATGCAGTAATGCACACCTCGACCCTAACAGCCGCAATCATTTCCCGCATCCCGTGTATTCCGATGATTTTGCCAGTGGAAGTTTTGTTTTGTATATATCGTCCCAGATATGAGTTATCACTAAATGCAGGTTTTACCTCGGTTTTTGTGTTGTAAATTGGTAATTTATCACCAGGAAAATTTGGAGTTTACCAATGTCTGAACAAAAGCCCGTAAGTCCTTGGAATTACAAACCTTGGTGGTGCCAGCCCTGGTCTATAGTTCTCACAGGTGTAACACTGATTGGTGGTAGCTGGTTACTATTTAAAACTATCTGGCTAACAGTTCTCGTCTCCATCCCTGTAGTCACCTGGATGGGATTTTTTGTGTTGTTTTGGCCGCAACTAATGATTCGCAGTGGAATTTTGGAGTCATATTATAAAGACTAATTCGAGCCTGATCTGATACTGGAAATTTCTCCAGTAGAGAACAGACGTGAAGGAGAAGTTGCCAGGGTTGGAAGCCGTCCCTGGCAACTTCTGTGCATCTATAGAAAATAGCGAGATCAAAAATGTCAAGTTGTGACGAAGAACTCTGCCAGTATAATAAACTTTGATAATTTTTCGCATATACTGATAATTTCCAACCTGAATTGGGGCAAAAGAGCTTGTAAGCATCTATATAGTCAGGGAATTTCTCCAGTGAAAGTTAGGGTGATATGAACAACAGAGCAAACCAAAGGCATGAAGAACATCATGCAATACAATATTTCTGTAGATTCAACCGAATGTTGATTTTTATTGCAGAGATGTTTCTATCACGCAGCCTTGATGCTGGAAAGGTAATCAGGTGGTTATTGCAAAATTTCCAGCATAGCAGACTTCCCTGGCTAAGGCTCAGACACTCATCGGTGAAAACGCCAGCTCTTCTTCTACCTGAAAATGAACCAGAAAGGCTCAAAGCATTGGCGGAGTACAATATTCTGGATACTCTACCGGAACAAGCATTTGATGACCTAACTGCTCTGGCTGGCTACATTTGTGAGACTCCAATTGCTTTAATTAGCTTAGTAGATAGCGATCGCCAATGGTTTAAATCTAAGGTTGGACTAAACGCTACAGAAACACCCAGAGAGTTCGGTTTTTGCGCCCATGCCATTCTTCAACCAGACGATATATTAGTGATTCCCAACGCCATGAAGGACGATCGCTTTAATAACAATCCCCTAGTCAAAGGTAATCCCAAAATTCGTTTTTATGCTGGTGTCCCACTAGTTACACCCAATGGTTTTCCCATCGGAGTGTTGTGTGTGATCGATACCACTCCTCGTCTTTTAAGTCACGAGCAGTTGGATGCACTGCGTCGCCTAACTCGGCAAGTGATCGCTCAAATGGAACTCATTCAGGAAGTTCGCAACCGCAAACAAGCAGAGATGGAAGTAAGGCAGTTATCGCTAACCGATGAACTAACAGGTTTGCATAACCGACGTGGTTTCTTTTTATTGGCTGAACAACAGTTAAAAATTGTTCACTGCATGAAAGTTTTTTGCTGGGTGATCTTTATTGATTTAGATGGGCTAAAACTGATTAACGACACCTTTGGTCACGACATGGGAGATGCCTTGATTGTTGATGCTGCTCAATTACTCAAGCAAAGTTTTCCGAACCCGGATATTGTTGCCCGCTTGGGTGGAGATGAGTTCGTTGTTTTCATCTCCAGCTACTTTCAGAACGCTGATAGCATTCAAGTGTGTCTGCAAGCAAATATCGCCAACTTTAACCAACAACAAAACCGCAGCTATGAACTTTCGATGAGTATGGGGATAGAGCGTTATTCACTAGAGAGCAATATGTCACTAGAAGAACTAATCGCCAAGTCTGATGAATTAATGTACGCTCATAAGCGTCTCAAGCGGCAATCTATTGCATGAAGAGGGCGAGAAAACTCGGTTTGAAATGAGCTTTTTCTGTGCCCCTACCGCTTTGGTATAGATTTATAAAAAAGCTTTCTGGTGGCAATCCACATATTGCTGAAGTTCTTGTCGCCAAGAAACCACGAATTGGGCGATCGCACTTTCCCTACTTTCCTACGCCGTGCCTCCAAAGTGCTAATTTACCACTTGGCTGCCATGAGTGCGGGGGTCATCTTGACTAGCGGTTGGTGCGACTGGGGCTGAGAATTTGGAAACTTTCCCGCTAGCTTGAGCATAGGGGAGAGACGAACCAGTAACCAAAGCTTCTAAATTGCTAGCCATAATCGTGCGGGGTTGATCGCCGATGGCTTCGGCGATAGTTTCCCCTTGCTGACTCAAAAATACAAAATGGGGAATCCCATCCACCCGATATCTCAGCATTTCCGGTAGCCACTTGAGATTATCCACATTCAGCATCACAAAATTCATCTTGTCAGCATACTCTGTTTCCAGTTGAGCGATATCTGGGGCCATTTTTTGACAGACAGTACACCAATCAGCATAAAATTCTACTAGAGATGGTTTGCCGTTGCTGAGGGCTACTTCTAACGGTGTGGACGCATCACTTAATTTGGCAAGGGAAGCTGAGGTTGTTTCAGTTCGCAATCCCAAGAACAGGGCAACGCTGAGGGCGATCGCTACCATTACAATTAAGAAGTTTCTCAAACGCTTCCCAAATGTCGATTCCGACTTATCGGGAGAATTAACAGGTGAATCAGTACTCATAACAGAATTATTAAAACTTAATAAGCCATTTCTTCTTCAGTTTAGCTGACCTTTATAGGACAATGGGACAAGAGGTGCTGTCTTCCCATCCTCAAGTTTTGCGGCAACTTCATAGGGTTTTATACCCCGACTAAATCTCAGATTTAGTCGTGCGCGAGTAATCAAGGCAGCTGCTTTGTGGCAACGGGACGGGGTGGAATACCGCAAAATCCAACGCAACAGGTGACGAGCGATGTCTACGATGGTTACTGAGCGCTTCGACCCTTCGGCGCAGGCTCAGGGCAACGCAAGCTCAGGGTAACACTTGCCGTTCGCGGAGCGTCTCGTAGAGAAGTACGGGCTATTCGGTGACGCACTTGGTCTGATATCCGCGACATCTCTGCATACCGGAAAACCGGCGAAGTCACGGCACAAATACCAGCAACCCCAGAAACTCTTGTCCAAGCTACAGGTTGGCATCGCAACGCTGACGGTAAAATTGAATTAGTTGCTGCTCAACTAGCCCATGTACAACCATCTTTAAACTGTGCTGCGCTATCAAACTAATTAGTCCCGACACTGGAAATGGTAAATTCAAAACAAGAGGAGGTTTTGATATGGCTCAAGCTTTACCCAAACTATTTACCTTTGAAGAATTTATTGTATGGCTGCCGGAAAACACCGGAAAACGGTACGAATTACACGATGGGATAATTGTAGAAATGTCTCAGCCCAATGGAAAACATGAAAAAGTTACGGGATTTTTAACAGGGGAAATTACCGTTGAATATAAGCGATTAAAATTGCCATACTTTATCCCCAAAACAGCATTAGTAAAACCACCGAAAAAATCGTCGGGTTACTCGCCAGATGTGGTTTTAATCAACGATGATAATCTACACAATGAGGAATTTTGGGAAAAAGAATCTACCGTGACTCAAAGTGAATCCATTCCTTTAGTTATTGAGGTTGTAAGTACAAATTTGGAAGATGATTATTACACAAAGTTAGGAAATTACGAAGCCATGAAGATTCCCGAATATTGGATCGTTGATTATGCCGCTTTGGGGGCAAGAAAATTTATTGGTAATCCTAAACAACCAACTATTTCTATTTATCATCTTGTTGATGAAGAATATCAAGTCGCTCAATTTAGAAATTCTGAACGTATTATATCCCCTAGTTTTCCAGATTTAAACCTAACTGCTAATCAGATTTTTAATGGTGCTTTGTAGAGCATTTTTTGAGCTACACTCCAGGGAACTCCCGATAACTCCTAATAGCTGCTAATTGTTTTGATTCCAGGAAATGGGTGTTAGCTAGACGACAATTTCGGGAATCCTAATATCAGAAGTGAATGGGATTATTTCTGGTATGAGAACTATGTGCAAAGGGATAAGCTTCCGGTTTGACGCTTTTCTATTTATATTAACAACTGGGTTATTCACTCCAGGGATGATGCGATCGGCGATACTCCCTTGGAGTGGCTCCGCCAACGCACAAGTGACATCCGATGGGACTACAAACACCATTGTCAACCCAAATGGTAATAATTTCACAATTCTTAATGGGATTGAAAAAGGTAATAATTTATTTCACAGCTTCAATAATTTCTCTGTCCCAACTGGTGCTTGGGCGAGATTCGATTTAATTAACACACCAAATATTACAACTATATTCAGTCGGGTTACAGGTGGAAACGTTTCTAATATTGATGGGTTAATTAGCACGCTTAATAGTAGTAACCCGGTAAGTTTGTTTTTGATGAATCCTGCGGGGATTGTGTTTGGGCCAAATGCCCGCTTGGATATTGGCGGCTCCTTTGTGGGAACGACGGCGAATAGTATTAAGTTTAGTGATGAAGTCGAATTTAGTGCTGTGAATCCGTCAGCCTCGCCGTTGTTGACGATCAGTGTCCCCATTGGCTTACAGTTGGGGCAAAATCCAGGGGGAATTACCGTGCAAGGGAGTGGACATCGCCTGATCGGCGGAAGTTTTACCCCCGTAGATCGCAGCAATAATCCCATTGGGTTACAAGTTGCGGCAGGTAATACACTAGCGCTTCTAGGGGGTGAGGTTAACTTGTCCGGTGGCATTGCAGCCATTAATGGTGGCGGGCATTTGGAAATAGGCAGTGTCAGCGATGGGCAAGTCAGACTCAATGCCACTCTTACGGGGTGGGTCGGGGACTACTCAGAGGTGCGGCAATTCAAAGATATCCAGCTCGCGCAGCAATCTCTGCTAGATGCCAGTGGCAGCAGAGGCTCGATTCAATTACAAGGACGGAATATCAACTTCACCGAGGGTTCTGTTGCCTTGCTCCAAAACTTTGGTACACAACCGTCCGGGGGGATTACAGTCAATGCCACCCAGTCCCTTAACCTCACGGGGAATACACCCGATGGAAAACTGGGGAGCCTCATCCAAATCGAGAACTTAGGAACGAGTCAGACGGGTGATGTTACCATCTCCGCCGCGCAGCTATCCATCCCAAATGGAGGAGGAATCATTAATTGGAAGTTTGCTCAAGCACCTGGTGGCAATATAACAGTCAATGTTGCAGGGTTGATCGATATCGATGGCTTTGCCCCCGCCAACCCAGCCAATGTGTCCTTGATTGCAACATTCACATCTAACTTTGCCAATGCAGGCAATATTACTGTCTCAACCGGCAACCTGAGAATTCTGAATGGTGGCAGTTTGTTCTCTATAACCGGAGGCTCTGGACAGTCTGGAACCTTACGAGTTAATGCAGAAGACTTGATAGAAATTGCTGGCAACGCCCCTATCACATTGTCACCGACTGTTTTGGGTTTAACGACTTTCGGATCTGGAAATGCCAATAACATATTCGTTAACACGTCCAGATTAGTGATTCGAGACGGTGGATTTCTCGGGTCTAGCACCCTTGCCACGGGTTCAGCCGGTAACGCGATAATTAATGCTTCAGAGTCCGTAGATATCAGAGGTAGAAGTGCCGATTCGATACTAGCGAGCCACATTGCTTCAAACGCCGAGATTCTCAATCCAGCCTTTCAAGCTGCCTTTAGACTTCCTGCCATTCCTAGCGGTAACGCTGGTTCCCTAACTCTTAACACACCGTCGTTACGCATCACAGATGGGGCATATATAACCGTCAAAAATGACGGTCCAGGCAGAGCAGGGGATTTGCAGATTAGCGCCAACTCTATTTTCCTTGACAACCAAGGCGTTATAACCGCATCAACCGCATCTGGAAATGGAGGTAATGTCAGATTAAACTTGCTTTCTTCTCTGCTAATGCGTCACAATAGCCTGATTTCCGCCACTGCTGCGGGCAACGGGAATGGTGGTAACTTGTCAATTAACGCACCAGTGATTGTCGGTTTAGAAAACAGCGATATCATCGCTAATGCAGTCCAAGGTCAGGGCGGTAACATTAACATTAGTACTCAAGGTTTATTTGGGCTGAAGTACCGCGATCGCCTCACCCTAGAAAACGACATCACCGCCAGTTCCGAATTTGGCATTAACGGTACAGTTGATATTAACAATTTTGGAATTGACCCCAATTCTGGTTTAGTAGAATTACCAGAGAATGTCACCGACCCATCACAGGAAATTACTACAGGCTGCGCGGGTGTTGAAGGCAGCCGCTTTGTAGCAACGGGTCGGGGTGGAATACCGCAAAATCCAACGCAGGAAATTGGGAGCGATCGCACTTGGTCTGATATCCGCGACATCTCTGCATACCGAAAAACTGGTGAGGTGACAGCCCAAATTCCCCGATCTCCAGAGGTTATTGTCCAAGCTACTTCTTGGCATCGCAATGCCCAAGGCAAAATCGAGTTAGTTGCAGATAAATCTCCTACTCAGGTGCAACAACCATTAACCTGTGCTGCTGTTGTCAAGAATTAATTTTTTTAGCCCGGCCTTAATTTTGCCAATGATAGTAGTAAGATAACACGTAGTACATCACTTGTTAATATTTGCATCAAATGATGAATTAAAGCTCACCTTGAGTTATTTGGCACATAATGTTTAGTTAGTAGACTTATGTGCAACTAATGGCGACCAAGCGACCGAGAACGACAATCAGCTTTGATCCAAACGAGTACCAAGAATTAGAGGAGTGGGCTAAAAGTGAATTTAGAACTATTCCTCAGATGATTTCGGTAATCGTCAAGAAAGCTTTGATCGAAAAAAGAGACAAAATGCCAGCAAAAACAACCCTTCTCAAGGAGTAACAAAAAGGATAAGAAGTAGCATGACCAACGGAGAACAGCCAAATGTCAATGCACGACTAGACGATATAGATATCCAACTTGAGCAAGTGGGGGATGAAATTGACCTGATCCGCACAATTCAAACCGCCAACAGACGGGAAACCCGCGCCAACAGCCAGACAGCAGCCCGGTTAGAGCGGACGGTAGCTCAAAAAAGCAGATATTGCCCGTGACCATCAGCAAGCTTTGCGAATTGCAGAGCGAAACTTTGAGCGTATTCAAGAACAGGCTACGAGCGATCGCACATTATTCCAAACCGAAATCAGGCGCATCTGGGAATACCTATTGCAGCAGTCTGGAAATGGTAGTAGCAGCGGAGGTCAATAAGCCCAAAAGACTGAACAAATCTTTACATTGACATCGCAACACACAGGGCAAAATTGAATTAATTGCAGATAAATCTCCTACTCAGGTGCAGCAACCATTAAACTGTGCTACTGTTCTCAGGAGTTAATTTTTGAGGCTAACTATCTAATTCCCCAAAGCGATCGCGATACTGCTGGAGCAGCGCTTGCATATCCTGCAATTGTTGCTCCGCCTGCTCTGCCCGTTGATGTTCCTGCTCTGCCCGTTGCTCCAACTCCACCGGACTCAAAAATTGCCGCCCATCTGGACGGTAAATCACCAGTTCATGGTTCCCCACCGCAAACCGAATCCCCAACAGAGGACTTGTCCACCCATCCATCTGAGCAATTGGTAGCAATTGTTCACCTTGCCGTCGCCAACCTTTTAGCTCATAGCGGTCTGGGTCATACTGATAATATTCTTCCACTCCATAAGTTTGGTAAAACTCTAGCTTGCGTTCCATCTCATCTGCATTGTTGCTGGGTGAGAGAATTTCCTATACCACTTGTGGGGCAATGTTGTCTTCCTGCCACTGTTTGTAAGATCCCCGCCGTCCTTTAGGTCTACCAAACACCACCATTGTATCTGGTGCAACTGGTGAGATTAAGCGCGATTTCACCGGGAACCATAGCAAATCTCCCGCCACAAACACGTTAGGTTGATCAGCAAATAGAATTTCCAGATTTTCCTTAATTAGGACGATCCAACGAAACTGTTCGGTATTGTCTGCGATTGGTTTGCCGTCGCTGTCGGGGAAATGTAAATCTGCATCCGTACGAAAGAAGGTGGTCATAGGTTAACCCGGAATGACACAGTGCCTTAATTCTATGCGATCGCCCGCGACGTGATAGATCCGATTATAAATTGGGCAATATGACTCTATTAATATCTCAAATACCTTTACTGTGATTGTTCAAAATAAAATCTTGGTAATTATTTATGGCTTTCGGAATTAAACAAACTCGTTGGCTATATATCAGCCTCAGTATTTTAAGTTTGTGTTTAGCATTTACCATTACACCTGTAAAAGCATCTCCACCAGTAATAACAACAGTTCTCTCTTCTTCTCAACCAACCAACGAGCTACAACAAGGACGGAATCTCTACCAATCGGGACGCTTTGCCGAAGCTGTTACAGCTTGGCAAACGGTAGCACAACAGTACCATACCCAAGGCGATCGCCTTAACGAAGCTCTCAGTTTAAGTTATCTTTCACTGGCACAACAGGAACTTAATCAATGGCAAGCAGCCCAACAGTCTATTGAGCAAAGTCTGAAACTATTGCAAACAAATAAACCCTCTGCTGATGCAATTCTTTGGGCACAAGCACTCAATACCCAAGCAAATTTGCAATTACACATTGGCAAAGCTGAAACCGCCATCGAAAGTTGGCAGCAAGCTGAAAAGTTTTATGAGCAAGCCGGCGACAAAATGGGTAGCTTGGGTAGTCAAATCAACCAGGCACAAGCTTTACAAACTTTAGGATTTTATCGCCGTTCTAAACAACAGTTGGAGGTGCTGACTGAAAAACTCCAAGGGATGCCGGATAATGAAATCAAAGTTAGCGGATTGCGATCGCTTGGTTTAGCCTTGCATGAGATTAGCGACTCTAGTAAAAGTCAACAGGTTTTAGAGCAAAGTTTAGCGATCGCTGAGAAAATTGCAGCCAAACCCCAATTAAGTTCTATCCTGATAAGTCTGGGACAAACTGCTGTTGACTTCCAAGATCCCGAAGCAGCATTAGATTACTTTGAACAGGCTCAACTCTTAGCCACCAACCCAAGTGATCAGTTACAAGCGCGTTTAGCTCAGTTTAAACTTTTCCTCAATTACGACAAACTTGAGTTTGCTACCCCACTCGCACCGCAACTACTCCAACAACTTCGGGAACTGCCCCCCAGTCATACTTCCCTCTACGCAGCGATCAATTTTGTTGGCACCGTCACCGTCAATCGCCAGTCAAATCCTGACCAAATCTTACCCCTCAAAGATTTGGCGCAACTGATGGCAGTCACAGTCAAGTCTGCACAGCAAATCCAAGATGCACCAGCCCAAGCTTATGCACTACATCAGTGGGCAAAACTCTATCGTCGTACACAGCAGATATCTGAAGCACAGGAATTAGCTCAGAAATCTCTCGATATTGCTCGTCAACTCCAAGCTAACGATATCATTGCTCAATCTGCTTGGCAGGTGGGACAGTTGTATAAGCAACAGGGCGATCGCTCCAAAGCAATTACTGCCTATACAGAAGCCGTCAATGCCTTAAAAGCACTGCGGGGGGATTTGGTGGCTATCAACCCTGATATGCAGTTCTCTTTTCGCACCAGTGTGGAGCCTGTTTACCGGGAACTAGTTGATTTACTTTTAGAGAATCAACCCAGTCAAGCAGAACTCATGCAAGCTCGTGAATTGATTGAAGCACTCCAAATTGCCGAACTCGATAACTTTTTTCGGGAAGCCTGTTTAGATAAAACTCAACAGATTGATCAGGTTGATCGCACTGCAACCATCCTTTATCCGATCATTCTACCAGATCGTTTAACAGTAATCCTCTCGAAAGCCGGGCAACCACTCCGTTCCTATGTTACTCACAAATCTCAAGCTGAAATTGGGCAGACTTTAGACAATTTTTTAGTTGCTCTTAACCCTGTCTCGGATTCCAAAGACCGCGATCGAGTGTCCCAACAGATTTATGATTGGTTGATTCGTCCAGCCGAAGCAGAGCAAGCATTGATTGATACTAAGACATTGGTGTTTGTTTTAGATGGTCGGTTGCGGAACATTCCGATGGCAGCTTTGTATGATGGTAAGCAATATCTGATCGAGAAGTATGCTGTGGCGCTCTCACCAGGATTGCAACTAATGGCGACGCGATCGCTTCATCAAAATCATCTCAGTGCGATCGTCGGTGGTATTAGCCAATCTCGCGCTGGTTATAGTGCTTTGCCGGGTGTGGAATCAGAAGTGAAACAAATCTCCAAGTCGGTGTCCTCCTCTATGTTGCTGAACCAGGAATTCACCAGTCAAGCCCTTGCTGAACGGGTGAAATCCAGTAGTGCAAGTATTGTCCATCTAGCAACCCACGGACAGTTTAGTTCCCGCCTCGAAGATACTTTCTTGCTCACTTGGGATGGAAAAGTTAGCGTTAAGGAGTTATCTGAACTCCTGAAAAATCGGGGTAGCGATCCCTCCAAAGCCATTGAGTTGCTGGTACTAAGTGCCTGCGATACAGCCGCAGGAGACGATCGCGCTGTCCTTGGACTGGCGGGCTTGGCTGTCAAATCCGGCGCTCGCTCAACTATTGCCACCCTCTGGCCTGTCAAAGATCAGGCAGCCGCGATGCTTATGACTCGCTTCTATAACCAACTGCGACAACCCAAAATCACTAAAGCCGAAGCCCTAAGACAAGCACAAATTAGCCTAATTCGCCAAACTGATTTCCACGATCCCTTCTTTTGGTCTGGCTTTGTTTTGATCGGCAACTGGATATAGCTAAGTAATAACACTAGGTTAATTCTCAAGAAATTAGGCTATTTTTTTACAATTTTATCACTAAAACTCGCCTATACTGATAGTAAAAGTTCCCGGAATTGACTGTTGCTTAGACTTATCTGAGCTTCTGGCTATAGTCGAAAGAAAGGTATTTTGTATCATATTTCAATTTAGATTAGGTAAAACATCATGAAACGTCGATATTTAGCTGGTACATTGAGCCTCATCGCTCTGATCGCTAGCAATGCCTGGACTAGTGCCAATGCTGTTACATTTACCCCGCCTACCAACAGTGGCTCTCCTAGTCAAGCAACGGGAGGAGCTTCTCGGGGTAGTATGTTTACTCCTACCGCCGGCAAGGGTGCGCCCAGACAAGCAACTGGAGGAGCTTCTCGCGGCAACCTCTTTACACCTGCTGCCGGCAAAGGTGCGCCTCAACAAGGAAGTGGGGGTGCTTCTTACGGCGACCTCTTTACACCTGCTGCCGGTAAGGGTACCCCTCAACAAGGAAGTGGGGGTGCTTCTCGCGTGGGTACTTATTACTTAAATCCATCGACTGTAAGTGCAACAGAACCAGCAGCACTAATCGCCCTTTTGCCCCAAAACTTCTATGGCACAACAGTGTCTGAACGTCCGACAATTCTGGTGTATCTCCCGGCTTCCAATGCCCAAGAAGCTGTGTTCAGCCTCAAGGATGAAGCTGGCAATCTGCAACATCAGATGAAGATTCCAGTTGCAGGCAAAACTGGGGTAATTGCGATCAAATTACCAGCCAATGCACCCGCTTTAACCGTTGGCAAAAACTATCAATGGTTCCTAGCACTCAAACTAGGTGGACAACTCAGCCCGAGTACGCCTTACGTCGATGGTTGGGTTCAGCGTATCCAGCCCAGCGCTGAGTTGGCAACAGCAATGCAAGGGCAAGATGCTCTGAAGCGGGCTACTACTTTGGGTAAAAACGGTGTTTGGTATGACTGTGTGGCAACACTTGCAGCCGTATACACCGCCCAACCTAATAATGCAACCCTCCGCAAACAATGGGAAGAACTTTTGTCCTCAGTGAGTTTGAAGGAGATTGTAACAGCGAATTTATTAGCATCTACTAACTAATGCCAGGTTAATCCTAGTCAACGTTGACGGAGATAACTGTATGGCAAAAATATGTAGGTGGCGGAGATTCCAGACTTTTATCCAACGCACTCGTAGCGTTTTGATTATTACTCCCAGCGTTGCCTTGACGGTTATGGTCGGGCAATCGTTGGGACTTTTCAATTTAGCGGAATGGAAAATTCGGGACGAATGGGTTCGTCAGCAAACGCCACAGACGATCGCTGATGAAATTGTAATTGTCACAATCGATGAGCGCGATATCCAATCGGTGCGTAAATGGCCAGTTCCAGACTGGGCGCTGGCACGATTGCTAGAAAAAATCCGGGCGCAGCAGCCTAGAGCGATCGGATTGGATCTTTATCGAGATTTACCCGAAGGAAGTGGACATGAGCAACTTGTTAAAGTCTTCCGCAACACTCCCAATTTAATCGGAGTTGAGAAAATTTCTGGTGAACGCGTCAATCCCCCACCAGAATTGAAAAAAAAGGATCAGGTAGGATTAGCAGATTTAGTCTTGGATAGCGATCGCTTTGTACGTCGTGCGCTCTTGACAGCTGAAGATGCCAAAGAGAAAAATACCATTAAAGCCGGACTGGCCACCCTTGTGGCTCTTAAGTACCTCGAAACCGAAAGAATTAGCTTAGAAAGCATTGACCCCAAAAAGCAAAAGTTTCAGTTAGGCAAAGAAATTTACCTGCCCCTGCAAAATCAAGAAGCAGGTTATACCGATGCCGAATTAGGAGGCTATCAAATTCTGCTCAACTGGTATGGAACAGATGCCGCATTTCGCACAGTTGCGATGCGCGATGTGTTAGCAGGGAAAATTCCGGCAAATTTGATGCGCGATCGCATGGTATTTATTGGCTCAGTCGCCTCTAGTACCAATGATTTCTTCAGCACACCCTTCTCTTCCTGGGTATCTGCTCAAAAACCGACTCCAGGTGTCGTTATTCATGCCAATATTGCTCATCAACTAGTACAAGGGGCTAAAACCGGAAAATCCAGCCTGCACGGTGTTTCTGGCATTTCTCTATCACTGTTGATTGTTTTTTGGTCTGTCATCGGTTCTACGGGCAGTTGGTGGTTAGCTAGTGCGCGTACCGGGCGACGGATTCCCAGCGGCAAAATTCTTTGGGCAACTGTAGGCATTAGTGGAGCCTGTGTATGGGGTGGCTATGGGATGTTTTTACATGGTATTTTAATTCCAGTAACACCCGCCTTAGCTGCGTTTATCGGTAGTGTGATTGCGACAACCAATGCCTATAAACAGCAGAAGTTAGAACAAACAAATCGTCAACTGGAAATTGCCAACAGTCAACTATTAGATTATTCCAAAACCCTAGAGACAAAAGTCGAAGAACGAACTCATGAATTGGTTGAGGCAAAGCTTGCTGCCGATGCTGCCAATCAGGCCAAGAGTGAGTTTCTGGCGAATATGAGCCACGAACTACGCACACCCCTGAATAGCATCCTTGGTTTTGCTCAGGTACTAGAAGGATCGCCAAATATGACAGCTAAAAACCTGGAAAGAGTCAGCATTATCTACCAATGCGGATCACACCTTTTGATGCTGATCAATGACATTCTCGATCTCTCAAAGATAGAAGCGAGGAAATTGGATTTGGTTACAACCAGTGTGCATTTGCCCAATTTCTTACATAGTGTGACTGAGATTTGTGGTATCCGGGCGGAACAGAAAGGGATTGCATTTAATATTTTAATTAGCGATCGCCTACCAGTTGCCATTGAAGTCGATGAAAAACGGCTGCGGCAAGTGTTGATTAACTTGCTGGGCAACGCGATCAAATTTACAGATAGTGGTAGTGTGACATTTACAGTGGAAGTCATTAGTCAAGAGTCATTGGTCACTTGTACTGAGCCTTGCCGTTGGCGCAGCCTCTCGCAGAGAAGTATTGGTCAAGAGTCTAAAGAAATGACTAATGACAATGGACAAATGACACATCAAAAAATTCGTTTTCAGATTGAAGATACGGGTATTGGGATGTCACCAGACCATCTCGAAAAAATCTTTTTGCCCTTTGAGCAAGTGGGGCAAGCAGGGCAACGATCTGAAGGTACTGGCTTGGGATTGGCGATTAGCCACAGAATTGCAGCATTGATGGGGAGCGAAATTCAGGTGGAGAGTCACCAAGGCCAAGGAAGTCTGTTTTGGCTGGATTTGACAGTACAAGTGCCACTCGATCATAACTGGCATAGAGGAGCAATCGCCCCGACTCCCCAGAAAATTACCGGGATTCAGGGTAGTGCGCCTCAGATTCTCATTGTCGATGACGATCGCAACCACTGTTCGATGTTGACCAGTCTGCTGCAAGAAATTGGCTGTCGAACCCTGGAAGCGAACGATGGCAAACATGGGCTACAGGTGGCAACTGAACACAATCCAGATGTGATTCTGCTCGATTTAGCCATGCCGAATATGGATGGTTTTGAGTTAATGGTTCACCTGCAAGCGAATCCGCAAACCTCTTCTATTCCGATTATCGTCTCTAGTGCCAGCGTCTTCGAGTCAAATCGCCAACGGAGTTTAGAGGCAGGTGCAACAGCATTCCTGCCCAAACCCCTCCAGATTGACGAACTACTAAATAAACTGCGATCGCTCTTGGGAGTAGAGTGGATCTATGCCCAATCTTCGCCTGCCAAAGGTGAGCAGGTAACTGGTAGTGAATGGGTTCTACCATCCCAGGATGTTTTGCAACAACTCTATCATCTGGCAATGATGGGGGATATCGCGGCGATCGAGGGAATGTTAGGAGAGCTAAGTGAGCAAAACAGTCAGCTAGCTCCCTTTGCAGCAGAGTTAAACAAACTCACTGCCAATTTCCAAACCGGAAAAATCCGTAAATTCCTCAAATCATTTGTCACAACGGAGTTACATCCATGATCCGGAATTCTCTCTCGAAACCGATATATATTCTATTGGTGGATGACAATCCAAACAATCTGAAGCTGCTACATGAAGCGATTCAGGCGTGTGGCTGGAAAGCCCTGATGGCAATAGATGGAGAGTCAGCGATCGAACAAACAGAATATGCCCGTCCCGATCTGATTCTCTTGGATGTGATGATGGCAGGGATTGATGGATTTGAAACTTGTCGCCGGCTGAAAGCTAATCCCATGACTCAGAATATTCCGGTGATTTTCATGACTGCCCTCTCCGATTCTACAGATAAGGTGGCGGGACTGGAAATAGGTGCAGTTGATTACATTACCAAACCCTTCCAACAAGAAGAAGTGATTGCCCGTTTAAAGTTACACCTGAAAATTTCCCATCTCGCCCGCACATTAGAAGAACGTGTTCAAGAGCGCACCGCAGAATTAACTCAATCTCTACAGGAATTACAACAAACCCAACTACAACTGATCCAGAGTGAAAAAATGTCCACTCTCGGGCAGATGGTTGCAGGTATTGGTCATGAGATTAATAATCCGGTTGGTTTTGTTGGGGGCAATTTATTCTATATTGAGGAATATGTAAATAATCTGCTTCGCCTAGTCAGTTTGCAACAGCAGAAGCTCCCGCAGCCAGACCAAGAAATTCAAAAGCTTATTGAAGAAATCGACTTGGAGTATCTGGTAGAGGATCTGCCGAAACTACTGGCATCAATGCACCAAGGAATTACCCGTCTTCAAGATATCAGCCTGTCTCTGAGAACTTTTGCTCGCGCCGATATTACATCTCAGGTGGAGTTTCAGATTCACGAAGGAATCGATAGTACCTTAATGCTATTGAAACATCGACTCCAAGGTAAGGGCGATCGCACTAAAATCCAGGTTGTCACACAATACGGTGATTTACCTGCAATCACTTGCTATCCTGGACAACTGAACCAGGTGTTCATGAATATCATCGCCAATGCCATTGGTGCATTTGATGAACTCAATCAAAACCATTCTGATCAAGATATTGCTGCTTGTCCAAGGCTGATCACCATTACTACATCGGTTGATCCTCAGCAACAAACCGTCACAATTTGCATTCAAGATAACGGTCCTGGTATGCCTGCTGAGGTGCAAGCTCGAATTTTTGAGCAATATTTCACAACCAAGTCCGTGGGCAAGGGAACCGGGCTAGGATTAGCTATAAGCTACCAAATTATTGTCGATAAACACAATGGAGAACTAAAATGTTTCTCAATGCTTGGTGACGGGACAAAGTTTATTATTACTCTGCCCATGTGACCAAATAATTCCTAATTCCTAATTCATAATTTTATCAACTGATGAAATCATCTAGTTAATAATGTATAATCAGCCCTAAGAGTTTAGGGTGCTTGTCAAGTATGTTGCATGTCTAAATCTGTCATCACCGTTACCGTCAAACTGTTCGCTGTTTATCAAGAAGCCTTTAGGGTTTCGGAACTGGTGCTAGAATTTCCCAATAGTATGCCAGTCAAAGCAGTATGCGATCGCCTCATCGCTGAACACCCCGAACTCTCACAATGGCGTGACATCACCCGCTTCGGGATTAATTTAATATTTGTCGAACCAGATACCCTACTACAAGATGGGGATGAAGTTGTATTAATTCCGCCAGTTAGCGGCGGTTAGCAAAACAGTTAGGAGTGATGAGTTATGAGTGATCAGTTAAAGATTCAAAATTTCTAACTCATAACTACTGATTGTAGCGTAGGCGTAGCCCGTCGTAGACATCGCTCTGACAGTCGAGTGTGGTCTATTTACGTGGCTAATAGCCCTAAGAGTGCAACACTGCGCCAAGGGCTGCTGCTTTACAGTACGCAGACTAATTATAGGCATGATCATAGAGAATTGGACTTAGCAGTTAGCTTTACTAAGTGATCTAACTCTTGCTGCATCTGACTAACAACTAATTCATAACATTCATTGACATAGTGGCGATCGCTGGCTGCTTCTGAACCGTAGCGTTGAAATACAATTGGCGGACAAACCCGCGTGTAGATGGGCACAGGTAATGGAATGTTCGGCAATGGGCCAATTCCTAATCCCCAAGGCAGTCCGAGATAGATCGGAAAAACTTCTGGATCAATCCCAAACAGCCAAGGCATCCCCCAGTCGTGGAGTTGCTGCACAATTTTGTAGCAGTCAGCGATCACAATCAGCGTATCGTGAGCGCCCCAGGAAATCACAGGCACAATCGGCACATTTTCCCGCAATGCTAACTTGATAAATCCTTGCCGCCCTGCAAAGTGGATTTTATTACGTAAATAATGCGGTCGGAAAATATCTTCAGCTCCACCTGGATAAACTAGCAGACTAGCTCCAGAGTGCAAGGCAGTGTAAGCCATTTTCGGATGAGCGATGATTGCTCCAGCCTTGCCGACCAGTTGCGCTAGTGGTGGGCTAACCTGCCAAACCTTGGGATGCATCAAACCATAAATGGGTTGCTCGACACCAAATCGTCGGAACCAGTCGTACATCATCATTGTCATATCGGGAACCGCAAGTCCCCCGTTATGCGAACCGACAAATAGGACTTTTTCTTGGGGTGGAATATTTTCCCAGCCACTAGTTTGAACTCGAAAATAGTAGTGATAAAGAAAGTCTAATAGAGGCATCAGAAATTCTATGAACTTTGGATCTCTCTCATCCAAAGACCAACCGGGTTTTTTGTTTATGAGATGTTGCTTTTTTGACATCGATGCATTTTAACAGGATTGGCAAAGGTCAAACAATCCTTCTTAGTACAGTTTTGCGTAAAAACGTAGCGTTTTTAATGCATGGTAACAGATTAAGATTCCAAGGGATGCATTGGCATTGCAAGCCGACGCATTAACAATGCAAGCCAATGCATTAACAATGCAAGCCGATGCATTAACAATGCAAGCCGACGCATTAACAATGCAAGCCGACGCATTAACAATGCAAGCCGATGCACTAACAATGCAAGCCGATGCACTAACAATGCAAGCCTATGCTTTAGCATTGCAGGGTATTACCAAATTTAATTTGCTACAAACTAATGAAATGTTGTACTTAGGAATAAAAATTAAATAACATACAATTAATGTCCCTAGCTTACCTCACCCTCAATCTCTCTCCGATATACTTGGAGAGGGAAGCTATAGCAGTTCTCGTTTGGATGCAATACATGGTAGGGGCACAGAAAAAGCTCATTGGTGTCAACTTCACGTAAAAGCCATGTCCCGCAAGGAACTGAAGTTCCTTGCTAATAGCGAAAGTCATCTAAAGATGACTAAATAATCTGAAAAATCTTTAGTCTACTTGAGTAGACTTTAGCTAAAAGCCAAAGAACTTTAGTTCTAGGCGGGTGATGAAGCCAACAGTTAAGCTATTTCTAGCTTAAGTTGACACCAATGAGCATTGCTGTGCCCCTACGAGTGGTCTCTATTCCATGCAATTGAGAACCGCTATAGATACAGGATAAACTTTTGCATTTTATTTAATCCACGTTCCTTAGCTTTGATTGCTGTTTTGCTTCTGCTTGACTAGCCAAACAGAAAGTAGAGCGATCGCTACACCAGCCAGAATAAAACAATAAATGTAGCCGAAGTTATCTACAATCCTACCGAATACTGCTGCGCCGATTCCCTGGCCGACAAACAGGTTGAAGGCGAACAGCGAAACAGCAGTACCTCGTGCTTCTGGGGAAAGCTCCGTGGCTTGGGTCTGAAGGGTGCTGTGCATCATATAAAAGCCCAATCCGATTAAAATACTCAAGGGGATAAAAAGTATCCAGTTCTGGAACAATGCGATCGCTAAGAAGCCCATAGACATCAAGCCTCCTCCCACGCCTATTAAACCAATTTCACCCAGTCGCCTAACTAACCATTTAACTGAGCGACTGTAAATTAGTCCCCCCAATCCAAAACTACTGAGCATAAACCCGATCGCTACATAACTAAGACTATAGCGATCGCGCAGAAATGCGCCAACGTAAGCAAATGCCCCAAACAGGCAAAAGCCTTCGACAAACACCCCTATAATCACAGTCCGGGCGATCGGTTGGGTCAATAGTTGGTAATAAGGTCGAAATGTGATGCCATTTACGCGACTTTGGGGAGGTTGACTATCGCTAAGGTGGCGCGTCCCCCGCCATAAAAGTCCAGCAATGGTAAGGGAGACGATCCCAAATACCAGAAAGATATTACGCCAGCTGAGATATTCTCCAAAGATGCCACCCAAACTACCGCCGAGAATTTGACCCAACACCAAGGCACTTAAATACTTGCCGATGGCAGCTTGGCGTTCTTCATAAGGAAAATTGTCACCAATGTAAGCGAGGGTGACGGGGATCACCCCAGCCGCAGCCATCCCTGTGAGAAACCGCAGCAAGGTAAGTAAGACGATATTTGACACAAAGGCACAAACCGCCGTACCGACAGCAAATGCCGCCAGTGCGATTGTAATTACCTTAATTTTGCCGATGCGATCGCCTAGTGGGCCGTACACTAACTGAAATAGTCCATAGGGAATCGTATATGCGGAGATAATCACCGCAGCACTACCAACGCCGACTTTGAATTCATCGGCA
Organism: Nostoc sp. NMS7; assembly: GCF_017115085.1. GTDB lineage: Bacteria > Cyanobacteriota > Cyanobacteriia > Cyanobacteriales > Nostocaceae > Nostoc. The sequence continues at coordinate 200 of NZ_JABXKJ010000256.1, read as the reverse complement.
ATGATGTGCAGCAGGGGGTCAATCACCCGTGCATCGGCAACTACCATAAAGGCAGCAGCGCCCAACAATCCTAATGAGACAGGTGTTTTGCCTGCTATATCCTTTGTTAACCTGGCCACGCAATTCTCCTATTTTTTTATCTCCTAAGAAACACATTCCATAGCGTTGGAAATAGGGATGAGTTCTAAGCCAAAAGCTTG
>NZ_JABXKJ010000095.1 GCF_017115085.1 Nostoc sp. NMS7 | reverse complement strand
TCCAAACCTTTGAATTTACCACATTTCTCTAAAGTTGTGAGGTCGATTATGACTTTGTGTCGCTCATTGATACGTCACTCAGAAAAGTCAGGATTCGTTTATTATTCATTTGCAGTCTCTAAAAAGCTGGAAATCAGCAGAAATAACTACATTTTTAGGAAAAATTACCAACTAAATAGGGTAAATTTGCTTAGATATATTTCCTATATCAAGAAATACTAAAAAATAGTGGAATTTATACCTATAGCCATAGAATTTAATGTAACTAGTTGTTATGATTAATGTGTTAATAAAAACACAAGGAAAAATCGTAAAATGCAAGTTAGCGCTCGCAATGCTCTCAAAGGTACAGTGAAAAGCGTCGTAGTCGGATCTGTAAATACAGAAGTGACATTGGAAATTGCACCTGGAGTAGAGGTAACTTCAATTATTACCAAGTCATCAGCAGAAAGTCTGAAACTTACTGAAGGTAAACAAGTGTATGCCATAGTCAAATCATCAGATGTAATAATTGCCATAGACTAAAGTAATTGTTGGCATTCTCTTAAGGGAGGGGCAATCAAACTGCCCCTTTTTAATGTTCTACTGCTAAATAAAAATGGTTCTACCACTCATCTTATGTTACGGCATTAAAATCAAGGTTTTATGGGGAAGCTTCAAAAGCTTAAAACCCAACCCATATAACGAATGCAGCCTATAATATCTTTTTATTTATTATTAAAGTCCATAAAGGGAGCGATAGAGCCAGTTTTTTGCCATGATAACTGCTCTTTACCAGGGTTAGTATTTGGGATCTCTTGACCCAAAACTGGTACAGCGTAGACGGGCACGGACTTGTCGATAGACATCGCTAAACAAGAACTAGACAGCAAAAAACTGTGCCAAAAAAAGGTAAATTGTTTTTGTAAATACACTCCTCAAACCCTCACACGCAATTGAATTACGCAAGCAATTGCAAACTGGTTAAACCACAAGTATTTCCGCTTTTCAAGCGTGCCATTCATTGATGACTCTAAATATTTGCTATGACTTCCCCAATATTGCTGATATCATAGCCACGGAAAACCTCTAATTGCGTTCCCTCTTAGGGTTGCCGTAGGCATCGCACGCTTCCGATGTCCCAAGATATTGATAAACTGCTGTACTGGTGATTGTTCTAAGTATTCTTTGAAAATCACCAAGTCGGATCGCGCACTATGAAGAGGAATAAATCCCCAGTTTCATGAGGTTGTATCTCTCTATTAAAAAAAGCCGCAGTAGACAAACTTAAACTGCCAGGGCAATAGCAAGGTTTTCTAGTATTTGCCGTTTTTGTTGTCAGACATATTGGTGCTTTGAAAATTTTGCTGATTTTTCGCAAGCATAGCTACATTTTGCAAAGATATTTAACATCCGGGAATGCTATCTAGCCTAGGTGCAGCCCACCGTAGGTATCGCCTTTTCATCATCTGCTAACTTACTCAGTCGTCACCAAGAGATAACGCTCAAATCCGAATGGCACGCTTGGAAAACGCAAACCCTTAATAGTGCCTGGAATAAATACCAACTTTACAAGTAATAAATCCGAAAAGTGTATAGACAACTACAATATTTGCTACCAACTAGATGATAAATTTTACGACTGATAAACAGGTAAAAAGCGATGAACTTAACACCCAGTGAGTTAGAACGCTATCACCGCCAAATGATGCTTCCCAATTTTGGAGAAGCAGGACAAAAGCGCTTGAAGTCTGCAACGGTTTTGGTTACAGGTGTAGGGGGGTTAGGCGGTACATCAGCACTTTATTTGGCAGTAGCAGGTGTTGGGCGGCTAATTCTAGTTCGGGGTGGTGACTTACGGCTAGATGATATGAATCGTCAGGTTCTAATGACAAATGATTGGATAGGTAAGCCAAGAGTATTCAAAGCCAGAGAAACTCTGCAAGCTATTAATCCTGATATTCGGGTGGAAGCGGTTCATGATTACGTTACAAAAGAGAATGTAGACTCTTTAGTGCAATCTGCTGATATAGCTGTTGATTGCGCCCACAATTTCACAGAGCGTAACTTGCTCAATGAGGCTTGCGTGCGCTGGCAAAAACCAATGGTGGAAGCTGCAATGGACGGAATGGAAGCTTACCTGACGACGATTATTCCTGGTGTCACTCCTTGTCTATCATGCTTGTTCCCAGAAAAGCCAGATTGGAATCAGCGTGGGTTCTCGGTTATCGGTGCTGTTTCTGGTACACTAGCTTGTCTTAGTGCATTAGAGGTAATAAAGTTGATTACTAAGTTTAGTCAACCCCTATTATCACAACTGCTGACAATCGACTTGATGCGAATGGAATTTACCAAACGAAATTCTTATCACGATCCTTTATGTCTGGTGTGTGGTAGCAGTTCTTGCTCGAAAAATTCGTAAATAGTTGGATAATCGTAGCGATCGCTCTACTATAAGCGGATCGCCACAACTTATCTACTCATTTCGAGCTATTCTGTAGCAATTATGACATCCGACGCTTTAATCACAGCAATCGCTTGTTTTCCCTCTTGAAGTTGGAGATGCTCTACTGACTCCTTGGTAATAATTGCAGTTACTTCCACCCCAGGCACAATTTCTAATATGACCTCAGAGTTGACTGCTCCTGGGTGAATTTTCTTAATAGTTCCTTTTAAGGAATTACGAGCGCTAACTTCCATATTTTGATTCTCCCTACTTATAAGATAATTCTGAACTGAGTAATACTAACAACTATCAGATTGTTGGATTATCCTCATTTAGTGAGATATCTTCAGCCTTACAGAATAACTTAGATATCAGACTGGTATTAGAAGATGAACTCTCTGTTGTAGGCATCTTTAATCAGACGGGTTTTCAGAAATATTTTGGTTTCAAAGGAGAAGGAGGAGCAGATAATATGAGGATATTTGTCACATTACTAACCTAACGACCTCCAGCTTTGTCACCTGGAACTACTAAACGAGCAAATCCTTCATCTGTTAAAGGCACGACTTTACCATCACTACCTTTTTTTGCAAATGCAACTAGCACTGTTTTCCCTTCAAAATTAGGTTGAATTTCACCAATAGCTACGACTGCACCATAGCAATCTGTGGCGTCAACTAGAACATATTGCCTCAGAAAAGAGTTTTTACTATTCACCCCAGAATTCCCAGGTTTTAGACCACCTCCGGCTTTCGGATTATTAATTAATTCCCATAGGGGGACTCCATAGTATGTTTCGGTTCGTGGCCCTGAGCCGGTTTGAAAGCTCACAGTGATTTCAGTAACTAATGCTGGATTTTGTTTTTTTAAAGCATCTCACAAATTTTTCAGGTTTTGCAAGTTATATTCAGTAAAAACCCTTTAAATGTCATCCCATGAATGGATTTTGGGAAAACACAAGTGATACTACTAAACACGGTTTCAATATCATGGCGAGTATGTTGTTTAATATATTGATCCCAAGGAAGGTCTTGACGCTTAGAGTTCTTTTTCCGCATTACTTTTAAAGAAATTTGACTTGTTTGTTCCAAGTCATAGTCAACAGTGTAATCGGTGTAAGCTGAATCAGCATAAACTTTACTACCAGGTGGTAGATTCAATTTTACTAGTAGTTCTGAAGATAAGGCAGATAAAAAGGCTCTTGCATCTGGATTTCAAACTTATATCCAAAGGCCTTCAAACTTAGAACAGTTCATAACAGAAGTAGCAAAACTGCTTCAAATATCCTGCAAAAGGATGGCGATCGCCTCTATTCTCTCTCTGGAAACAAGAGCGATCGCACAGTTGATTGGCAGTTTATTACGGTAGATGCATGGCTTAAACTTAAACGATTTTATCCTCAATTTTAAATTTACAGAGTACTACGGCAACTCTTGGGTGTAGGTGGTCAATTAACGAATGGCACGCTTGTAAAGCTGAAATCTCCTTGCTGGCAGGGTCTTGGGTGTAGTGTTAATAGACATTGAATAATAGTTACGTTAAAGAGAACTACATCTTCTTAATTCCCCACACCCAAAAGCCTTATAAATAATAGGTTTGCCGTTATCTTAGTGCCATTCAGTCAATTAACCATGTCTGCGTTAGCGCACCGTTACAATACTTTGTTTTCGTTTATATAGTAGTAAACCAACCCCAACAGCCGCTAACACTCCAGGCATTGAACCCGATTCAGGAACTGCTACAACTTTACCTGAACCACTGATGGTGTTGGTAAAAAGACCAAAATCAGTTACGCGACGACCAGTTGTAACTAAAAAGTAATTTCGTTGAGCAGTCAGTTGTCGGTCGAAGGCAGGGCTACCATTATCAGGAGCGATCGCTGCTACAAGGACGTTAGTCAATTAATTGGTGGGGTTAAAACTATCCTGATATAAAACTAAAAAATTATCCCAGACTCCATCAGCAGCTGATATAGCTCCGGGTACAGTACTACCAAATGTATACAAACCCGATTCTTCAACCACAAATTGAAAAACGCTGTATGGTACAGTCATACCCATAGTTCCAGCGTTTTCACCACTGATTCTATCGGGAGGATCGCCTGGTGCTGTACGCCGCCAAGTCGGCTGATTTGTGGTATCACCTTGATAGGTTAAGACCGCAGCTTGAGCGGGAGTAGCAGTAAATAATGCAGCTAATCCTAACCCCAGAGCAATAATTAGTTGCTTTGTGACAAACGTTGTTTTTAACATCAAATTTTATCCTGTGTATGAATTGGCGTGGAGGGAAAGTTCTTTAATAAAGTTCAGACTGCAACAGTTGAACTTCTCCAACTGTTGCAAGTTAAGTATTTAAGCATTCAAAATCTGATGCAATCTACTGGAATATTTGGTTGTTTCTACGCAATTTCCATACCATCAGACAAGATGTACCAACTAACAATAAACCTGAGATTGATGGTTCTGGGACTTTAGTAACTACTAACGAAAGATTATTTGCGTAGGCGTCATTTACCCGACCTCTTGCATAATTGGCGTTCAGCAGTACATTGATTTGGCGTGTACCCACAGGTACAGAACCATCAGTTGACTGCAAAAATAAGCCTGTGGTGTTATTTCTTTGCGTGGCAGTTGGCGAAGCAATACTAGCTATACCTAAAGACTGGTTAGCTTGATCAAGAAAAGTAATGTTTAGTGATGCGCTATCTTCATCTGTGCTATATCCTCCCAACCAGCCACTTAAGTTAAACGTACCTTGACCTGCATCAATAGTTGAGGCTAAATCAGATATATCGATTAATTGCAAAGCACTGGAAGAGGCTCGATCGGCACCACCAAAGAATAAATTGAGTCCGCGATCGCTTGGCCCAGGAACATCAATACTAGGAACAGTAACGTTCACTACATTACCTAAGGGGTTGGTAAAGCTAAAACCTGTTGCCCCGTACTTTAATACACTGAAACTACCTGTCGTAGTCCAGCCAGGGATAGTAGGTATATCAGCCCCAACAGCATTACCAATTGGATCTCCTTGCCCTTGTTCTGCATCACCATTTACTATCAAATTAGTGCCAAAGGTGGCAGCATTAGCACGAATGCGCCCGCGCCAATCTTCGTGTGTAAAAGGCACAAATACATCGTAAGAAAATGTTAGGATTTCTCTGAATCCACCTTCGTTAAGCTCTCTTAAAAATAAAAGCCAGGATGGTGTTTTGCTCCCATCAATAGCAGTAACACCAAAGTCAACTTTCATAAGTAAGTTTGTTGCAAAACTTTTTAGGTAGCATGAATGCGTTTGCCCTGTACCTTCTTTCACTATAAAAGAAAGCAAATGTAGAGGCATAACAACTTATGAATCTTGCCCCTCGACAATTTCTTTTTGGATAAAACTAATTTGTGCAACTAATTCTTGCCGAGTAGAAGCTTTGAATAGATATCGAAAAACAAACCAGATGAAGTAACCAATTCCAGTCAACTCAAAAACTAAATTTGCCTGCGGAATTTCATTTATTACATCTAATACAGCTAAAATTAGCTTAACTGCCACAGTCGCTGCAATAATTGTGGCAAAACAAATAATTGGCAGCTGGTATTCAGTGGAAAATCTACCTAAATATTTAGGTAATTGCTCCAAAAATGCAGAAAAATTGCTGCCAGTTTGTTGCCATTGAGGTAATGGTTTATCAGCAGGTGCTAGCAATGGTTGAGCTTCAATTTTTGAACTTTCAAGTCCTGCGATAGGTTCGGTTGATGTAATATTAAAAGATTTGGATTGTTCTACTTCGCTCTCCCCAAGTTTACTATTTTCTTCAGCGATAACAGTTTTCATTTGCTCAGTACGGATATCATATTGAGCCAACTTCATCAGAGGAGAATAAATGGC
>NZ_JABXKJ010000201.1:72319-72948 GCF_017115085.1 Nostoc sp. NMS7 | reverse complement strand
TGGCGTCAAAACCGTTGGTAATACTGACAGTGGCGCTGCTGAGGTTGGTGGAGTCGGCATCGGTGACGGTGATGCCAGAGTCGATGGCTGTCGGGGAGTCGTTTTCGGTGTAGGTGAGGGCGGTGTCGGTGGCGGTGGTGACTGGGGCAATAGGTTCGGCAATTGTTAAAGTGGCACTGGGGTTAGCATTTAACAGCACAGAGACGGTGTTGCTGCCGTAGTTAGCGGTAGCCAAGTCCAGCTTGCCGTCGGCGTTGAAGTCTCCCTCTGTGACTGAAACGGGACCAGTCCCGACGGTGAAGTTGGTGGCGGTGGCAAAGCCGCCTGTGCCTAGCCCTAGCAGCACGGAGACGTTCTTGCTGCCGTAGTTAGCGGTAGCCAAGTCCAGCTTGCCGTCGGCGTTGAAGTCTCCCTCTGTGACTGAAACGGGACCAGTCCCGACGGTGAAGTTGGTGGCGGTGGCAAAGCCGCCTGTGCCTAGCCCTAGCAGCACGGAGACGTTCTTGCTGCCGTAGTTAGCGGTAGCCAAGTCCAGCTTGCCGTCGCCGTTGAAGTCTCCCACTGTGACTGAATAGGGACTAGTCCCGACGGTGAAGTTGGTGGCGGTGGCAAAGCCGCCTGTGCCATTA
>NZ_JABXKJ010000201.1:0-72219 GCF_017115085.1 Nostoc sp. NMS7 | reverse complement strand
GGGACTAGTCCCGACGGTGAAGTTGGTGGCGGTGGCAAAGCCGCCTGTGCCATTACCTAGCAGCACGGAGACGGTGTTGCTGCTTCTGTTAGCGGTAGCCAAGTCCAGCTTGCCGTCGCCGTTGAAGTCTCCCTCTGTGACTGAAATGGGTTGAGTCCCGACGGTGAAGTTGGTGGCGGTGCCAAAGCCGCCTGTGCCGTTACCTAGCAGCACAGAGACGTTGTTGCTGCCTTGGTTAGTCACAGCCAAGTCCAGCTTGCCGTCGCCGTTGAAGTCTCCCTCTGTGACTGAAATGGGACCAGTCCCGACGGTGAAGTTGGTGGCAGTGGCAAAGCCGCCAGTGCCGTTACCTAGCAGCACTGAGACGTTGTTGCTGGTGTAGTTAGCCACAGCCAAGTCCAGCTTGCCGTCGCTGTTGAAGTCTCCCACTGTGACTGAAAAGGGAAGACTGCCGACGGAGAAGTTGGTGGTTGGTTGGAAATCGGCGGTGCTGTTGGCGCCAAGGATGTAGTCTGGGCTGGATTCTAGGTTGATGGTGACGGTTTCGTTGGGGTCAGAGATTCCATCAGCGACAGCTGTGACTTTTAAGGTGGCGGTAGTTTGCCCCTGGGCGATGGTGAAGGTGTTGGCTGTGACAGCAGTGATATTTGTGCCTGGTGCCAAGGTGTAGTCGGTGGTGGGGGTGGCAGTGCTACCTGTGGTGTTGAAATTGACGACTAAGCCGCCAACTGGGGCAGGAGTGTCGAGGGTGATGTTAAAGCTGCCATCTGCACCGCCTTCTGTGGGGTTGGTGCCGGCAGCGATGGTAATTTTGGGGGTGGTATTTAGCAGCACGGAGACGGTGTTGCTGCTGAAGTTAGCAGTAGCCAAGTCCAGCTTGCCGTCGCCGTTGAAGTCTCCCACTGTGACTGAAAAGGGACTACTGCCGACGGTGAAGTTGGTGGCAGTGGCAAAGCCGCCAGTGCCGTTGCCTAGCAGCACTGAGACGGTGTTGCTGCTGAAGTTAGGCACAGCCAAGTCCAGCTTGCCGTCGCCGTTGAAGTCTCCCACTGTTACTGACCGGGGACTAGTCCCGACGGTGAAGTTGGTGGCGGTGGCAAAGCCGCCTGTGCCATTACCTAGCAGCACGGAGACGGTGTTGCTGCTTCTGTTAGCGGTAGCCAAGTCCAGCTTGCCGTCGCCGTTGAAGTCTCCCTCTGTGACTGAAATGGGTTGAGTCCCGACGGTGAAGTTGGTGGCGGTGCCAAAGCCGCCTGTGCCGTTACCTAGCAGCACAGAGACGTTGTTGCTGCCTTGGTTAGTCACAGCCAAGTCCAGCTTGCCGTCGCCGTTGAAGTCTCCCTCTGTGACTGAAATGGGACCAGTCCCGACGGTGAAGTTGGTGGCAGTGGCAAAGCCGCCAGTGCCGTTACCTAGCAGCACTGAGACGTTGTTGCTGGTGTAGTTAGCCACAGCCAAGTCCAGCTTGCCGTCGCTGTTGAAGTCTCCCACTGTGACTGAAAAGGGAAGACTGCCGACGGAGAAGTTGGTGGTTGGTTGGAAATCGGCGGTGCTGTTGGCGCCAAGGATGTAGTCTGGGCTGGATTCTAGGTTGATGGTGACGGTTTCGTTGGGGTCAGAGATTCCATCAGCGACAGCTGTGACTTTTAAGGTGGCGGTAGTTTGCCCCTGGGCGATGGTGAAGGTGTTGGCTGTGACAGCAGTGATATTTGTGCCTGGTGCCAAGGTGTAGTCGGTGGTGGGGGTGGCAGTGCTACCTGTGGTGTTGAAATTGACGACTAAGCCGCCAACTGGGGCAGGAGTGTCGAGGGTGATGTTAAAGCTGCCATCTGCACCGCCTTCTGTGGGGTTGGTGCCGGCAGCGATGGTAATTTTGGGGGTGGTATTTAGCAGCACGGAGACGGTGTTGCTGCTGAAGTTAGCAGTAGCCAAGTCCAGCTTGCCGTCGCCGTTGAAGTCTCCCACTGTGACTGAAAAGGGACTACTGCCGACGGTGAAGTTGGTGGCAGTGGCAAAGCCGCCAGTGCCGTTGCCTAGCAGCACTGAGACGGTGTTGCTGCTGAAGTTAGGCACAGCCAAGTCCAGCTTGCCGTCACCGTTGAAGTCTGCCACTGTGACTGAAATAGGACTAGTCCCGGCGGTGAAGTTAGTGGCGGTGTCAAAGCCGCCTGTGCCGTTGCCTAGCAGCACTGAGACGTTGTTGCTGGTGTAGTTATCCACAGCCAAGTCCAGCTTGCCGTCGCCGTTGAAGTCTCCCACTCTTACTGACCTGGGTTGAGTCCCGACGGCGAAGTCGGTGGCGGTGGCAAAGCCGCCAGTGCCTAGCCCTAGCAGCACTGAGACGTTGTTGCTGCTTTTGTTAGCCACAGCCAAGTCCAGGTTGCCGTCGCCGTTGAAGTCTCCCACTGTTACTGAATAGGGTTGAGTCCCGACGGTGAAGTTAGTGGCGGTGTCAAAGCCGCCTGTGCTGTTGGCTAGCAGCACGGAGACGGTGTTGCTGCCGTAGTTAGCAGTAGCCAAGTCCAGCTTGCCGTCGCCGTTGAAGTCTCCCACTCTTACTGACCTGGGTTGAGTCCCGACGGCGAAGTTAGTGGCGGTGTCAAAGCCGCCAGTGCCGTTGCCTAGTAGCACTGAGATGGTGTTGCTGTTAAAGTTAGCCACAGCCAAGTCCAGGTTGCCGTCGCCGTTGAAGTCTCCCACTGTGACTGAAATGGGATTAGTCCCGACGGTGAAGTTGGTGTTGCTGTCAAAGGTGGCAAACACTCCAGGGTAGGCTTCCCTAATTTCTGGTTCCAACGCCAAGGTGGAGGCGATTTGCCCTATGTTCACCTCTAGTTCCCAGGTTCCCCCTTGTTGGGTGTTGCCTATTTTCTGGACTGAGGCGGCGATGTTTGCCCCGGTGAGTTGGTGTAGCTGTTCTATGAAGGTTTTTCCGGTTTCTCCAGCTGCGACTTCACACCCATAAATCAGGATTTCGGCGGCTTGCCACTGTTGTAATTGCTGGCGATAGGTGTGGAGGTTGGCTAGGTTTAGGTGGCTATTACCTAGTTGCAATTTGCCGGGGCTACCGTGGGCAATTATCTGGATACTGGCTGCGGGATGGTTTTTGCAGAGGGCGCTGATTTGGGCGATGCCGTCTTGGTGTTTGTTGAGGGTAATTACTTCGGCTGTGGGTAAAATGCCCTGAACGAGTATTTGATGGTCATCTATTGCTGAGTCGATGATGACTAGGATGTGCTTTGTGGTAGTTGCAGTTGTCATGATCTTTGATTATTTGGGTATTAATTTCAGGTTGGATAAAATCACCTGTACTCAGAGGATGTTTGAAAAGTCCTCTTGTCGGTATCAAAAATTTTAGATCCCCCTAAATCCCCCGATAAATTGGGGGACTTTGATTCCGGTTCCTTTTTAAGGGGGTTAGGGGGGATCTAAAAGTGCCTAAAGTCACAGCGAAATACTTTTCAAACAACCTCTCAGGCAGCCTAAAACCACCAATTTCATCAATAAAATTACTGTGGTAGTTGTTGAGCGTTGGAGAATCTTCAGTAATAGAACTTACGCAAAAGTACATACAGTAGGGGCAATTCATGAATTGCCCCTACCTAAAAATCACTCTTTTCGGCTATTGTTTGCGTAAGTTTTCAGTAAAATCACTTGGTGGTCAGATCCCCGACTTCTTAAAGAAGTCGGGGATCTGGCAGCCCCTCAGTAGGCTTGCGGGGGCAAGAAGTGTTCTAATGAATTTTACATAGCTATTGACTTGAGTTTTTATGTATGTATAGTTAATAACTAAACGTCCAACATCCTAGCGATGAATATCCCTAGTGTCAAATATATTTTTGCCAATGATCTTACAATCCACTGCTAAAGCTGCTCTCCCTGTAGAAATACTGGTTTCGCGTCATTTCATCGACTGGCTACAATCTCAGCAAATTAGTCTGGCTTTCTCTACCTATCAAAGTTCGCGCCTCATGCTGTTAGGGGTAAACACTTACGGACAATTGTCGGGATTTGAGCGCGTTTTTGACCGCGCAATGGGGTTATATGCTACCCCAGAACGAATTTATCTCAGTTCTAGATCCCAACTCTGGCAGTTAGACAATGTGCTGACTCCAGGACAACTTTATGATGGTTATGACAAGCTTTATATTCCCCGCATTGCTTATACTACTGGGGATTTAGATATTCATGATTTGGCGGTGGAAGCTGATAACGATCGCATTATTTTTATCAGTACTATATTAAATTGTCTGGCAACGGTGAGCGATCGCCATAGTTGCATTCCTTTATGGAAACCTCAGTTTATTTCTAGTTTGGTAAGTGAGGATCGCTGTCACCTGAATGGTTTGGCGATGGTGGACGGGAAACCCCGCTATGTTACCCTTTGTGGTGAATCTGATGTGGTGGATGGTTGGCGGGAGCAGCGACAAGGCGGCGGCTGTATTATTGATATTCAATCTGATCAGGTGATTGCTAGGGGTTTATCTATGCCCCATGCCCCACGATTTTATCAGGGTAAGTTGTGGTTGCTGAATGCTGGCACCGGGGAATTTGGCTATATCGATGCCGATGGAGTATTTCAGCCTGTGGCTTTTTGTCCCGGTTTTCTGCGTGGTTTGGCATTTAGTGGCGATTATGCCATTGTCGGCTTATCTAAGCCCCGCGACAAAACTTTTTCTGGTTTAAAACTGGATGAGAATTTAGCCAGTAAAAATACTGAACCCCGTTGTGGATTGATGGTCATTGATTTGAAAACTGGCCAAGTTGTCCACTGGCTGCGTCTAGAAGGAGAAGTGACGGAACTTTATGATGTGCAGGTGTTATCAGGAGTCTCTCGCCCGCAGGCGTTGGGATTCCATACTGAGGAGATTCAGCAGGTGATTACCCTTGATCCACGTTCGCCGCTAATTGGGGGAAATGCGCGAACTGACAAGTCAGCGCCTATACAAGAATTTACTAACAACGCAGATCAAGACAAAATTATCTCTGCAATCACGCCTCAAAGTCGAGACTGGTCTAATTCTGATTGGTTATGGTCAACCCAATCGCAGCAATTAAGAGCTGTAGAACAGCTTTATCAACAAGCATTAGCCTTACAAACACAACTACAATTGACAGAGGCGATCGCTTTATACGAACAAATAATTAGGCAATATCCCCAATATGCTCCCGCTTGGTATCAATTGGGGGTAATTATGGACAGTCAAGGACAAACTGACCAAGCTGTTTTGGCTTACCAACAGGCATTGACAATAAATCCTAAATATGCAGCAGCACACAATAATTTGGGGATTGTCTGCGTAGCTGAGAAAAATTTAGAAAAAGCGATCGCTTGTTTTCAATCTGCAATTCTCAGTAACCCGAACTATGCTTTTGCTCACAATAATCTGGGTTTAGCTTGGCAAATGCAAGGTAAGCTATCAGCAGCAGCAGCTAAGTTTCAGGAGGCTTTACAGAAAAATCCTGATTATCCCGAAGCTTATCTGAATCTGGGCATAGTATTAGAGGCGCAAGAGAATTTAGCAAGTGCGATCGCTTGTTATCGTTCTGCCATTCACCACAAACCAGATTATATTAAAGCTTACAACCGTTTGGGGTCAGCACTGATATCTTTGGCGATCGCTACTCAAGGTCAAGTAGATGCAGCCAGGGTAATATTTGAAAAGGTTTTAGAACTGCAACCAGACTCGGCTGAAGCCTTCAATTACCTGTTTTACCTCAAAGAAATGAGTTGCGATTGGCGTAGTCGTCAGTCTGATTTAACCCGCATTTGGGAACAAACTCTCCAAGAGGTTGAGAAAGCAAAACCCACAACAATCGCCCCTTTTGACACCATATACAAGCCTTGGGAGAGGACTTTTTTGCTAAAAATCGCTCGTACACACGGCGAAAATATCCAGAAACAATGGGTACAAAAATCTCTCAATTTTACTCATTCCCGTTCGTTGACTGGGCGGCTACGCATTGGCTATTTATCCAATGATTTCCGCAACCATGCTACCAGTCATCTGATAAAAAGCTTATTTAACCTGCACGATCGAGCTAGTTTTGAGATATTTGCTTACTCTTTTAGTGCAGACGATAACAGCGAATACCGCCAACACATCGCTGCTAACTGCGAACACTTCCGAGATATTACTACTTTATCTATAGAAGAAAGCGCCCGCCAGATTTATGATGATGGCATTCAGATATTAATCGATCTCAAAGGTTACACTGCTGGTTCTCGCACTGCTATTTTGGCTTTGCGACCTGCTCCCATTCAGGTCAGCTATTTGGGCTATCCTGGAACGATGGGCGCTGAATTTATCGATTATATAATTAGTGATCCAGTAGTCACACCGCCAGAATTTGCTGATGGTTTTAGCGAGAAGCTAGTCACCTTACCCCACAGCTATCAAGTCAACGATCATCAACAAGCGATCGCTTCTACACCTGTGACTCGTTCTCAGTATGGTTTACCAGAGTCGGGTTTTGTCTTTTGCTGCTTCAACAACAACTATAAAATTGAACCGCAGATTTTCGATATTTGGATGAGGATTCTCGCCGCAGTTTCGGGTAGTGTGCTGTGGTTACTTGTCAAATTCCCGGCTGCTGAGGATAACCTCAAACGAGAAGCCAAAGCTAGGGGAATTAATAGCGATCGCTTAATTTTTGCCCAATATCACACTAAAGCCGAACATTTAGCCAGACATCAATTAGCAGACTTATTTCTAGATACCTTTTATTATAATGCTCACACTACTGCTAGTGATGCTTTATGGGCAGGTTTACCAATTATTACTTGTATAGGAAAAACCTTTGCTTCTCGTGTTGCTGCTAGTTTGCTGACAGCAGTTGGTTTACCAGACTTAATCACTAATAACTTAGAGCAATATGAGCAATTAGCCATACATTTAGCACATTCCCCTACAGCATTGCCGGAAATCAAACAGAGATTAGCACAAAATCGTACCACTTACCCCCTATTTCATACACAACGTTTCACCCGCAATCTAGAACAAGCCTATTTTGCGATGTGGGAGATTTATGCTGCTGGGAACCCACCACAAACTATAGAGATAAACACCAATACACACTGAATGAATAGATATTGGTAAACCCAAAATTGGTTCTGGATTTTGCCAACGATGAGTAGCTTGGTAGATAATAAAACTATATTTAGATGCGTTTGCCAAGAGGTTTTAGTAGAAGCAATTCATGAATTGCCCCTACTCTGGTTAATTGAGATGGTAGCTGGATTTCCGCCGTGCTGTACTAGTATGTAATCCCAAATTCTGTCTGATAGAAGTAGGATTATTTTCCGAAATGGAACTAGTCAAATCTGTGCCAATGACAACAGTGACATCAGATGCAATATCTCCTAAAGAAGCAACTTCTACATCACCGACACCAAGAGCTTTTTGAACTGCACTCGCTGCTTCAGGATTTCCATGTTGAGCAATAATTCTGGTTTTTTGAGCAGAGTCTATATTAGTATCAATTTCATGACTAGAAAGAAAAATATTCCTAAAACCGTATTTTTCGAGTAAAGAGGTGACTTTTTCTACAGCTTCGTGTTGTGTAGTTGCGTTCTGGAGAAAAATTTTCATACCTTGCGGCACTACTAAATTTTTGTCCTCTTCTTTTACTTCTACATTATTAAAATCAAAATAACGTTGGAGAATTTTGCTAGTAGCTTTATGGTCAGAAATCCAGTAGCTAACATTGTATTCACTTTTTTCACTAAAACGCCCTGGCAGGAGAATAAAATTATGGTGATTACTTTGAGCTAAAGTTTGAGCTATGGCTAACATTTCATTAATAGATAAATCAGTGTCTATATTATCTTGAGCTACCTTTAAAATTTGAGGTAATTTAGTAATAGTTTGTGGCTGAAGCAATGTAAGTAGGATATCTTTAAGAACTTGTTGTTGTCGCTGGACTCGACCAATATCACCTAAAGCATCATGGCGAAAACGGATGTATTCTTCTAGATGCTGCCCACTTAACTTTTGTAAACCTGCTAAAAAGTGAATGCTGAGGTTTTGTGAATGATCTACATAATCCATTTTTTTAGGAATATTAACTTCAACTCCTCCCAAGGCATCTACCAAATGAATAAAACCTTCTGTATCCAGGCGCACATAACGATCAATTGATACACCATCTAATAGCTGACTTACACTTTGGGCTGCTAGTTTTGTTCCACCACGCACGTTTGCATCATTAATTTTATCTACACCAACTCCATAAAATCGAACGAGAGTATCTCTGGGAATAGATAGTATATTAATCGAATGAGAATCTGGCATGATTTGGGCTAGTAGGATAGTATCGCTATTGCCTGCTAATGCCTCGGCAGGAGTAAAATTTTTCTCGTGGGGATGTCCAGAATTGTCGATACCGAGAATCAAAATATTCACAGGATGATCTAGAGTTGCAGGAATCGAACCTGTTACACTTTCGGAACTACCAGGCAGATGTAAAGCAACATCATGATCATTTTTTAAGGGAGTTAAACTTACAACCGAGGAGTAAATTGCTCCGCAAATTGCAGCTACTACTGCCGCACCGATTGCTAAAGCAAATGGCTGTTTTAACAGCTGAGATTTCTTGGGATTATTTTTTCCTTTCACTTCTCACCCACTACATATAAAATTAATTGCTATGGTCTAACCCGGAATTATCTTACTCTGCCAGAGTGGTCATATTTAACTAAACTGCTGGGCATAAGACCGCGCATAGCGACGCTCTAAAGCTAATAATTCTTCATGGGTTCCCGATTCCACAATTTGTCCCTGTTCGATAACTAAAATGCGATCGCACCGTCTAACTGTTGATAAACGGTGAGCAATAATAAATACTGTGCGTTTTTCCATCAACCTTTCCAGTGCTTCCTGTACCAGTGCTTCTGACTCGGAATCTAATGCTGATGTCGCCTCATCCAGAATCAAGATTTGGGGATTGAGCAGAACAGCACGAGCGATCGCAATTCTTTGTCTTTGTCCACCAGATAAGTTTACCCCACGCTCACCCACCCAAGTCTGATAACCCTCTGGTAGTTGGCTAATAAACTGATGGGCGTTAGCAATTTTCGCCGCCTCTTTAACTGCTTCCATCTCAAAAACATCTTGTCCAAAAGCGATATTTTGAGCAATTGTCCCGGAAAACATGATGGTTTCTTGCGGAACAATCCCAATTTGTCGCCGCAGACTATGCAGCTTCACATCCCGAATATCAACACCGTCAATGAAGATTTGGCCAACTTCGGGATCGTAAAAACGCGGGAGAAGATTCACAAATGTAGTTTTACCAGCACCAGATGCACCCACAAGAGCGATCGCTTCCCCTGGCGATACTAATAAACTGATATCTTTTAATACGGGTTCACCTAGTTTATAAGCAAAGGAAATATGACGATATTCTACTTTGCCTTTGACTGGTGGTAGAGCGATCGCATTTGTTTTTTCAATCACCGTCGGCTGAATTGCCATCAATTCAAAAACGCGGTCAACAGATGCTTCACCCTGCTTAAATTCGTTGTAGTTGTTAGTAGTATGACCAATGGGATCAATTAACAGCGCCGCCGCCGCCAGATAACTGAAAAAATTCGCCACTGTCAAGTTATTTTGGGAAATTTGCCACGTTCCCACAATCAGTAACGATAACCCACTTAAGGCTTCCAGAAATCCGATGATCGGAATCTGAATTGCTTTCAGGCGTTCGGCTGAGTATTTTGCTTTAAGACTGCGTTCTGCTTCATGTCCAAAGCGGGCGATTTCGTAATTTTCGGCAGCAAAAGCCTGTACCAAACGAATACCGTTGAAAACTTCTGAGAGGATGGCTGATAAACCCGACACGCGATTTTGACTTTTTAAGGAATACTTGCGTAACCGTTCCCCAAACCAACCTACTAAAATACCCATCAGAGGTGCAACTATCACTGTTGCTAATGTCAGTTGCCAATTCAGGTAAATCATGTAAATCGGAATTGCTACCAACTGCAAAATGCAGGGGATAAAGTCGTGAAACCCTTTATTTACCACTTCGCCAACACGGTCAACGTCTTCCGTGAGGCGGTAAGATAAATCACCTGCTTTTGCCGTTTCAAAATAGCTGAGATTTAGCTTTTGCAGATGGGCGTAGACTTGCTGGCGGAGATGAAAAGCAACTCTCAAAGCAGCTTTCGCCATGTACATATCTTGTATAGACTGAAACAAACCTCTAACAAGAAAGACTAAGGCACAGCTGCCAGTTATTTGAGCGATCGCTACTACATTACCTTGGGCAAAGGGAGTTGCCAACTTCCCGGCGAGATTGATTAACACTAATGTCGCCAGTACGTATCCCAAGATACCGACAATTCCCTTGGCGATCGTTTTCCACTGGAGTTGGATATAAGGCAGCAGTAGCCAGTAATTAGAGCGCGTTTTCAAGCTGTAACGTCCACAATGATATTCTCCTTTGTTTGACGCTATCAGCTTTTGGTGAGTTTCTGAACAGTTAACTAATTAGTTCCAAAAAATGGCGTTGCTGAATCAGGATATCAAGAGCTACTGCAAAGGCAGCACGTTGCCCAGAGGTATCTCAGGGTTGGCTTTCGACCATCAAAGACATAGTACAGAATTTTATCAGTTCATAGCGAAGCAAAACTCAGCGCCCCTCTGCGTTTAAAAAAGCTACAAATTTCGGAAATGCTGTAATAGTGAATAGTTGAGTACATGATTATGTAATAGTGATACACCAAATATATTACGATATGGGTAATATGTTTGAGATTCGCTCTGTAGTCAGCAATCAATATTAAGACTATCATCAAAATGACCAACACACAGCGATTAGACAATGTTGAAAATGAACTAGAAACTGTAAAACAATTACTCGTGTCTACAGCCAGTTATGCCGAATCATCCAACAGTAGGCTAGACCGACTTGTTGAACGCCAAGACTTGACTCAAAGACAGCTTGATGGATTAGCTCTAAGCGTTCAATCTATGGGTGAAAAAATTGATAGATTCATCGATAAAACAGATGATTTTATCGATAAAACAGATGATTTTATCGAGACTACAAAAGCCCGAAATGCAGTATTAGACGGGGTAATACTTGAATTACGAGATAATCAAGTCTCAACTAATGCTGCTGTAGAAAGGTTGGAGAGAATTTTAGAACAATTGCTTAAGCCAAAGGAATAACATTAAGGCTTAGTCAATTTCATCCGGTGACGTTGGATATCTATATCAATAAGCCCGAAGATATCCTATCAGACTTATTAATAATTATTTTTATTTAACTAAAGTAAACTTTTGTGAAGTATTTGCAGGATGCAAATTCAAGAAAACGCTAGACTTGTACAATAAACAGTACAGGTTAGTGCAAGATGAAAGTTATTTCTTTTAGCGAGGCGAGAAATAGCCTGAAGACGGTTTTAGATCGGGTGACGGAAGATGCCGACTATACGATCATCACCAGACGAGATGCAGATGATGCGGTGGTGATGTCGCTGGAGTTTTTCAATAGTCTGATGGAGACTGTGCATTTACTGAAGTCTCCGACAAATGCAACCCATTTGGAACGTTCTATTGCTCAATTTAAGCAAGGGAAAGCCGTGGAACGAGATTTGCCCAATGACTGGAATGCTGGCATGGACGGATGAGGCTTGGGCTGATTATCTTTACTGGCAAAGGCAAGACAAGCGCCTCACCAATTCTACACATGAAAAATTTCCCAATTTAGGTAACTGGTTCATTGATATCTGTTTTTCGGTGTTTCTACTGGGCTCTTCATTGCCCATGCCCATAGAAAAAAAGGCGGTTTTCAGATATTGCTTGGAAGATTCGCCAACAACTTCAGGGTGATATGCGAAGCATTCACTGGGGTATCGAAATTCCCAATTTCCGGCATTCTGGCAGGATTGATAACTGATATTATTAATGCAGCGAGAAACCGCAGCAATTTAGGACATAAATTATGTCATCAGTCACGATTAACCTGCCAGAAGAAGTATTTAGCGCCCGTCGCCTGAGTCCAGAAGAATTTGTGCGTGATATGCGCCTTGCTGCTGCTATCTACTGGTATCAAAAGCAGGAAATCTCAATGGAAAAAGCAGCTTCAGTTGCTGGGTTAAACCGCTGAGACTTTCTAGCCGTCCTAGCCCGTGAACAAGTGGATGTCTTTGCTGTTGACTTTGATGATTTGCAGCGCGAGTTAAACCGTGGCTGAACTTCCTGTTATCAACACACCCCCACTAATTTTTTTGACCAAGGGCGGCTTTCTTGATTTGTTACTCCTAATGGGATCATCAATTATTGTTCCTGATGCTGTAGCCGCAGAAATTCAGGCGTATGGGGAAATAGATGTAACAGTAGTGGCGCTGAATAATACTGATTGGTTGGTTGTACAAGAAACACCACCAGTCGCGAATGTGATTCAAAACTGGGATTTAGGTCAAGGTGAGTCAGCTGTACTGACCTGGGGTTATGTAAATCCTGGAACTGAAGTAATTCTAGATGATTTAGCAGCCCGTCGTTGTGCCGCCACTTTGGGAATTCCGGTACGGGGGACATTAGGCATTGTTATTACTGCCAAACAACGAGGCGTAATTCCTACTGCACGTCCAGTTTTAGAACAATTGCGCCTGTGTGGAATGTATTTATCTGACCGTGTGATCAATCAATCATTGGCATTGGTAGGGGAATAGATTGACTAGAATGCTGGCATGGACGGATGAGGCTTGGGCTGATTATCTTTACTGGCAAGGGCAAAACAAGAAGACACTCAAAAGAATCAATAAACTGATTGAGGAGACGATGCGGATGCCTTTTGAGGGTATAGGTAAGCCAGAATCTCTACGGGAAAATTTAGCTGGATTTTGGTCACGGCGAATTGATGATACAAATCGTTTAGTTTATGCGGTGGAAGATGCCTATCTAACGATTATTTCTTGTCGATACCATTATTAAAATAATTCGTAATTCGTAATTAAAGAATTCAATTACGAATTACGTTAGCGTAGCGGTAGCGAGTCCGCGAGCGTCATTACAAATTACACTTCGGCGGGTTGATATTCTTGTTGTCTTTCCACAAACGTTTGCACACGGCTGCGGTAGTTTCTGATCGTCTCATCTACCCAATCGCGATCGTTGCTATTTGCATACAAATGCACCAGTGGTTCGCTGGCATCTGGTAAAACTAACAGCCAACTGTCATCATAGGGTTGACAAATTTTCACTCCATCGATGAGTTCTAAGTTTTGGGCTGGATGAGTTTCTACCAAGTAACGCATCAAAGCACCCTTGGCTGTCCACGGGCAGCGTACTGTATAAGTTTTGTGAATTACACGGGGCAATTCTGACCGCGCAGTAGCAAGCGATCGCTCTTGTATAGTCAACATCTCAATTATCTTCGCAATGCAGAACATGGAATCAAATCCCGGATGCAGTTGCGGGAAAATAAAACCAGTCTCTCCACTACCTCCCAATACCACATTTTGATTTGTCTGACAAGCCTCCATTAAAGCTGTAGGGTTGGCTTTGGTGCGAATCACTTTGCCATCGTGGCGGCGGGCAACTTGTTCAATAGCACTGGAAGCATGAACTGGTACTACTACCGTTCCTCTGGGGTTAGCCGTGAGAATCATGTCTACCATCAGTGCTGTTAACATTTCCCCACGAATTGGGAAGCCTGATTCATCAACTAAAATCAGCTGTTCCCCATTCGCCGATACTTGTACACCAAAGTTAGCTTTCAATGCTTCCACTACATGACCTAACTGAGTCAGCAGTCCTTCGCGGTCAGTGATTGACATCGCCGTTTTATTCACACTGGCATTCAGCACCACTGCATCCGCGCCAAATTTATCCAACATTTGGGGTAAAACTGCCCCCGATACGGCATAAACATAGTCAATTACCACTTTTGCCCGACTGTTGCAGAGTGTGGCAACATGCAACAGTTTCTCAAAAGCAGTGCAGTAACGCTCAATCACTTGGCTGGGATAAGAGACATCGCCAATTTCATGAATTAGCGCCCGCCGCATATCCTCCTTAAAGTAAGCCCCTTCAATTTTCTTCTCCAGGGCTTTGGAGATATTAATCCCCTTAGCATCCATGAATTCAATCAGAATGTAGTCGGGGCGATCGGGGTGTACCCGCACATGGATACCACCAGCTACCGACATTGTGGGTATAACTGTGCGGGCGATGGGGATAGCTGTAGCATCAAGGTTTTGAATATCAACACCTACTGACATCAAACCAGCAATCAGCGATCGCGTCACCATTCGAGAGACATTACGCTGATCACGGGAAACCGTTACTTTAGAAGCAGGTTTTAAGGTAGAACCGTAAGCGGCTCCCAATTTCACGGCGAATTCTGGGGTGATGTCGATATTAGCTAATCCTTGCACACCACGTTGCCCAAATAAATTCCGTTGGGCGGTGTTTCCCCAAATCAAGTTAATGTTTAAAATCGCCCCTGACTCAATCTTTTTACTAGGCCAAACGCGCACACCAGGGCTAATTTGGGCTTCTTCTCCTACGGTGGAAAGCGAACCCACAACAGCAGCTTCTAATACTTGAGCTCGGCGGTCTACACGAGTGCCACGGGAAATTACACAGGCAGAAAGAGCTGCTTCGTCGCCAATGATTGCCCCATTCCAGACTATCGGGCGTTTGAGATTAGCATCAGCACCAATAGTAACATTATCCCCAATTACGGTTCCTGCCTCAATTTGTACTCTTGCCCCGATGCGGCAATTGTCACCAATCACTGCTGGGGCTTCAATCACAGCCGTCTGATCGATGTAAGTATTTTGACCTACCCATAAATTTGGGGAAACTTCTTTATAGGCACAATCTAGTTGCACTTTCCGATCTAAAGCATCATACTGAGCCTCGCGGTAGGCATCTAAATGACCAACATCACACCAGTAACCTTGAGCAATGTAACCATACATCGGCTCCTCTTTTGCTAGTAGTAAGGGGAATAAGTCTTTGGAAAAGTCGCATTCAATGTTAGCTGGCAGATATTCCAAAACTTCTGGTTCGAGAATGTAAGTGCCAGTGTTGACGGTATCGGAAAAAATTTCACTACTAGAGGGTTTTTCTAAAAATCGATTAATCCCTCCTTGTGTGTCGGTAATCACCACTCCAAATTCAATCGGGTTGGGAACCCTGGTTAAAATCAAAGTAGCTTTTGACTTTTTTTGTTTGTGAAATGCGATCGCAGCTGTGAGATCAAAATCTGTGATGCTATCGCCGCTAATCACTAAAAAGGTTTCATCAAGAAGTTCGGCAATGTTTTTCACACAGCCTGCTGTACCTAAAGGCTGATCTTCTTCGACGGCATAGGTCATCTGAACCCCAAAATCGCTGCCATCTTGAAAGTAGTCTCGCAAGACATCAGGTAAATAATGTAATGTCGCAACAACTTCTGTAATTTGATGTCGTTTGAGGAGATTGATAATATGTTCGGCAATTGGTCGATTTAGAATCGGCACCATCGGTTTGGGCAAATCGCAAGTTAACGGGCGAAGCCGCGTTCCCGAACCGCCTGCCATCAGTACTGCACGCATAAATCCTCCTTAGCTATTTACAGCCTTCGCTGCTTGAAAACGCGTCAGATATATTTTGTTCTTCTTTCTCTAGTCTCCTATGGATATCGATATTTGAGGAACTTCCACAAGATGCATCTGCGGTTGACACTCCCCAGCGTTCACGCAGGAGGATTCTGTAATCTACATTAGTTATTTGCTATACCAGAGTTTTCCCAAGTAGAGGTTCCAACTTCAGAGAGCGTTAGTTTGGGATTGCCTATCGGTGAAAATTTATGATAAAGCGTCTTTTGTCAATCAGTTAAAATACTCCAAATATCAGATATTCCCATCAAAAAATTTGTAAAATATGCCAGCAAAAAATCAGTTATTATTCATCTTTGAAAAGGTTGTAATGCTTTCTTTCAAAAAAAATTCAAAACTGGGAGTTTTTCTACCATGTATTTTAGTCAGTTTAGAAATAGCAGTCGCATTCAATCATCCATTTTCCCAGAGTTGAATTTGACTGCTCAACAGATTTTTGAGTCGAGTAGTGTGTAGTATTTATCAGAAAACTAACTCTGCTGACAATGATAAAGTTTATATTCGTAGCCATTCACCCTTGACAAAGATTTAGTATCAGAGACGCATGTTTTGAGGGTTTCTGCTACGGGGGCGTGAAAGTTTACCAGCCACAAGTCAAAAGGTCGTGGTAATTTATTTAAAGTATTTTCTAGAGCAATGGTGGAAGTATTCGGATCTTTATCTTGATGGGCAAGGAGAAACAGAGGTTTTTGGGGTGAATTGGCAAGTTTAAACTCCCTAGCTACCCCCATCATTTCTCCAGTGTGTACATAAGTTTTGTGGGTAGTGGCAATCAGTACTGGCACTGGGGATATTTGTTGGATTAGTTGCACAAACAAGTCAGGGCGATAATATTTTTGATAGCCGAGATTGCAGAATACTGTAACTGCACTGAAAAATCCCATTAACCAAATTAACATCACGGCTTTTTTACCGTTTATTCCCCATCTGCCTATGCTTTTTATCCCATTTTTTCTTCCTTTCCATTCCTTGGGAGGATGCCAACAAACTGCAAGACTTGCCGCTAATAAAATAACGATCGCCGGAAAGTAAACAAAGTTATAACGAGCGCCTCTGGTGAGATCGATACCGAGAAAGTACGTAAAGATAAAGAATAAAGCGATCGCACTGCTAACCACTCCCATAAACACCTGAATCATAATCCGGCTTTCTGGTTGCTGTAGTTGAATCTTGATCCCACGCAGCAAAATTGGTACTGCCCAAATAAAGAAAATCAGCATCACCAGTCCCGAAGGAATCACAACCAATACCTGCGAAGATTCAACTGGTAACAAGGAAATCATTGCAATCAATGTTCCTAAAGCTTGAAAAATTGGGCTCAACCAATCTAGTCCGACGCGCGAACCTTGAATCCACTCGGTTAAATTACTCCGATTTCTATTCTCTAAAAAGATTGGTAGCCAAATTAAACCCGCCACAAAAGTACCGATGATAACGGCATAGATGCGCCGCCACGAAGGAGAGAAAAGGAGAGAAAATTTCCTGCTAGTCTGCAATTGAAGCCAAGCCAGAAAAATCAAAACTACTGCTTCTGTACACAGGGTGAGGCTGAAAAAGTAATGAGTAGCAAGTCCCAAAGCATTAATTACCACCCAGGAAATTCCTACCCAGATAGGTAAAGGTGTGCGGTTTTGGATATGGCGTGTGGCAATTACTAAGCAGGTGAGGGAAGCAGTTACCCATAAGGCTGCCAAACTGTAATGGCGTGCTTCTTGTGCTAAAAAAATGGCATAGGGTGATACTGCCATCATGGCAGCAGCCAAGTGTCCCACTAATGGCGAACGAAACGCTACCTTACCTAATACGTAAACACATGGGATGGAGGCAGCACCGATTAAAGCTGGTAGCGATCGCGCCGCAAACAGCGATACTAATCCTCCTTCGCTGGGAAATAATTTCATCCACAGGTAAGCCAGCACAAAATATAGTGGTGGATGGGTATCTTGTGTAACTAAGTTATGAATCACATCACCAACACTAGCTGCTGGATTTAGTTGCAGTGGTGACAGCAGAATATCAGGTGCGATCGCTTCATCTAGGGGTACTGATAAAAAAGTATTCCCCAAGCTAAATACCAAGGTGCAAAACTCATCAGTCCAAGGAGGCTTTGCAGTCAAGTTGGCTAGGCGCAAGCTGATACCGATGATCAACCACATCAAGTTCAGCAAGGGGTGAACCCAAAAAGGAGGGACGCGATGCCAATTATGCCAATGTTTGTGTTGTGAGCCAGAGTTTGCATCTGCCAAAGGTAGGAAATGGGTAGCATAGACAGCTAACAAGGAGATAATTTTTCTGTAAAAATAAAATGCACCTGGGAAAAGAACTCTCATTGCCAGCCCTCAGAGGAATGGATTTGTAGATTTGATGTTTGAGATTTAAGTTGGTTCTAAAATCTAAAGGCAAAAATCTAAATCTCAAATCCCTGGTTGTGATTATTTAACGTCAGTGACGCGCCAGCTGAGTTTCAAATTAATCCAGAAATTCCAGATGGTAGCAACTGCGATCGCGATCAACTTAGCTAAATACTGATTTACCCCCAAAACATTATAGAGAAAGTTAATTATTAGAGCTTGTAATATAACTCCTGCCAAACAGATCGCACTGAACTTTAAGAATCGCTTGAAACGTTGATGCGGATCACGTTGTCGCTGAGAAATATCACTAAAAGTCCATAAATCATTCCATAGGAAATTATTTATAATTGCCACTCCCGCCGAAAGAATCGTACTGCGAGTTAAACCTAAATGAATCACAGTACGCAGCAAGTAAAACACCGTTAAATCCACAAACACACCACTAAAGCCAACTAACCCAAAACGCAGAAATCGACCAATAGGGAAATTGACTTTTCTACTAATTCGTCCGACTCGCCCTGTGGAAAGCCGCAACCGTACTAAGTGGTGAATGTAATCTATATATTGCTTCCATGTGACTTTACTCTCACCCTCTTTGCGTTCGCAGAACACATACCCAACTTCGGCAAGTTGGTCTACATTTCCCCGCCCGATTACCTCTAAAAGAATTTTGTATCCGACTGGATTGAGTCTTGCATTGGCGATCGCACTCCGGCGCACCATAAAATAACCACTCATGGGGTCGGAAACTCTGCCCAGTACCCCCGGTAAAATCACCAAGCCTAACAACTGAGCGCCACGAGACAAGAAACGCCTGACAACACTCCAGCTACTAACCCCACCTCCGTCTACATGACGGCTGGCTACTGCCAAATCTGCTCCCTGCTCAACACTACCCAACAGTTGCATCAGCACCTCTGGCGGATGCTGCAAATCTCCATCAATCACCCCCAACACATTCCCCGTCGCTGCTTGCCACCCACGAATTACGGCTGAAGATAGCCCCCGTTCCTGTTGGCGTCGCATCACTCGCAACTGGGGGTATTCTGGCATCAAGGATTGTGCTATTTCCCAAGTTCGGTCTGGGCTATCATCGTCTACCACAATCAGTTCATAATTTCCTGGAATAGATTCATCCAGTAACCGACTCAATATGCTGACTACATTCTGGATGTTGTCACGCTCTTTATAAGTAGGAATCACTAGAGAAAGATGGATAGATTCACCATTTGTACCCACACCATTAGGTGGCAACTCTGAAATCTTTAGTGGACCAGTTGGTACTGTTAACAGCGAGTTGGATGAGTTCATCTTCATAATTTCACATTACAGAACGAGGATGTGTAAAGGCTGGAGGAAATATAGCCAAATAAATGCTTGCCTTATTGACTAAACTGGTTACTCAAAGCTTTATGAATACTGTTGTTACAGTTAGCTGTTCTGAAAAGTTTAGTAATTCCTGCACCTAAATTCAAAATCTTTTCCTAAACTTTAAATTTAATCACTTATTTTTATGGTATGCACTGAGGCTTACATAATTTTTTTATAAAAACAATTAATACTATACCATGAAGTCAGCAAATATACAGTTTATTATCAAGACTATGTGACTTGGAACTATTAGTTGAGCTAATGTGCCAATCTAAAATCATTCATGAGAAAATAGAGAAATAAATACAAAGTAGTGATTGGGACTAAGTGCCTAGTGTTCAGTGCTGGCTCCCCAACTCATTGCTCCTGCTGAATTCTGCTGTAATATTGGATACTATATTCTTGGTTTTATTGCTGTTGGGGTGTTAATGTCTGTTTTACATAAATATACTGTTCTTGCTCCTGTGAGCCTGAGCATTGCTTTGCTGATTACTAGTTGCAGCGAAAATAAAGTTTCTCAGTGCCAGCGACTGATTAGAGTTGTGAATTCGGGAACTTCTTTGATTGATAAAAATAAAGGAACACAAGTGATCACCAGCATACAGCTGTCTAAAGATTTGGAATTTGTGACTAAATCGATTCGGGAACTGAAGTTAACAGACCCCAAGCTGAAAGAATTTCAAAGCAGTTTTGTGAAAATTTTTCAGAATCTCAGTGAAGCGATCGCTAAGGCAGCTAGGGCGCTTGGTGCAACTAAGATAGCAGAAGCCTCAGCATCTGGTAGAGAAAAAATCCAAAAGGCTAGAACCGAAATTGACTCAGCACTGACAACAGCTACAACTATTGGCAAGCAGTCGGATACATTAACGAATGAAATGAATAAATATTGTAGCCAGCCAAAATAATCCAATTTGCGTGTAGTTTTGCGTAAGTCCTATAATAGCTAGGATCGGGGCAACATTCCCATAAAAAAAGTCCACAGAAAGTTATTTAGCGGCGTTTTATGTCGCTCAGACTTTCTTTCTGTGGTAGATTTTACCCTGATGATTTTCTGGCTATACTAGTGATTTAAGCCGATTGATTGATAAATTTGATCCCCCAGTATGAAAGACATAAAAACTCTAAATTTCCGACAACATATATCAGTGTGCATTTGCTTTTAAGTGACACCAAAGCCTTGTCTGGTCTGAGAGTAAATAAATTTCCTTGGGGGTACAAAAATTTTCTCAGTCAATCACTGAGGTTAACACTAATATTACAGAGTGAATCTAGATCAATCAAACGTCTTCTGAGTTAGCACCTATGAAAGAAGAATTGATAGCCAGAGTTGTGCAAGTCTTGCGAATTAATATGAGTTGGATGACTTGGAATTTATTTCTGGCTTTTATACCTTTAGCTTTGAGTGTGTGGTTATTTCGCTTTCGGCGTGGTGGCTCTTGGCTTTGGTGGCTAGGATTCTTAGTTTTCTATGCTTTCTTACCGAATGCACCATATTTGTTGACTGATGTAATTCACCTCATAGACGATATCCGCAAGATTCAATCGATATGGATGATTACTTTGGTACTTATTCCTGTGTATTTGTTAGTAATTTTCGGTGGATTTGAAGCTTATGTAATCTCGTTAATTAATTGGGGTTACTACTTACATCGCATCGGCAAGAGCCAATGGATTTGGCGCTTTGAGTTTATTACACATTTTCTCTGTGCTGTTGGTGTCTATTGGGGGCGATTTTTGCGTTTCAACAGTTGGGATTTTATTACTCAACCCGATGCCGTACTGACTAAAGGGGTAGAAGAAATTCTTGGCAAACAGCCCCTAGTGATTATTACTATCACTTTTGTGGTACTTGCAGGTTTGTATTGGATTATGAAACGAATAACTTTAGGTTTAGTCAGCCAACCAAAAAATGCATATTCTATCAAGACCCAATCGGCTGATCATAAGACCCCAAATCCTCGATGACTGAAGGCTTTTGATCAAAATCTTGACTTTCTATTATTTTATAGAACACAAGGTAAATTACTACACCCCCTATAGACGTGTAGCTTAATGCTTTAAAACTTCATGTTCTTGAAGCAAGCAAAGTGTGTGTTGAACAAAAGCTTAATTGTTCCTGTGGGCCCATTGCGGTGTTTAGCTAGAATGACTTCTGCAATACCTCGATCGGGAGTATCAGGAGAGTAATATTCATCGCGGTAAAGCATGATTACTAAATCAGCATCTTCCTCAATAGAACCTGACTCTTTTAAATCTGACAACATTGGTCGTTTATTAGTTCGAGATTCAACACTTCGGTTAAGTTGAGATAATACAATTACAGGAACATTGAGTTCTTTGGCTAGTCCTTTTAGAGAACGTGTAATCTTTGCTAACTCCCGCGCACGATTTTCATCATTATCTCCTGTCAATAGCTGTATATAATCAATCACAATTAACCCTAAAGAACTTTCGTGCTCGATCATAACTTGGCGGGCTTTAGACTGAATTTTACCAACACTAAGATTTGGACGGTCATCAATATAAATTGGAAGTTCTGCCAAGTTGGATATTGCACGTGATAGGGGTTCCCATTGACTTTTAGTAATGCGACCTGTCCGCAAGTAACTACTTTCAATTTGTGCTTCTGCTGACAATAAGCGTGAGACAACTTGCTCTTTTGACATCTCTAAACTAAAGATGCAAACTGGTAGTTTATAATGGCTAGCGACATTGGAAGCAATATCTAAGCAGAAGGCAGACTTGCCCATTGACGTCCGTCCAGCCACAATAATTAAATCAGAGCGCTGAAATCCGCTAGTCATTAAATCCAAGTCATAAAATCCACAAGCAATGCCAGGTAATGTTATACCTATATGTCTCTCTTCTAGATTTTGAAAGGTCTCGATTAAAGCATCTGATATATGAATTAATTTATTTGTGTCACTTTTGTTAGCGATTACCTGAATAGATGCCTGTATAGTATCGATTAATTCGATAATAGGTCGCTGGTAGTTTCGATTAAGCCGTGTAATTTTAGCAGGTAACTGTTGAATTTGTCGGCGCAAATATAATTCATATAGTTCTTTTGCATAACTTTCTGTATTCTGTAAGTTAGGGCAAGAACTAACCCAATTATTTAGCAATTTTTCAGCTTATTCTGCTTCCAAAACTTTACACTGGGCTAAATAGCCAGCTATGATTATCGAATCAATCGCTTTTTCCTCACTAGCTCTATAACATAAGTAATTAAAAACTTCTCTTCTCAAACTAGATGTAAAAATATCAGGAGGAAAATCAGACAAGCTTTTAATGAAAGCAGGATTTTGCTGGAGTAAAGCTCCAAGTAGTCTTTCTTCCAATCTTTGGTCTGTAAGCCTCTGAACCTCAGCTAATGAATCATGATAGAGTTGATGATGATCAGAACACAGCACTACTAAATCTTCTAAATGCTCCCGTTCATTACCGAGATTATCGTAGGAATTATGATGAACATCCAAATCATTTACTGCTCCACAAATTTGACATTTACGCCCGGATCGTTGTAATGCAAGTTTTCGGACTTCCTGCCAATCCTGAGAATCTATATATTCGTAGTAGTTTAGCGACATAAAATATTTATTTATCAAGTGGTTGCGTAGTTAAGTACTCGTTCCCATTCCCAACGCCATGCAGTCTCTATCAGCAATTCTTTACTGTTAGTGAATACAATGTACTCTTTTCCTCGGTCATAAGCAATATTTGCAACAGTTTGATTACGCAGATCATAACCCCAAATCTTAGCAGCACTCTCATACCATCTTTGCCCTTGAGATTGCAATTGGGGCAAACCAAGCCATTCATCACGCCATTTTTTTGGTTTCCACTGTTCGTTAAGTGCGCGGATTAATACAGCGCTAGGATATTCCATTGGTTTTTCTTGCTGCTGCAACCAAATCCAATAAGCAATGACGGCTTTTAAAGCATCTTCGAGTCCAAAACAACATACTTCTAAGATATCCTGCACGTCTTCTCTGCCAAAATCTACACCAATTGCAGATAATGCATATTCGTATTGCTTGAATATCTCGTACTCTATTGAGTCTTCCTCCCGAAACCCCATACTTAACCAACCTCCCAACAATTGACCTCATAATTCTTCTGGAGACACCTATTTCTCCATCTAAAAAATAGTCTATACAATGGGTAATTTAGCAGTGATAACTTAATATTATAACTCCTAACTTCTCACCGGAGGCGGAGCGTCTCCGGCTTTGCTTCTAACTTCTAACTAATACAGTTTTCGTCGTGCTGCTGCTAAAATTAAGCGTTGTTCAGCACGAGCGATCGCTTGATATGTTCGCTCGACTGCTTCCGGTTCAACAGAAATTGAAGTTATGCCCCATTCCACTAACTTATCAATAATTTCTGGATAGAGGGCTGGTGCTTCACCGCAGATGGAACAAGGTATGCCAGCACTTTTAGCCATTTGGATGAGTTGAGCGATCGCACTCATAACTGCCGGATGACGTTCATTAAATACTTTTGCTAGATGTCCTTGTTCTCGATCGACTCCTAGCAGTAATTGGGTTAGGTCGTTTGTGCCAATAGAAATTCCCGCTGCACCTGCTTTAACATATTCTGGCAATAAAAATAGTACGCTTGGCACTTCTGCCATCATCCACAATTGAAACTGTGACACCTCAGTTAAAAGAGCTTGCTCAACTTTACGACGGCAAAAGACAAATTCTTCCACAGTCCGCACAAAGGGCAACATGAGGTTGACATTGCTGTAACCAGCTTGCTGTACACTCGCTAAAGCTTTCAGTTCCAACTCAAATACTACGGGATTTCGTAAATAGCTAAAAGTGCCACGTTCACCCAACATCGACTGTGCTGAAGATTGCAAACTATCACTCAATGCTCTTAAATCTTGCGGCCAATCTAAAGAACGATAAAAAACTGGTCTTGGTGCAAAAGCACGGGCAAACTGCATAATCTGCTCAGACCATAGCTCTAACAATTCTGCCTGACGTCCGCCTAAAATCCAACTATTGGGATGTTGCCCAGACAATATATTTAGTACCATCAATTCTGATCGCAACAATCCCACCCCATCCACAGGTAAGCTTTGCACTTGTTCTATTAAACTCGACTGACTCAAGTTAACCAGCAGTTGGGTAGCAATCATCGGTAGATGAGAAGTAACAGGAGGAGGGAGCGCTTTCGGGTTGGGGCGATGGGGGGAAAGAAGATTTTTTTCTCCCCATCTCTCCATCTCCTCCTTTGAGTCTCCTTTAATCCGATAAACTTCTCCTCTGTCGCCATCAAGCAACAGTCGTTCGCCAGTTTGGATTAAGCTGGTCGCTGATGTTGCATTCACTACTGCTGCAATACTTAATTCTCTGGCAAGAATGGCAGCGTGGCTGGTTAATCCGCCTTGTTCGGTGATAATACCAGCAACTTGTTGCAGTAATGGCAACCAATCAGGTGCGATCGCACTTATTACTAAAATCACTCCCTTGGGTAGTTGTTCGGGTTTATGTTGAGGATTATTAATTACTAGGGCAGTCGCCACAACACGTCCCCCTGCTGCCCCTAGTCCCCGAATGAAGTGTCTGTGGGGAATTACAAATTGGGGAGAACTGACTTGTGTTATGTAGAGCTTGCCAGATGTAGTTTGCCCAGCGATAGTCCATTTCATCGTAAAAGTTTTACCTAGTTCACTCACCAGTTGAGTTCCCAGAGAAATTATTTGTTGTAAGTATTCTTTTTGTAAGGCGTACTGTTTTTGTTGGGCTGACTCAATTAAGTAAGTACTCAGACAAGTATGATCTGGTGTTAGCACTGACTTGGGCATCGCTTGCGAAAAAGCTCCAGGTGCGGGATCATCAACACCATAAGCCAGCATTTTATTGCCCAGTTGTTGCTCAAACACAACCCCAGTTTCTTGTTGAATGTAGTAGACATCTGGCTGGACTTCACCTTGAGCGATCGCAATTCCTAATCCCCAAGTAGCTTCAATTTCCCACCCAGAGGAGTTGGCTTTAAGTAAACCACTGGCGATCGCATTTTCAACAGGTTGCACCAAAACGGCGAGATTAATTTGTTGGAGGTCAATTCCGGCTCGCTGCCAATATAGGAGACTTCTAGCCCGAAACATCTGGCTCCAGGTACGTTTTAACGCTTTTGCGATCGCTTCGGGTTCGCACTGGCAAAATACCGACTCCAACAAGCCAGATATATTCTTCATACCTGGGGTAGCAGTTGATACTGCCAAGGTTGGTCGAAGAATCAAACAGCCAGTTTGCCATTTTCTAGCTGCTTGGAAAATTGTACTTACCCATTGCTGTGGCACAGTTGCAGTCAGAATTTCTTGGCGCAAGCGACCAGCTACCTGCTGAAGTTGACGCCAATTAGCTACATCTAGGTGTAACGAAGAATGGGGTAAGTCAGCCACTAATGACTCTGAACTATTGAGATTTTCGAGAAATTGTCGCAAAATTTCTGCCGAAACGACAAAACCAGGCACCACCGGATAGCCACGTTGCATAATTCTGCTCAAGTAAAATGCTTTGTCACCTACTTTGGCACGGTCTTGTAGTTTAATTTCGTCTAGCCAGTAGAGTTTGTCCACTCAATTTATTAGCGGGATCATATTTAATTATTGAGTGTATGGGTTAAATCTCGCAATCTCAAGTAAAATTTTATACATCAAATATTTTAAATAGACAAAAAACAAAAAACTATCTAATAAACTTAAAATTCATGTCGTTTGCCCAGATTATGATCATTAACAAACCCCAAGTCTCATTAATTTAAATCGTAGCTGGATTTCCGCCGTGCTGTGCTAGTATATAAAACTGTCTATACCAGACTAAGCATTGCCAAACACTTACTACCTTGCAACTAATGATTGGCTAAACATCACCCTCAGGCTATGCTTTGCATTGCTTATTGGAGCAATTATCGGCTTAGAACGCCAAATTAGGCACAAACCAGCGGGTTTAAGAACTCATGTGCTAGTGAGTTTAGGTTCAGCGATTTTTACTCTCATAATTATCCAAACGGGTGAGTTACAGTCCAGTCATGATGCACTTAGCCGCGTGATTCAGGGGATTGCAGCCGGTGTGGGATTTCTTGGTGCTGGAGAGATTGTACGCCAATCTTCTCAGCAATCACAGCAACTTGAAATTCACGGACTGACATCAGCAGCAGCTATTTGGGTTTCGGCTGCTTTGGGAATTGCTGCCGGCTGTGGTTTGTGGCAGTTAGGATTAATTGGTGTTCTGCTGACTTTTCTGGTTCTGAACGTTTTTAGAAGGTTAGAAAAACGTGATTAGTTATTAGTCATTAGTACCAATGACCAATGACTTTTGACGGCAGGACTAAAGCGGCGGGGCGGTGGTCAGTGAGCGCGGCCGTTGTGCTATCCCTCTACAGACACCTGGGGATGCAGTTTACCGCCGCTTTTTATAAATTTTTAATCACCTGATTTTTTTGCTAATAACGCTTGTAAATCAGCGCCTTTTTAGGGAATTAAATAGCCCTGCTCTCAGCAAAGACTATCTTTTTTGCCATATTATGCCCGGGAAAACTTTTTGCGTAGCCGTCCCAATGGCAACTCTATAAACTTGTGAATCATATAGGCTAATCCAAAAGAAATTAATAGAGCAATTCCGGCTTGGAGAACTTTATCTAATTGGGGGAAATACTTCCAAACACCGAAAAGAACAGTGTAATGGACAAGGTACAAAGAGTAAGATAGGGCACCAAGAAAACGCATCCACTTTAAATTTAGCACTGCGAATAATCCCCAACTGGGAAAGCGAATAGCGGTAATAAAGACTGGGTATAAGGCAATTCCCTGTATAGTATAACGAATGGTTTGTCGAACTCAGGTGAGCGAGATAGGCATGAAAAAAGAATCAAGATTATTCCGGCAGGCAGAAAGAAATACTTCCAGAGTTTATTAGAGTAATCTTGTTGTGTATCCAGCATTGGATTATTATTGACTGCCAATGCACAACCAAAGAGAATACTATCTATCCGGGTATCTGTTGAACAAAATATACGTAGTTCAGGTACTTGAAAACCATAAACTAGAATACACCGCCAAAGTAAGACCGTTAAACATAATCCCCAAAAAATGAGCATTTGTCTGCGTGAACTCACACGCAGTTTACGTAGAGCTAGATAAAGCAGTGGAAAAAGTAAATAGAAGTGTTCTTCAACAGCGAGAGACCAATATACCCAACTACCGGCGACGAATCCATCGCCAAAAAAAATTCCATAGTAGTTGGTATAGTGCAGAGACTGAGCCAAGAAGGCTGGTAGAAGAATTTTTCCCGGAAGTAATCCTAAGATAGTTAAGCCAGCTCCTAACCCCAAAACTAGATAAAATGACGGCCAAATACGCAGGATTCGTCTTAGATAGAAGAGTTTAAAATCAATAGTCTCATAGCGATCGCACTCTTGCCTGAGAAGAGTTGTAATTAAGTAACCACTGAGAAAGAAAAATACTGTTACACCGAAACTTCCCGGAAAAGCGTTCGCAAGTCCTGTATGGGATAAAAAAACAACTATGAAAGCAAGAATTCTCATTCCATCTAGGGATGGTATATACATCTTTGAGTGTGCGTTTACACCTAACGAAGCCTGTGGATTGGTTCCAGGCGAAGATGTTAAGGATTTTTCCACAAATCTTTGCTCCTTGACGGTGCGACAGAATAGTTTGTATTAGATAATACTGCCGAAAAAATTCTATTCTGATGTCAGCAACCTGTCAAGCAAATAATAATAGTACTTACAGCCTCCAAACAGGAATTGTTTATATTAGCGCCCAAGCACCTGGAGGAAAAGCAGGAGGTTTTCAACCGAAATTATGATAAATGTCGAATTATTTCTCCTGCTTTCACAAACAAAATTTGGGAGGATTTCAACCACTGGGAATCAAAAGAACCTAAGTGAGTGGTAGTAATCAGAGTTTGGAAACGGTCTTGAATAGCATCAAGCAATTGATTTTGGCGGGATAAATCGAGTTCGGCAAGAACATCATCAAGTAATAGTAATGGTGGCTCTTTGACGACTTCTTCAATTAATTGTAATTCTGCTAATTTTAAGGCTAGAACCAGCGTTCGTTGTTGACCTTGAGAACCGTATTGACGCGCCGGTGTCTGGTTAATAGTTAATTCTATTTCGTCTCGATGGGGACCGACCAGGGTAGTTCCTTGGTGGATTTCGGCGATCGCTCGTTGCTGAATTTTGGCTAAAAAAGCTTGCTCAACTTGTTCTGGATGGTTATCCTCTAAAGGAATATTAGGCACATATTTGATTTGCAAATGTTCTGTACTACCACTGATACTGGCGTGCCAAGCGGTAGCAATGGGAGCTAGTCGTTGGATGGCGCGATCGCGTCGTCTAATTACTCTGGTTCCTGTGGTGGCTAACTGTGCATCCCACACAGCGAGTTCTGAGTCTAGAGACGTTGCATATAACGTCTCTATATGGCGTTTCAAAAAAGCATTGCGCTGGCGTAACACATGGTTATACTGCTGGAAAATATGAGCATAAACTGGTTCGAGTTGAATTAAGAGTGTATCTAACCAGTTGCGGCGACCTTCCGGGCCGCCGCGTACTAATTCTAAATCCAAGCTGGAAAATTGGACTGCATTCAGAACGCCGAGAAAATCCATTTGACGGCGGATAGATTCGCCATTGAGAGCAACACTACGGCGACCATTGCGGCGCAGGGTTAAAGTCAGGTCACTAACGCCTGTTTGTCGCTCAAGGGTAGCATTAATTTGGGCTACGGCTTCCCCTTCTTGAACTAAATCGCGATCGCGGCTGATTCGGTGCGATCGCAATGTCGCCAGCAACTCCACCGCCTCCAACAAATTCGACTTTCCCTGAGCGTTATTACCTACCAGAATTGTTTTAGCAGCAGTAAACTCAACCTTTTGGTCTTGATAATTGCGAAATTGTCGGAGGTTTAGAGTATTCAGGTACATAGTCAGGGTTGGGCATGGGGCATTGGGGATTGGGCATTGGAGAGGAGGAAGACAAAGAAGAAGCAGCAGAGCAGAGGGGTAGAGGAGAATAATTAATAACCAATACTTCTCTACGAGAGGCTACGCCAACGGCAACGCTACTTCGATGTCGCTCAGTACAAGTCAGTACAAGTGCCCCATGCCCCATGCCCTATGCCCAATTTACACAGCCTTCTTGCCCATAATCCGCAAAAATATCTTCTCTGCTTCAATCCAGACAAACATTAAAGCACTGAAGCCAATACAAACCCCCAATTCTTGCATATTCAGGTAGTGAGTACCAAAGAACTCTCGCAGGGGTGGGACGTAAACTAGCATTAGCTGCAAAATTGTGGTGACAACAACAGCTGCTAGTACAAAGATATTCGAGAAGGGATTCATCTCGATAGTCAGTCGGTTGTTGGAACGAATAGCGATCGCATGACCCATTTGGGCAATACACAAGGTAGTAAATACCATTGTTTTCCAAGCGTCGCGATCGCCCTGATAACTTGGGGCATGGGTATGTTGATAAGCCCACCACATCAAGGCAATGGTGATAATCGCAAATATTATCCCAATGCGAATTATATAAGAACCCAATCCCCTAGCGAAAATACTTTCGCGGGGACTAAAAGGCGGACGTTGCATCACATCCGGTTCTGGAGGTTCTACAGCTAATGCCAAGGCTGGTAAACCGTCTGTTACCAAGTTCATCCAGAGAATTTGTAAGGGAGTCAGGGGAACGCCTCCCAAACCAATTAGGGGTGCAGCAGCAATTGTGAGAACTTCACCAATGTTACTGCCCAAAATGTATTTAATAAAGCGGCGGATATTAGTGTAAACAACTCTGCCTTCCCTGGTGGCGCTGACAATGGTAGCGAAGTTGTCATCAAGTAACACCATATCGCTAGCTTCTTTACTGACATCAGTGCCGGTAATACCCATTGCAATGCCGATGTCAGCTTGTTTGAGGGCTGGGGCATCGTTAACACCATCGCCTGTCATCGCTACAAATCTACCCCGGCGTTGCAGTGCTTGGACAATTCGCAATTTGTGTTCTGGGGAAACCCTGGCATAGATGCTTACTAAGTCAACGTTTTGCTCTAATTCCTGGTCACTCATCCGTTGCAATTCTTGACCTGTGAGGACGCGATCGCCTTCTTGGGCAATTCCTAAATCGGTAGCGATCGCTCGTGCTGTTAATTGGTGGTCGCCAGTAATCATTACTGGGCGAATACCTGCATCTCGACATTCTTGCACTGCTGCCCTGACTTCTGGGCGTGGTGCATCTAGCATTCCTACCAATCCCAGCCACACCAAGCTTTGCTCCGATGTTTCATCGGCACGTTCCGGTGGAATCTGTACCAGGGGTTTGTAGGCAAAACCTAGCACCCGCAAACCTTTACTCGCCATTTGGTCATTTTCTGCCAAAATTTTCTGGCGTTGTTCTTCGGTCAAGGGGGTTGAATGATTGCCCAAATGAATCTGAGTCGAACGTGCCAAAATTAACTCTGGAGAACCTTTGGTAAACATTAAGTAAGGTTCAGATTGTAATAAACTGGCGATCGCTGGATCAACGCCTCTGGAAGCCGCTTCCAGACTGGCAACTTTCTGCACCTGAAAAATCACGCTCATCCGCTTACGTTCCGAGGAAAAAGGGAACTCCGCAACGCGAGGTAACTTACTGTTCCACTGGTCTTTTTCGATTCCAGCTTTTCCCCCCAGTGTTAACAATGCCCCCTCTGTGGGATCTCCCAAAATCGCCCATTCTCCTTGTTCTTTTTGCAACACCGAATCATTACAAACGGCACAGGCGACTGACAGCGCTAAGATTTCTGGAGACTCCTCTAGGGAAATTTTTTGACCATCTAACTGAAAGTCCCCTGTGGGAGCATAACCTTCGCCAGTGACGCGAAAAGTTTTGTTATTCGTGTAAACCGATTGCACCACCATTTTATTTTGAGTCAGGGTGCCGGTTTTATCAGAACAGATGGTTGTCACAGAACCCAATGTTTCCACGGCTGGCAGTTTGCGAATCAAGGCGTTTTGGCGCACCATTCGCTGAGTTCCCAGTGCCAGGGTGACGGTAATTACAGCTGGTAAACCTTCTGGCACCACAGCAACCGCCATACTCAAGGAGACTTCCAAAAGTTCTTGGATGTTTTTAAAACCTCCGTCCTTGATCACACCGCCGATGACAACGATCGCCACGAGAATTAAAGAACCCGTAACTAGGACGTTACCCAGTTGAGTCATCCGTTGCTGTAACGGTGTCGGTTCACTTTCCACCGACTGCAACATAGTGGCAATTTTGCCGAGTTCTGTTGTCATGCCGGTGTTAGTTACCAGAACCTTCGCGCGTCCTTGGACTACTTCAGTTCCTTGAAACACGACATTTAAGCGATCGCCTAAATCTGTTTCTGCTGGCAATTGTAGTGATGCCTGTTTATTCACCGCTTCGGCTTCACCCGTTAATGCCGACTCACGCACTTGTAAATTAGACTCTTCTATCAAACGCCCATCTGCGGCTATCTGCATCCCAGCTTCTAGCAGCATGACATCCCCTGGAACTAGTTCCTTGGCTGCTATCTCCACCTGTCTGGTGTCGCGGATCACCCGCACTAAGGGAGAGGTCATTTTTTTCAGGGCTGCCAGGGCTTTTTCGGCACGGCTTTCTTGGACATAGCCGAGTATGCCATTGAGGATGACAATTGCTAAAATAGCGATCGAATCTTTGAATGGTACTTCACCAGGCTTGGAATCGCCAGACTGCAAACGCATCAGGTCTAAAAACCCAGAAATCAGAGCTACGCCAATCAGCATCAACAACATAATGTTCTTGAACTGATCCAGCAGAATTTCCCAAGCACTACGGCCAGCAGTTTCTTGTAATTCGTTGGGGCCGTATTTTTGCAACCTCTGTTGAATTTCTTGGGGTGTTAAGCCACTGTTTGGATTACTTTCGAGCTGGTCTAAGGCTTTATTAACTTCTAAACTATGCCAAACGCCGGCACCTTCAGGCAGAGAATTAGCAGACATTGTGTAGGTCACAGGAAATGGTTACAAAATTCGATCATAATTTAGTGATGGCTGGAAAACCATGTCCTAAAGTTACATTCAGGCGATCGCCCAGTTGTATGAGTGTATAGGTAATTCTTAATATTTGTAAATTTATACTTTTTTGAGATAGTCTTATTTCTCACGAAAGAGTTTTTTGGAACACATCCTACCGATAATTGTCAGTAATAGAGCTTTGAAGCTTTGTTACCGAGCATCATTACACTTCCCACAAGGTTCTATGAGTTTTGCACTCCCCACTTTGACCGCAAGCCAGATGTTTGGGCAAAAAACAATTCGACCGCTTACTGCTGCTACCCTGTGTGGCATTGCTTTCATTAAAGATAAACTGATTGCCATTGACAGTATTAAAGGGCATCTACTGGAGATTGATCCCACCTCTGACAACAGCAAAATTCTCAATCCCCATCAAGTTAAAGAATTTACCGATGCCACTGGTCTAGCGGCTTGGTCAGATACCCTGTGGGTCAGCCGAGAAAATAGTGTTTACTTGTGCAAGCTCAATGATTTGAGTCTGGAACATTTTGTTACATTGCCTTATCCTGCTGACGGCGTTGCCGTTTGGGAAACAACAGTTTATGTTAGTTCCCAAAGGCTGGGCTACATTCTGATTTTTGACCGCGAAACCCGAAAAGAGATTACCAGATTTTATGCCCCAGGCGTTGGGATAGAGAATTTGGCAGTAAGTGAAGAAATGCTGTGGATTTGCGATCGCACTGAACAATCAGTTTATGCAATGGATCGGGCGACAGGAGAACTTCAATTTAGTGTTCTGACACCCTTTGAATGTCCCACAGGCATAGCAATCCATAAAAATGACGAAACAGGCAAAGAAAGTATTTACGTCGCTTACGCCTCAGAAGAGGCTTATATTCGGGATAACCCCAATGCTGATCCCAGTCATGAGCTAACATTCCGCGATCGCACTTTTATCCACCCTTTGTATTATCATTATCAGCCAGATCAGCGCTACGCCCTCTCTAATGGCTATCTGATCGAAATGTCTTATGCAGAGGAAATTGCACCCTTAGACGAGGTTTATTTACCTGATGTCGAGTGGCGCATCGCCCTACCATCCGAAACTGAGCGTCAAAAGGTGAAACACGTTGAATCCATTGGTATACCATTTACCGAAGAAGTCATCGAGGGGCAACGTGTAGCAGTCTTTAAATTTGATTCTCTGGCCCCAGGAGAACGGCATATATTTGGCTGGAAAGCACTTTTGGAAGTTCGAGGAATTAAGTATCGCATCACACCCAGAGATGTGGAAAATATACCGCAACTGCCCCCAGAATTACAAACACGCTACCTAGTGGATGACGACGATTTAGCAATGGATACTCCCATTGTTCGCCGTGCCGCCAGAGAAGCAATTGGTTCTGAAACCAATGTGCTGCGGAAAATGCACACCATCCGCAACTACGTCTACGATAAGTTGTCCTATGGTATTAAACCTTACATTGACACGCCAGATACAGTTTTAGAACGGGGCGTTGGTTCCTGTGGCGAATATGTTGGCGTCTTGCTTGCCCTATCCCGTTTAAATGGCATCCCCTGCCGCACCGTCGGTAGGTACAAATGTCCTGCCCATAGTGACTTACAAGGAGTGCCGCTACAACCCGACTTTAATCATGTTTGGCTGGAGTTTTACGTCCCGAATTTTGGCTGGTTGCCAATGGAATCAAATCCTGACGATATCGGTGAAGGTGGGCCTTATCCCACGCGCTTTTTTATGGGCTTGTGTTGGTATCACATTGAAATTGGCAAAGGTATAACCTTTGAAACTGTTACCAGTCGAGGTGCGCGGCTAACCAAAGAAGATATCCCCATCGGTGATTTGGCAATAAATCATATTCGGTTTACGATTCTTAAAGAATTGCCGCCCTTTTGAATTTCTTCCATTTATCGAAAAATTGGGTTTAAAATCCCGTCCTAGAAGGACGGCTTTTCTTGATATTGGATATATTTTTTAAGAACTTCAAGAGGCTGTTTTAGGTAATTCGATGACTTGTGTGTACGTCGTAGCAACACTTGCAGGAGTGATTTTTTTGCTTAGATTCCCAAAACGTAACTGAACTTAGGATAAAAATATAAAGAGTTAACCAGAGAAGGAAGGAAAAGTAATTTCATGCGTCATAGTCTACATGATGTCTGGCTAGTTACAGGATAATTATGGAGTAAAACAGGCTTTATGCCTGGTTTTGAGACTTAGGTTGTGTATTTCACCTTCCTTGAAATCCCCTGCAATTTGGACAGACATAACTTTTTCAATTCTTTGACAAGCTCCTGTCACATTAAGCTCTTAAGTTAACAAATATTAGTTTTGGCAAATCATTATACGTGACAAAAACCAGAAAAATCTTCACAAATTCTTGATTTTTACCTTTGAAAGTCAAGCTACAAACCGATTTCAATCACAATTTCATTTTGAAACTCTCTTCTCTATGAGACGCTGTGCGTAGCTTGCTTCCCTGTAAGGGTACAATTGTGAATTTTGAATTGTTAATTCCCTCTAAACCAACAAGTATTTCTGAAGGTACAAATAACTATGAATAATCTATCTAGCCAGTCTCTAGAAGTAAGTAAGAAAAATGAAAAACCTCTATATACTGCTGATACAGTGCGTACTTATCTTAGCGAGATTGGACGTATACCTTTATTAACTCCTGAGCAAGAGATTAATTTCGCCAAGCAAGTTCAACAAATGATGGCTTTACTTGCTGCCAAAGAAAAATTAGCTGTTCAATTAAAGCGTCAACCGACACAACAAGAGTGGGTAGAAAATATAAATATCGGCGAAAAATCACTGCTGCAACAGCTACGTCAGGGACATCAAGCCAAGCAGAAAATGATTCAGGCTAACCTGCGACTTGTGGTGTCTATTGCTAAAAAATATCAAAGACATAACCTAGATTTTCTCGACTTAATTCAAGAAGGAAGTTTAGGTTTAGAGCGAGGAGTTGAGAAATTCGACCCTAGTAAAGGGTACAAGTTTTCAACTTATGGCTATTGGTGGATTCGTCAGGCAATTACACGAGCGATCGCCGAAAAAGGACGTATTATCCGCTTGCCTATTCATGTTACAGAAAAACTGAACAAAATCAAGCGTATTCAACGTGAACTAACTCAAAAATTAGGTCGTATCCCTACCGCAGTTGATATCGCCGAAGAACTATCTTTAGATCCCAAACAAATTCGAGATTATTTACTTTTAGCACGTCAACCTGTCTCTCTAGAATTGCGAGTTGGCTCAGAAAAAGATACAGAATTACAAGATATGTTGGAGGATGATGGACTATCCCCAGAATTATACGCTGACCAAAAGTTTCTCGAACAAAATATTCAAAATTTATTGTTAAAATTAAATCCTCAGCAACGAGAAATATTAACTTTACGTTTTGGTTTAACAGATGGAAATGAACTTTCTTTAGTGCAGATTGGTCAACGTCTGGGTATTAGTCGAGAACGAGTCCGACAGGTAGAGCAACAAGCTTTGGGTGTTCTACGAAGACATAAGGATAAGATACACAGCTATCTAGCTAGTTAATTCTGATGGGCGTAGCCCACCGTAGGGATCGCAATCTACAAAACCAGAGATTGAATGCGCGGGAAGAATTTAAGGCAGGCAAGAAGTTGTTATTGGAAAAGATGAAAAGAGAGATTTTACAGTAGTGCGATCGCTGCCACTTCAAACGCCTTTTTCATCTAGCTCATCAGTATCACCTCATTAGACTCATCCGCGAATCATGAAAGCTTACCAGGAGAGAGTTACAAGGATTTGCACGGAAGGAGCGATCGCCATCTAGCTGTAGGAGGAAATGAGGGTTTGAAGGCATTAAGAGAGAAAAAAATGGAATTAGAGCAGAAACGCCTCATACAAAAATTTTGATTGTTAAGAAGTGCGATCGCCTGTCTTCAAAATTAGTCGAGTGGCTTGTGGCTATGTTGACAGACCTCCACCTTGAAAAATCTGTTCGGCGGTTAAATTCAATTCTGGGAAAGTAAACGAGACAATATGATCGCTGCCTCGAAACTGTCTGACTTGGTATTCGCCGTCAACTAAGGAGTAAACCCAGATAGTTGGTTGTTTGGGATTGCCAATAAACCGCTTACCACCTAAAGCTGCATAATCTACGATCCAGTATTCGGGAATGCCTACTGCCTCATAGTCAGCCACTTTTTTTAAATAATCATCTCTCCAGTTGGTACTAACTACCTCTATAACTAATGGGATTGATGCTGCTTGGCTTACAGTCGATTCTTTTTTCCACAAAGGTTCATTTACTAAATTAGTCCGATTTAATATCAGCACATCTGGCGAATAAGCTGATTCATTTTCTAATGGTTTAATAAATGCTGTTTTGGGAATGAAGTAGGGAAGTTTTAGTCGCCCAATTTCGATAGATATATTTAGCGCCAAAAATCCAACGACCTCTTCATGGTCGCCTGTTGGTGGTGCCATTTCAACAATTACTCCATCATGCAGTTCATAACGTTGTTGTAGGTTTTCTGGATACCAAGCGATGAATTCATCAAATGTTACTAGTTTACGTAAGGCTTGAATCATAATTTACTGCCTCCATTGCGATCGCTGGACAGTAAGAAGTTGAGCGAGTTGACCTCAGATGTAAGGCTGTCCAGGCGTGAGTAAATGTCTTGGATTTGTGCTTCTGTCATGCTAATTTCTCCTGATTATGTTCTTTTGGTGGTAATTCGCCACGCTCTTTTGCTTCTCTCATAGCTGTTTCAATTAAAAAC
Source organism: Nostoc sp. NMS7 (assembly GCF_017115085.1). Lineage (GTDB taxonomy): Bacteria > Cyanobacteriota > Cyanobacteriia > Cyanobacteriales > Nostocaceae > Nostoc. Next base: position 35,050 of record NZ_JABXKJ010000201.1, on the reverse strand, counting down.
GCGGCCAATGCAGCTGTAGGTCTGCCTTGAATTTGGGCTAATAATTCTAAATCCTCAAAAACGTAGTCTGGTACTGTTACTGAAAATTTTCTACTCACAGATTTATATATATTTCGAGTCATCATCATACCTCAATACTACGTGTTTACTCATTCGTTGAGTTATCAATATCACCAGTATTTCGGCGGCAATGGTCGAGTATTTATGAAGCCATAGAAGATAGCTTGCCACCACGCGCTTAATTGATGCAGTTGTACACGGCACAGTTGCCGCAAACAGGACAACTGTTATTAGCAGGAGATCATATTAATAGCGCATATAATTAACTGCGGTTATCTATCTGAGGGCGTTGCAAACTTCCAGAAAAGTCAACATAAACACTTTTCCATTCTGTGAAAACATCCATTGCAGTAGTTCCAGCTTCGCGGTGTCCGTTACCGGTTTGTTTCACACCACCAAAAGGCAAGTGTACCTCTGCACCAATAGTCGGGCCGTTAATATAGGTGATACCTGCTTCGATGTCACGCATGGCAGTAAAAGCCCGGTTGATATCGCGGGTGTAAACTGAAGAAGAAAGACCGTAATTGCTATCGTTGAGAATTGCGATCGCTTCCTCAAAAGAACTAACCTCAATCAATACCACTACTGGGCCAAATATCTCTTCACGCGCAACTCGCATATCACCAGTTACATCATCCAAAATAGTTGGTTGAAAGAAATAACCGTTTTTCAGTGAGCCTTCAGTAGCAATTTCTCCACCAATTAAAACCTTTGCTCCTTCCTCACGGGCGATATCCAAATACTTGCTCACCTGTTGGAGTTGCTTTTCATTGACAATCGGGCCAATATCTGTATTTGGGTCAGTGCCAGCACCCAAGCGTAACTTACTGGTACGCTCATAGAGCATGGTGGTAAATTTTTCTTTGATATCACGATGCAAAATCAGCCGACTGGTAGCCGTACATCGTTGCCCGGTTGTCCCAAATGCTCCCCACACTGCACCATCGAGAGCAAGTTCCAAATCCGCATCTTCCATCACGACTTGGGCATTTTTACCCCCCATTTCCAGACAGACGCGCTTGTGAGTGCGTCCGCAAGTAGCGCCGACAAAGGCACCCGTTTCTGAAGAACCAGTAAACGATACCAAATCTACATTGGGATGCTCAACCAAAGCTTTCCCCGCTTCCTCTCCCACACCATGCACTAAATTAATTACTCCTGGTGGTAAACCTGCTTGTTGGAAAATTTCAATCAATTTAGCTGCACAGGCGGAGGTATCTTCAGCAGGTTTGAGGATGACTGTATTGCCACACACCAAGGCTGGCATAGCTTTCCAGCAAGGAATTGCCACTGGGAAATTCCAGGGAGTAATTAAGGCACAGACTCCTATGGGCATCCGCACAGTCATGGCGAATTTATTGGACATTTCCGACGGTGTGGTTTGCCCAAATAGTCGCCGTCCTTCGCCAGCACTGTAAAAGGCGCAATCAATACCTTCTTGCACATCTCCCCTGGCTTCTGTCAGAGGTTTACCCATTTCCCGACTGATTAACTGGGCAAGTTCTTCTTTATGCTGGAGTAATATTTCCCCAACCCGAAAGATGTATTCTGCCCTAGCCGGGGCTGGAACTTTGCGCCAACTGTGGTAGGCTTTACGGGCTGCGGCTACTGCTGTATCTACATCGTTGGCTTGGGAACGGGGAAAGGTGGCAACGACTTCGGTTTTGTCAGCAGGGTTGCGGCGCTCCAGGGTTGCTTCCCCTACAGCACTCAACCATTTACCGTCGATGTAATTGCGGCAAGATAGCGGAGTTGTCATCTTGAAAATCTCCGGCTGATGAACTACTGAAATTTGTGTATTAAGTTTGCTTGCTTTCTTAGGTTATCCTCAAGTTATAGCAGACCGCTATTACTGTTCCTGAAAATATTCGTTTAATATTTCAACCAGCTCACAGCCCAATTCCACTACACGAGCAATCCTCAACGTAGAAATCACATAAGTTTAATCTATGATTAATTAAAATTTAACCTATTGGCTGTTAACTAAGATTAATTCACTTTTTGCTGCAACATTTGAACCTCCCCAAAAACCTAGAATTTCTAGTAATTGGGGGGATTATTTTTGTTATTATAGGAAATTAGAAGTAGAAATTTTGCAGTTGAATCGATTAAAAACCTTTCTAATGGTAGTACTATCTTTGCTCCGGCGTTGGCGAACCCAGGTCTTACCCTGAGCAGTTCGATAGGCTCACTGTCACACCTGCGCCGTACCCTTCTCTACGAGAGGCTGCGCCAACGGGAAGCAAGCTACGCGCAGCGCGATGCCCTGAGCTTGCCGTTCGCGCAGCGTCTCGTAGAGAAGGGTCTCGTAGAGAAGGGCATAGCACCTTTGAAAAAATCCCTGAGTACAAATAAAATAGAAGGCTGGGATGATACAACCCCAAAGTCAAAATAGTATCACCTACACACGCGTTATCCACCTAAGTCATGTAATTGACATAGATATTCCCCAATGGTCTGGAGATCCCACAGTAGAATTTGAAACTGTAGCTGAACTAAATAATGATGGCTATTACCTGCGGCGTTTCTCTTTGGGAGAACATAGCGCTACCCATATCAATGCCCCTAATAGTTTTCATAGTTATGCTATAGGAATTGACCAATACCCAGCCCAGTCTTTGGTTGTACCTGCGGTAGTCATAGATATTCGCCAAGCCACAGACGCTAATCCTGATTATGCCCTGACTATTGCTGATGTTCGGGCTTGGGAAAAACAATACGGTGAAATTTTTGGTGGCTGCGTAGTTATATTGAATACTGGTTGGCAAAAAAAGTGGTTTGATAAAAGTGCATTCCTGAATCATGATGCTGAAGGAATTGCCCACTTTCCTGGGTTTGGCAGGGCTGCGACTGAATTCTTACTGGATGAACGGCAAATAGCAGGGGTAGGAATTGATACTCATGGCGTAGATACTGGACAAGATAACAGTTTTGCGATTAACCGCTTAGTTTTAGAAAAACCGCGCATTGTGTTGGAGAATCTGACAAATTTGGATCAACTGCCACCTAAAGGTACTACTCTAGCGATCGCAGTTCTGAGATTACGTGGTGGTTCTGGTTCTCCTGTGGGGGTGTTGGCGTTCGTCCCTTAATTTTGATCAGAACTTTGACATCTGTTAAGAGTAATCTCTTTTTATACCCTAAGCTAATCGTCATTCATTTTTCCAGAATGATTCGCTTGTAGTAAAGGCTACACTACGGGAACGCTTCTCTACGAGAGGCTCCGCCAACGCCAACAGCCCTGCTTTTATGCAACTTAAATGCTCATTAGCTTACTACATCTGATTGCAACTTAGTATTAAAACTGAAGATGCACTTAATAAAGCAGAGGTATGTAATTCCATCCACAAATCGATGCGCTCGCTTCGGCAGAGATAGAATCAAGAACCTATTTGAGATTGCATCTTAATTAATCTAAAATTAGTATAATATTCCCAGTTCAAAAAGGCGACTTCCTCTCAAAAGTATTTTGCTCACGAACCGTGTCACTATAGAAAATAGAGCTGCAAATTGAGGAATAGGAAAACTAAAGAACGCTGTGCAGATAACATTCTTAGGGACGAGTTCAGGTGTACCCACGCGATCGCGCAATGTTTCCAGTGTAGCCCTGAGATTACCCCAAAGGGCAGAACTGTGGTTATTCGACTGTGGCGAAGGTACTCAGCACCAAATTATGCGGAGTGAACTGAAAATCAGTCAACTCTCCCGAATTTTTATCACTCATATGCACGGCGACCACATCTTTGGCTTGATGGGACTTCTTGCTACTTGTGGCTTGGCTGGCAATGTGGAACGAATTGATATATATGGCCCACCCGGATTAAATGATTACATTCAATCCGCCTCACGTTACTCCTACACACACTTTTCTTACCCCATTAAAGTCCATGCTATCCGTCCAGGGGTAATTTATGAAGACGATGACTTCACCGTTAGCTGCGGTGATTTGCATCACCGCATTACAGCTTTCGGCTACCGCGTAGCCGAAAAAGACCGATCAGGACGCTTTGATGTGGAAAAAGCCAAGGCGTTGCAAATTCCTCCAGGCCGCATTTACGGTCAACTCAAGCGCGGTGAAACAGTTACACTTACTGACGGACGGGTGATTGATGGCAGCCAATTATGCGGACCTACAGAAATTGGTCGAAAGATTGCGTATTGTACAGACACAATTTATTGTGATGGTGCAGTGCAATTAGCTCATGATGCAGATGTATTAATTCACGAAGCAACCTACGCCCATCAAGATGCAGATATGGCTTTTCAACGGTTGCATTCCACAACCACAATGGCAGCACAAACAGCTTTAGCGGCTGGGGCACATCGGCTGATTATGAGTCATTTTAGTCCCCGCTATGCTCCTGGAAATACCTTGGAATTGAAGGATCTCCTCAAGGAAGCCCGTGCAATTTTTCCCCGTACTGATATGGCTTATGATTTTATGATTCATGAAGTACCCAGGCGACGGGAAGTAGAGTTAACCAAGGTAGGCATTTAAATTTTGGACTTTCCTGCGGAACGCTACGCGTAGCTTGCTTCTCCGTTCGCGGAGCGCGATGCCCTGAGCTTGCCGTTCGCGTAGCGTCTCGTAGAGAAGGGTCTCGTAGAGAAGGAGTACGGCTACGGTTCCATCGAGCGACTTGTGCTGAGCGCAGTCGAAGTAAGTCGAGATGCTCAGTCGAACGATTATGGATTTTAGATTTCCTATTCAACCCTTCTAATCTAAAATCTAAAATTAACCAGGCTCTGTCTTGGAGTTTAGTGATCTAACTCATAACGTCCAGCCAATAGACAGCAGTTTAGTTTTACGAATAAGTCAACTAGTTAACCAATAATTTACGGTTAACTAGGTGTATCAAAAATATATAAATAGTATGGCTTAAATATTTTTCTGAATGTTTTTTTAGATTACGAGTTATCAAAAGAACTTTAATATATAGTAAGGTTGTGAATTAGAGAATTTTTTACTTAAATATTTAGGAAAAATAATTAATTTTTAGTCAAGATTTTTCTTTTTTAAGTAAAATATTTATTGAAAATTTATTCTTCCAACACTGATTAAGAATTTATATGCCTGAATTGATGAACATGAAAGCGCAGTTGGCATAATTATTGTGCCAAGTCAGCTTGTCATCGTTGGAAGAATAATTAAGTATGCTATTGCAGCTATAGGTGTAAAAAAATCATTTCACATTTTTCATAAATCTTCCAAATAAATATAGTGTTTCGATATTAGAGGAGTTTGATAGTGGCTAAGACTAGTCTGAATCAAGAGCAACAGGTTACTACTTCAGCACAAGGCGCAGTTGACATCAGACAACTATCTAGTATTTTGCTTCGCCGACGCTTTCTAATCTTGGGAGTTTCCTGTGTAGTTATGTCAGCTGCTAGCCTGTTAGCTGTCATTGCCAAACCTACTTACCAGAGCAATATGCAGATATTGGTGAGTTCCAATTTATCTGAAGGGGCACAGTCAAATAATATCCCAGTCGGGGGAGATACTCAAGTTACTGATTCCAATTCTCAAGTTATTGATTCCACTACTCAGATGAAACTTATGCTGAGTTCTAAGCTGCTCCAGAAAGCCGTAGATTTACTTCATTCTGATTATCCTGATATTACCTTAGAAGATATCAATGGGCAAACAGGACAGAACAAAAAAGCATCTCTAGAAGTGACTCCAGAAGAGGGAGGCATAGGAACTAATAAAATTTTTAATCAAGTATTTGAAGTTTCTTTTAATGATGATAATCCAGTCAAAGCACAAAGAGTACTTCAAACTCTACAGAAAGTCTATCAAAACTATAACAAAGACCAACAAAAAGAACGTCTGAATCAGGGACTAGCTTTTGTAAACACTCGCCTACCTGAAGTAAAAAAAGAGGCGAGTAAAGCGGAGAAAAATTTAGAAGAGTTTCGCAAGAAACATAAATTACTCGATCCTGAAGTCCAAAGTAAAATCCTGCTAGAATCTCTAGCCGATATTCAACAACAGCTACAAAGCACTCGTGCCAACCTTCAAGATGTAAACGCTCGCTACAATAACCTAGAGCAACAAATAGCGTCTTCATCCCAGCAAAATGAACTAATTTCTTCTCGTTTAAATCAGTCAAGCCGCTACCAAGCACTATTGAGTGAAATTCAAAAGACTGAACTAGCGTTGGCTAAGGAGAGGCTGCGTTATACAGACGATTACCCATCTGTACAAAAGCTAAAGCAGCAACGCCAAAGTCAATTATCGCTATTACGAGAAGAGGTGAAAGCTATTACTAGTAGCAATATGGGAGAACCTCTGTTCAAAGGGCAAATGGTAGGGGTTGAGCCAACGCTATTAGACGAGTTTATTCTGGTGCAGACAACTGTCTTAGGACTAACTGCCAATGAAAAGAATCTAGCCGAGTCAGAACAGCGACTACGCTCTGAGGTAAACAAATATCCAAGTTTAATAGCAGAGTATAACCGTCTGCTGCCAAAGGTAGAAAGTAGTCGCAAAACCCTTGAACAACTGCTTCAGGCGCAACAGTCATTGGGACTGAAAATTGCTCAGGAAGGATATAACTGGCAAGTTTTGACAGAACCTGCTCTGGGTACTTATATGGGGAGCAACAGATTATTACTTTTGGTTGGAGGAGCGGTAATTGGGCCGATTTTAGGTATCTTAGCAGCCTTGATTTGGGAAAAGTTTAATGACGCTATTTATTGTGCGGGAGATTTAAAGAAACTGACGAACCTACGTGTACTGGGGTCAGTACCAAAACTACCGTCGCGTGGTGGAAAGCGGCGGCTCGATCTGCCTTGGAATCGGCGGCGAAGTTCAGATGACTGTGTAATAGAAGCCATTACTAGATTGCCTGTCCATGAAAACCTGGACATGATTTACCAAAATATTCAAATATTAAAATATCCTTTACCCTTGAAGTCGCTGATGTTTACTTCAGCACTACCAGGAGAAGGGAAGACAACCTTAGTATTAGGGCTTGTGGCTAGTGCTATCCGGATGCATCGACGGGTATTAGTTATTGATGCTAATTTGCAGAATCCTAGCTTGCACAAAATCCTAGAACTATCCAATAACTGGGGACTATCTTTGTTATTAGTTGATGAGACAACTACTGATTTTCAAGATTACATCCAGCCCATTCACCCCTCCATTGATATTTTGACTGCTGGACCGGAACCAGAAGACACGGTGAAGTTGCTCAGTTCTCAACGGATGAAAGAACTAATAGAATTGTTTGAGCAAAGTTATGACCTAGTACTGATAGATGCTCCACCTATTTTAGGCACGGTTGATGCCAGAATTGTAGCATCTTTTTGCAATGCTATTGTGATGGTAGAGCGTATGGGGAAAGTGACCCGAACTGAACTGACTCAAGCTACAGAAATTTTGAGTAAGTTGAATTTAATTGGAATTATCGCTAATGAAGTGAGCAACTCTCAAAAGGTATTGGCATCATAGAGCGAAGAAGTAGAGGGCATTGGAAAGATGCAGTCTAGGCTAAAATGTTGCAAAAAAATTGTAGGTTGGGGAGCCACTGCGTTGCGCGGGTTAAGAGCGTTGTAGCAAGTGGCGTTGGAGGCTTTGCCAAAGCCAACATCCTGATAATCAGTTGGGTTGCGCTCCGCTCCACCCAACCTACGTCTACGTTTAATGCACTATTTTAGCCTAGAGGGTCTACTAGGTGCATTTCAAAAATCAAATACTAGTCCTATAGCTAAAGCAAAATGCATAATAAGTAGGAGGTGGCAACCTCCTGCGTTGGAGAAGTGTCTCATCTTAAAGTAATAGACGCCATAGTTGAGAGCGTCAATTAGATACTAGTATGATTAGATGATCAGCATGAAATTCCAACTTTACTTAGGCTCTTTATTTTCCCAGATTAAAGTACGTTATTGGTGGGTAAGTATCCTTTTGTGGATAGCTTTGGTTGCACCAGCCCAAGCGTCTGTAATCCTGCGCGTGGCAATTGAGAGGGGTGTTAATCAGGTAAAAGTGGGCACTTCCACCACTGGGATCGTTAAGGATAGTACTGGACGGACTCTCGGACAGTTACCAGCGATGAGTGCATATTATGCCCAAGCTGTTCCTGGGGGAGTGGCTTTAGATAAGTGGCAGTCTGGTTTATTTTGGATTGAGCCAACTGGTAAAGGATTCGTTTATATTGGCGATCGCTGGTATCGGGGTAGAACTCTGGTTGTTCCTACAGAAAAAGGCTTAACTGCTGTTAACTGGGTTGATGACCAAGAATATCTCTACAGCGTTCTTGGTGGCGAAATGGATGCTAGCTGGCCTCAAGAAGCTTTAAAAGCCCAAGCGATCGCAGCCCGTACTTATGCCCTCTACGAACGAGAAAAACAACGGAATAATCCCGTTTACGATTTAGGTAATACCCCAGATCGTTGGCAAATTTACAAAGGTGTAATCAGTGAAGCTCCTTCTACTTACGCCGCAGTCGATTCCACACTAGGGCAGGTACTAACTTACAAAAACCAGATTATTCTCTCAGTCTTCCACGCTTGTTCTGGGGGACACACTGAAAACGTCGAAGATGTTTGGGGAAGCAACGAGCCTTACCTACGTGCTGTTCAAGACTACGATCAAAATATCCGCGAGTGTAGTTGGGTGAAAACCTTCTCACCTACTGAAATTAGCGCTAAATTTCCTCAGGTGGGGAGTGTGACGGCGATGATTCCAGAGACATACTCACCTTTCCGCAGTGTTAAAATCTTGAAAATTGTCGGCAACAAGGGCACAAAGGTGCTACAGGGCGAGGAAGTGCGAACAGCCCTGAAGTTAAAAAGTACCCGCTTTACCGTCACCAAGGGAGCCGATGGTAGTTTTGTACTGCAAGGGCTTGGCTACGGTCATGGTTTAGGCATGAGTCAGTGGGGGGCGTACAATCTGGCTCGGCAAGGAGTAAACCACCTGCAAATTTTGGGACATTATTATCAAGGTGTAGCCCTAACAGCAATTCAGCCGAAGTAGTCCACTCCTATTGCTTAATTTTGGATTTTAGATGCCTCTAAAATCCAAAATCTCTACTCTTAGAGTTGCTGCACTAATGGCTGACCATCTTTGACTTCACCAATCAAAACTAAATCGACACAGTTAACGAAGATGCCATTTTCCAGAACGCCAGGAATGTTATTCAATGTCTTTTCTAGGCTGGCTGGATCTTCAATCGAGTCAAATCTGACATCTAAGACAAAATTTCCTTGATCAGTGATTACTGGGCCAGCTTTTTTTACACCCATGCGGAGTTCTGGTTTGCCACCAAGTTTTTTGATCGCATTGGTAACAGGAGTAATTGCCATTGGAATCACTTCCACGGGTACAGGGAAACTAGAACCTAAGCGGTCTACTAACTTCCCACTGTCTACCACAACGATAAACTGTTCTGCCAGATAATCTACGACTTTTTCGCGGGTATGTGCTGCACCACCGCCTTTAATCAAATTCTTCTGCGGATCAACTTCATCAGCCCCATCAATGGCAATATCAATGTGGTCGATAGCGTCCAAGGTGGCGAGAGGAATACCGTACTGCTTCGCCAGCACTTCTGATTGAAACGAGGTAGGTATGCCAATGATATCTTTGAGTTCACCGGACTTGAGGCGATCGCCTAAATACTGAATCGTATATGCTGTAGTTGACCCCGTACCCAACCCCACAATGGAACCCGACTTGACTAGGGCTGCGGCGGCTTTGCCAACTTCTTGCTTCATCAACTTTACGGGATCTGCTGCTGCTGTCATTCCCAAAACTCCTGAAAAACTGACTATAGTCCATAGTAGTGGGGAGATAACGCTAAAACATGAAAGGTAAAAAACAAGTTTTTGCTGATTTCTACTCCCTTGGTATGAAAACCAGCGAATACCCTACGTAGCTACGCAACATTGACCAGCCGAAGTTCGTCATTAACTGAGTTACAGGTTATTCGGAACACCAAATTTGGCGTTAACTTCAGTAACGTAGTTTTTAAATTCATTTAGCAGCTAAAAGTGGTTATTATGATGCGTCAGCTTTCAATTACTCTATCTTTAGTGGCACTACTACAAAGCTTGCCAGCAATTGCTCAAGTGCCAGAAACTACTTCTGCAATCGCATCTGATTCCATTCAACAGGTAACTGCTGTCAAATGGATGACAAATTTTTCTGATGGTAAGTTTTATCCAGAAAGATTACTGAGTAGGGCTGAATTAGCATCGATTATGGTCAAAGCATTTCGGCTAGATAAAAGACAAGCTGTTAACAAAGAAAATTTAACTATTCCAGATGTTTCTCGTTCTGATTGGGCATTTAATAATATACAGATAGTCTTAAAAACTGATATCATGAAAGGCTATCGAGGCAATGAATTTTTCCCTAATCAAAAGGTGACAAGGGCAGAAGCTCTGGCTATTTTCGCCCAGGCTTATGGTGTATTTCAGTTTTCCGATGACGCTGTTAATGAGATTCTTGCTTCACATCCTGATGAAAAGTCTATCCCAGCTTGGGCTAGAAAAGCGATCGCTACAGTAGCTACTGAGGGATTTCTCAATACAGATGCTCAAGGCAATATTTTCCCATTAAAACCCCTGACCCGTGGGGATATGGCTTATGTATTGAGTAAATATTTGCAACGACAACAGCAACAACCCGAAACACCAGAAGTTCCGATTATTCCAAATAGCCCACAATCACCTTAGCTCAATATAAAGTCTTTATGCGATCGCTCACGTTAGAAAAAAGGGGCAGGTGCATCGCAGTTGTGGAGGCAATTACGCCAATACGGTTCAGTTAAGGTGCATAGTGATTGGAGATCCCTTAGTCCCCCTTAAAAAGGGGTAAGGCATTTTTAGCCTCCTTTAAAAAGGGGGGTTGGGAAGATCGATGCTTAACTGAACTGTATTCCTATATATTCGGCTTCAGCTAGGATTAACTGCAACTGAACCAGCATTAAATGTCTGCTAGTTAGATGATTCTGTATTCAAATTAAATTATTTATTTATTTATTTATTTTATACCCTAATTGATACCAATTATCAAAGATTTATTGCAAGTATTTTTGACAATAATCTTGATATATCTCATCAAGATGAATTCTCCTATAAATCACTATGTTCACTGCAAATAAATAAAATCACCTTTGCCCACTACCTGTATACTTCTGTCGAAGCTGGCGAAGATATAGGGAATTAGACTGTGGTAGTTGAGCCGGCTGCTGCAAGCCATAATTACCATACGACTGTGGTAGTTGAGCCGGCTGCTGCAAGCCATAATTACCATAGGACTGTGGTAGTTGCGTCGGTTGCTGCAAGCCATAATTACCATATCCTACTGGGTTTGTGGGGGTGACAACGCCTTGACTTGGACTCTGGCTAGAGTAAGGTGCAATATTAGTTGGTGCGAGAGAGGTGACTGGGGGTGTCAATGTTGATACATTAGGTACTACCTGACCACTATTTAAATTATTGTAGGGATTTTGCGGTAAGTTCGTAGCCGTTGAAGTATAACCTGTACCAGTAGTTAACCCATTGTTAGGTAACACCTGACCGTTATTTAAATTATTATAGGAATTTTGTGGGAAGTTCGTACCCGTTGACGTGTAGCCTGTCCCAGCAGTTAACCCAGTACTTGGTAGAGAATTCTGACTGGGTAAGCTGTTAATGGGTGACATTAGCGTTGTTCCTGGGTCAGAGACTCGGCCTAAAGCATTTGTCTGAGTTGCAGTACCATTGAAGCTAGACAATTTCTGGTTTGTCGATTGGTTGAGCGTCGCTTGCAGAGGGCTGATAGAGAGAGAATTTTGATTCTTGTTGGTTTGATTAGTAAATCCAATACCGAGGCTAGAGGATGTTTGTTGCTCCCCTGTTGGTTCAGACACCGCATTTAAAGTCTTAAGACCTAGAAGTTGGTTATTATTATCAACCGTCCCAGTACGCAATAAATTTTCTGTTTGTACAACAAAGGGATTTTCTACGGCTGGCGAGGTGTCGCCATTAACGCCTAAACCAGGATTTAATTTGGTATCACTAGCAGACTTTTGTTTGTTAGTTATATCCTCTAATAAGTCTTTGCTGTTTTCTCCCTGAGTGTTTTCCTTCGGGGTATTTGCTGTTGCTGAGAGAGTTGTTTGCTCAAAGTCATTAAATAAAACTGGTAAGTTATCAATATCCGCTGCAATAGCTCTGTTTTCTGCTGACAGGGAGGAATCCGCAGGCTCTTGTGAAGTGACTTGTTTTTTTTGCTTATAAACGAAAATATCTGGGTTTGACCAGTATTCCCAGGTTACTAGCCCTACTACAGATAAAAAAATTGCAGTTCCCCAAAAAGCAGGTCGCCCTAGATTCGATAACCTGGCTTTGAGATAGCGTAAGTAAGCGGGAGGATAATGACGATTTGGCATGGGATTGGTAATTGAAATTTACTCGAATCGAGAAAACTTGACGGAAGCTGAAGACGTTGCTGTTTAATGTTTTTGCTTTCCTCAACAGGAAATGTCTTAACTTAAGTTTGAATGGTGATTTCATCCTAACTTCTCCATCAGTTATTAGTCATTACCAATAGACATATAGTAGTCAAAAATTTACTTAGAAATAAGAATTAAATGACATACAATTTATGTCCCTGGCTTACCTCACCCTCAATCCCTCTCCGATATATTGGAGAGGGAAGCTAGATACAGGATGGAGTTTTGCATTTTATTTAATCCACGTTCCTTATTAGCGGCTGGAGTCCTTTGGCAAGATTTTCTAGAAAGTTATGGCAATTTATGGTTAGTTTTTGGATATCGGTAACACTGGATAACATCAGGAGTTGACAACTGGTCTAATTTATTGTTGTGGCTGGACAAAAGTTCAACTTTTTTACTTTCTAGTTAGCAAACTGTGCGCTGCAATGCTTCGATACGCCTCTGAAGGCGCTGTGCTGCACCGGACTATTAACCAGGAGACTACAGCAATGATGAAAGCTGAAGATATCATGACCAAAGACGTAGTTACCATTCGCGGTTCGGCGACTGTTGCTGAAGCAGTGGGGGTGATGAAAGAAAAAGGATTGCGATCGCTGGTTGTGGATCGTCGCTATGATAATGATGCTTATGGTATTGTCACAGAAACGGATATTGTCTATAAAGTAACAGCCTACGGTAAAGACCCAAAGCAAGTGCGGGTTTACGAAATTATGAGCAAGCCCTGCATTGTAGTAAATCCTGATTTGGCTGTGGAATATGTAGCGCGGTTATTTGCTAACACTGGTATTCACAGGGCACCTGTGATTCAAGGCAAGCTGTTGGGCATCATCTCGATTACCGACATTTTGACCAAAAGCGACTTTGTGGAAGCGCCACAAGCGCTACTGCTGGAGGAGAGAATTCAAAAAGCAATTGAGCAGGCTCGTGCTATTTGCACTGAACAAGGTGCCTATTCTAAACCCTGTGCAGTCGCCTGGGATGAAGTAGAAGAACTCCAAGCAGAAGCAGCTCATCAGAAAGCTGAGGGTATGGTATCAGCCAAAGTTTCTTTTGAAGAATACTGTAAGGAAAATCCAGATGCACCGGAATGTCGAAATTATCATCCGTAATTGAACGTGAGTTCGATGGCTGGAATTTGACCTCTCTGTTAGAAGGCTACGGTGTACACAGAAGTTTCTCTGGACGCAATTTACGGTTTATCGAATAGCTTAAGAAAACCTCACCCTGGTTCTGCTACGCAAAACCTGTCCCTCTCCTTGGTAAGGAGAGGGATGTCCGTCAGGATAGGGTGAGGTTTTTGTTTTGGGTAGTTGGATGACTTGTGTGTATACCGTAGGACTTCCGGAATTTACCGTTTGGCAACTCGGATCAATAAGAATAGACCTATTCCCAAAAAAAGAAAGTTGGGCAACCAAGCCCCCATAAAGGGAGAGAGGACACCTGCTTGCCCGATCGCACCACTAATAAAGAAAATTAAGTAGTACGAAAATATAACTATGACACTAATCCCAAAACTGGTACCTCTCCCAGTTCGCTGGGGTATGCTTCCCATCGCTGCACCTACTAAGCCAAAAACTACGCATACAAAAGGTAAAGAGATTTTTTGTTGAATCCGCACTTCGAGTTTACGAATTTTTTGGCGATCGCCGCCGAGATTTTCTACTTCTAGTTGCTGTAGTGCTTCAGAAATATTCATCTCACCATAGTCCCGGCTTTTTTCTGCCAGACTTAATGGTGTGCGCGGTAGTTGCAGTTGTTGGTGTTCAAATCTGACAATGTTGCGATAAGAGCGATCGGCAGCGACAAAATAGATCGTGCCGTTGTAAAAATCCCAGACATTTTGCGAAGGATTCCACTGGGCAGATTCTGATACCACAATTTGATTCAGACCTTTTGTTGAGCCGTCTATAATCGTCAAACCTTTCATCCGCTTACCATCAAACTGGTCGGCGTAAAACAAGCGTGTCAATCTTTTATTCTTAGAGCCATCTGGCTGGACAACATCCTGGTATTCAGGATAGAAAATATTTTGCTGTTTAAAAGTTGGCTTATCTGATTTGAGGGCTTTATCTAGAGTCATCGCCGCTTGATAATTTGCTGCTGGTGCAATTTGTTCGTTAAATATAAATGTCATTCCTGTTACTACAAGACTTAACATCACAGCAGTTAGCACCATGCGATAGACACTGACCCCACAACCACGCAGGGCAATTAGTTCGCTGTCGCTAGAAAGACGACTGTAGGTCATCAAAGTAGCCAGCAGCGTAGACATGGGGAAGGCTAAAACGATAAAGTTGGGAAATTTTAACAAAAAAACTTGAATAGCAATGTCTATAGGTAGCCCAGATTCTACAATTTTTCTGACGAGATCAAATACAGCATCAATGGTAACGCCTAGCGAAGAAAAAGCTCCGACACCAAAGAAAAAGGGCGCTAACAATTCGCTGGCAAGATAGCGATCCATGATCGTAAAAGGCAGCAGCGAATGAAGGCTGTAGAAAGACGTGAGCTTCTTTGAGATCATAAGCAAGTTGAAAAGTTAAATATTGATAACCTTGGTAAAGCAAAGTATACAGCAGGAGTTTGGAGAGCCGCGATCGCGTCTGTACAGGAGTTTGGGTCTTGAGTCTAGGCTCTGTAACTCACTTAATTGCAAACTGCTGTATCTACTGTATTTAGCATCAAAGTTCAATTCTCAATAGCTGAGAAAGCAAAATGAAATGAATTAAGAAATTTATGCTTAAGAACAAACAATAAAAATATCCTTTGAAAATATTAACTAAATAATTGTTAATTTAGACTTGAAAATTATCCCCTAAATAATATTGCCGCACCAGAGGGTTGCTGTAGAGTTCGTCAGCAGCGCCAAAAGCGAGTATTTGTCCCTCGCGCATGATGTAGGCGCGATCGGTGATGGCGAGGGTTTCGCGCACATTATGATCTGTAATTAAGATTCCCATACCGCGATCGCGCAGTTGTGCTACGATTTGCTGAATTTCTGAGACTGCGATCGGATCAACTCCCGCAAATGGTTCATCCAAAAGTAAAAATTTTGGCCCTTCTTGTCCAGCAGCTAAAGACCTTGCTAATTCCGTTCGCCGTCGCTCACCACCAGAAAGTTGAATTCCTTTGCTATTGGCTAATTTTTCCAACCGAAACTCCCGCAGTAAAGTTCTGAGTCGTCTTGACCACTCCCATCGTGGCACATTAGTTTGCTCTAGCACCAACAGAATATTATCCTCTACCGAGAGTTGGCGAAAAACACTTGGTTCTTGTGCTAGATAACCAATACCCAATCGCGCCCTTTTGTGCATTGGCATTCCCGTAACGTCGAGATTACCTAACCAGACTTTTCCTTGATTGGGTTTTTCTAAACCTGTGGCAATATAAAAGGTCGTCGTTTTACCAGCCCCATTGGGGCCTAGTAAACCAACGACTTCGCCTTGAGCAACAGAAAGATTGACACGATTAACAATTACTCGCTTGCCGTAAGATTTGTGAATATTCTCTAAAACAATTTTCACGCTGGAGGCACTCTTTCTTGATGGTAGATGCTAATTAGAAGGTTTGAATGCTGGTGCCTGTGGGGCAGGCTTCGCAGTTTGGCCATCATTATTTGATTCCTGGATCATGTAGATGGACTCTACCTGACGGTTGGATTGGGGTAAGGCAACAAATCGCCCTTCGTCAATTAAATAAGTTACCTTTTCTGCTCGGATACTGTTACCGCCCTGTTGCAAAATATAGACATTGCCACTGAAATCAATTCGGCGTTCTTTACTAAAGTACTGTGCTTGGGCAGATGTTGCCTGAATCTGGCGAGCCGGATACAACATTTGCACATTACCGCGAGCGGTGATTACTTGATTTTTAGCGTCATATTCTTGCACATCAGCGCGGATAGTGAGGGGACGATTTGCTCCAGATGTTTGTGCAGTAGCGGTTTGTAGTTGGGTAGGGAAGACGAAAGCGCCCAAGAGTGCAACTGGCAGCATTAAAGCTAATCCAAAGCGACGCATCTGTGATATGGGCAATTGATAGCAGGGCATCATAGCAATTTGGGATTTAGGATTTCAGCTTGTATTGTAATTATCTCAAGTACTTTATCCAGACTAAGAAATATATGACCTGGAGTGATTTCAGATAACTACTGCCTGAAATAGTGACGCTACCCCCAACCTCAAAGTTTCAAGTAATTGGTATGAAATCTACTACAGCTTAATAATATTGGAACTCGGAACTCTAAGCTCAGAACTCGGAACTTTAAGCTCAGAACTCGGAACTCTAAGCTCAGAACTCGGAACTTCAAGCTCAAAACTCGGAACTTCAAGCTCAAAACTCGGAACTCTAATATCTATAATCAAACATCCAAGCTGAAAATGCGGTTATTCCAAAAATTAGTTATTCTGCCGAATATTGCAGCTACTTTTCCCAACTTCAACTCATTACTAATCAGTAGTTAGCACAATTCTAGGCAAAGATAAGACTTGATTTTCACCCAAATCACCAGATGTAATCTTCTCTGGCCCGATTTGTTGTAATGTTGTCAACAATGCTGCGCTCTGACTCAATAGCTCATCGACATCAACGCTGCCGTAACTAGATGGGTAACGCCGCAGGCGATTGCCGCCTTCTCCAAGTAGAATTACTGCACCTCGCCAGTTAAGATTCTCCAAATGATACAGCGCTACAGCAATTTGGAGAATGCCTTGATAAAAGGTTTTTTCTGGTTCACTAGCTTCAATCCACAAAGCCTCTAAAGTGTCATGACAGGCATAGAACTGACCAGAATTGAACTGTTCTACGCCTTGCCAAAACTCTTGGGGCATAATTTCGCTCATCCCATGCTCTCTCGTACTTCTTTAATTGTTTCGAGAGAGATTTCTTGTTTTTCTCCAGCAAACTCGTTGTCAGGGGTGAGGAACAACATACAATGGCACTCTTTGCGTTCTCTCATGGGTACACAAGGACAGTTCCAATATGTGGCGTGAACCTCAGCCTCTTTATCTTCGTAGTGGCGACAAGGACATAAGGGCGCACCTAGATCGTCTTTATGTTTAGCTAGTCCTTCAATCACAACTGCGGTGACAGAAGGTTCAGAACAGAAGTAGGTTCCAGTACGCTTGGCGTATTGTTCGGAAAAATGCCGCATCGCCTCTAGGCTTTTATCGGTGGATTTTGTGTTATTTTCTGATGTGATCATGTCGCTCATAATTTAAATATTTCTTTGCATTGTACCTTAGCCTCACTAAGGGATTACTGGGTGTATTTCCCCAACTTTACCTGCTCAAATTGTTTTACTTTGCTCAAAGGCTGATATGTCCGGTGTGCTGGGATCAGACAAAATCTCATAAATCTCACAAGCTTAACTTATAAGCTAATCAAAATTCAAGTTGCATCTTCAGGCAGAATTTAAAAGTCAAGAGGTTGATTTATTCTCATCAACAAACGACGCTGTGATGCGTCTAAGGGAAGATGCCAAGGGCGATCCTTTGAGCAGACTTATGTCAGGCTTTGTTTATTTAGACATTTTGCTGAATTCTCTTCATCATAACTTTATGAGACTTCATGAAATAATTAAGTAATAATACTTGCTTTTTGCAAGTGAATGTATATTGTGAAATGTGTAACAAAAAAAAGCACAAACTTATCAAGAGTTACAACTACTATATGAGTATTTCAACTGTTGGGAAAAAGTTATCGACTGCTGCGATCGCAGCAACAGCCATTGTTTTGGGAATAGGAGCCGTAGCACAAGCAACTGTTTTAACATTTGATGACATAGCGCCTATTTCATATTATGAGCAGATTCCTAATGGTTACGGAGGATTTAATTGGGATAATTTCAACTACGTAAATGGCTTAAATACTATCGATAGACGTACAGGCTATGACAATGGCAGAGTATCAGGAGACTATGTGGCTTTCAACGGGGATGGAAACCCAGCGCTAGTAAGTAATAGTGTTTTTGACTTCAACAGTGCTTACCTCACAGCTGCTTGGAATAATGGTCTTTCGGTTACTGTAAAAGGTTTAAAGAGCGGCGCAACCCTGTATTCAAAAACTGTGGTTGTAGATACGACACAGCCAACTTTAGTTAATTTTGATTTTTTTGGTGTTGATGAATTAAAGTTTACGTCATTTGGTGGAGTTGAACCAGATTATCTTATAAAGTCGGGTGCTGGGACACACTTTGCGCTAGATAACTTTACCTTTAATGAAAAAGCTACATCTGTTCCCGAACCAACATTGCTACCAGCACTACTAACAATAGCTACTTTAAGTGCTGGTTCAGTATTAAGACGTAAACAGCTAAAACAAAGTTAACTCAAACCTTGCACTTTGCCCGAACTAATAGAAGTTGCGGCTACACAAACAAAGTTTACCTCCGTGGGCTAAAAGCTTTGTTTGTATAGCCCTTCTATGGTGTATTTTTTGGCGAAGGTATTGATTAATACGAATTTAATGTTCTTTGCAGTTGGGGTTGCAGAGGGCGTAGGTGTAGCCCGTCGGAGACATCGCTTTGCAAAATTATACCAGGGTGTTCCAAATTGATTACCTCTGGTTCTGCTGGTGAAGAAATATTTGGCCACAAAACCCAGCGACTGCCTTGAGGAAGAGTAGCAAGGCTCAGGGGGTTTTGAGTCAGCCAAATCAAAGGGTAGTTTTTAGGAACTACTGAACTGGCATCTTCTAGGGCTGTGGTTGCTGCTAAGGTTTCTAAAACAAAGCGATCGCCTTTAATTAAACTTGTTGATGCTGTCCAGAGTTGCACCTCTAATTGCTGTTGCTGTGCGTAAAAGTACAGCGAGGCGGCGGCAATTACTGCTTGTTCAAAGTTTTCTTCTTCCCACTTGCTAGCACTGTCAAGGGCAATAACTATTTCTTGTCCACCTGTAACCATTTCTAACTCTCGCACCCTTAATTCGCCATAACGGGCGCTAGTCCGCCAGTGAATCAGACGAGTCGGATCTCCGATGCGGTAAGGACGGAGCGATCGCACCAGCCCCGTTGTCGCTGTCTGCAATGGTCTACCACGGGCATCGCCCCTTTTGCTCTCTTCTTGCCCCATTTCATCGACTAGGGGGCAGATAACCAAGGGTAACACTGTCGGATAGACGATCGCCATTGCAGCACAATCACGCTGACGGCGACACCAGAACAATCCCAAAGGCGCACCAGAACCTAGTTCGACTGTATGCCAGCGATAAACGCCTCGGCGCTGGGTAGGATGGTAATATACCCAACGGTAACTACCTTGGCTAGGAATTGTTTCGATTGCCTTTTGTACTGGTTTCCCTAAGACGAAGGGTAGTATATCCTCAACTTGCAACAAGCTGACAGGCTGCTGTGTCTGATTGCGGATTTCTAATTCCACCGTTAGATCATCGCCGGCTGATACAGCCTGCATGGGACGCCGGGTAATTGATAGACCTGTGAGCGATCGCGGTGGTAAGATAGCTGCTACACCCAAAAGGGCAAAACTGATGCCACTAATGGCGTACAGCCAACCAGCCATCGTATTGATACCTGCTCCAAAAAAACAAATAGCGGTTGCTGCTAGTATCCAACCGCCATAAGAAGGGGCACAAGCGCGGGTTTCTAACCAATTAGTGATGGGTTTGAGGATTTTCATGTTTCTTTTTTAACTCAACACCACCCGAAATTCACAGTATTATCTTTTCACAGCGCTTTCTCATGTCGTGGTAATCGCTTTGTACACGACATTGGGAAAAAGAATATAAAAAACTCCATCCCCTTGTGGGTGGAGTTTTTGGGCATGGGGAATGGGGCATGGGGAAGCGATGTCTACGATGGTTACTGAGCTTGTCGGACGCTGCGCGTAGCTTCTCCGTAAGAGTATGCGGTTCGTTAATAAGATTAATTATATTTTTGACTTTACCTAAAAAATAAGTAAGTATTAACACTAGTGATCCTGCAACGAAGTGATTATTAGTGAAAGTCAAAAATGAAACGTTCAAATCGCCTTGCTTGGATGGGAGCGATCGCACTAGCTGCGATCGTTTTACTTAGTTTGCTCGCGGCTCCTAATAATACTAAACTTAACACTGGTTCTACCTATAACCGCGCCTCCGATGGCTATGGTGCTTGGTATGCTTTTATGCAACAGCAGGGAATTTCTATCAAGCGCTGGCAAAAGCCTTTTAGTGAGATTCAGCCAGAGAACAGCCCGATTACCATCCTACAGGTAGGCGGCTATCCAAGGGAGACGATACTGAATAGTCAAGAGCGTGAATGGGTAGAAAAAGGGAATACTTTGGTAATTTTGGGTGCAGGGGCGCGGGTTACAGAAGCAGAGTTTAGCACGATGCAGAAATCTCCCCAAGGTGATATCAAAATTGATACACGTAGACGATATAAAAAAGCTAACTCAAAGCAAGTTGATTTAGGCGATCGCTTTGGTGCTATTGTCTGGGAAGAAAATTACAAACAAGGAAAGGTGATTTTTTCTACCACTCCTTATTTAGCCGCCAACGCCTACCAAGATTATTTAAGTAATTTCAAATATTTAGCCAATTTGGTTACTGAAAAAGGTAACACAGTATTTGTCGATGAATACATCCACGGCTATAAAGATGCCGATGTCAGGAAGAAAGAAAGTGAAGGAGATTTATCTAGCTTTTTTACTAAAACTCCTTTATTTCCAATATTGGTGCAAGTAGGTATCCTGCTATTGCTGCTAACTTGGGGGCAGAATCGCCGTTTTGGTAAGCCACTAGCTTTAAATATACCAGTTGTAGATAACAGTCAGGCATACATCCAAGCTTTAGCGGGAGTGTTGCAGAAAGTTGATACCGCCGACTTTGTTGTACAGATGGTGGGTAAACAAGAACAACTACAACTCCAAAAAGCTTTGGGATTAGGGCAAGTACTTTTAGAACCTCAAGCTTTGATAAATTTATGGATAGAAAAAACAGGCGCAAGTGCAGCAGAACTAGATGCAGTTTTAAAGCTACAATCTCGCAAACAACCCATCAGTGAACGAGACTTATTAAGCTGGTTGGGGAAATGGCGAACCATTAGACTAATTCGTAATTCGTAATACTTGGGCTGCGCTCAGTACAAGTTCGTAATTAATTTTTGAGGACTTCCAAATAAAAAAATATGAGCGAAACCCATCCTATCTTAACTCGCCTTGGTCAAGGTCTTAATCAAGTAGTTGTTGGACAATCTAGCCTAATACAACAAGTCTTAGTGGCACTGCTAGCGGGTGGACACGTAATTTTGGAAGGAGTACCGGGAACTGGTAAAACCCTTCTAGTAAAAGTGTTGGCGCAGTTAATCCAAGGGGAGTTTCGCCGGATTCAACTAACACCAGATGTTTTACCTTCAGATATTACTGGTACAAATATTTTTGACTTGAATAGCCGCAATTTCACTTTGAAAAAAGGGCCAATATTTACCGAAGTGCTGCTAGCAGACGAAATCAACCGTACTCCTCCCAAAACCCAGGCGGCGCTACTGGAAGCGATGGAAGAGATGCAGGTAACGCTGGATGGTGAAAGTTTACCCTTACCAGATTTATTTTGGGTGATTGCAACCCAAAATCCCCTGGAATTTGAGGGGACTTATCCCTTACCAGAGGCGCAGTTAGACAGATTTTTATTTAAGCTGGTGGTAGATTATCCCGATCAAGCTGCCGAAAAGCAAATGTTACTTAATCGTCAGGCGGGTTTTGCAGCACGGCGTTTGGATATTAGCCGTTTGAAACCAATCGCCACAGTAGCCGACATTTTGCAAGCACGACAAGCAGTCAAAGAGGTTAAAGTATCAGAAGCGATCGTTGATTATTTGTTGGCGTTGGTGAGAACATCGCGTCAATATCCTGATTTAACTTTGGGTGCATCGCCTCGCGCCGCCGGTGCTTGGTTGCAGACATCTCAAGCCCTAGCGTGGTTAGGTGCGAGAGATTTTGTCACGCCAGATGATGTGAAAGCAGTTGCAGCGCCACTGCTACGTCATCGCCTGATTTTGAAACCAGAAGCGATGCTGGATGGTTTACAAATGAATGCGATAATTGCGTCGGTAATTAATCAGGTACCAGTTCCCAGGTGAAAAAATTCGTCAGGCTATATGGACATTTGGAAGGTAGCCGCAAAAGGAAGCTCAAACTAACTGCGTCTACAAGTTATAAAGTATGTGTAGATCAAACAGCGAGTATGTTGAGAAAAAATTTGTATGACAAGCTCCCAAGAAACCCTAACTAGTAACGAATCCATTAATGAGCTAATCGCCGAAAGGACAAGCATCAACCATGTGGAGGTAATTGAAAATGTCATCGACTCTTTGGAACAAGACGACAGTGCGATGGTTAGCCACACTCCAGAAGGTGGTCATCTCTGGAAGTTTAAGTATGGAAGTGTGCAAGTATTTGTCCAACTCAACGGGACAACCGATGAAGACACCATAACGGTTTGGTCTGAGGTGCTAAATTTACCTGCTAAAGATGAACCCAGATTGCTGCGTTATTTGTTGGAGTTGAACTGCTCCAGCACTTTTGAAGCGCGTTTTGGTATTGTTGAAAACCGAGTGGTTGTGATATCAACACGCACCTTAGCGGAGTTATCTCCTGGCGAAGTTTCTCGGCTGATTACCATTGTGGCAACGATCGCTGATAATAACGATGAAGCTTTACAATCGGAATTTGGTGCAGCTTGACTAATCGCGTCTCTAACTCCCAACTCCTGTACAGACGTAATTAATCGCGTCTCTAACTCTTGAATTCTAAAGTGTGGCGACTAATTCCTTTGCTAGAGGCGGCTGGGGATGTGCAGATGGTGATTGACCGATGGTTACTAGAACAGCACCAGTCTGGAAAGCATCCGCCAACTTTGCGCTTTTATACCTGGTCGCCGCCTGCCATTTCTCTCGGCTATCATCAACGCCAATACCCTGAATATTGGCAACATTTAACTTGGCAAGGGCAAAAACTGGATTTAGTGCGGCGTCCTAGCGGTGGACGGGCGGTGCTACATCAAGGTGATTTAACTTACGCTGTAGTCACATCTGGATTAATGGGTAGTCGCCTCCAGGTGTACGAAAAAATTTGTGAGTTTTTGATTCAAGGCTGGCGATCGCTTGGCGTACAATTACATTACGGTACGGCTGGGCGAGGTTACATCCACAACCCTAATTGTTTTGGCACCGCTACCAGTGCAGATTTAGTTTTACCAGATGGTGCTAAACTCATTGGTAGCGCTCAAATGCGACGTGCTGGGGTAATTTTGCAACATGGTTCAATCCGTTTGCAACCCGATGCTGAACTGTTCAATCAAGTATTTGGTGCAGAATCTTTTACGAATGTACAACTGCCTCAAAGTCTAAGTATTGAAAAGCTGATTGCAGCTTTGGTTGCCGCAGCTAGTAATTGTTTTGATATGCAAATAGAGTTGCAACCTCTCTCACAATCTGAGTGGGAGGAAATTTTGGCGCATTAGCAATATAAAAACCCTGACCCCAATAATCGCTCCCATCGTAAATACGGTGAAGCAGCCCTGAAGACGGGTTTCCCGTCGCAGGGAACTGCTGAACCCGAAGGGTGAAAAGCTTGACTATTGTAATATATCTGATAAAAAACTCCACCCACAAAGGGATGGAGTTTTTGGCATGGGGAAATTTACGGATTTTTTCCCAAATTAGACTTAATGCTTCTGGGCAACTTTTTGAAAGGATGAGTATAACAGGATATTAGGGAGTGGGGAGTTAGGAGTTAGCTATTAGGTATTGTTTATTGGGAAGAATTCAGTCCCAATACTTCTCTACGAGAGGCTGCACTTCGGCAAGGCTCAGTGACCACGCCAACGACTTCTCTACGAGACGCTGTTCGCGTTCGCTCAGTACAAGTGCCCAATGCCCCATACCTAATAAGTCTTATTGGATTGATTGAAAACTAATATGGCAAAACGCTCACGCAAGCTGACGCCAAAAGCTTCTAAAGGAAATCAACCTCATGCAGGTGTGATAAAACGCGTCGCTAAAAAACCCCAGAAAAAGCTAAAACGGGGAAGTTGGTTGTCGTCAATGCTAGCGATGTCTACGACGGGCTGCGCCTACGCAATTCTGTTAACTAGTGTTAGTCTAATTATGGCTTTTGCCTGGATTAGCGTTCTCTTCATCTTCAATCCAGATCAGGTAAGCTGGTTAAATAAAATTTTACCTGCATGGGCACAAATCCCGCTTGGGAAGCACGAACGCCCCCAAACTCTCAAACAAATTCAACTCGATTTGAGTAAAAAAAACCAAATATTTGGGGAAACTCTGCCTTTAAATCAGGATGCGGAAAACTCATTTTTACTCCCAGTTTTTCAACAGCGTGCTAATTGTGAATCTGATTGTGAAGAACTTGTGGAACTCAGGGTTTACGAGCGCTCAGAAGAGTTAGAGTTTAAATCTCAGTCAGAAAATTACTACTATCTGGCGACTCAATTGCCGATAACTGGACTAGAAGAATCCTTTGTGATTTCTCTCTTGCTTGATGGCACATCAGAACCCCAGGATATCAATATTTCCCTACCTTTAACTCAAGTGCAACCCTTTGAAAGCGGTACACCATCATCAGGGGTTTGGTTTAATTTGTGGGGTCAACGCCAACAAGTAACTGGTGCGAACGCCTACGGTTACGTCGTATACTACAATCCAGAACGCACCAATTTACTACAAATGTTGTCTTGGAGTAGTCCTAATGGACAATTTCCCAAATGGCAGCAGGTAACTGGTGATGGTACAAAAGAGTTGGTTGTTGATCAAACTATCGGTTTAGAACCGCACTTACAGCTTTACCAAGTCAAGCCTCTAAAATTATTCCTCAAACCAATTGAATTGGAGGCGATTACTCTCAAATCACCAGCCCTCAAGGATTTAGCATACCAAAACGCCCTGTCAATTGCCCGTAGTGGACTTTGGACACCAGCCTTTGAATGGTTGAAATTCATCAAGAAACAGCGCAAAGGAGTTTTGCCAGAGGCGGCGCAAGCGCAAATGGATTTGATTGGCTTGCATTCCCAACTTACTAAAACTCAAGCTGATAAAAATTGGGCAAGTCCTAGTCAACAAGTATTGGCAGATTTAATTGATGGTCGCTGGGGGAAGGCTTTACAGGTCTTTGAAGCGTCGCCACATAATACCCAAGAAATTGTTACCTTACTCAAAGCTGATGAAAATCGGTTGTGGAATCGCACGGTGGCAGCGTTGCGGGTGAACCCAAATAGACTAGATGTGCAAGCTTGGTTCGCTTTGATTTTAGGAGTTCAGCGAGGAGAAGAACATGCTAATTCTTGGTTAAAGGCGCAACCAAAAATTACAAAAGATAATCTTGCCTATATTCAAGGTTTGTTAGCAAAACTTAATGGTGGGGGTAGAAAGTCGCAAATATCCTCTACTCACCCTAGTCAGATTGTTGGTAGTGTGCAACCAATCACTCAAGTTATCAACAGCGAATGGCTGCAACCAAATTCCCCAGCAGATTTGAAACTCAGGGATAACCAAGTTTGGTATCAGGTAGAAGTGAGTGCATTTAATGATGGGAAACGCTGGCTAAATTCCCCCTTTGAGAATTTAAACTTACCCAAAACTGATGCCGCTAAATTTTTATGGAAAACTTTGGGAATCACTTCTGACCCGGAAATCCAGATTGTGGTCTGGTTGCCAAATGGAGAACAACAAATTAGTATAGCCACTATCAAAGCGGTGCAACTACAGGGTAAAGTTTTGCGCCTATTAGCTGCTAGCCCAAAAATTTCACAGAATCAAAATAATCTTCTCCAACCCAAACCTTTAGCTTTGACAAATGCAGCACTGGAATGGGTGCAACCATCTCCAATTACTCTCCAAGAACTGCATCAAAAAAATCCCCAAGGGGTGAAGGTAATTTTATCGAGTCTGTGGCAATCTTTACAGCAATCTGGTGAAGTTCCGGCTGGTGCTATTCCTAGCTTTGAGCAGATGCAGGAAAAGTTGGGTGATTGGCCGGTTCAAGTGATTGATTTAACAAATAACGCTCAACCAGAAATAATACTGACTATCTCAGTAGAAGAAATAGCATCCTTGAATCTGCCTAAATCTCGAATTCAGAGAGAAAACACAAATAAACCCCGTGACCGGACTATAATTTTGTCTGATCAGAATAAAGTCATTTACACTGATTTTACAAGAAATTACTTACAAAAACTCTCGGCGATCGCCAAGCTTTCAGGGGGGCAATCCTTAGCTTTACTTGTAGAAAATGCTCATAACTACAGTTTGAGGCGCTGGTCTGAGAAAAATCAGCGCTTTGAATAGCACGCCCCTAACTAAAATTTACCCCTGCCTCAAATTTAAATTAGAGAGGGGAAAAGCGTAGGCGTAGCCCGTACTTCGGCAAGCTCAGTAACCATCGTAGACATCGCTATCTCCAAAAACGACTTATTCTTTTTGGTTGGTCTGTGCTAGACGTTGGTGCTTCAGGTTTTCCAACTGCTGCAACAGAGAGTCTACCTCTGCTTGTAAATGCATAAATTTAGCTTGCTGATCGTCTTGATAATAAGACTTGGTTAACTTACTCACCCAGTTGGTCTGGGACTCGCGATCGGAAACACTAGATAAACAAGTAGGCATCGCTAATTAAATCCACAATTTAACTCACACCATTAGAAATATTATAATAATTCTCTTTTCAGCTTTATTATAATATTGGATATTTTCAATCAATTACTCTAATGGATTTCAGGTTCAATCATAAGAGACGGTGATCATAATGGCTGTGTTCCAGAGAATACATCGCCCTAAGTGTGCAAAGCTTCTGTCCACTTGACGTTACCGAAAAATTGGGTATAAAGCCTCACCTTTCCAGTTCTACTTTTTCTGAGATAGATGATATAATCTTATCGTAGTCTCAAACGATAAGATGCTAGTCTACGAAGCAAAGCTAGAAGGAACACAGAACCAATACTATAAACTCGATAGCGGGATTCGGACTGGTCTTTTTGTGCGTAATTCTATAATTCGTGCTTGGTTAGATGGTCTAGTTAAAAGTCGTAATGATGCCTACAAACACTGCAAAACTTTAGTAGATAATGCTGAATTCCCTTTTTGCAAGTTGCTAAATTCTCAAGCTCGGCAAGCTCATGCTGAAAGAGCCTGGGCAAGCATTGAGAGATTTTATCAAAATTGCAAAGCGCAAGTTAAGGGAAAAAAGGGATTCCCTAAATTTAAGAAACAGGCTCTGAGAGCATCGCTAGAGTATAAGGTTACTGGATGGAAGCTATCGTTAGATAGGCGCTATATAGAATTTACCGATGGTTTCAAAGCAGGTACATTTAAACTTTGGGGAACTAGAGACTTGCACTTTTATCAACTTGACCAAATTAAACGGCTAAGAGTTGTTAGAAGGCACGATGGTTATTATGCACAGTTTTTAATTGATCACAACAGGGAGGATAATAAAGAGTTAACCGGTAAACAAATAGGTCTAGATGTTGGTCTAAGCCATTTCTACACAGATAGCAATGGTGAAAAAATAGACAATCCCAGTTTTTTGAGAACAGATGAGCGCAAAATTAAACGCTTAAACCGTCGTTTATCTAAATCTCAAAAAGGAAGTAGGAATAGAGCTAAAGCTAGAAATAAATTAGGTAGAGCGCATCTGAAGGTATCACGCAGGCGTCAACGATTGGGTTTGTAAATTAGCCCAGCGCGTCATCCAGTCTCACGACTTGGTAGCGATTGAAAACCTCAAAGTGCGTAACATGATTAAAAATCACTGTTTAGCCAAATCAATATCTGACGTTGCATGGTATAGGTTTCGAGAGTGGTTACAGTATTTTGGTATTGTTTATGGTGTTCCGGTGATCGCGGTTAATCCCAGTTATACCAGTCAAAATTGCTCAACCTGCGGTCAAATAGTAGTTAAAACACTCTCAACCAGAACTCATACTTGTCCACACTGCGGATATATAGCTGATAGAGACGAAAACGCAGCGTTGAACATTTTAAAACTATCCCTGAAAGAATTGGCAAATACGGTGGGGCGCACCGTATTTCAAGTCTCTGGAGAGATTCCCCTCTGCAATGCATAGTGGAAACACTTTTTTGTAAGGGAACTCGACGAAAGAGAAAACCTAATCAGCAATGATTAGAATCCCCGTACCTGTGATTATCGGGGAGAACGTCAAATATAGACTATATTTTGTTAGACCGAAGAGTACCGTGGCAGTTTACGATAAACCAACGTTCCAAATAAAATAAAAATAGCAAGTGTAACGCCTGCACGACAAAAAATAATATTCTTAATAATATACGTTTGGAATTAGGGGACTCTGAACTGGGAACTGGCAAAGAAAAATTTACTTTCTTCCTTTTCCCGATTTTGTGCTTCACTATGCCACCGTTTCTAAATATCCAATCCTTACATTAAGAAATTTTAAATCCCGTGACTTTGAGCCTGTCTACTGCTAAATCTCATCGCCAACCCTGGCCTGGACTGATAGAAGCCTATCGTGAATATTTGCCTGTCAGCGAAAAAACACCGATTGTCACATTGTTGGAGGGTAACACACCTCTAATACCAGTGCCAGCGATCACCGAACGCATTGGCAGACAAGTGCAGGTTTTTGTCAAATATGACGGTCTGAATCCCACCGGCAGCTTCAAAGACCGGGGGATGACTATGGCAATTTCCAAAGCCAAGGAAGCAGGGGCAAAAGCAGTAATTTGTGCTAGCACGGGCAATACCTCAGCCTCAGCCGCCGCTTATGCTAGGCGTGGGGGAATGAATGCCTTTGTACTGATTCCCGAAGGTTATGTAGCGCTAGGCAAGTTAGCCCAAGCATTACTCTACGGTGCAGAAGTATTGGCAATTAAAGGTAATTTTGACCAAGCGCTAGAAATTGTCCGCGAGATGTCCAAAAGCTATCCCATAACTTTGGTGAATTCGGTCAATCCCTACCGCATAGAAGGGCAGAAAACGGCAGCCTTTGAAATTGTTGATGTGCTGGGTGATGCCCCAGACTGGCTATGTATCCCCGTGGGCAATGCCGGAAATATCACAGCATATTGGATGGGGTTTTGTCAATATCATCAAGCCAAAAAGTGCGATCGCCTACCCCGAATGATGGGATTCCAAGCCGCAGGTGCAGCCCCATTAGTACATGGTCAGCGAGTGGCGCATCCCGAAACCCTAGCGACAGCAATTCGCATTGGCAACCCTGCTAGTTGGGAGTTAGCTGTTGCAGCGCAAACCGCAAGTCAGGGAAATTTCCACGCCGTTACCGATGCCGAAATTCTCGACGCTTATCGACTTTTGGCAACATCAGAAGGTATCTTCTGCGAACCTGCTAGCGCCGCTTCTGTAGCTGGGTTGTTGCAGGTGAAAGACCAAATTCCGACAGGGGCGACAGTGGTTTGTGTCCTCACAGGCAATGGTCTAAAAGACCCAGATACAGCGATTAAACACAATCACAGTCAATTTCAACAGGGTATTGCCGCAGAATTGGGCGCAGTCGCCCAGGCAATGGGATTTTAGTTAGCACTCTGGAACTAAGAGCGATCGTAATATCTAATTGAAAAATTGCGTAGACATCAGAACTTTCCCAGACGAATTTTGAATGTTTGAATTCGGAGCGAAGCAACGTGACTCATTCTACTGATATTGCCACCTTAGCCCGGTGGATGGCAGCTGACTTTAGCAATCAAGAACAAGCTTTTGAAAACCCGCCTTTTTATGCTCACATTCGTGTGTGTATCCGTCCCCTTCCCTGGGAATTGTTCTCAGGAGTAAGTTTATTTCTCGAACAAGCTTATGATTTTATGCTCAATCAACCCTACCGAATGCGGGTAATGAAGTTGATTCCGACAGAAAACCACATTGTTATTGAACACTACACAGTTAAAGAAGAACAAAAATTTTTCGGCGCATCTCGTGAACCCGAACGTTTAAAAGTTTTATCCGTTGACCAATTGGAAAAAATGCCAGGTTGCAACATGGTTGTAGAGTGGACAGGTAATAGCTTTAAAGGCAGAGTCGAACCTGGTAAAGGCTGCATTGTGGTTCGTGACGGCAAAAATACTTATCTAGATAACGAATTTGAGATTGACGCTAAAGAATTTTTCAGCCTCGACCGGGGAAGGGATTTAGAGACAAATGAACGTCTATGGGGTTCTATTGCCGGGCCATTTCACTTTGTTCGATGGGGCAGTTTTGCCGATGAAGTAAAGGTTTGACAAGTCGAAAAAAAGCCCGATTTCTCTATTGTTCTCTTGTTCCCATGCTTCACATGGGAACAAGGAAAAAAATTACAGATTAGTTTTTGTGCTACTATTGTTAAACTAGGGCTGTTAGCTCCTCTTTGGCTCTCAAAACTATCGAGTGGCAGGCAGAAGACTGTATGTTTCATGCTGTGGCGGCATAGCCAAGTGGTAAGGCAGAGGTCTGCAAAACCTCCACCCCCGGTTCAAATCCGGGTGCCGCCTTCAAAGAAATATAAGCATTACAGGGCTTTGAAGCCCTTTTTTATTGGGCATTAAAGGCTTGTTTTCAAAGCCTTCAGAGATTTTTGGGGTTATTTTGGGTAGTTTGGGTAAAGAACTGGGGTAAAAATGTAAGATAGAGGTTTTTACCCCAATAGGTATTTCTGGGGTAAAACTGGGGTAAAGTAGAAGGATAAAGGTATTTACCCCAGTTAATTTACCTTATGGAACTTCAAAAATCTCAAAGTATTGCCCGTAGGGGTTCAGTGCAGATTAAGAACTCTAACGGCAGTCTCCAATTAGTTTTTTCTCATCCTATTGTTACGCCGACGGGAGAGCTAAAAACCAAGCGTTTCTACCTTTCGACAAGGCACTACGATACACCTTTAGGAAGACATTAAGCATCAACTTTAGCGGCAACAATCCAGAGGGATATTGACTATGGAGAGTTTGATGCCAGTTTAGCTAAGTACAAACCAGTAGCTTCATTAAGCACCGTTAGCCCAATTACGCCAATTAATCCTTCAGCTACCCCCCAATATGACTTGGGAGAATTATGGCAAAAATACGCTGAGTTTAAAAAACCACAGGTTAGTCCTTCTACTTATGCGGTTGACTACCGTAAATATCGCAATCACATTGCTAAGTTACCAACTAAAACTTTAGATGATGCGATCGCAATTCGAGACTATTTACTTGCAAATCTCAGTGCTAATGCTGCCAAACGTACTTTGACAAATATAAATGCTTGCTGTGATTGGGCACTTAAAAGTCAGCTAATTGAATCCAATCCCTTTCAAAGTATGGCAAAAGACATTCAGATGCCGAAGTCAGAATCATCAGAATATGAAATTAATCCCTTTACTAAGGAAGAACGGGATAGCATAATTCAAGCATTTGAGGAGAGCAAATTCTACAGCTACTATGCTCCTTTAGTAAAATTATTATTTTTTACTGGGTGCAGACCATCAGAAGCGATCGCTCTACAATGGAAGCATATCAGTGATAAATACATTACCTTTGAGCAAGCAATTACAATCAGTACTAAAGGGTTAGCTCTCAAAGATGGATTAAAAACCCAAAGCCAAAGACGTTTTCCGATTAATCATCAGCACCGTGAAATTTTAGACTCTATCAAACCTGAGAACTGTAAACCAGATGATTTTATCTTTAGAAGCAAGAAAGGCGGCATAGTAGACTTTGGAGATTTTCTCAATCATGCCTGGAAAGGTTACAAAAATCATCGTGGTACACATATAGATGGAATCGTAACTAAACTTGTAAAACAACGTGTAGTAAGCGAATATCGCAAACCTTACCAATGCAGACACACTTTTATTACTCTTTGCCTAGAAGCTGATATTAATGCGAAGGATGTAGGAAGGTGGGTTGGTAACTCTCCAGAAATTATTTACAAGCATTACGCAGGTAATAAACGTAACCTACAGGTGCCAGAACTATAAATTTGTTGAATTAAAATATAGGCGATCGCCTACAAAGCAATTGTGTTAATCAGAAAATACGGTCATCTGATCAAAGTAGCTTTTACATCTACATCGAATGCTGCTACTTATGATCACCTTGTTCATCAACTCTTAGCATTTGTGTAAATAACACAAAGAGATTTTAAAGGAGTTTTAGCTGAAGTTGACACGCCTGATCTTTTTGTGTGCCCCTACCATGTGTTGCATCCATAGACGCGTAATGGCTACTCTACGAGTTC
Organism: Nostoc sp. NMS7; assembly: GCF_017115085.1. Lineage (GTDB taxonomy): Bacteria > Cyanobacteriota > Cyanobacteriia > Cyanobacteriales > Nostocaceae > Nostoc. The sequence goes on along the minus strand of NZ_JABXKJ010000201.1, from coordinate 2,350 downwards.
TCTAACGGAGTACCCGCAGGGTACGATAACTGCTATAGTAACCGCATCATGTTTAAGGGATATTGCTAAATATCCCCAGGCGGTTGGCATTTCTAAAAATTTGCTGGTTCCTAAAGACAGCACTGGTAAGTTGTTCTCCATCTTCACAAACTAGTCATAACCTGAGCTAATTGATTAGATAAATCAATTACAGAATCCTGGCATTTTTTAAATAAAACCCCAGCTAAAAAATAATAATCGCCAGAATAAAATGCCATCTGATTTTTTCGGAGTTTTTCTATGTGTTTCTTTACCTTGGGATCAGAGCTATAGTAGCCGAACTGCAAAGGTAACACCATGAAATTTGAAACACAATATCCATTTTGTTTTGCGAGCTTCAGCGTACTTATTGGATTAGAAAAGCTAGATATTAAAACCAAGACATTTTCATAATCTAACGATAAAAGCTCGTTGGTAACTGTGGCTCCATCTACGCCCCCAAATAAGAGTGGCATATAAATATCATTATCTGGTGCGGGGAGATACGGTGGATTGGCTACAAGATACTCTGCATCTGGTTGAGAAGAATTAAACAAACATGAATTATGGATTATGTATTTATTAGTGAGATCATATTCATCGATGGTTGAATTTGCGACTTTCCATGCAGAAGTATTTAATTCAAATCCATGTATCACTCCATCAAACTGATTTCTCAATAATGAATTAATCACAGGGCTGCCATCTCCTGAACCAAATTCCACAACCAACTCAGACTTTTTACAATTTCTAATAACAAAGCTTTCTAAACAGTTTGAGTAGAAATTAGATTCTTCAGGGCAAAAAAATATGTCTTTCATTTGACTGCACTTCAAAATGTATGGTATAATCAATGTGATTCAAGGTTGTTTACTACCTTAATCTCAAGGCAATAAATAACCGTTCCTTTAGTAAAGAAGCCCTCACTAAAGAAATTAGGTTGGAAGTGGATTAGCAATAGAATGATTTAAAAATGTCAAATTAGAAACGCCAGAAAAGTTTGCCATTTTTAATTCTAATTTTTGAGTTTTCTTAGATGATTAAAGCGGCTTGTTCTGCTTCACGTATTGATCGCATCACAGCACCCGCCGCGCGCTCGCCCATTAGTTTCTCCTGGTCATACCCAAGCACCAGTTCCCACGCCTGAGCGGGATATCGTTCTGCCAAAGGCAAAGCTACATCATCCAACATCCAACGGCCGTGGCGTTCATCTTCTTTGATGTGCAGTTCCCAATAACCCATCGCCGCCTCTGAGAGTGAGAGTCGTTGCGCCGCCGCCAAATAGTTTTTGTAAGCCGCAGGCCCACCCACCTCAAAATATGTCAACGCGCCACTGTAACGTAGGAAATAGCGTTTGCGATCAGTGGTGAGAAAGTTATGATTATCGCAAGCCAGGACTTCCCAAGGTACTAAATCGAAGTATCCTTCTGGTTCAGTGTTCATGCCAAACTCAGCCAGCATTTGAGCAAAAAACGTCGAGTGCTTGCGGGATAAACGACCATTGCCGTATTCTTCTAGTAATACTCGCACCAGCGTACACTGCACTTCATTAGCAGCACCACCCAATACGTAGCAAAGACGACTACCTTCAACTAAGCCATCAAAGGAAGCGATCGCTAGCAAATGGCGATAGCCAACTTCCGTCATTTCCTCACGGATGTATCGGCTATTGTTTGACAAGGGCGGATCTAAATCAGCAGATGCACGCGCAATTAAAGCTTGTTTGACATCCAATTGTTGCAGTGCGGTCACATCGATTTGTGCCAGTTCCCACTTTTGCCAAGCAGCTTCAATTTGGTCACGACATGAATACAAGTAAAGCGATCGCTCATTGGTATAGTGGCACAAATCGTCATACCAAAATAGCTTTAGCCGATTAATTCGATAAAGTATCCGTTGCAGAAAACGGTGAGCCTGTGCATCAGAGCGATCGTCATGATAAGCGGCGCGAATTGCCATAGAGAGCGTCTGTTCAAACTCACTGGCTATTGCAGGTTCTACATCCAGTTGATTGTCCAAATCCTCCATTGCTAGCAGTTCTATAAATTGCTCCTCAGCACGCTCGTACTTGGTAATTGTTCTTTCTTCTGTTTGTCTGCTCTTTTTAGCAGCCTCAGCGTTAGGAAATATAACTAAATTGCTTTGCATGGAATCTTCGGTAGCTTTGGAGGAAAAGTGAGAAATTAGTTTCATCTCTAATACCTAAGATTCCACACAAGTAGCTTTGTGTACCTCTTTCCCTGGTTATAAAGTAAAGATTAAGTCTACAGGAACACAGGGCATTGGGCATTGGGCATTGGGCATTGGGCATTGGGCATTGGGCATTGGGCAT
>NZ_JABXKJ010000032.1 GCF_017115085.1 Nostoc sp. NMS7 | reverse complement strand
ACGGACTGATTACCGTGATTCACTAATCAACGAATCGCACAAAAGACTTGTGTGTACACGGTAGCCTTAAAAAGGGGGGATCTTAAAAGCCCCCTCCTCGCTTGCGGGGAGGGGGTTGGGGGTGGGGTTCTTGTACCTACTCAATCGAGAATCGCAATATTACTGTCTAACTTTCAAGGTGACTCTAATGGGACAAATCATTACTCAAGTTGATGCTTTTACCAATACACTTTTTGCAGGTAATCCTGCTGCTGTCTGTGTTTTGCCTACTCCCCAAGACGAACGTTGGATGCAGAACGTAGCGCAGGAAATGAATTTATCTGAGACGGCTTTTCTGGTTAGACAGGATGATGGCTTTAATCTGCGTTGGTTTACGCCAACGGTGGAAGTACCGCTTTGTGGTCATGCGACTTTAGCTAGTGCCCATGTACTTTGGTCAGAGGGACATCTGTCACCTGATGAAGTTGCACGTTTCTATACCAAAAGCGGAGTGCTGATTGCTAAGTTGCAAGGTAAGTGGATTGAGTTAGATTTTCCTGTGAATCACTCTCAAGCAACGATCGCTCCTCCAGAACTCAAGGTTGCTTTGGGTGTACCATACAAATCTGTCTTGCAGAATTCACTAGGTTATTTAGTGGAATTGGAATCGGAAGACTTGGTGCGGCAAATGCAGCCGAATTTTCAACTATTAAAAACCTTGCCTGTTTCTGATGTCATTGTCACCAGCCTTACACAATCTGATTCCCAATATGATTTCGTCTCTCGCTTCTTTGCACCAGGAGTAGGTATTGATGAAGACCCTGTAACTGGGGCTGCCCATTGTTGCCTTGCTGCCTTCTGGCGCGATCGCTTGCACAAAAATGAATTTTTAGCTTATCAGGCATCCAGTCGCGGTGGGGTGGTAAAAGTGCGCTATACAGGAGGCGATCGCGTCTTTCTCGGCGGACAAGCGCTAACTGTGATGCGAGGTGAATTATTTACCGGATAAGTTTTTCAACCCCAATTGCTTCTCGGATCGGAATTAGAGGATTCTTCTCTTGGTTAAAAAGAATAGATGCATAATATCTACCATCTGCATTTTTTGATATGGGTACAGGTACAGTGTGAGCCTTCTTGCTATTTCAGGTAAAAAGGTTATTTGTCTAGTTCCGATAAATCTTTTATTTACTTTTGGGGAAATAAAATTTTTTATTGAGATGCTAATACCTCAATTTGTACAACTACTCGTTCTAATTCCTCAATAATTACAGTGGTTCCAGTCTTTTTGAAGGCATCCACAAGCGCCCGATAATACCAAAGAGTACCTTCTTTACGCCCCTGAAAACGTTCCCAAACTGATTCGCCCAAAACGCGATAATCTTTGAGAATAGATTGGGCGTTGTAAAGTTTATCTGCTGATGACACAAGCAGTACTGATGGGGAAGCAGTAGGAATATGAGCAATATATGCCTCCTTGCCCTGTTGCCAAGGCGGTTTGGGAGTTGTATCAGCGTCAGTACAACCATCGACAATTGCTGTAACATTGTCACCAAAGCGGCGACGAATTTCTGAACGGGTTGCGGCGCCACCTTGATCTTCGATCGCATCATGTAAAAGGGCTGCGATCGCTTCATCTTCATTTCCCCCGGATTCTAAAGCAATACTGGCGACACCTAATAAATGGGCAATGTAGGGGACACCTGAACCTTTGCGAACTTGGTTCGCGTGCAGTTGCGTAGCGTAGATAAGAGCTGCGGTAAAACGTTCTGAGAGCATTGTCTAAAATGAGTTAGGAGAACTCTACCTAATCAAGGGTTTGGGTCAATTTTATAATAAACCGCTCCCGGCGTAGAGGTTGCAAAGGATGAGAGGGGTACAGAGCTAAAATTGAAATATCTGTCAAGCTTTCTATGGCATGCATCATCATGAACAGCGAAAAAATAACGGTGCAGTCTTTGTATACTGTCACTGATGAAGAATTAATGCTGATGAGTTCGCAAAACCCAGAGCTGCGCTTTGAACGCAATGTTAATGGAACTTTAGAAACTATGCCCCCAACTGGTGGAATTTCTGGTAATCGAGAAATAAAAGCAGGAGCCTATCTATTTAATTGGGTAGAAAGTCAGAATCTAGGTGAAGTTTTTGGGCCGAGTACTGGTTTTAGATTAGCAAATACTGCTGTCAGAGCGCCTGATGCTGCTTTTGTAGCTAAAGGACGTTTACCAGAAGGTTGGGATCAGCAAGAGGACAAATTTATCAACTTAGCACCCGACTTTGTAATTGAAATTCGGTCTAAAAATGATAGCTTGGCAAAACTCAAAGCCAAGATGGAAGAATATATTAGCAATGGTGTTCAATTAGGATGGTTAATTGATAGTAAAAATCAGCAAGCTTTAGTTTATCGCCGGGATGGTTCAATTACTCAATACCCGGCTACGGCAATATTAAGCGGTGAAGATGTTGTACCTGGGTTTACGTTGCCTTTGACAAAATTATTGTAAAAGCGATGCTTACGACTGGTTACATCTACCCACTTTATACATATTATATCTGACCATGTGCCAAACCAAAATTTGATTCTAAAGTATGCTGCAAGCTTTTATTATTAAAGAGATTTTCGCAAAATTTTATAAACAAATACTGTAACTATTAAATTCTATATATTCCATCTTTCTTTTGAGTGATATCTGAGGAGAAGCCGTTCTGCATCTATGCATTAGAAATGCATATAAAAGCAAAGTTTTTAATTATAAATAATAGAATTCTACTTTTAGATAGACAGGCTTTAAATCTATATTCCATCGCCAGATAGATAAAATTCTGATGCTAATTTATTAGATTTATTCAAGGATATGCTATTTAAAGCAGGAGTTAATTTAATAATGGCGGACAGTCCTGGATTAGGAGAGCAAGCGCTGAGTAAAGCGACAGAAATAGGATTATCTAGCCAATTAGATGAAGTAGAAAATTTAGATGTAAACATCAAAACAGACCCGTTGAAACTGGTTCAAGGACAGGTGGATGCAGTCACGATTGAAGGTGAAGGTTTGGTTATGCAGAAAGACCTCCGCATGGAGGAATTGAAAATAGAAATGACTAGTGTTGCCATTAATCCTTTGAGTGTAGCTTTTGGCAAAATTGAACTCACTAAACCTACTGATGCTAATGCTGAGGTTGTCTTAACCGAAGCTGATATTAATCGCGCCTTCAACTCAGAATATGTGCGAGCGCAACTGCAAAGTCAAAAAATACATATTAACGGGCAACTGACGACTATTCAGCCTGAATCTGTAGACTTTCGACTACCTGGCGATGGGAAAGTAGCATTAAATGCCAGCATAAAATTAGTAGAAACAGGTGAAAATCAGCAAGTTGCTTTTTCCGCAATCCCCCGGATCAGTGCTAATGGAAAAACTGTTACTCTAGAAAATGTCGAGTATGGTGAAAGTGAGGAAATATCGCCAGAGTTGACAAAAGCTTTGATAGATGAAACTAGCGAAATTTTAAATTTGAGTAATTTTGATTTAGAAGGAATGAGTTTGCAAGTTAAGCAATTAAAAGTAGAAGTAGGCAAACTAACTCTACAAGCTGAAGCTTATATTGAACAAATTCCTTCTGGTTAAAAATAGTCCGCAAATAAATTCAGGATACTAATAATGGAAACTACAGACTCAACGCAAACAAGTTCAACACCTTTCCCAAATATTCCCCCAGTTATTGAAAGTAACGACAGTGAGTATCTTGATACTGGTGTACCCAGTACAGTTGCGATCGCAGGACATCCCCTGCATCCCCTGAGTGTAATCTTTCCCATCGCCTTTTTAGCCGCCGCCTTAGGAAGTGATATTGGCTACTGGTTAACTCATGATTTCTTTTGGGCTAGGGCTTCGCTATGGTTAATCGGACTCGGATTAGCTGGAGGACTCCTAGCAGCAGCGATCGGCCTGAGCGACTTTTTCAAAATTGAACGAGTTCGCAAGCGCACCGCAGGTTGGGCGCATTTGATACTTAACGTTTCTCTACTAGTTTTATCACTCGTCAACTTTCTGCTGCGTTTGGGCGACGCTGAGTCCCGAATAGTACCTTGGGGACTGTTACTATCGCTCATTGTCGGTACACTGGTTAGCCTTTCCGGTTGGTTCGGTGCCGAACTCTCTTATCGCCACAAAATCGGTGTAGTGGGTGCTGGTAGTAGAAGATATCCATAATCAAATAATTCGTAATTAACATTCAATATTACGAATTATTGAGAAACAACTATGCAAAGGCTAAAATTTTGCTTAGTTTTTAGTCTCTAGAAAATGCGCCAAAACCGTAAGCAAAGAATATTTATTATTCTTTCTGTGCTCATCGTTGTACCGATGGGCTTTTTGTTTAAGTATTATAGTGGGCCTGCCCATGAGTGGTTTAATGACTATGGAGCCGCTATATTTTACGAAATATTTTGGTGTCTGTTCGCATTTTGGTTTTTCAGAAATCGGGCGGCGGTAATCCAAATTCCTATATGGGTTTTTGTGATCACCTGTATACTAGAATTCTTGCAACTTTGGCATCCGCCACTATTAGAGCAAATTCGCGCCACCTTGATAGGTAAATTGTTACTTGGTACTACCTTTGTTTGGTGGGATTTTCCTCATTATCTATTGGGTTCCATTTTAGGCTGGTTGTGGCTGCGACAATTACACGGAATAGAAACATGACTAACCTGATTGAATACGAACAAGCCAGCGACGAAGTACGTGCAATATATGACGACATCCGCGCCACACGCCAGAATGACTATATCAATAACTTTTGGAAAGCTATAGCCAATCATCCGCCTACCTTGCAACGAACTTGGCAAGCGGTGAAGGAAGTGATGACTAGCCCTGGTGAGATTGATCCACTGATGCGCGAACTAATTTACATCGCCGTGAGTGCGACGAATGGCTGTGAGTACTGCATCGCCTCGCACACAGCATCGGCGCGTGCCAAGGGGATGAATGATACCATCTTCGGGGAACTAATGGCGATCGCAGCCACTGCCAACATGACCAATCGCCTCGCCAACGGCTATCAAATTCCGGTGGACGAGAGATTTAAGACGTAGGAGTGTAGCCTTGTTTATCCCTGCTTAAAATAAGGTTTAGCAGAATTATTAACTATGCCCAAGGTTGAGATTAACGGGATTGATTTGTTCTACGACATCAAGGGAACCGGTGAGCCTTTGCTATTAATAGCTGGCTTCCTTTGTGATCATGTTTATTGGTCACTGATTATGCCATCGCTGATTTCGCAATATCAAGTTATTCGCTTGGACAACCGAGGTATGGGGCGAAGTTCTGCTCCCGAAACCCCCTATAGTCTCAAACAAATGGCTAGCGACGTTGTAGGATTGCTCGATCACATTGCGATCGATAAGGTACATCTAGCAGGTCATTCAATGGGTGGTGAGATAGCCCAAGAGCTAGTCTTAGCACATCCTGAAAAGGTACAAAGTCTGATGCTACTTTCATCGTTGGCAAAGGGTGATGCATTATTCAACAGCATCATTGAAACTTGGGGCGAACTTTGGGGTAATGTAGACCTGAAACTTTATGAAAAAGTCATATTACCCTGGATATTTACAGATACGTTCTACTCGATTCCTGGGATGATCGAAAGTCTGATCGAATTTGCAATCAGATATCCTTTCCCACCTGCGACTCATTCACTTTATCATCATAGCCGAGCCATGCTTGACTTTGACACAACAGACCGTCTTCAACAAATTCATTGTCCTACCCTAGTTCTAGTTGGTAAACAAGATATTCTCACCCCGCTAAAGTTTTCCCAGCAACTTGCTCAAGGTATTCCCAAAGCTGAACTTGTAGTTCTCGATCGTGGTAGTCATGGCTTCTTAGTTGAGTCGCCGGATGCTGTGGTTTCAGCTATGCTTAACTTCCTGCGGAAATTGAAGCCAGCTTAAACTATAGATATCTCCAGAAATTAATTAATGTAATTAAAATATTTAGCGAGTTTCTAATTTAGAAACTCGCTCCTCTAATTTATTTACTTGTTGCTTTAATTCAACCACCAAAGTTGCCAATCGATCAAACATCCGATCTTGCTGTGATAAGTTTCCTCTAGAACTAGGTGATTGTCGTGGGGTAAGTCTTGTTCTTGAGGATGGAGACTGACGACTTTGACCGAGTTGAGACTCTATCTGATTTAACCGCGACTCGACACGATTAAAGTCCGCTTCCAGATTGTTGATGCGGGACTCCACTTGCTGGGATAAAGCAGTTTTGGCAAATAACCCGCCCCAGATAATTGTTACTAAAATCCCAGCAAATATTAGCACTTGGATTTTTTTCATGTCAATACTCTGTAAGCACTTCACTTATTGTAAATTAAAGGGTTTAAGACTACATATAGTTTCAGTTACCCTGCCGTAAGCAAGCTACAGTCCTTAAAAAGCGGGACGCTACGCGTAGCTTGCTTCCACGA
>NZ_JABXKJ010000036.1 GCF_017115085.1 Nostoc sp. NMS7 | reverse complement strand
TTGGGCAATTGCAAAATAGTGTATTTTTGAGGTATGAAGTAAAGCCCCAAACCCTATTCTTAGAGGAAAGGAGCGATCGCTCTCCCCAATCAAGCAAGGAAACTAAGCGATGCCCAACTCTTGGAGACGCTCTGCGCGAAGGGCATCACTCCTATTCAAGCGAACGCGAGTAGCGCGTCTGGTAGAGAGGAAAACGGAAAAGCGTCGCACCCCAACCCCCCATGAGTACTAGATTATATCTGTAGTTAGAGTTTTACTAGTTGTAATTGGGCGATTATTCAGCCATTTGTGTGAGGTAAACAGTAAGTGAATAGATGTACTTTGTTATTCATAACAGCATGAAAAACAAGATACTTATACTTTTAGCAAATTTTATTTGCCGTGAATATTCATCTAAGTTTTCGGTTCTGGAAGCGAGTATTTACTTGTTTTACCTTAATTAGTTTAGTAACAGCTTGCGAATCAATTCAAGCACAGCAAATAACTGACCGACAGTCCCAAGTTATTTTGGGTGATAGTAATGGCGAACTAACTGAGCAAGGTGCTGTGCGTACTTACTATATTTACACACCCAAGTCTTATTCTTCTAGTCGTCCTATGCCATTAGTTTTAGTATTTCATGGGGACGATGGTAGCGGGCGCTCAATTAGTAATGTCTCTCGATTTAATGAATTAGCAGAACAAAAAGGGTTTATTGTAGTTTATCCTGATGGAATTGACCATAAATGGAGCCTGAGAAAGAAGGGCAAAAGGAATATTGATGATATCTCTTTTGTCAAGAATTTAATTAATCACTTACAGCAAGTTAGAAATATTGATAAGCGTAGAATCTACGCTACTGGCTTTTCTAGGGGTGGAATATTAACTCAGGCTTTGACTTGTCAACTATCTGATCAGATAGCAGCTTTTGCTTCTGTTGCTGGTTCTCTGCCAATGCGACTTGAACAAACATGCCAACCACTTCTTCCTGTATCAATATTGATGATTAACGGCACAAACGACCAATCTGTACATTATCAGGGCGACAAAAAAACTCAAAAAGGAGCGCTCGTTTCGATTCCGAAAGTAGTAAATTTTTGGCGCGAGCGCAACCAATGTCCCACGTATACTGCAAACGATGTAGCATTTGCCCTTAACAATCAAAGCAGTAGCGATAGAGTTAAAACCTATTCCTACTCCGGTTGTAGCGCTGGTTCCGAGGTTTTAGAATTGGCTGTAGTTAATGGGGGACATCTTTGGTACGGTGGTACTTCTAGTGATAAAAATATTAACAAGTTCAATAACAACCTGGGTTTGGACTCAACTCAGACGATTTGGAATTTCTTTGAGCGTCATACTCTACCCCCAGTTCCGGGCAAACGCATCTGATCAATAAGAACACCTCAATCTCAATAAAGCCCAAAATAATCAGATGGTGGGTGCGATGGCGTACCCGCCCGCCGCAGGTCTTACCCTGAGCCTGCGCCGAATGGCATCACACCTCAACTTTCCTCTGTTGCGATCGCTTCTAACGGCAGCACCGCGCAATCGCCTATCGCCTGGAATTCAAGCGACCTAACAGTGCGTCTCGTATAGAGGAAAACCCAAGAGCGATGCCCAACTCTTAGAGACGCTGCACGTAGCAAGATCCCGTTCGCCCCTGGCATCCCGTAGGGAAGGGTACGGCGCAGCGTCTCTAAGAGTTGTGCGGGCTGTTCGGTGACGCAAGAGTGATGAAGTCAGTATCGGGTAAAATATTGGGAATTAAATATTAGAGAATTAACGGCAATGAACAATCAACTTAAACCTCATAAACTGAGCATGGTAGTGACGTTATTTACAGTGCTGATGCTAGGTAGTTGTAGTCCCAAATCTGAAGAATCTACTAGCACTACACCTCAAACACCAACTGCTGTTGCTCCAGCTAGTACAGCAGCTAGTACAGCAGCCAGTCCTGTACCTACTACAGCAGCTAGTCCTGTTCCTGGAAATACAACTTCTAGCTCTAAGAAGCCAGCATCGGCGGGGAATAAAACAGCAGTTTTAGCAGCAGCACAAAATCTCGGAGTGAAACCACAAAGCGAAACAACTTGCCCAAGTGATGCACTGGTAAAAGGCAAGATTACGAAGAAGAGAGGCAACATTTATCACCTTCCCAAAACCTTAGATTACGAAAAAGTCAAACCGGATATTTGTTTTAAAGACCCAGCAACAGCACAACTTGCTGGTTTCCGTGCGCCTAAGTGATCTAAACAGGGCAAATTTTCAAATACATCCTGCTTTCGCTCCTGCTCATTGCCGCACCAATTCTGTTAAAATCGCGTCTGGGATCGCATAAATGTTGAGACAGTGCTATGTGTGCAAAGGGATTTGGGCAATCTCAACCCACTAAAATCGATAAACTAGTTGAAAATGCAGTGCGTTACAGTCAATTCAAGCCATAGTGCAGCAAGCTTTTGACATTAAAGAAAGTTCATCAGAGGAAGCGCATCGGGTAAATAATGCCTTGCTGCAAGAACTGACTGTTACCCAGGATTGAGTAAAAAGTTGAATAACAGGAATTGTGGTAAGCGCCAGCCATGCCGCTCGTGCTTATCGTCCCATTCAAGCGAACGCGAGTAGCGCGTCTCGTAGAGAGGAAAAGAGAGCGCTAGCCTACGGTGGGCATCGCATCTTCAGTTTCTTGTAGTTCAGCAGCCGGAACTTTGATAAAGCCTTTTTCCAACCGTGCGGATGGTACTCTGGTATCTCCAAATAAGCTGTTGATGTGACGTTCTAAAGCGTTCAATTCTTGCCAGGGGTTGTAACGAACTAGCATATTAATTTCTCCCTCGTACCAGTAGAGTTTGTTGCTCAATTAACTGAGGATTTAATTCCTTGCTTTGATTACCATATTATTGAGAACTAAGAAGCTTGTAAATTCGGTTATTATCACCAAAGAATTGATGATTACCGCACCAAGTTAGGCAGTAAAAAAGATTATGGTTTACTCTAATTTTGCGGTTCGGTAAACCCGAATAATAACTATTAATACCAATAATAATTAACTAATAAATCTGCTGTTCAAGGGGATTTGCTTTGACACTAAACTTTACTTTATTCTACCAAAATGGTTGCCCCCAGCGCTCCCAATTCTCCTTATTGAATGGACTGCGCCACTTCAAAATCAAGCTTAACTCCAACTCTTGCCGGGGTTTTCTCTCAACCGGAGCATCCCACCAAAACGCTGCATTGACCGCAGTCTGAATCCCATAGCGATCGCTGCACTGCATCAAGCACAATCGCCTGGCCCATCTCTTCACTGTTCAATAGCTTTAAAAGCTGTAATGCATATCGTGCATAGCTTAAAGATTTTCTTAGTGCCATTCGTCTATATCTTTTTTTCCCGAATCACCATTGCATTTCTTTGAGCCAATTTTTTTCTGAATAATTTTTTTATTTAAAAGTTATGCTGACCAAATAAATAAGAAACTCAAATATTAAGGAAATTTTTTAAATAATGAAAGAAATATGATAATCAATTATCTAAGAATAAGAAGATATATTTTTCAGATTAATTAAAACAATTGACTTTTTCCTTTTTTTTAGTGTAGGCTGAATAAAGATTGAAAGGGAGTAGCTGCTGGCTAATCAAGTCAGTACATCTGAATCAACATACTGGCGCATCGCCTGGTTCAGATGACAAGTTTTTGAGTCTCAGTAGTTAACTGAGGCGAATCTTTATGCTTGGGAGCGAGACTTTCACTAAGTTCACATCTGATGTGAGCTTGGTGGAGTACAGATGTGCTGCTCAAGCTCACTCAGGAAAGTTGTAATAAATCTGAGGAGCTTGCTCGGCTCATATCACAATGGAATTAAATCTCTTTGTTTCTACTTTTGCACTAATATTTGTGGCTGAACTACCAGATAAAACTGCTTTTGCAGCTTTATTACTTGCCACTTCTCATCATCCTCTTGCAGTTTTTACAGGCGCGGCGGTCGCATTTGTCATTCAGAGCCTTGTTGCAGTGGCATTCGGTAGTTTATTTAGCCTTTTACCACCGATGCTTATTCATATAAGTGCGGGAATTCTATTTTTAGTATTTGCAATCATGATGTGGTGCAAGAATGAATCCGGCGGTGAGGATGTTAAATCTGATCAGCAAGCAAAAAAAGTTCGTTTTTCTAAATCTGTTACATCGACATTTATGACTATTTTTATTGCTGAATGGGGAGACTTAACACAGTTGGCAACAGCTACTTTGGCAGCTAAATATCATGCTCCAATCACTATCTTCTGTTCCGCAACTTTAGCGCTTTGGGCTGTGACAGCTATTGCAGTAATAGTCGGATATAAAGCCAAACATCTAATCCCACCAAACTTGTTACAGAGAGTTGCTGCAACTGCATTTGCGCTAGTAGGAATTGGACTCTTGCTTAAACACTAGTATTTCCTTCATCCACCTTGAAATTTTGTTTCGTATTCACATACAAACAGGTAAGCGAGGGACACAGAAAGACTGGGCATTGGATGCTAGTTGTCAGATTGAGGAGCAAAGGAATTGGTCTATCAATAATTTTCGGGCACAGAAAGCGTTTTGCTGAATTGTCCCGTCGTTGTGGCTCGCAATATCTTATATCTGTACAGATATCGCTATCGCTTACCATCAGTAAGTCCTATTTCATAACTTGCAACTGGGGTTACTATTGGGCAGGGTTAACCCCACAAAGCCTTCAGACTACCCCTCTGGGGGCTATTAATTTCTATTACTATTTTAGAATCGACACTTAAAATAAATGGGTTGACCAAAATCAAAGTTTTGGTTGAACTGTTTCGCATCAATGGCGGTAGACCTGGCTTGTACTTGGCCGACATTCGGGACAAAAAATACTACTACTGCGGTCAAGACTGGGAAGAGGTCAAAGCCAAGCTAAGAGAATTAGGTATTGGCAGAGATGAGCCAAGTTACTCCTGAACGTTGGCGTTCGCTTTCTTCGTCTCTGAAAGAGAAGCCTCTCGTAGAGAAGAATTTTTGTAGTGGCGATTGCTCAATTTATATTTATAGCGATCGCCTTTTATCCTAAGCAGAAAATTTTACTCTATTGCGTAAACAATTGAGAGGTGTTAATTGTAACCCAAAATTGTTAAGATTTCTTAGCTTTTGCTCTCCTGATAAAGCTGATTATTTTTTCTAAACTAACCCCTTCATTTTGCATAGATTGGATAAGTGCGATGCCTGCGGCGGGCGTAGACGCCATCGCTCCCAACGGCACTGATCCAATACTCCGCCCCTTCCACTCACCGTCTACCTTCTCTTCCCAGTTAAAGCCCCAGCGCCAATGAGTAGGATTGTCGGGGTGTCTGTGGCCAATTATACGGGGATAAGAAGCGATCGCGCCGTCTTTGAGCTTCTTGTTTTCAATATATTTATATAAACAACCCTTGCGCTGTCTGCTTTTGGCTTTTTGGTTAGAAGCTGCTGCGCGTTCAGTTTCCTCTAAGAAATTTTCGGGTACTACCTGATACCCAACTTTTTCCTCTATCGCTTTTAGCGTCTCCCCTTCTCTACGAGACGCTGCGCGATGGGAGAAGAATTTATCAATTAGGTGTTGGGGTGCGATCGCAAACCCAATAATTTGCTGATCATCTCGTTCCCAGTTGTAAGTTATCAAGTCAGATGAACCCAACCAGTTAACAACAAACCCAAAGCCAAAATTATCTTTGATAATTGCTAATGATTCAGACTGATTAATAATGTAAGTTTCCGGTTGAGCATTAGCCCTGGTAACTGGCGGCAGGTTCTCTGCATAATGAGTTGAGGTAGACAATTCTGTTAAGGGCGATCGCTGCGACTCTAGGATCGAGAAGATTTCCTGCTGCCTGTCGCATTCTTCTAATAGTTCCGTCGCGGCTCTTGACTCCGAGGGGTCTAGCCAGGAGTCCGGGATTTCGTACCAATGACAAAGGATAACCGGGTTTAATACCTCGCCTTTGTTTATTAAACCTAACTTCTTCAGTTCTGCTTCTTGCTTGGTCTGTCCAGGAGGCCGCCCTTTCCCACTGAGGCTTAAGGCTCCGGGCGATCGCAACCAGCAATACTCGCTCTCTAATGAAGGGACTGGCAAAGTGGCCGCTTCCGATAGTAAGCCATTCCGCATCGTACCCGCAAAGGGCAAGCTGTCTGAGTATGTATGAAAAATAGAGGTGGTTTGTGTCTGGTTTATAGGGGCAGGTGAGAAGTCCTGCAACGTTTTCGATGGCGATGAATTTGGGCTGCAATTCTCTGATAATTTTAAGGACTGCGGGGAAACAGTCACGCTCGTCAGTTGCTCCGAGTCGCTGTCCTTCTGTGGAAAATGGGGGGCAGGGTGAAGAAACGACCCAGCATTACAGTTTTGACAGACAGGTATTTTGTCTTTGTCATAGTCATAAGCTAATCGGCATTTAAATTGCAACATAGTCACTATTACCCTTGTTTTTTATTTTTCG
>NZ_JABXKJ010000018.1 GCF_017115085.1 Nostoc sp. NMS7 | reverse complement strand
AATGCCAGTACTTGGACTAATGCCAGTACTTGGACTAATGCCAGTACCAATGATGGTATCATTGCCATCGCCTAAACTGATCATGCCACTGTTAACAATGCCTATACCTACACCAGGTTCAACTGGCCAATCTTCAGGATGGGAAGGGAAATAGTCCCCCGCACCGCCTGTGCCCGTGCCAGAAAGGAAGTCGTTTCCCTGCCCTGTACTAATTACGCTACCCTCGCTGTTGGAGATGCCTATACCAATCCCCGCAAGGACATCAGTCTCCACCACAGCATCTACTTGCCCATTACCGCCCTTGCCAATACCAGTAATAGAATTGTTTCCTTCTCCTCCATTAATGTTGCTGCTACCACTGTTGGAGATGCCTATACCAATCCCCGCAATGATATCAGGACCAGAAGGATTTACTCCCCCATCACCGCCCTTGCCAATACCAGTAATAGAATTGTTTCCTTCTCCTCCATTAATGTTGCTACCACCACTGTTGAAGATGCCTGTACCATCTCCTCCAGTATAGCCAGCAGATCCACCAGTTCCAGAGATGGAATTGTTCCCTTCTCCTCCATTAATATCGCTGCCCTCAGTGTTAGAGATTCCTATAGCCCTGGTCTGAGTGTTAGAGAAGACATCCAATTCTCCAATTGCAGTTCCAAAGATAGAGTCGTTCCCAAATCCTCCATCAATGCGGCTATGCTGAGTATTATTGATGCCTGTAGGATCGGCTATTCCATCGAAAGATCCCGTTCCGGTTCCCTTGATCAAATCATTTCCGTCTCCTCCATTAATGTAGCC
Organism: Nostoc sp. NMS7; assembly: GCF_017115085.1. Classification (GTDB taxonomy): domain Bacteria; phylum Cyanobacteriota; class Cyanobacteriia; order Cyanobacteriales; family Nostocaceae; genus Nostoc. The sequence goes on along the minus strand of NZ_JABXKJ010000018.1, from coordinate 5,653 downwards.
ACCCTGAGTGTTAGAGATTCCTGTACCATGTAGATGTTGTCTATACTCGAAGCCACCAGTGCCTGTGCCTAAGATTGTATCGTCTCCCATCCCTGCATTGATGATGCCACTGTTAGCAATGCCAGTGCCTGTGCCTCCATTGTTAAAGCCGTCGCCACCAGTGCCTGTGCCTAAGATTGTATCGTCTCCCATCCCTGCATTGATGATGCCACTGTTAGCAATGCCAGTGCCTGTGCCTCCATTGTCAAAGTCGCCGCCACCAGTGCCTGTGCCTAAGATTGTATCGTTACCTGCTTGAGTATCAATGACTCCGTTTTTTAGAACCTCAATTCCAATTGCTGGAATTGCTGGCAATAATGTATTATCCTCTTTGCCTACCACTAGATCCGAACCCGAAGTGCCTATCAACGGGGAGGAAGAAACAATTAGTCTGGACATAATATAATTCTCCGCAATTGTGTGTGATGGAATTTTAACCCATGAAGCTAAAGTAATTCTTTGGCCTCGTCCCAAACGCTCAACACTCCTTCTAGCCATCCTTCTAAAAAAACATCTTTATCTACAAAACCCTCCATATATTCAAAATGATTTTCTTCAATCCAATAAGTCAAATCATCAGTAATAGATTCCTTTGACTCTAAATCTTTAAATTCCCTGTAAGACAGGTTTAAAGCATCTTTTTTTCCTTCAATAACACCCTTTTCTTTCCATTCAGCGACATCCTGCTCCTTTTCAATCCGCAATCTTTCAATCAGTGTGTCCATGTTTGGTGATTTCTCTCTTTTTAGTTCTTCAATTCGGATGGCTACTTCTAAACCTTCCTGACATACGCGGGAGACATTCAGAGCATCTTTTACAGCCTGTAGACGCTCATGCAAGTCATTGGGAATGGTTATTGTGATACGTTCTGCCAATACGATAAATACTTTTCTTCTTTATTAGTAATAGTAAATACTATAACAGATTTATTTTTTATGGTATGTACTAAGCTCTCATGTGAATACTGACAGAAGCCTTCACCACTGAGGAAGGCTTAACTTATTAGCGACCGACCGTTGATCGCCAATCTCAGTCAAGCAATTATAGGTAATCGGGGGTCAAATCGTTGTAGGCTGTGGATCGCAAGGTCTACAGTCTGGCAATGAAAATCAATCGGCATGGACGCGCTAAGGTTCTCACACAGTCAGAGATACAGCTAATTTTCAGTGATGGCTTAGACAATGACCGCGATCACACCCAAAATATTTTCAGCTTCTTAAATTTTCAGCACATCCGCGATCGCCGCCTGTTGATGTGAGAGACTTACTTTGGAGAAATCGCCGATAAGATTCGTTATCAGCAATTCATTCTCAGTTTCCCACACAATAGGGAGGGCGTAAGCTCTCACCTTGAACAGCATCGTTTTCTACTTTGTAGTGCCATATATAGCACTACGAGTTTTTCTCTTGCGATCGCCTACGGCGGGCGGTACGCCATCGCGCTTACGTGGGCGGGTACACCATCGCTTAATTTGGCTGTGATCAGCCAATACCAAACTCTCTCAACTTAGTCTCAGAAGGAATATGAGGCGAAACGTTAAGCTTTAGTTAATCAACTTTGATTAGGTTAATCTCATTCGCTCGACTATTGGGGACTCTCTCTGCAATGCAAAAAACTACAAAAAATATGACACTTAATGAATTAATGTGCTACTACCTTGAGAAGAGTGAAGTTGCAAATGGAGGCAGCACTACAGCACACGCTGGTCAAATTAGAAAAATTTTTGTTGAAACTAAGGGCGGCGAGGGATATACCGAGCAAGTAGAACCTAGAATATGGGGTGAAATCAAATCAGAGCCTACTGTCTTATTAAAATTATTTCATGAGAAATATTACGCTTTTAGCCACGAAACATATAAAGAAATTTCTAATTTATTAAGGCGTGATCTTTCAAATTGTGAAATCATCAAACTAAGGACATCTCAATCATCAAATCCTGGCGATATCCTTTCTATAACCCTTCCAGGAAACACTACTATTATAGCAACAGCCTGGTATGAGATTCCAAGTGGAGAAGTAACACTCTTTCAAGTAGATGAGAAATGGTATGCTATCAGCCGTCATGCACCTAAAACAATCTCTGTAAGAACTGTATACGAAAGAAAAACAGGTAGTTTTGCAAATCCAGACCCACGTCGTGAAAGAATTTGGTACAGTTTCGATCTGTTAGGACATGGCATTGCTGGTTTTCCACGAAAACCAGAACACCTCTTGTAACAACGCTAGTGGACTCTGATGATAACAAATTAAATTTCTTCGTCACCGAAGGGGTAATTATACTTCTTTTTGGTCTCGGCTATTGCATTTTGAACTTCCAAGGGATGAGCCTTTTGCATATGTATTCCAAAACGTGCAGTATTTATCTTGACACGACACACAGGACAATACCTCCTCTTGTTTTTCCTTTTTCTGCGATCCCCTCCTTGATTTAAATTTTTAGCTGCTGTGTTGACTTTATTTTTTGGGGATTTACTTTGTTGACCAGTTTCACCTAACTGAATTTTCTGAGGATTTGGGCTGACATATTCACCCATGCCCTGTCCATCAAATCTGTCTTCACTATCTTCCATGTATGAAACAAAGCCCATAAGGTAATCTCCTTGTCAATGTTCGTTTCTTTATGTGTTTTGTATGTGTTTTGGCTCAAATGAAATTGCTCAAAACAAAAACCATTAGCAGCATGAACGAGGTACGCATTCAGTCCATCTGTGCAATCAAACCCAAAGGACTGGAGCGACATGGCTAGTAGCTGCTTGGCATCTTGCTTAGACTGTCCCATGTATCCATCTCTGAGTTCTAATTTTTCATTTCCCAAAACCACATAAATCTTGAAGTTCCATGCACTTATTTTCTACACAGGGTTTGCTTTGATCAAGGACAGGATCTGCGGAGTGCTGTTAATGACAGGTTTATTGACAGGTTTGGGTTTACGTTTTTTTTCTCCTCCTTATGGAAGGAATATTTGAATGCCCCCTGATTGGGTTAGCGAATAAAACCCTCGATACACTCTTCTTAATTTTTGCACTGATATTTTCATCTTATTCGCCACCTTTTCTTCAGTAATCCCTATGAAAATTGTTCCAGAGTATACCCCAGCCAAGCCTCGCACAGCATTTGCAAGGGATTGATATTTGATCGCTTCTGCGGGTTTAGAGTTGTCGAAGTATTTTTGGAACTCAGCCGAATCTTCTACTGCTTTGCGCCTCGCCTTTTCATCTTTCCAGTGATTAACCCAGCAAATATGTATCGGCCAAGGATGTCCCAAATTATCAAACAAAACGAAATCACCATAACCATTTGTGTGAAAAAAAACTTCTTCTCCACAAAGCCAACATCGGCTTCAATAGGTCTTTGCGTGCTTTAAGTCTTCTTTATAGAAATATTCAGAGCTATTAACAGGTGCGGAATTTACGTTGCTAGTACTAGTATTTCCTCCAAAACCACAATGACAGTTCAAGGCATGGTTTAAAGAATTACAACCCATGTGATTATCTAACTTTTTTTAGTTATTATACAAATTTTTTCTCAGTTTATACCTGGGATGGTCATACAGACTGCCTCTGATCTGCAAACATTGTTAGTACTGGTTATCCTAAACTACTTAAAAACAAACTGATATCAGCAACTATCAAAATCTACAATCGTTATAAAACCAGCAAAAAAGCGCTTTAATGCAAACTTAACCAAGTTCCTACGAAGATTAAACAAGCACTGCTAATTAAAGCGATCGCTCTACGCTCTATCTTAATAATATAAGGTGCTAAAGAGTAGAAAATTAGTTGGGTTAGTATAGGTAGATAAATTAAAGTCTAGTTCCACAAAGCAATAAATAAACCCCTGACGATCACTACCAGGGGCTGCTCAAAACAGTTGTTAGGCATAAAGGCATGAGGCATCCCTATCGGCTACCTAATCACTAAAAAAATGGGATGCCCACTCAACTATCTGTGCGAACGCTGCTAAAATTGGTTCCCAGAATTTAATAAAAAACCCTAGTAACGTCAATACAAGCGCTGCAATTGGTTGCCAAAATCGGCATAGCTGCCTAACTCTCCACAGTAAGGATTTTCTTCTGGAATTGGGACGGCAGGTTACTCTGTGTCGGTAATTCATCAGCAACTCCTAAATAAATTTGTTTGATGACTTTAAGTTTTAGAATCCTGCTTGCTGCTTTGAACCTTATTTAATTCCTTTGTCGCTTTCGCAATGGTCAGTCGATTATCTACAATTTGTTTATCCAACTCAGATAAATTTAGCTCGTGACTTTTAAGTGCAACTTCACCCTGTAACCTTCCGTTAATTTCATCTAAGGCTAATTCGCTGGATGATTTCATAGCCTCTATCGTCTCTGCCGCGTTACGTGCGATCGCGTTTTTGGTGATTGAGTTTTGCTGATCCTTCGAGAATTTAGTTAAGTCCAGATGGTTGTGGACTATCAAATCATTCTCAAGCGCCTTAATTTTTAGCAAAGAAAACTGACTATGAATAGCTGATTCTTGGCTATCTGTAAGCAATTTAGACCCAAAATAAGCAGTTAATAGCGCGACTGTACCAGCTAAACCAAATAAAGGTGCGGTAGGTGATTCTGGTGCTAAATTACCGACTATTTTAATATTGCTATCAAAAGTTGAGTTCCGGCGCTCATGCTCTACTATCCAACTAATACCGCGCTTGATTTGGTCACTTTTGCAAGGTTTACCCTGAGCAGTGCCGAAGGGTTGGTTATTTGGCGTAAAACAGAATAATGTTTCGCTATATTTAGTGGTATCACTCCAGAGTGGCAGGGTTAAACTCAGTCCCCCAACCAATAAAATACCAATGCCAAATGTAGCAATCTTGCGCTCTGCCTTGAACCGTTGGTTAAATGCTTTTATCTCTTCCATAAAATCAAAACTATAAATCCCAAAAAGATAATCACTGGCAAGTAAGCATTAACCAAAAGTAGCAACGATTGGATGAGTGAAAGTAGCTGAACATCCAACCCAGCTTGTTTGCCCCAAGAGCTAAGGTGCTTAAGGTTTTCAGCAGTGTTTACAGTATCCGTAAACAGGTTGTTTACAGCAAATATCCCAAGGACAATTCCCCCTATAATTGTCAGAGAACTTCTCTGCCTATACATTTACTTTTTTCCTCGTAGACATTATTACCATCCCAATAAAAACTATCCCAGCAGCCGCTATTAATAGTCCTTGTGGAATAGCGAAAGCATTAGTATTTTGTGCTGCTTTGATTTGTGCGTATGTATCTTGGATTTGACTTTCAGTTGCTCTAACTTCTGCGACTATTTTCTGTGTCGAGTTCCACCCAACGACTCCACCAATAGCTAGTTTCCCTACTGCTACTAATGGCTTACCGTGACTTAATGACCAGCGCTCACTACTCAACTCAAAGTTAAATGTTTCGCCACAATCGATCAACCCTGGCAGTAGGGCTAATATCATCGACATTGCCAGGATAATGCTGATTGATATTTGCATTGAAAATAGGAGCCAAGCCAGTGAAGCTGATCCAACCTGACATGACAGGAATAATAAGCCGCTATCTATACGCTTCCGGGCCTCAATATCGGCGTATAGTCTAGCCTCCATTCTCTGCAAATAATTGGCTGTACTCT
>NZ_JABXKJ010000077.1 GCF_017115085.1 Nostoc sp. NMS7 | reverse complement strand
ATTGATTCAACAATCGCTAATAATTTTTGCTTACCGCAACTTATTGAGCGGATACTTTTTCTAGATAAATTACTGATGAAAGAGGAGAGATTTCCTCCTTTCTTAATAATAGATAATAGTTGGGTTAAAAAGGTACAAGAAGTAGCCCATCAAAGACATCGTTTAATAAATCTTTCGCCAAGCTTTAACCGTCTCTTTGCCAATTTCGCTATCAACACTTTGACCTCCTTCCAAGACTAGTCTGGTGTCTAAGTTCTCATTTGGAGCATTTTTCAAAGCAGTGGCTAATTCTTGACTGACAGCAAACGTGCCAGTTGAACCGTCTAATTTAAAAACCTTTTGCCTAACTTTAAGCAAAAGTTTATCCACTTTCTTGGTAGTGACAAACCTACGATAGTCAGGTCTGGGATACACACGACCTGCGGTGTAAAAAGAAGACCTTGCTTGCTCGAAATTTACTGTTACGAGTACTCGAATGTTGGAAGGAGTCCACAAACTAATAACTTGCTCTGAATCCTCATGGAACAAATGGCCACCTAAAGAATTGCGGTCAAAAACCCCAAGAAACTCCCCTTCAAAAGGGTCAACGATTCTCACGGGTTTCGACCAAGGCACATCCATATCGGGGGATAGTCCTGCTGATTTGACCACTGGAAAATCGCTTGATGCTTGCGTAAGGCTAGCTACCTCTTGAATGGCGAAAGCAGCACAAAGTTGAGGAGAAAGCACAGGCAAGCTAGCTCCAAAAAGAAGAACTGGAATCGTCTGCGGTAAGTTGATCATAAGTCAGGGGTACAATCTTCAAAAAGAATAATCGGACAATCTTTATTAGTCATCCCCCATAAGACTTTTGTTTGCCATGAAGCTTTAACAATTGACCAAATCCCTATGTCTTGGGGCGATTTTTAGGTAAATAGACCACGCGGTAGGGGCACAGAAAAAGCTTATACGTGTCAACTTAACGTAAAACCCATGTCCCGCAAGGAACTGAAGTTCCTTGCTCATAGCAAAAGTCATCTGAAGATGACTAAATAGCTCTCCAAATCCTTAGTCTACTTCAGTAGACTTGAGCTAAAAGCCAAATGAATTCATTCCCAGGCGGGTGACAAAGCTATGAGAGAGGCTGTTTCTAACTTAAGTTGATACCAATGAGCATTGCTGTGCCCCTACCAGAGATGTGGTTGAAATACATGAAAACTGCTGTAAGTAATATCATTTAATGTTGCTAAAAAGTTTTGAATGCGATTTTATTTTTGGTATACAGATAAAAGCAGACATTCCCAAACTAGCCGTGGTTGAGCGTAAGCAAGTAAGTATTTTCGAGTTTGTTCTAGCTGGTTAATTATGCTGGGTTGATGCCACTCCTGCCAGTAGAATTGCTGAAGATAATCAACTAACCAGAGTTGTGCTTCTGTATCTAAATCTTTATCAATTTTTTTGGCTAACTCTAAGGCTTTGCGGTAGGAAGCAGGGGCTTTTTTCAAATCTTCGAGTAACTCAGGGGGAATAACTTGTAATTGCTCGTAAGATGCGATCGCACTCCCCACACTGCCAGCTGCTATACTCAATACTGCCTGATTTGGCAAAATCTCCTGATGACCAGTTTGTGTGAGTACAACAGCTAAAGACTGTGCATCTAAACGATAAAAAGGAATGCGTTGACAGCGTGATACCAAAGTTGGCAACACAGACTCAGGTGTAGGTGCAATTAAAATTAACGTCGCCTGTCCCGGTTCTTCCAAAGTTTTAAGTAAAGCATTCGCTGCGGCTTCTGCCATTGTTTGGGCTTCTTCCAGCACTATCACATTCCTCGGTGCTTCCAAGGGTGGCCGACTGAGAAACTCGGTAATTTCCCGAATTTGCTCTAGGCGAATTACAGGTGGTGCCTTACGCTTAACTCCTTTCTCCGCGGCTTCTGCTGCTGTTAATCGTTGTCCCTGGTATTGGTACGTTGGTTGCACCCATAACAAAGCTGGATGGTTGCCTTGACGCAAACGGTTTTGTAAAGATGCAGTAACTTCCATCCCACTAGAAAATAGCAATTCCACAAAACACCTGGCTGCTAAACTCCTTCCTACACCATCTGGCCCCACAAATAGATAGGCTGGAGCAACCCGGTTTTGTCTGACAGCCTGAGTGAGTAATTCTATGGCTTGCTGTTGTCCTACTACTGGTGCAAATGGGTTAATAGTTCAGTACCTTCGCCAAAACAATAATCTGAAAACAGAGGGCTACGAATATAGTACAATACTTTTGGGTTAGCCTCAAAAACCATAAACTGCCTTGGTTGGGTTGAAGAAAGTGAAACCCAACAAACCACTGAAAATGTTGGCTTACCCTGCGGGAGCTTGCTACGTTCCTCAACCCAACCTACGATTTGTATATAAAAGGGTTTTATTTATATTTGGTAACAAGCGCACGAATATAGTATGCTGAGAAATTTAGCTTTCTCAAAAGATATAAGAGAAACCAAATCAATCAGCAGCAGCATAACTAGGCAATGCGTTGAGTTGGAAATTAACAGCAGTTAGATAATTTTGATCGTTTAAAGCTTGTGATGGTAATTTATCTGCATTAACAGCAGCCTTCACCAAATCTTTTGCAATAATATTCCTATTCTGAGTTTGAAATACTAGCGTTTCTCCACTAGGAATCCCGTGTTGCTTCAGACCTCCCTGATAAGCAAAATTAACTAGATTGAAAGGTTGGAGGTAACTAACAGAAGTAGAGTGACTGGATAAATTGTTAGAGTTAATAGCTATTTGCTTGCTGTTGCTAGTGGGTGTTTGAGCGCTAACGATTCCAGGTACAAGAGTAATCGAAGCAAAAATAAGTGCAGAATTTATTAAGGTAACAACTTTCATCAGCTTATTCTTAGGTAAAATGTGATCGGTGTTCTTTAGTAATAGATTCCTCTTTATTATTAATCTCAGCTTCCTTCATTCAGGTCATCTGATCGGTTGATATATGACTCACCCAAAAGGGTGAGATCATTGAGCGACACAAAGAGCAATGGAGACTCCGTTAAGTCCAGACACAGAAGAGATTGCTTGAATGAAATAGTGATTCTATTTTTGGCAAAGTTTAGATTTCCCAGCCTCCTAACTCGACGTATTCAGAAAAAAGCTCGGCGTTCCGAGTTCAAATCTTGAAGTTTCGAGAAAAATGCTCGGCGTTCCGAGTTCAAAGCTTGAAGTTCCGATAAAAAAGCTCGGCGTTCCGAGTTCAAAGCTTGAAGTTCCGATAAAAAAGCTTGGCGTTCCGAGTTCAAAGCTTGAAGTTCCGAGAAAAAAGCTCGGCGTTCCGAGTTCAAAGCTTGAGTGATGAGGCTCAGAGGTGGAACTATATAGAAAAAACCGCATCGCATTTACAGCTTAGGAGACTTTACCAAATCCACCTCCTCCAGGCGTTTCTATCACAAAAACATCCCCAGGTTTCATCTCTACTGTTGCGGTGCTGTCTAAATTCTCTTCAATTCCATTGTGACGTTGTATCCAGTTGCATCCGACAATTCCCGCCTCCCCACCATTTAATCCAAAGGGAGGGACAACTCGATGACTAGAGAGAATATTAGCTGTCATGGGTTCTAGAAACTTGATGCGGCGGATAACTCCATTACCACCGGAATATTTTCCTTTACCACCGCTATCGGGACGGAGACTAAAGCTTTCTAAAAGTATAGGATAACGGGTTTCTAAAATTTCTGGATCGGTCAAACGCGAGTTAGTCATGTGAGAATGAACACCATCAGTTCCATCAAAATCAATTCCTGCGCCAGAGCCGCCGCAGATAGTTTCATAATATTGATATTGCTGATTACCAAAAGTAAAATTATTCATCGTTCCTTGAGAAGCAGCCATAATACCCAAAGCGCCATATAAAGCATCAACAATCGTTTGAGAAGTTTCTACATTACCCGCTACTACTGCTGCTGGATAAATTGGATTCAGCATACAGCCGACGGGTATAATAATTTCTAGAGGATTAAGACAGCCAGCATTCAGAGGAATATGATCATCAACTAAAGTCCGAAAGACATATAAGACTGCTGCTTGAGTTACAGCTTTAGGAGCATTAAAATTACTATTGAGTTGCTCAGAAGTTCCAGTAAAATCAATAGTAGCACTGTGAGTTTCTTGGTGAATCGTAACTTTTACTTGGATGATTGCCCCATTATCCATTTTATAAATAAATGAGCCATCCTTGAGAAGATTGATAGCCTTTCTCACCGACTCCTCTGCATTAGCTTGTACAAATTTCATATAAGCTTGGACAGTCTCAAGTCCGTATTCAGAAACCATTTTACGAAGTTCTTGAACTCCCCTTTCATTTGCAGCAATTTGTGCTTTGAAATCAGCGATATTTTGGTCAGGATTACGAGCAGGATAAGTATGATTTGAAAGGTGCTGTCTTACTGCGGGTTCTCGAAAATTTACCTCTTCAACTAAGAGAAAATTATCAAAAATAATTCCTTCCTCTTCTACTGTGGTACTGTGAGGAGGCATTGAACCAGGAGTAATTCCACCGATATCGGCTTGATGTCCACGAGAAGCAACGTAGAAAATAACTTGTTTTTTATCTCCGTCAAAAACAGGAGTAATTGCAGTTACATCAGGAAGATGTGTTCCGCCATTATAGGGATTATTAGATAAATACACATTTCCCGGTTTTAAGGTGTCGCCTTTATCGTTAATTAAACTGCGGACACTTTCACTCATTGAGCCTAAATGTACAGGAATGTGCGGAGCATTTGCTACTAATAATCCTGATGAGTCAAAAATAGCACAGGAAAAATCTAGCCTCTCTTTGATATTTACCGATGTGGCCGTGTTTTGTAACACAATTCCCATTTGTTCGGCGATAAATTGATAGAGATTTTTGAATATTTCCAAGCGGACGGGATCGGGTTGAGATGTTGTATACATTTTTGAATCCTATTTATTTAGATTAAATTAACGTGAGTTTGACAAACTAAAAAACAGCAGGTAAGTGTTTGAGGTACATATGAAGTGAGGGTTTTGTAGGCAAATAGGTATAGGCAATTAAGACTGCCATTGTTATTTCGGGGACCTGATTTGTTGTTTCGGCGATGCTTACGGCTAGCTACGCCTACGCAATTGCTGATTGCGTTCATTCTTAAATAACTTAAGACAAAAACCTTTACCACGCAAAACCTGTCCTTCTTTGAACTGGAGAGGGACAGGCTTGAACTAAAGTTCAAGGCAGGGAGAGGTTTGTCGAACTCACGTTAAATTACTAGCACGACGGCAATCATCCAGAAGTGCGTTTAGTTCTGCAATAACTTTCCAAGGATTTCGACCTTTCAAAACAGCAGCAATTGCAGCTTCATAGGGATTTTTTCCAGTTTGTCTAACTGCTGATATCGCTGCTTGGTTAGAGAGTCCACGTCCACTAACTAACCAGGCAGCTAAGACATGTCCTGTACGTCCAACCCCACCAGAGCAGTGAACTAGTACTTTCTCGCTTAGTTGATTTGCGACTACCAAGAATGGCAAAATTTGCTGGATTAGGGTTTTACGATCAGCCAATTGAAAATCTTCAATCGGTGCCCAACAAACCTGATGTAGTCCAAATGTCTGTCGGTAGACTCCAAGCAAATCTGAATAACGAGTTAGCTGAGTATGAGGAAGTAAACAGCAGACGTGCTTAATATCTTGACTCTGCATAAACTCAATCCACTGTTTAACCTTCTCACTGCTGTACCCAGGTCTTGCACAACCAAAGACAATCGGCTCGTTTTCCCAAGCCGCAGCAAATTTGTACATACTATTCTTGTCAAAATAATTGAACACTTGCTTAATCCTAATCCTGTTATTGCAGTTTATAAACATTACAAAATGAAATGATTAGGTTCAGTTAATCTTGCTATTTTTAAAAATATCTAAGCGGGCGGGATTAGGTTGAGATGTTGTGTACATTTTTTTTTCCTACTTGTTTAGATTTGATAAATATTAGAAGCCAGAAGGGTTGAATGTTTGTAAAACTTATATTTGGCATCAGTTTTAAAAATCAGGAGGCGGAACCTCTAAACCGTCGTTACTAAACTGAACCTAGTAACGAGAATATAACCCTTTTTCAGCAAACTCCTTTGTCAAGAGTGATAAATTGTTAAAGCATGACCCCGCAAAGGAAACGTTGTGACACCACTTGGATTTTCATTGGATGGAAAAATCGCCCTAGTTACTGGAGGGGGGCAAGGATTAGGACTAGAAATCACCAAAGCACTCGCAAGTGCTGGTGCTTTTGTTCTTGTCAATGGGCGGAATCATGAAAGCCTAAATCGCGCAGTTGCATCTGTGACTGCAATTGGCGGATCAGCCTTGCCATTGCAATTAGATATTACGGATGAAGCAGCCGTTAAAAAAGCGTTCAATGAAATTCGAGAAAAATACGGGCATCTGGATATCCTGATCAATAATGTTGGTATGCGCGATCGCCGTGGTTTTTTTGAATTTGAAATGGATGCGGTGCGTCGGCTTATCGATACGAATCTTATTGCTTCCTTCAATCTGTGCCAGGAAGCAGCACGGCTGATGATTGAGAATGGCGAGGGGAAAATCATCAACATAACGTCGATCGCTGGACCGATCGCAGGTGCAGGCGATGCTGTGTATACTGCTGCTAAGGGTGGACTCGAAGCTCTAACTCGCGCTCTTGCCGCCGAACTGGGAATGTTTGGAATAACTGTCAATGGTGTTGCCCCAGGTTTTTTCGCGACTGAGAGCAATGCAGATGTGCTTGCCGATAAAGAAATCGCCGCTTGGTTGGAAAAACGAACCTCCCTTGGTCGTTGGGGATATCCAGAAGAAATCGCTGGTGCTGTCGTTTTCTTTGCTTCTCCAGCCGCATCCTATGTCACTGGTCAGATTTTGGCGGTTGACGGCGGATACCTTGCCCATTTTTGATCTCTTGTCAATTCTGCTTCTTAGAGCCTGTTGATAGACGCTGTAAAATCAGATGATTGTGTTCAGTTAATCTGGCGTTCCAGTTAGGTTCAACTACAATTGTGCTAATTTTTTCGACAACGATCGCAGGTCCATTAATCCTATCTTCTGGTTGTAAATCTTCCCGCCGATAAACAGGGGTATCATACCATCTATCACTACTAAACATTTTTACTGTCTCAATAGATGTAGGGGTTTTATCTAAAGGGCGAGTACGAATAATTAAAGGTTCTTCGGGTATCTCCATCTTCTGAATTACTTCGACTGAGGCGGATTCAACAATTAAAGTTTTCTCTAATTGAAGGAAACCATAGCGAGATTTATGTTCAGCCTCAAACTCTTGCCGCATCACTGCTACTTGATCAGCAAAATTAACGGTCAATGTAGAGTTAGTTCCCTCATATTTTAAATTAACTTTTCGGATTACTTCTACTTGATTACACACTTGATCGATTTCATTTCTAGCTTGAGTTTCTAAATATTCCATTAACTGGTATAATTGAGGAATTAATGCTTGAGTGAGAGATTGTTCTACTCCCGCTTCTCTAATCGCTCTGACATCAGCTAATCCCATTCCATAAGCAGAAAGAACACCAGCATAAGGGTGGAGAAATATCTTTTTCATTCCCAAGGTGTCGGCAATTAAACAAGCAAGTTGCCCGCCGGCACCGCCAAAACAACAAAGCACATATTGGCTGACATCATAACCCCGTTGCAGACTGATTTTTTTAATTGCGATCGCCATATTTTCCACTGCGATCGCGGTAAATCCAGCCGCGACTTCTTCGGGAGTAGAATGATTTAATGTCGCGGCTTGAATATCTTGGGCTAATTGGGTAAATTGCTGAATGACAGTATCTTTATCTAAAGGTAAATTGCCATCAATTCCAAAAACCGAGGGAAAATATTGCGGGTGGATTTTGCCTAACATCACATTGGCATCAGTAACCGCTAGTGGTCCTCCACGTCGATAACAAGCAGGCCCAGGATTTGATCCAGCAGATTTAGGCCCGACACGATAACTAGAACCATCAAAAAAGAGAATTGAACCGCCTCCAGCAGCAATGGTATTAATTGCTAATACTGGAACTCGCATCCGCGCCCCAGCAATTTCGGAATCTAGTTGTCGTTCATACTCTCCTTTAAAGTGCGCGACATCTGTACTTGTCCCTCCCATATCAAAGGTAATAACTAACTCGAAACCTGCCCTTTTACTAGTTTGAACTGCGCCGACAATCCCGCCAGCAGGGCCACTTAAAATACTATCTTTGCCTTGAAATTGTTGGGCTGCGACTAAACCCCCATCAGATTTCATGAACATTAATTTAACTCTGGGTAACTGAGTCGCTATTTGGTTGACATAGCGATGTAGAATAGGAGTTAAATAAGCATCTACTACTGTTGTATCTCCCCGGCTGACCAACTTCATTAATGGACTAACTTGATGAGATACGGATATCTGCGTAAACCCGATTTTTAAAGCAAGTTGGGCTATTTGTTGTTCGTGCTTAGGGTAGCGATCGCTGTGCATAAAAACAATAGCACAACTCTGAATTCCTGTGTTGTAAACTGCTTCTAAGTCACTTTTAACTAGTTTAATATTTACAGGGATTAATTCATTTCCGTTAGCATCATAACGTTCATCAATCTCAATCACCTGCTCATAAAGCATAGTTGGTAAAATGATCTGACGCGCAAAGATGTTAGGACGATTTTGGTAGCCAATTCGTAGCGCATCTTTAAAGCCTTTAGTAATCAGAAGTACAACCCTGTCTCCTTTCCTTTCTAACAGCGCATTTGTTGCTACTGTTGTCCCCATTTTTACTACTTCTATTGCTTCAGTAGGAATGGGTTCGTTGCCAGAAATACCCATGATATCCCGAATTCCTTGGATGGCTGCATCTTGATATTGTTCGGGATTTTCTGAAAGTAGTTTGTAGACTATAATCCATTGCTGATGAGGCAGAGTCACAATTAAAAAACGTTCAGGATGTATTGATAGTCTGTCTATAATTGCTTGATTATTAGTAACAGCAACAATATCTGTGAATGTACCACCGCGATCGGCAAAAACCTTTAACATTCTTCTGTTTACTCAACGCTATACAGGTAGCATAACAATGGGTTATAAAGTCTTTCTACTTCAGGTGTGGAATATTTTTCTAGAGATGTGGAATCTTAGATATAGTCAATTAAGTGGGAAACATAAATCTTAAATTGTCCACTGCCATTTAGACTGTTGTGCATTCCATTTTACGGCTACTATTTCTGCTGGAGGATTGATGCGATCGCCATTTTGTTCAAATTGGATAATTCCTGTAACTCCTTTCACTTGTTTTTTGTCTTCTTTGAAATATTTATTCATGTATATTAGTAAAGATTGACTATCTGAAATGTCAAATTGCTCTAAAATTCTCAGAATTATTAACACTGAGTCGAAAGCTGTTGCACTACGCCATGTTAAGTTTTCTTCTCCCCATAATTGAGTGCCTAGTTGACAAAACTTTCGCCCTAGTTGATTTTCACTATTGCACCCATTTGTTTTACTGTGCCAATGCCAAGGAACACAAGCTATAATTTGACACTCATTTTGATTTACCAAATTATAGTGACTTTGCTCATGAATCCAATGTAAAACATTCTCATGGTAAAAAGTTGCTGAACCAGCTATTAGACAGTTATTGATTTTTAATCTACTAATCAGTCCAGCATTATCGAGGGAATTAGGTTCAATTCCTCCATCAGGAATTATGATAATAATATCAACGCCATTTTGTTTAATATCTTCTAAATAAGCTTGAATCTGATAATATTTCTCGCTAATATAACTACATTCTTTTAGAAAAATAAGCTGTTCACTATATTGCTCTAGACATTTTTTGATAGTATTTCTGTATGAAGTGCTATAACTACTATTTTTATTATAAATAATAGCTACTTTTTTATGATTCTTACCGGATAATCTTTCTGTCAAGTAATGAGCTAACTGTGTAGCATTTATGCTATCTTGAGTAGTCAGTCTAAAAAAGGATAAGCTTTCACCCCCAGATAAATGAGAAAGTTCATTAGATGTACTACTAGAGTTTACTAAAATTAGTCCATTTTGAGAATATAAATTTAGTGCCTTTTTAGTCATTTCACTTGAATAATGACCAATGATAGAGATCAGGTTTAATTGTGGCGCTAAGTTGGCTAAATTCTCTGCTGTTTGGCTATATGGTGCATATAAATTATTAGGATCATTGACAATTAGAATTTTCAAGGATATCGGACTATCTGTATTATTTAGAGTAAAAATTTTTTCGGGTTTTATGTCATCTAAATTTATCTCTTTTCCTAGTGAAATTCTCTCAAAGCTTTGAAGATTTATTTGGAGTTGAATTTGAGCAATACCTCGTAAAATTTCCGATGCAACATTACCTTGATTATGATAAAATGGCACAACTACAGCCAAAGTATAAATATGAATTTTTTTCTCTTTTAAAACAGATTGTTTATATTCAATTAAGCTGTTATTAATATAAATTAAAACTTCTGGATTCCCTGTACCATAAATTTCTATTTCTTTTTTCCAAGCCCAAATAAAGCACTTTAATGCTTGATAATAAAGTCCTTGCTGATAAAATTTATTGGCTTGGATTTGTAACTCAACAATATCTTGATTTGGGGGAGAAAGAAAAATTTGTCTGCCAAAACTACCTTGAAAGTTATCATTGTTTAATTGAGGAGCAGTCTGCAATTTATATCCGTTATTAGGATGAAGTAATAAATTCAGCAGCTTAACCCACTTCCCAGCTATTTGTTCTTGGTCAATTTGCATCAGTTCTGCTATTCTAGGATAAATATTATTACTCAGCCTATCTCTAATCTGTTGGTCAGATAAATTGAAGATTTTAGCTAGATGTTGTCGAGAGTGTCCTAATAGAGATTGACAAATGATTTCCTTGTCAATTTCACTGATTTGCCTTCTATTTGAAGCTGTCTCTAATTTCTGAAAGAAAAGGTCAATATCAATATTTAGCTGTTCTATAACCTGTTGACAGTTTTGACACACCATAATTATCTATCATCCTTTTTTAAAAATGATAGTCTAATTACTAACTTAGGTGATCCTATGGGTGTCGAACTAATTTCTATTTATGTTGACAATTAGATAGCTTGCTGATTTAGCGGAATTACAATTACAAATTCTGTACCTTCTCCTGGAGCAGAAATACATTGTAATGTTCCCTGATGTTTTTGGGTGATAATCTGATAACTAATAGATAAACCTAATCCCGTACCTTTACCAACTGGTTTAGTGGTAAAGAATGGTTCAAACAAGTGTTTTTGTACATCTTCTGGAATGCCTAGACCATTATCAGCAATGCGAATAACTACCTGATTTTCGCTAGTGAGTTTAGTATGAATGCGTATCTGGGGAGTAGGAAGCGCTTTTTCCCCTACTCCCCATTCACGATTTTCCACTCCCTCTTCTAAAGCATCAATCGCATTTGCCAGAAGATTCATAAATACCTGATTCAGTTGTCCGACATAACATCCGACTAATGGTAGGTCGCCGTAGTCTTTGATCACCTCAATTGCTAGATAGTCAGATTTAGGCTTGAGCCGATGTTCCAGAATCATCAACGTACTATCGATACCCTCATGGATATTCACAGCTTTCATCTCGGCTTCATCTAAGCGGGAAAAGTTTCGTAGAGATAAGACGATTTCTGTGATTCTTTCAGCACCAATTGTCATAGAAATTAGCAAGTTTGGCAAGTCTGCAATCAGGAAATTTAAGTCGATGGCTTCTGTTTTTTCTTGAATTTCAGTTACTGGATTAGGATAGTTTTGCTGGTATAATTGCAACAAACTAAGTACATCTTGGATATATTGATTGGCAAAAGTGATATTGCCATAGATAAAGCTAACTGGGTTGTTGATTTCGTGCGCTACACCTGCTACCAACTGCCCTAAACTGGACATTTTTTCACTCTGCACCAGTTGAGATGCTAGCTGCTTTGCCTCTTGGCGCAATTGTGCTTCAGAGTGTCGCAATATCTCTTCTGCTTGTTTGCGCTGGGTAATGTCGTGGAGAATGACAACATACTCCTGAAAGTCCTGATGGCGTCGGTCTGAGATGGAAACTTCCAGGGTTCTGTTTTTCCGATTGCAGAGTAGGGTTTGTTCGCTGCGCTTTCTCCACTGGTCTGGATAGTAGATTAATGCGGGTAGCCATTTATTGAGGTGATTTCCCAGCAACTCAGAGGGGTTGACACCAAAGAAAGATTCGGTGGCTGGGTTAGCCTGTCGGATAATACCTTGATCATCTACGACTAAAATACCATCTTGGGCGACAGTAAACAGATGTTCGGCAGCCTCTCGTGCTTCTGCGATCGCCACCACTTGTGGTAAAGTTGTCCAACAGGCGATCGCTACTCCCACAAATGCCACACTCATTAGCAGCACCACAAATAGATTTTCATCCGCCGCAGTTGCAACTTTATTAAGTTTGACACCAAATAACCAGCCAATTCCCAATGCGCTGCACAGTAAAAAAATCAGGATGAGCACCTGGAGAACTACTGAGTCCTTGATAATTACCACAGGGCGCGTGCGATATCGCCGCATCCACCAACTGCGATGGAATGGAGGGAAGGACACGCGGCGAATTACTGCATCTATTCCCATGACACCAATGGGAAATAATAACCCAATTAGGAAGTTGAGCCAACCCCAGGCAAGTCCGCCCACCAACAGCACCACAACTTCTAATAGCAGAATGCCCAGAGATATGCGAGGGAACAAAACTTCCGGGCGATCGCGCCGCAGCCAAAGCCCTAAATGGAATAACATAAAGGAGACAAACCAACCGATGTTACCAACAGCCACGATTCGCGCTACATCTCCCCAAATCAGATAGATTAGGCACAACAGCAGTGTCAAGGTCAATGCTGGAACAAACACACCCCGGCGTGACACAACAGAAAATACTGGTGAAATGTGCTTATCTAAGGCCAGCTGATACAAAATTCGCGGGCAATTAGAAACGACCGTTGCCGAACCTAAAAGACTTGCAGCTACTAGCAAAAAGGAAACACTTACAGCAGCTGATTTTCCCCAAAAGGGCTGGGAAGCCGCCACCAGATTCATAAAAGCATTGTCTTTGAGGTTTGGATCTGTTGCTAACCGCATCATTACCCAAGACCCCCCTAAAAAGATCGGTGGCATCATCCAAGCCGCAATGTCTAGAAAGCGTAGCGTCTGCGTGGGGTGGCGGCTATCAGCGACAAAGGAAGAAGCGGTTTCACAACTGTAGGTTGCATAGGTGACGAAAAAGAACCACTTTGCCCAATCCACGAAGCCCAAAGATGACCAATTGCTAGGAAAAAACCCAGGACTATCAGCAGAGAAAGCTAACCAGCCAAGACCTTGCATACAGAAGGTAATTAGCAGTCCAAAGGCTGGAATTACAAAAAATAAATGTAAAATACTCAGGGCGCGAGTTCCACTAAACGCCACGATAAACGGCAACAGTGTAAAGCCAATATCCAGAAATATTTCTGGACAGGCAATACCCAGCGCCTCCAAATTCACTTTAATTAAATCTCTGAGTACGATCGTATTAACTGCTAAGTAGGAAACCCAGTTAAGGAGGTATCCAATTGCTGCATAACGAGCTAGTCCGGGGTAGTTTTGCAGCAGCTTGGTAGCATAGTTAGGTGTTCCTCCAGCCACATTCATAAAATGCATACCCAAGCGTTTTACCTGATAGTTGAGCAGCATTCCCAAAATTACCGCAGGTATCCAGACAAAAATAGCTTGGGGACCCAGAGCTGCATGAATTGCTGGAACTAATGCTGTCCAGGAAATATGGGCTGTCAAACCGAAGCCCCAACTTTCAACAGCACTCAGGCTTCTAGTCAAGCGAGGGTAAGAAGATTGTCCCAAAGTGGGATCAGCAGGATGGGACATGATTGGCAGTGCTGGGTGGGATACTCTAATTAAGCTTATTAATAGAGTTCCCATTTCCTTAATGTTCTGAACAAAGACCTTATATCTAAAACCTTCGCGCTATTCTTAATCAAACGTCAGCGAACAAGTTTATTGCAGCGCACACAAAAAAGCATGGGTGGCAAATTAATTGTATTTGAAGGGGTAGAAGGCTGTGGTAAAACCAGCCAAATACAGCTTTGTTCTGAGTGGTTGGAAAGTCTGGGCGTTTCTGTGGTGGTAACTCGTGAACCAGGAGGAACGGAGTTAGGCTTACACCTTCGCCGCTTGCTATTAGAGAAGGCAGAAGATAAGCCAGTTGCACAAGTGACAGAACTTTTGTTGTATGCTGCTGACCGATCGCAACACGTTGAACAAGAACTCAAACCAAATCTCGCCGCCGGGAAATATATTTTATGCGATCGCTACACTGACTCTACCATTGCCTACCAAGGATATGGTCGCGGTCTGAACATGAGTTTAATCAATCAGCTTAATTATATTGCTACTGGTGGTTTAGAGAGTGACCTAACTATTTGGTTAGATGTCGATGTCGAGGTGGGACTATCCCGCAAACTAGACAGCAAATTTGGACTAGACCGGATTGAACAGGAGACAATCGCTTTTCATCGGCGCGTTCAAGAAGGATACGCACATTTAGCAATATCCCATCCCTCACGAATTGTTCGCGTAGATGGCAGTTTGAGTAAAGAAATTGTACAACAAATGATTCAAAGAATTTTGTGCGATGCCTTCGGCGGTTCGCAAAGCGACCATCGCTTGCACTTGGCGACGTAGAGGAAAAATAAATCTAAAAGTTGTTGCACTAAACTCCAACAACTTTTTACTACTTCCCTTTTTTCTCATCCAGTGCTTTTTGAATCGCTTCTCTGCAAAACTCAGGAGGGTCGTCTTGTGTTTTTACCTCTTCCTTCATTTTTTCAGTGCATCTAAAGCTAATAGAAGCAGTCATAGGTTCCTCACCCTTTGGTTGTATCGGCTCTAAATTCTCTGGACTTCCTTTAGGGTTAGGCATTATTGAGAAATGTAAATAAAGCTTGAATTATTTGTATACAAATAATTAGAGTGTTGTATCAGTGGTGACACCAGTCTGTCAAAACAGTTCACCACCGATACCACTTTTACAAATGGCTAATTCTATTTTATGTTCACAAGGTCAGAACTCGAAATCAAAACCACTGCTGAATTGAGAGACTTGTGTAGGCGTTACGGATTAAAGCCTACCGGGAATGGAGGGTACAAGACTAGTTGGATTGTTACCTTGATGGCATTCCCACAGATAGCACTCTCTCAATTAAGGCAAGGAAGAGGGTTAAAATCGTCAGGCTTCAGTGTTATTCAATTCCTCACAGGGGTGGTAGATGAGATGAACTCCCCCACTGATGAGCAAGCAGCCCTGATTAAGCTAACGATGGAGGGCAAGGCTATGAGCTATCCTGACCGATACGACCAAGAGAGTCTACTGAACTTGCACAAAGCTAAGATGCACCTTGAGATGGCGATCGGACTGCTAAATCAGTAAATCAATTTACGAGCCGAACGCACCTAGTCCCCGGCAACCTAAAGCTGCGGGACTTTTTTATATCCTATATACCTAAAGCGACTGCCGTAGGCATTGCCGAAATAAAAATTAATTTTGTTGG
Organism: Nostoc sp. NMS7; assembly: GCF_017115085.1. GTDB lineage: Bacteria > Cyanobacteriota > Cyanobacteriia > Cyanobacteriales > Nostocaceae > Nostoc. Next base: position 58,296 of record NZ_JABXKJ010000077.1, on the reverse strand, counting down.
CGTTTGATTACCATATTATTTGGTAATTTCTCAATAAGTTGGTATTATCTTCAGTAGATTACACAGATACACTTATCCATTTTGAAAGACGTAAATCTAACAAGAGGTTTGCGGCTAAGTTTGGCGTAAAGATTCATTAGTTTTTAATAACACATATTGAAAACTAGCTATTTTGTATCGTCTGGTAAGGAGTTGAAAGTTTAACGATAGAACCGTTTTGATTTTTATCTAACACAATTTATTGTCAACTTGCTCATTTTTGGCGATAACGAGACTAATTTTTGGTGAGCAAACAGCTTTGAGCAAAACTATCTAATTTTTTCAATATTCAATAGTAAACGGAGAAATGTTTTATGCGTTTTACCCGCACGATACCGATTGCGTCTTTAATACTATCGATACTGGTTTTATGGCAGCCTACTTTAGCTGACTCAAGAAGTAGTCTTCCGTTGCAAAAAGTAGAAAAAATAGCATCTCTTTCGGATAAAAATAAGTGTCTTGGAGGTTTTTCGCCAAGTTTTCGCTTGGGTGGAGAACTCAATAATCCAACCACATATAACTTGCAAAACCTGAAAAATTTGCGAGATGCTTTAAAAAAACAAAATCCAGCATTAGTTACTGAAATCACTGTCAGCTTTCAAACCGGCTCAGGGCCACAAACCGAAACATACTATGGAGTCCCCCTATGGGAATTGATTAATAATCCGAAAGCTGGAGGTGGTCTCAAACTTGGTAATTCTGGTTTGAATTCTAAAAACTCTTTTCTGAGGCAATATGTGCTAGCTGAAGCCACAGATTGCTATGGTGCAGTCGTAGCTATTGGTGAAATTCAACCTAACTTTGAAGGGAAAACAGTGCTAGTTGCATACGCAAAAAAAGCTAGTGATGGTACAGTTGTGCCTTTAATAGATGAAGGATTTGCTCGTTTAGTAGTTCCAGGTGACAAAGCTGGAGGTCGTTACGTTAGTAATGTGAGAAATATCCTCATATTATCCGCTCCTGCTTCTCCTTTGAAACCAAAATATTTCTGATGTAGAGGCTAAGATTGTCAGTCTCAAAACTATCAGCAATAACTTCTGGAGCATTTGTAAATCTCTTGAGTGTGACTGGCGAAAAGCAAGTTTTACGCCCACCATGTCTTCAATAATTAATAAAGCCCAATACGGTTCGGATAAGCAGGAGAGGAAAAAGAGTTATTAACTCATCCCCCGGCTTGAAGCCGGGGGATTTCAAGTCATTAGTTATTAGTCATTAGTCATTATTACCAATGACTAATAACTAATGACAATGGAAAGGCGGGCGGCTATCCCGGACACTCCTCTTGTTGGGATGGGATTCCCGCCGATTTTCGTTGAGCAATAATTCTTTATCTCCCTGCTCAAGAACTGCTCCTCCTGCTTGCCTCAACTGATAACTTTCTTAACCGAACTGTATTGTAACAAAGCCAAGATTTGTCTATATAAAGTAATTGACATTTTACCAATTTAATTGGTAATTTTAACCTTGAGGAGAAAATACCCGAAAATTTGGAGATTTTAGCAAACAGATGAAAAAATATTTTTTGACAGGTTCTTTGGCAGCTTGTGCCTTTAGTGTTCTGATACCAAATCAAGCTTTTGCCGCTACTCTCAACTTATATGGAGCAGGTAGTTTAAGAAATGCACTAACGGAAGTAAGCCAAGACTTCACCCAAGAAACAGGAATAGGAACAAATACAGTATTTGGGCCATCAGGGATTAGAGAGCAAGCAATAGAAACAGAACTCCAACTTGGACAGCCGACTGCTGATGTCTTTGCTAGTGCAGATATTGGAAATCCCCAAAAACTATACATTAAGGGGTTGAGCAGTCAGCCAGTGGAATTTACTCAAAACCAGGTTGTAGCGGTGTTTTCCTCAAAGTATTCCCAGGCAAAAATTACACCAAGTCAGGTGTTAGATTACTTACTAAATCCCAAGGTCAAGTTAGGAACTTCAACACCTATATCAGATCCTCTTGGAGACTACACTCAACAGATATTTACTCAAGCTAATTCCAAAACCCCTGGTAGTTTTGATACCCTCAATAATAAAGCTTTGCGATTAACAGGTGGAACGAATTCCCCAATAGTCCCATCAGGACAGGATAGCTTAGTGTATTTTCTAGACAAGACTCAGCAAGCTGATGTTTTCTTAACTTACTATACTGGCGCGATCGCATCGCAAAAAATTGATCCGAGTCTGCAAGTAGTCCGGCTACCAGATTATTTGTCTGTTGCAGCGCCATTTGATTTAACAGTTATCAAAAATGCTGACCCGAATGCACAGAAACTAGCAGATTATATTTTGTCAGACAAAGGACAGGAAATTTTGCATAAGTATGGATTTACTAGCCCCACCAAATCAGTACCCGAACCCAACTATGTTTGCGGACTATTACTAACTGCGGCTATGGGTTTAGCACTTAAGAAAAAATTGGCAGAGCCAAAGCAAAAGATACAAGTTTAAATCTTAGATAAACTGAATCAAAATTGCAGCGATAGGGAAATGATTATCGCTGCCAACAATCATTTGTAATCTCATTTTAGAGTTTATTTATAGTAGTAACAGACACCGCAGTTTTCAAACCGAAAATATCAGTTTTTTTACCCGTAACTCTATAGGCGTTAGTTTACTATCTGCTAAATATAGGACTAGTATTTGATTTTTGAAATGCACGTAGTGGGTAGTGGACTCCTAGGCTAAAATAGTGCATTAGACGTAGGTTGGGTGGAGCGGAGCGCAACCCAACTGATTATCAGGATGTTGGGTTACGCAAAGCCTCCAACGCCACTTGCTACAACGCGGGAAACCCGCGCAACGCAGTGGCTCCCCAACCGACAATTTTTTTGCAACTCTACAGGCGTTAGTTTACTATCTGCTAAATAGTAGGAGTTTACTTTTTATATGTTGATTATATCTGAAGCGATCGCCTTTACCCAAAGGTCAACACTCCTGCGGTAAAATCTGCCACTAGTCGTTTTGTCTGTAACCAACGCACACCCAAAAGAATGTCTTGCAGTTCATCTCCACCCAACGCTGAAATCATGAACTCTTCTTCATCTAAAAGTATAGCTCCCTGATACAAGTTAAATTGTGCTTCTCCCTGCGCCGTCCGCATATCTTCTCTCTGACTTTCCCGTAACCATCCCAACGAGAGAGCATCTTGATTATCAATTGCTAGAGTGCCAGTAAATCCTGTATCTAGTAGCGCCTGTACTGGGATAATCTCACCATCAGCAGCTATCAAACCAATTTCAAAAATTAACTCGCCTTTACTGTTAAACTCTCCGAAAATCATATTTTGCCGCAGGCTCCAGTCTCATTGATTCGCATCATGAGACGCAAAGTATCACCAAATTTTTCACGAGCCTTTTGTCTAGCAACATCCTCATTTGCATCTATAAAATACTCTCCACTATCAGGCTCAATAACTATAAACCAGTCGTAGTGTTCTTTGATGAACTCTGGTTGAACTCTGTTAAATACTACTCGACAACGCTGATAAAATAACTCATCCTCAGCTTTGCGTCGTGCTTTTTCTTCAGGTGATAATTGACGTTCTGGAAATACTCTTCCTCGACGCGGTGTGTGATTAGAAGATAGTTGTGTCATTTTGTTTACTATCTGCTAAATAGTAGGGGTTTACTTTTTATATGTTGATTATATCTGAAGCGATCGCCTTTGTTAGTCACCTTTACACTCAGTTGCAGTAGTGTGATTTTTGATTCTCGCCTTTTGAAGCTCATTATTCTACCTCAGAACTGGAAACGCCGAGCTTTTTTCTCGGAAGTTGGTGTTCGGAACTCGGAAGTTGGTGTTCGGAACTCGGAAGTTGGTGTTCAGAACTCGGAAGTTGGTGTTCAGAACTCGGAAGTTGGTGTTCGGAACTCGGAAGTTGGTGTTCAGAACTCGGAAGTTGGTGTTCAAAACTCCAAACGTCAAAAAATAAAAGCGATCGCTCCCTTCAACTAAAGAGCGATCGCTTTTATTTATAATCCAGAATACAGCTTAAGCAGCAACAGGTTCCAACAGTTTGATGTCAGAGAAGACAAATTCCTGAATAGATACTTGTCCTGCTGTCTCGGTGCGAATCTCCCGACGATTTAGGATGAAATAGTCACCAACTTTTTCATATTCATCGATAAATTCGCTTCTACCGCCCTTTTGTTCCCCAGTTTTGGGGTCATGGTACACAGAGTCATAGGTATGGGACAAGTAACCTTCGCCAGTGTCGTGACTGCTAAAGGTGTCAATTGTCACAAAAGTACCGTGGATTAGACGGTGAACATGGCAGACTTCATTATTGCGGACTTTGTATTTATCGCCCTCAGCCTTACCACCCATTAAAAGCTCAACTGCACCAGTTTCGTCAGTTTTACCATAGCTAAACGTATTGGCGCTGTGGGTGTCTTCAAAGCTGCGGCGGATACGATGAATTGCTATCTCCCATGCTTGACCATGAATTGCTTGCTTGGCTGACTCGTCATCTACATCCAAAACTTCCGCTTTGAGATTGGCATTGATGATAACTTTGCCTGTAAACACTTGATCATCATGCTTAAAGGTAATATTTGCGGTATAACCGGGGAAATTCTTCTCCCAAGTATAGCGATTCTCATAAGCAGCCCGGAAAAGTTCCTGAGCAGAAAGTTGTGTAACTGTCATGTGCTTCTCCTAGTCGCTACTGTAATTAGCGTTTTAGTTTCCTTGGTATTAGCATAGAAGTAATTGTTGAGGCTAGGATAGTCCCCAACTGGGTACACTTATGGCTAATTCTCTCCACACCGTATTTGATGCGATCGCTAATGTCCAAAATGAGCAAGAATTAAGACTAGCTCTCGCGGATAAAATTGGTGAGCATTTTGGCGTGCAAAATTGGGGTATTTATTTCTTAGATGAGCAGCCAAGCACTGAGATTGATCTTCAGAGTATTCCGGCAGTATGCTTAGAAAGCAATCCAGTCGGGCGTTACGTGGTTGAGCGTCATGCTCCCGCCCATGAGCAGTTATTATTATCACCAGGAGACTGGAAGCATTTTTGCTCACGTTCAGATCACGAACACGTAATGACTGGGCCAATTGTTTGTAATGGTCGTCTTGTGGGAACGTTTAACTTAGCCCGCGACAAGGGAAATCCGGCTTTTAATGGCAACGATTTAGCTGACTTGAGCGCCTTATGTATTCATTTGTCAGCAAAGATGGCGACTCTACGGACAAAACCAAAAACATCCAATTCCCTTTTAGTATGCCCTCTAACAGCGCGTGAGTTAGAAATTGCCGACTTGGTAGCGCAGGGCTTAACGAACGCAGAAATTGGAGAAAAACTTTGGATTACACAAAATTCCGTCAAACAAGCTTTGAAAAGGATGTTTCGGAAGTTGAAGGTGTCGGCGCGTGCGGAAATGGTGGCAAAGCTGCAAGATATACAAGTTTCATAAATCTGTCTTTAACCCAATATTTCTCAAGCCTGAGTCTCTTCAAATAAGAGTAAGCCATACTTCTGGCCAGTAGGCAAAAAGCCAATTCCTCGATAAACTGCTTGTGCTGCTTGGTTATTATCACCTGTAAACAGGATGGCACGTTTTACTAAGAGCGATCGCGCATCTAACAACGAGCCTGCTACCACACTTTTGGCATAGCCTTTACCCAGTAGCGCTGGCGGTGTCCATACTCCACCAATTTGCACAATATCAGGCAGGCTGGCATTAAAGGCAGAGTAGGAAACTAGAGTTTCTCCTGCTACCAAAACCCAATGCATAGCCGTAGGTTGACGTGCTTCAATTACGCGACGGCAAGCTGGACGCAAACTGCTTGTTTGTGTTTGTCCTCACATCTGTAAATTTCCTTTTGTTTAAGCGACAAACAGCCACCGCCTAAAGAGTAATATTTTGTAGTATTACCGTAGTATAAAGAAGTTACAGGCTGAAGATATAGCAGAAACAGTTGATGTTTGCCCTAGCTGACACCTAAAATAGGTATTCAAGCGGAGGAAATAAAAGCTTGAAATTGATATTGGTAGCTCCCGACTCTTTGTTATGTGCAGCCTTTCAACAGCATTTTAACTACTTACCAAATGTAGAAATAGTGAATAACTATTTCGAGTGGTTGCCAGATTTTGATTGTATGGTCAGCCCTGCTAACTCTTTCGGGATGATGGATGGTGGCATAGATGCGGCAATTATCCGTTTTTTCGGTTGTTCCTTAATGGCAAGAGTCCAGGGGCGCATTCTTGAAGATTATTTGGGTGAACAGCTTGTGGGAACATCAATGATTGTGGAAACAGGTCATCACAAGCATCCTTTTTTGGCTCATACACCTACTATGCGAGTTCCGATGATTATTGCTGGAACAGATATTCCTTATGTAGCGATGTGGGCGATGCTGCTGGCAGTTCGCCACCATAACCAACACGCCGAGCAAAAAATTAATACTATTGCCTGTCCTGGATTGGGTACAGGAATAGGACGAGTGCCATAGACTGAAGCTGCTAGACAGATGGCATTAGCCTATGATCATTTTCTTTACCCACCCAAGCATCTCAATTGCATAGTTGCAGCCGAAAGACAACTTCAGATATGGGAAGGAGGAGATTTGGGTAAAGTTTAAAAAACGTCCTAACGTATTATAATGCTGGGGCGATCGCTAATCTCAACTTTATGATACGTAAACGCTGAGACAGAATGCAGCACACTATTTAAAATGGCAGGAGTGGATAATTTTGCAGCAGCTATTTGCGGTGTAGTTGCTGGGTGTACTAATGGTGAAAATGTCATATTTGAACAAAGAGATATTGCTGTTAAAAATGCGATCGCAACTGTTGTATATGCAGCAGCAACCCTTGAATAAGCTCACAAGTTTCTCTTATTTAACTTCTGAGGATGCCAGATTTAATCTGATCTAAGTAGTTTTATCATCTCTTTACCTAATCTTTAATTTATCAATTAGTAATTCTAGGTAAGATGTATTGATTCAGATCCGATTTTATTTTATGAAGACACCTAAATAACAACTCACTAACTAAGTTTAAAAGATAAAAATTGTGTAAATGACTTAGATGTAAGAGATAGATAAAAATTATCACCTTCAAAATGCAATGTATTTGAATATTTATTGTAATACAGGTTAACAAACATGGCGTTTTTATTTTAGGAATTCGGGCTTTTAGCACCAATTTAGCTATTGATTATGAATAATTTACTTATTAAAAAATCTCAGTAAAATTGGAGAGCAATATAACATGAAGAATGCCTGGAGGCGTTGGATTGCGACCGTTAATCTAGTTGCAATGTCTACGACGGGCGTAGCTACGGCACTAATGCCGACGCTGGTATTTTTAGCATTCTCTCATCGGGCAACAGCTGACGATCCAGGAGTATGTTACATGGTAACTTCTTCTGGTCAAACCATTAGATTGACAAGGCTTTGTGGTAATATAGCCCCACCTTCAGACAATAAAGTTTTTCGAGTCCCAGTCAAACGCCGCTTTGGTGGAACTCCTGTGATTGATGTCACGTTCAACGACAAAAAAACCTTTGAAATGATTGTAGATACAGGTGCTAGTGGAACCATTATCACTCAAAGTATGGCGAATACACTTAAACTCCAGACTACAGGTACAATGCAAGCCCAAATTGCCGATGGTAGCCAAGTAGAATTCCCAACCAGTAAGGTAAAATCTATTGCAGTAGGTGGAGTTATAGCCAATAATCTTCAGGTGGCGATCGCACCAAAAGCAAGTATCGGCTTACTGGGCCATGATTTCTTTGGCAACTATGATATTAAAATTCTAGAGAAAGAGGTCGAATTTCATCCCCGCTAATCTTTGCACTTAAAAACGTAGTATCCTACATTTTGGTATCTAAAAATAAGTCCAAAATTATGAGGATAAACCCCAGAAAATTACTACTTAGGAACGTGGATTAAATAAAATGCAAAACTTCATTCTGTTTCTAGCTTCCCTCTCCAATATATCGGAGAGGGAGTGAGGGTGAGGTAAGCCAGGGACATAAATTATATGTTATTTAATTCTTATTCTTTAGCGGAGTAATTGTCAACTTCGGATTCTGATCATTTTTAGAGTGAATAGGTGATGCAAAAAAAAGTCAAGGTTAAACCCAATTCAAAACAGCAAAAGATTGAAGAACAACCCGATGGCAGTCTAACTGTGTATTTAAAATCACCCCCAGTTGATGGTAAGGCGAATGAAGAGTTAATTAAACTACTAGCAGAGAAATTTGATGTAACCAAATCTCATATTAGAATTAAGTTAGGTTTATCCTCCCGGCAAAAGCTAATCGAAATTGATACAAATATCTAGTACAAGGCGGCGTAAATAAACCATCCATTTAAAATCAATGAAATACTAACGCCGTATTCATTTTAAATTTTGAGTTTTGAATTGTTTAAGCTTGTGTAATACTGATATATCTGGGTTGAGCTTTGACTTTTCTTATCCAAGCTTGGATAGCAGGAAATTGTGTTAAATCGAACCCACCTTCATCAGCTACATGAGTATAAGCGAACAAGGCGATATCAGCGATCGTGTAACGCTCTCCCACAAAAAAAGTGTGCGAACTTAAATGTTTTTCCATCAAGTTAAGTGCTGCATAACCTAGTTCACGTTTTTGGTTGATAGCTTCACTATATTCTTCAGTTTTATCTAAAATAGAAATCCAAAATCTTAATGTAGCAATAAAAGGTTCATGGCTATACTGTTCAAAACATAACCATTGCAGCACCTGCGCTCTTAAAAATCGGTCATAGGGTAAAAATTCTGTGCATTCACTCAGATACATTAATATGGCATTTGATTCTGCCAAGAATTTACCTGGCTTAATTTCCAGAACGGGTATCTTACCGTTAGGATTTTTACTTAAAAATTCTGGTGTTCGAGTCTCGCCTTTCAAGATGTTAAGCTCTACCCTCTCAAAAGGTATACCTAGTTGTGTCAATAAAAGACGTATCTTATAACCATTGCCAGAAGGTAAAAAATCGTACAAACGCAGTAGTTCCATGCTAAAATACAGTTAAGAATATGTTCATAGATAATTGAAGGTTCAAAATACAATATTTTACCAAAAGATTTTCCTAAAACCGGATAACTATTTTTATATTTGGCTTGTGAGTACTAGATCAAATCATTCCAGAAAATCAAAAAAGCATTATTTATTTCTAGATTGAGATGTTTAACTTAGTCAGTGGTTGAGAATAAAAATATGTGTGGAAGATTTACTCTAAACCAGTCGGCAGCAAGTTTAGCTCAACTTTTCCATGTTGAGCCAGTTCCAGATTTAGCAGCCGAATATAACATTGCACCTACGCAAATGGTGGCTACAGTGTTACAAAATACCGAAAGCCAAAAGCGTGAATTTCAGCAGTTGTATTGGGGCTTAATTCCGTCATGGGCGAAAGATAGAGGAATGGGGGCAAAGCTGATTAATGCTAGGGCAGAAACTGTTGCCGAAAAACCCGCTTTTCGTTCGGCTTTTAAGCACAGACGCTGTTTAGTGCTAGCTGATGGCTTTTATGAGTGGCAACGACAACAAGGCAAAAAGCAGCCGTTTTATTTTCGCCTTCAAGATGGGCAACCCTTCGGCTTTGCAGGTTTGTGGGAGAAATGGCGATCGCCTGCTAACGAAGAAATAATCTCTTGTACAATTTTGACAACGGCAGCTAACGAATTACTCCAACCTATCCACGAGCGGATGCCAGTGATTCTAGAGCCACAAGATTACGATTTATGGCTAGATTCCCAAATGCAAACGCCCGAAATCCTCCAGCAGCTATTGCGTCCCTATCCAGCGCCAGCAATGATTGCATATCCAGTTAGCATCTTGGTAAATAACTCTCGGCATAATAATCCGCAATGCATCATACCCCTCAGTGAGAATAATGCACCCGCAAATCAGTTAAATTAGCTATTGAGTGTGCTAGGGGATTGGGGGGGAGATGAGGGAGATGCGTGTAACCAATGTCCAATGCCCAATGCCCAATGCCCAATGTCCAATGCCCAATGCCCCAATACGCAATACCCAGAGACAAATATGCCAAGAACGCAAAAAAACGATAATTTTATTGACAAATCCTTTACAGTGATGGCGGATATCATCTTGAAGATTCTGCCAACCAACAAAAAAGCTAAAGAAGCGTTTGTTTATTATCGAGATGGTATGTCAGCCCAAGCAGAAGGGGAATATGCTGAAGCATTGGAATACTATGAAGAAGCTCTAACACTAGAGGAAGATACCAACGATCGCGGCTATATTCATTACAATATGGGGCTAATCTATGCCAGCAATGGCGACCACAAAAAGGCTTTAGAACTATATCATCAGGCAATTGAGTTAAACCCACGTATGCCGCAAGCCTTGAACAACATCGCCGTGATTTATCACTACCAAGGCGAAAAGGAGAAAGAAGCTGGAGATAACGAGGCTGGCGAAGCACTGTTTGACCAAGCAGCAGACTATTGGATTCGAGCTATTCGCATGGCTCCCAATAACTACATCGAAGCCCAAAACTGGCTGAAAACCACCGGGCGATCGCAAATTGACGTATTCTTCTAAAAGTGATGAGTTAGGAATTATGAATCATTCACTCCTAACTCCTGTACAGACGCGATTAATCGCGTCTCTAACTCCTGTACAGACGCGATTAATCGCGTCTCTAAAAAATATGATTGACCAAGAACAAGTTCACAAAGTAGCTAATCTTGCTCGTTTAGAATTGACTCCAGAAGAAGAGGAGCAATTCACTACCCAGTTGGGAAATATTCTGGATTATATTGAACAGTTGAATGAACTTGATGTTAGTAATGTGCCCCCAACAACACGGGCAATTGATGTCAGCAATATCACACGAAAAGATGAATTGCAACCCTATCCAGACCGGGAAAGTATTCTCAACAGTGCGCCTGAACAGGAAGGCGAATTTTTCAAAGTCCCAAAAATCCTCAATGCTGAATAGTCGAAAGCTATTGAGTAACGACAAATATGTACGTTAATCTATTTGTATAATAAGTGCTGCGTTAAAGTGTTCGACTTAACGCATTCTACTAAATTGAATATTTTTTAATTACAAATATAACTAACACATAACTAAGTGGGCATGAATAATTAAAGGTTTGTAGTAAAGCCAATTTAATTAATGTTACATTGCGTAACATAGTTTGATTTATTTTTGCCCACTTATTTAGCAGTGCTGCGGGGTTTTTTCTAAAGAGAAGTTACTAAATTTCAGTTTCACCTTCGGCTAGAGCGCCCAACATTAGAGGATGGTGAAGAAAGTCAAAGTCCCCAGCCACCCGGATGCGACCCGATAAAGATAGCCCAAAAGGGGGCCGTTGAATAATTAACTTGTGAGAAAGGTCTTCGTGAGTTTCTACGGTTATAACAGAAGCCGACATTAGGATACACTGGCTTTTGAATAGACCGGAAGTCACCAGCAACAAACAAAATCGCTGCTGGTGACTTCCTGCCTAGTATCCTATCGCTTTTTGCTGTATGAAACTTACTCCAATCTACGGCAAGTCCCCCTCAAGAAGGTTTCTTAGCATCTAAAAAGACTCCCACTGTTTTGAGGCTATAGCCTTAGAATATTTACAAGCTTTACTTACGAATTACCTCTCTCTAGAGAAAGTACCGTTTTTGCTGTCTAAGCTGACATTCTACCTGTTATATGCGGATTTGTGTAGCTTAACAAATCAACGGATTCATTAATATTAAGCCTGTTTTACTATTTAGTTTCTTACCCTGACCTATTAGACAGCTAGAGTGTTGATTTCACTTTGTTCAATAGCTATTAGCCCTTATCGCTCCCATGCTGACCCATCACCGCAAGCCCGTGTGCTTATCACTTATTTCCACTGACCTACCAATCTGGTCTGTTGTTGAAACTGCCGGGACACTGTATCAAAAAGACACTGACCGGTTCCATTTGCTGTTAACTGCACCGCCCTTAATTAGCTGCGAAGTAGAAAGTGTCCTAAGTCCACAGGACACACTTCCCCAAAGTAAGAGCAAAGCTTACGTTCCTAACAGTCCCAGGATTTTGTGGCTGGAGATTTCCCCTTACCGGGTAATTATGACTATGCAAGGTAACGCTCAAGTGAGTTACCGTCACTTTTGGGAACAGGGCGTTTATGGGATTAGTCGCTATTGGTTGCCAACTGAGTCGTTGCAACCTAACAATCCTATTCGTTTACGAAATTTTACTAATAGCCTAACTCTCAACGGACATCCCTTGCCAGAACATTTGCGACTGGAATATGAATTGTGGGCAGAAAAAGTCCAACTAGGATGCTACATACTGAATTTGGAAATTAAACACTGATAACTGTGGGGAGATGAGGGAGCAGGGGAAGCAGGGGGAGAAAGAATAACTAATGTAATGTCCAATGCCCCATGCCCCATGCCCAATGCCCAATCTCTTTCAACCAAAATAACTGGGTTGGTTTCCAGGTTTCCATTTAATATTGCAACCAACACTCGGCTTTTGGTCGCTTGTAACAGGTTTACCCGCCAGCACTGCTTCAATGGCTGCGCGTAAATCTGCGCCCGTTACGGGTTTACCATTACTGGGGCGGCTGTCATCTAATTGTCCCCGATAAACAAGTTGGCGTTGGTCATCAAATACAAAAAAATCTGGTGTGCAAGCTGCTGTGTAAGCTTTTGCTGTTTCCTGACTCTCGTCGTAACATAAAGTAAAATTAAACCCTAGTTCTGTGGCAAATGCTTGTAACGACTCTGGCGCATCATCTGGGTAATTTTTTGCATCATTAGCACTAATGGCAACGATCGCTAAATCACTTGTAAAATAATCTTTTCCTAACTGCACTAATTCTTGTTGGACGTGCTTTACAAATGGGCAATGCCGACAAATAAACATTACCAACAGCGCTTTTTTCTCTGCAAAGGTAGAAAGTGAAGTTGCCTTTCCAGATACCACTTCCGGTAGATGAAAATCTGGTGCTTTTGTGCCTAGCGGCAACATAGTTGAAGCAGTTAAAGCCATAGTTCACCCTATATTTTTACGCTGATAACGGCTTTTGCTATCAGTATATTTTTACTCTAGCACTAATGTTTTCCATAAATTAAGAGACGGTAAATTTACCGTCTCTTACCATTTGTTGAGAGTTACGTTATGGGAGTCAGTTTTTACAGACTTGTCAAAACACCAACTATACCGTGTCCTGTCAGTACTTCTAAAGCTATCAGAGAGACAAAACCAATCATTGCTAAACGACCGTTGAGCAGTTCTGCGTAAGGAGTGAAGCCTGTGCGATCGCCTTGCTCATCTATATAAACCTTTGGCTCGATCGCAAAGTTGTTCAGCTTCCCTTGGTCATCAATTATAGCAGTGTTTGTACGCATGGATTTTTCCCTGTCTTCTCTGTTATGTAAATAAGTGTAACAAAGTTATTAATATTTGTAAAGCAAATGCGTTGATTTATGACGTATTGGCTGTGTGTTAAGTAAGCTTCCAAAGTCTGCCTTCGATCAAACGATTACCAATTTAGATTTACTGATATGATTATAGATCGTAAATTTTTCTACTTTTAGCATGACAAAAACGGGTCAGACAACCCAATTTGAGTACACAGCACTGCACAAGCCCAACCAGTTGATTTATGGAAATGGTCAAACAGCAGTGATTACAGGGTGGACGGTAAAGCAGGCGATCGCTAAACACCTGCAACCGCATGAGTATGCTGTAATTGGGCAGTTATACTCGCCTACAAGGGGAATAAATTTATTAATTCGCAATTTACTGTATAATCCCCATGTTAGATATTTAGTAGTTCTAAACGCTACTAAAGAAGACAAGAACGCAGGTGCATGTCAGTGTTTACTGGACTTTTTCCGCAATGGATTTAAAGAAGATAAAAGCGATACTGGACGGCGCTGTTGGAAAATTCGCTCTGACTCTAATATTGTTAGTTACATTGATATTGAAATCGATAAGAACACTCTAGAAAAATTGCGAGACTCTATAGAGTATGAAGAAGTCAAATTAATTACTGATGCAGTCGATCAAGTTAAATCCTATGCCGAACGGGAAGTAATTGAGCCTTGGGGTACACGGTTAAAGTTTGATATGTCAACTGTCGAATCAACTGTTTTACCTGGGCCACGCTACGGACACCGAATTGAAGGCAAGACTATAGCCGAAACTTGGGTAAAAATTATCCATCGCATTAGGACGACTGGCACAATTCGTCCTACGCTTCATGATGGACAATGGCAAGAACTAATTAACTTGATGGCAATTGTTACAGACGAGCCTGACGATTTCTATTTTCCAGAACCAAATTACTTGCCATTTGATCGCGCTTTTATTAAGCCTTATACCTCGGAAATATTAGATGATGTTTCTCAGAGTGAAGAAGGAGTCAAGTATACATATGGTCAACGTCTGCGGTCATGGTTTTCTAAAATTGACCAAATTAAAGAAGTAATCAAAAAACTTTCGGATAACATTGATTCAGCTAGGATAGTGATGTCTCTGTGGGATGTGCGTAATGACCTTCAGGGAAACGATAGTCCACCTTGCCTTAATCACATTTGGATACGAGTTGTTGATCAGGAACTATCTTTAACAGCAACTTTCCGCAGTAATGATATGTTTTCAGCGTGGCCAGCTAATGCTATGGGGCTAAGAGCTTTGCAAAAATATATTTGGGAAGCAGTTACTAAACAATCAACGCATCAACTAAAAATGGGACCATTAATTACTATTAGCCAAAGTGCCCATATTTATGATGATTGTTTTGAAAACGCTGACAAGCTGATTCAACATCAGTACTCCAAAATTTTTCAGCAAAAAGATTACGCTGATCCTTCAGGAAACTTTCTGATCAGTATACAGGATGGCACAATTCTGATAGAACACACAACGCCTGGATCTGGAGAAGTAGTTAATTGTTACTCAGGTAAATCTGCAAGTCTACTTTCTCGTCAAATAGCAGCGGATTGTCCGGGTTTGCAAGTTGAACATGCAATGTATTTGGGGACAGAGTTACAGAAAGCGGAAGTTGTTTTGTCAATGAGCCAAGGTTTAGTCTATGAACAAGACAAGCCGTTAAAAACCCATTTGATTCCAAAGTAGACTTTAACTACCTTTATTCAAGGTAATTATGTACATTAATCTTCGCTATTAAAAATATTTGTAATAATTACTAAAGCTGTTTGCGAGATGGCAACACCAACTCCTATTGTAGTTATAAATAACTCAGGTTTTTTCTTAAAAAATAAGTAACCTATAATCAAAGAACTTAGGATAATACCTAAAGAGGCAAGGAGTTGAAAAAAGTTTTCTGTTTTCTTTTTTTGCTTCTTTTTATCCCTTTCGATACTTTTTTCTTTGTCTCTTTCCAATTGTGATTTTCTAGCACCGGCCGAAAATTTTTTAAGTAAAATATCTTTTCTTCCAGATTTATGTCCAGATTCTTGTGTAGAAGCTGATCTATTTTCAAAAAATAGAACTGTACAAAATCGCTCTTTAAAATTTATCGTTATACTTTCTCTAGAGTGATTATGTACAGCTATTAAAAGCTGACCAGACCAATCAGGGTCGATGGTTGTAGATATAGGAGATAAACCTTTTGAAACTTGAGATACTTTAGATAATATTATTCCTGAAAATTTATGGTTTTTTGGCATTCTAATTTCTTCAAAAGTAGTAATTAGAGATGTATCTCCAGTTTCAATAATAACTGGAGAATCTATATTCACAATCATTTCTTCTCCTTTCGATGCAGAAGCATAACTATCACCTACTCTTAAGTCATATCCTATAGGTGTTAAACTATCTGGGGAAAATGGATTAATATAAATCTTGGGTTGGACATCGCTTTGATTCTGCCACTCTTGCGGAGTGTAGCATTTCATTATTTCCAAATCAGTATCTGTTAGCAATGACATACTTACCTCTTTAGTAAAAAATCTGTAAAAGCATACATTGTTAAAGGCTAGGAGATAAATTTAAGAGTGATGAAGGTAAAAATTATAAAACTGAATAAACTAGCGATTATTCCTAAATATGAATATTCAAATGATTCGGTTGAAGTTGAAGAAGTTGATAGCCTCACTCATGCATCTAGAGGCACGAGTGGTTTTGGCTCAACCGGAATTACTCCAAAATTATAATTTAGTATAAAATTATACTAAATACGAGCCAGAGTTACAATCTCTAGCTGATCCTGATATTTACCCTGACGTGCTTCGTAACTAATAGCGCATGGTTCGCCTTCTAAAAATAGTAATTGCACTACACCTTCATTAGCGTAGATGCGACAATCAGCGCTGGAAGAATTAGAAAACTCTAAAGTTAAATGACCCCGCCACGCAGCCTCAGCAGGCGTTAAATTTGCTATTATCCCACAACGTGCATAAGTACTTTTACCGATGCAAATCACTGTAATATTTTCAGGAACCTCCAGTTTTTCTAGAGCAACCCCAAGCCCATAGGAGTGAGCAGGTAAAATAAAGTAACTGCCATTGGCATCTGTGTGCAGTGCTGTTGGCTCCAGATTTTGGGGATTAAAGTTTTTGGGATCAACTACAGTTCCGGGAATGTGGCGAAAAATACGGAACTCAGCCGAAGAAAGGCGTATATCGTAGCCATAAGAAGACAGACCGTAGCTGATTACGGGTTGAACCGCTACAGACTCATCTTTTTGCACTTTTCGGATTAAACTTGACTCAAAGGGCGAAATCAAACCCTGTTGAGCCATTTCAGTAATCCAGATATCGTTTTTAATCACAATTTCACAGCTAATTCAAATCGAATTACTAGGATATCCTGAATTGAGTATTTTGTTTAAGGTCGATGACTCCGCCGGATTTCTGTAATTTGATCTGCCACACCCAAGAGAGATTTTGGCATCTCTGGCCCTGTGAAAATGATATCGACGTGGGGAGGGCGTTTTGCCAGAAACTCTAAAACTTCCGTTTCAGGAATTAAACCAAAGTTAATCGCTAAACTTAACTCATCTAAGACAACGAGAGAATACTTACTCTCACACACTACTTGTTGTGTATACTGCCACAGTTTTTGTAAAGCTTGATTCTCCGTATCTTCTAACTGGGGTGTATCGATACAACGAGGCAAATCACAGCGAATCCAATCTAAATTTTGTCCTAATTGTATGGGTCTTTCCTGTCCTTGACGAATACCCCCTTTGAGGAACTGCACTATTAATACTGGCGTTCCTTGTCCAGCTATTCTCAGTGATTGAGCTATAACGCTCGTAAAAAAGTTGCGATGGGAGCTAGTGAAAACTTGCACTAGTCCCTCAACTGGATATGGTAAGGTAAGGGTTGAATTGATACTTGGGCTTTCTAGCTGGCTAACCATAGGGTAAAGTTCAAAAAGTTACAATAAATTAAGGGTTTCTGCTGGCGGTACTTATTAGAAATTTGCCTGTATAATCAATCTGTTTTTCACAGGTTTGGTAGATTTGGCAAATTGCATTCTTAGTCAAACACTACGTTTGTGCTAAAGTCAAGAGTTATTTTCGTCTTTTCTGTGAAAGGAGTTGTAAAAATGAAAACATAAGAGTTAGAGTTCCAATTATTCAAAAAAGCTGGGTATAACGGCTGAAAATCGCTAAATGTGAGATTTCCCAGTTGTTTGGGTAAAACAGACTTAGCAAGTAGTGAATTTGACACGATGAGGAGTTAATTCTTGTGAGATTGGTGATTCTGGGAGGTTCAGGATCGGGGAAAAGCACTCAAGCACAAAAGCTTTGCAGATACTTTGATATTCCTTTGATTTCTACAGGTGAGATTTTACGGTCAGCAATATCTGGCGATCAGCCCCTGCCGGAATTTCGATGGTCAGAAGTCGATCCCCGGACTTCTCTTCCGGTTTACGCTAGCCTGAGTGAACTAGGCTACCACGCACGTCCCTACATCCAAAAAGGGGAGTTAGTTCCAGACGAAATGATCATTGAATTGATCCGAATTCGCCTCAGACAAGCAGATATTAACTGCGATTGGGTGTTAGAAGGCTATCCCCGTACTGCCTTTCAGTCTGAAGAATTAGATTTTTTCTTGGATGATTTCGGGCAAAAGCTAGATTGGGCAATTTATCTCCAAGTCCCAGAAGCTGTCATGGTTAACCGATCCTTGGGGCGATCGCTACCAGATGACCAACCCGAAATTGTCCAACGCCGTGTAGAATTATTCTACGATCGCACCATTCCAATACTTGAATATTACGACCGTCGTCGCTGCCTATTAACAATCAACGGGGATCAGTCACCAGAAATGGTGCAGCAAAATATTTTAACTCTGCTTTCACTTCCTTAAAAAAGAAGCAGGGCAGATAAATCAATTCAAAATTCAAAATTTAAAATTCAAAATCAAAGAATTTCTGCCTCCTCTTTCCCAATGCCCAATGCCCCTAAAATGATGATTTGCAACACTAAGGTAATCTTAAGGCAGTATTGTAAAACTTGAGGCAACTCCAATGGCTTGGCAGCGTCCTGACGGCCGTCTTCCTGACGAACTACGTCCGATCAGCTTTTACCCCAGTTTCACCAGCTTTGCCCCCGGTTCTGTTCTCGCAAAATGCGGTGATACTCAGGTACTTTGTACCGTTAGCGTTAATAAAGGAGTTCCGAAATTTCTTGAAGGAACTGGTAAAGGATGGTTAACTGCTGAGTACCGGATGTTACCATCTGCTACTCAAAAACGCCAAGAAAGGGAATTATTAAAATTATCTGGACGGACGCAAGAAATCCAACGTCTAATTGGACGCAGCTTACGTGCAGCAGTGGATTTTGAGGCACTGGGAGAACGCACGCTGACTGTGGATGCCGATGTATTGCAAGCAGACGCTGGAACTCGGACAACAGCGATTACAGGCTCGTTTGTGGCATTGGCTCATGCGATTTCTAAATTGTTGCACGAGGGCGTGTTGGAGCGATCGCCTCTGTGTGGACAGGTAGCAGCAGTTTCCGTAGGATTACTGGAGGGAGAGCCATTTTTGGATCTTAATTATCTCGAAGATTTGGCTGCAACAGTAGACTTTAATGTGGTAATGAATCAACACCTGGGAATCATTGAAGTCCAAGGAACAGCCGAAGAAGGCAGCTTTAGCCGCACTCAGTTGGATCAGCTGCTAGATGTCGCCCAAAAAGGAATTCAGGAATTGTTAATTGCCCAACGTCAAGCGATCGCTGACTGGGAAGCGTTATTTGTAATTAATTAGTTTTATTAATTTTTAATAAGAATTAATAAATGTATCCGATGTGGCGTTAATCAACGAAGTATCAAGTAACTGGGTGTAAATAAAAATAATCACGAGAGTACTTAGTACGACTGACTACTGAAAACTTACCGTAGAAGGTGATCAGGCGTCGTCTACGTTTTTGCAGCCTACCGAATCCATGATGTTAAATGTTTCAAAAGTTAAAAAGGGGGATTGCAATAAGTTCGGTATTGTATTGCTTGAAGCCAGCAATATGATGAAGCCATGAACAAAACCGTTGAAGTTTTACCGGATCAGCCAGCACTGATTGCACGAGCGCTAGAATTAATTCTGTCCAAGTTAGAAACTGCCATTGAGCAGCGTGGGCGGTTTACGATCGCCTTATCTGGCGGCAGTACACCTAAACCGTTATACGAAGCGATGCCAACGGCGGGCTACGCCGGAGCTAATCAAAAACTACCTTGGGATAAAATTCATATATTCTGGGGGGATGAGCGTTACGTACCAGCAGATCATCCCGATAGCAATGAACTGATGGCGCGGCGTGCGTGGCTAGATCGTGTTGACATCCCCGCAGCTAATATTCACCCCGTACCAACTTTAGAAGCTAATCCCGAACTGGCTGCTGCCAAGTATGAACAACAACTCAAAGAATTTTTCAATTCTTCTGGGGTCGAGTTTCCTTCGTTAGATGTAGTATTACTAGGAATGGGTGATGATGCACATACCGCATCTTTGTTTCCCCACACAGAGGCTCTGAAAGTAAGCGATCGCCTGGTTACTGTGGGTAACAAAGACGCAAACCCCCGGATAACTTTCACCTACCCCTTCATCAACTCTGCTCGCAGCGTGATTTTTGTGGTTGCTGGTGCTAATAAACGCCCAGCTTTGGCGCAAGTCTTTGCACCTGTAGCCGATGACTTCACTTACCCATCCCGCTTAATTCAGCCCCAAGGAGAACTTTGGTGGTTACTGGATGCAGCAGCAGGTTTGGAACTTCAACATTGAACTTGAGTATGGGGCAATTCAATTTTAGATTTTGGATTGACAATTTTGGATTAAATTAAGACTTACGCAAAACTACACGCGGTAGGGGCAATTCATGTAGCTTTAGCTGACCGCAGGGTATTGCTCCTACCTAAAAATCATTCTTTTGGGCTATTGTTTGCGTAAGTATTGTAAATTTCAATCTAAAATCCAAAATCTAAAATATAAAATTCTTACTTCCCTACTCTCTTTCCCCACGTAAGAGTGTCCAATTCATCGTTCCATCACCAGTAATTGCTAGAATTTAAAGCTAAGGCCGCCCTCTGCTTGCCAGTCCTACCTATATTTATGATGATCTTGAATAAAGGCTAAATATCGATGATCGTCTGCCCTAATTGCAATCATCCCAACCCTGATGGCGCTGTCCAGTGTGAAGCTTGCTATACACCGTTACCCGCGACTACTAACTGTCCCAGTTGTGGGGCAACTGTGCAGGCAGATGCTGCATTCTGCGGTCAGTGTGGCTATAACCTACACTCCGCAGGAGTTCCACACGTTCCTACTGCGGTAGCTGCAACAGTTACTCCTGATATTCCTGTGGAAGTACCGCCGTTAGTTTCACCCGATCCATTGTTAGAACTTTTACAACCAGATGCCTTGGGAATGAGCGAATCTACTAACTCACATCCTCCCAGTTCATCTTTACCACCAACAGAGATGGCAGTTGCCCCAGCCGCTCCACCACAGGTATCTGTTATAGAAAGCAGCCCCCCAGAACCAGCGCCAACCGTCCCCGCTCAACCGATAGTCTTTGAAAAAAGTATTCCTACTCCACCACCTTTGGAATCAGCGCCAGCCTCTGAAGCCGAAGTAAAAGAGCCAGCACCAGCACCAACTGCTGCCAGAACGCAATTACAGCAGGTTACAGCGCGGTTAATCCATGTTCAAAGCGATCAGTTAATTGAATTGCCGCAAAATGTCTCTGTGATTCATATCGGCAAGCCCAATGATCGGATTCCCCCAGATATAGATGTTTCAGGATTTTCCAATTCAGAAATTGTTTCGCGGATTCATGCAGATATTCGTGTCGAGGGAGACGCTTACTATGTAGAGGATGTGGGAAGTTCTAATGGCACTTACATTAATAATTCGCCGCTATTACCGGGGAATCGTCACCGCTTGCGTCCAGGCGATCGCATTAGCTTGGGTAAAGGAGATTTGATGACATTCCTGTTTCAACTTGCTTAACTGATTCTCGATCAATTGTGATTCTCATCAGTTTAAGCATTGCTCATCCTCCAGCATCCATTTTGGAGGATCAACAAATTAACCGCATCAGACAAGCGACGGATAACTATGTTCTTCTTGATAGCCCCATAGTTTAAAGCCGTCGCTTTGAGGTGTGAATTGTTGCATTCAGCAACTCCACTACCTTAATAATTACATTAGGATATATGAAAATACACTGCCAATTTTAGATTTTTAATTTTCGATTGAAAGGATAATCTAAAATCTAAAATCCAAAATTGAATGTACCCCGATTAATTCGTGGGGATAATCTAAAATCTAAAATCCGAAGTCTAAAAGCGAAAATAGAGTGACCGATGAGGGAACCAAGCAAAAATTTTCAACCCTTGCTTACCAGAGAAGCCCCGCTAGTTGTTGAACGCATGGGGCTAACCTGGCTAATTGCAGCCGCGATCGCAACTGCTTTACTGTGGCAACTACCAGGAGGAGATTATATCTTATACCCATTTACGATCCTGGCAACCTGGTTTCATGAAATGGGTCACGGCTTAATGGCACTCCTATTAGGGGGACAGTTTGAGAAATTAGAGATTTTTAGCAATGGTTCCGGTGTCGCAACTTATGGCATCCAGTCGTCATTGGGACCAATTGTACCGGCAATCATCGCCGCAGCAGGACCAATGGGCCCACCTATTGCTGGTGCAGCTTTAATTCTGGCTTCCCGGAGTTTTAGAGCAGCAACCCTCTGTTTAAAAATATTAGGGAGTTTTTTGCTATTTTCGACATTAATTTGGGTACGTTCCTGGTTTGGATTGCTGGAAATTCCCTTGCTAGGTTTAATCATCTTGGGTATCGCCCTGAAAGCACCTCGTTGGGCACAAGGGTTTGTGATTCAATTTTTGGGTGTACAAGCTTGTGTAAGTACGTACCATCAACTTGATTATCTATTTAGTCAGTCTGCTGGTTCCCTTGGACTTTCTGATACAGCGCAAATGCAACGGTATTTGCTTTTACCTTACTGGTTTTGGGGCGGGTTAATGGCGATCGCATCTCTGGTGATTTTAGTCCAAAGTCTCCGCGTTGCCTATCGTTCAAAATGAATATGCGCGATCGCCATCTTGCAATCACGAATTCAACGCTCAGTACCTTGATTGCTGAATTAGGTACAGAATGCCTGAAAGTACAAGCCTTAGTTAACCAGTTACAGTTACCTAGTTTAACTGCAAACCAACAAGCTGAAATTCTCGCAGAACTCCTAGCTGCTGCGGTTCATCTACATAATCATTGTGACGAAGATTTTCAGATGCTAATTACTGAGGAAATGGAAAATTTGCCTGATGATTAGGATTGACTGGTGATTTTGCGTACATGAATTTGCAGATTGGCGTTGGTATAGCGATCGCCAACCATTACTTAAACTGGCAGTTGAGCGCGAATTTCATTTGGACAAGAACGACCCTTTTCAATATCAGCAATATTAGCAAAAGTTGTTTCTGCAATATTGTGCAGAGCTTCTGCTGTAAAAAAGGCTTGATGTCCAGTAATGAGTACATTGGGGAACGTTGTCAGACGCTGAAAAATATCATCCTGAATAATTTCGCCAGACAAATCCTCAAAGAACAATTCCGATTCTTGTTCGTAGACATCCACACCAAGATAGCCAATTTTACCAGATTTCAATCCCTCAATCACTGCTTGAGTATCAATCAGCGCTCCCCGACTAGTGTTAATTAGCATTACGCCTGCCTTGATCTGTTTTATAGTCTCAGTGTTGATCAAGTGATGCGTTTCGGTAGTCAGGGGACAATGTAGGGAGATAATATCAGAGTTGGCAAATAGCTCAGGTAGTTCTACATACTTTCCACCTAGCGCCTCCAATTCTGGATTACGATAAACGTCATAGGCGAGTAGGTGACAGCCAAACCCTTTCATAATCTGTCCTAAAATCAGACCGATTTTGCCGGTGCCGATAATTCCGACTGTGCGCTCATGCAAATTAAATCCCAATAGTCCATCTATGGAAAAATTGCCTTCTCGGACACGGTTATAGGCACGATGAATTTTGCGATTCAAGCTTAAAATCAATCCCACGGCATGTTCTGCTACCCCATAGGGTGAATAGGCGGGAACGCGAACAACCGTAATTCCTAAGTCTGCTGCGGCTTGTAAGTCTACATTGTTAAACCCTGCACAGCGAAGGACAACCAGCCGAGTTCCCCGTGAGGCCAGAAGCTCTAAAGTTAGGGCATCAACCTGATCATGTACAAATACGCAAACCGCCGGAAATCCGGCGGCGAGGATAGCTGTATCCCGATTTAAACGGGGTTCAAAAAACACTAACTCGTGTTGGGTGGGAGAATTTATAGCTGACAAAAACTGCCGATCATAGGCTTTTGTACTGAAGACTGCTACTTTCATGCAAAACCTCAAACTGTATGCTGCACAATGTTCGACTACATAATATCTCAGCAGTTAGAGAAGCGATGTCTACAGCGATCTGTTCGGTGACACACCTTTGAACATTGTCAGTCTTAGGGCTAGAAACAGTAAGCTAATTCTTCCCCAAAGCTATCCATCTATGGAGTGTTTCTCAATACCTGAATTATGAATTATGAATTATTCAGTCATGAATTGATAACTGCCAGAGTTGGATTTGATAACAGAGATGGCGATCAAAAATGCTGCGTGCTGCTAAACCCTCGACAATCGGCTTTTCCAGCCAGCGTTTGAAGGCTAAACGACCGAGTGCGTGTATTGGTGGGACTGCGATCGCTACAACATCAGCGATATATTTCATCGTAGTCAGTCCAAAAGTACGAAAGTTCTCAAGACACAAGTCAATCGTTGGCGCAATTTGGCTCGAGATGTCCTCACTCTTAATTAACTTAAATCCAGCCTGCTCCAAGGCTTCCTGAAGCTCGCTAGCGACATGACAATTAGAAAAAATGCCCTCTCGATATCCAGCATCAGAGCGCATCATATCCGCAAGCAATAGATAGCCACCACTATTTAATACCCGAGCTGCACCCTGAGCCAAATCGTTAGCAGCAATATATTGGCTGCTTTCACTGAACAGAACTAGATCATAGGAGTGTGAGGTGTGAAAATCTTCAAATCTGGTTAAGTAGAAAGGTACTTGAGAGTTGGTATTCTTGATAAACTTCTCTTGTTGGATTGCATCGGGTGCTAATCCCTCAACGCCAAAACCGCGATCGCACAAATATGCGGCGTTACCACCAATCCCACAGCCGACGTCAAGCACAGTTTTTGTACCCTCTGGAATGAAACTGAAAAGCTTGACTGCATAAGCAACTTGCGCCGCACGCATCCCAGTTATGGTCAATTCCTCACCGGGAGTCGGCACTGGCTCCCAATACCCATAATGAAGATAGGGGGAATTTGTCATTCCCATGTAATAATCTATCGCCGCATTTTGGTAGCGAGTTGGTTTGGGAATGTTGATTGATTTTGATTTAAGCATTGATCAATAAAGTAAGTTTTAGGGTATTATACTTGGTTGAAATTATTCCCAACCTTTGCAAACTTGTTCGTAACAATCGGGCGGAGTAATTTTTAGTTCTGTCACAAACTAGGTAATTACAGTAACCACGATGATCTGAAATATCTTGGGTTGGGCGTTGGCGTTCCCGAAGTATTCCGTTACGCAGATAAAGCGATAATGTTATAGTAGTATAGGGAATATGCTAAGATTTTCCTTACTTCACGGCATTTGAATCTAGAATATATAGTCAAATGTCTGAGTAAATAGCTGGAGAGGTGTCCGAGTGGTTGATGGTGACGCACTCGAAATGCGTTTTGGGGAAACTCAACGGGGGTTCGAATCCCCCCCTCTCCGTTCAAAAATATTTCCGAATGTCAACCAAAATCTTAAATTGACTAATTATTGTCATCCTGGGGATTTTCCTTGGATTGCTGATCATTTTGCGGTTGACTATTAGGCAGTGAATTTTGCTTTTCCAGTGTTGGTACTACTACAGGAGAAGGATCTGACCGTTTGGATTCCGTTGGTGGTACTGCTGGTATGACCACAGAATTTGACGGCTTTACAGGTTGGGGGGAGGTAGAATCTTGACTAGAAGCGGGTAAGTTATTTTGGGGCAATGGTGCGGGGGAGGCTTTACGAGATGACCGGATTGCCCGTAATTTTTCCACTAGCGAGGGTGTGGGGGAAACGCTAGATGAAGGTGTGGATTGTTCGGAATCGCCGCGTTGCAATTCTCCTCTAGGGCTGCGGGTGGAAGATTCTTCTGGGGAAGAACGACGATTGCGCCTGCGTTGCTTGGAATTATAGACAGGTGCTGATTCGGTTCTGGAAGTGGTGTTAGTTTCTTCACCCGGAGGTGAAGATGTCTTATCGAAGCTAGGCACTTTCGCGGGTGGTTCTGGAGTCGGCTGTTCAAAAAGCGGCTTTGCATTTGGTTGCGGCTGAGATTTGGGTAACATACTCGTGATTCCAAAACCTGCTGTAGCAGCAACTAGGGCTACACCTATACCAATAAATACCTTAGATGACCCCAGCTTTTTAGGGAGTACAGTTTCCTTGGCGATGCGTGCGGGGGGCTGCGCCAACGCAGCTGGTCTATGAATAGGATTTTGGGCAGTTTTCCCAATTAAAGTTACTGCTTGCTGGGCAGATACATTAACAGTTGGCACTGCGTAAGTGGCTAAAGCTTGCGGTGTCACATTCCCCGTATTTCCAGGTAGTAGTTCTAACCACTCAGCAACTGTGGCTGGGCGAAAACGAGATTCCACCGCCATCCCGCGCATTACCGCCTGGTTGACAGCAGCACTCAAGTGTGGTTGTAGTTCGCGGGGGGAAGACATTTGCTCGCGATCGCGCAATAATGCTGGTATAGGAACTTGGGCAGTCAACAGTGAATATAAGGTTGCTGCTAAACCATAAACATCCGTGGCGGGTGTGCGCGGCGCTTGCGTCAGATACTGCTCAATTGGAGAATAGCCCTCCGAAACCAGACCTGTGTGAGTCTGCCTGACACCGCCATTAAATTCCCTGGCAATGCCAAAATCAATCAATACTACTTCCTGCGTTCCTTGGCGTTGGATAATATTATCTGGTTTGACATCCCGGTGCAGCAAACCATTATTATGTACTACCTGCAAGGCTGCCCCAATTTGCCGGATGTAATGAATTGCTGTGGCTTCTGGCATTGGTATTCCTGGTAATACAAATGCGTCTCCCAAGGTTTCGCCACGAATGTATTCCATCACCATGTAAGGCAGTCCAGCTTCCACAAAAAAGTCACTAACTCGGACTATATTTGGGTGGATACACGTAGCTAATCTTCTGGCTTCATCTTGGAATTGACGCTCGAATTTTGCAAAATCAGGATGTTGTCGCAGCCGTTCATTGATGGTTTTCATCACCACCTCCTGACCCAAGTAGTGATGGGTAGCTTTAAATGTAATGCCAAAGCCACCCCGCCCTATTTCTTGGATTAGGGTATATTTTCCATCTTGCAAAATTGTGCCTGCTAACATAGAGAGTCCTGAGTCTTGAATGAGCAGATAACTAGCGAGTTTTGAGTCTTTAAGAGATTTCCAAAAATTTTCCCATATTTTTATCGCGCAGAGTTCATACCTGTTTATCCTACGGGATAATTTGGTTGTTAGAACTCTCCAAGTGAGAAAGACCTACGCATGGCATGCTCACAAAAGTTTTATCTTTTTCATAGGATAACGCGGGAGTCAAGAAATCCTGGAGTAGGAAACAGGATAATGCTGTCTTTACGTCCGTGATTTCATGGAGGAAGCAGGACTAGACATGCTACTTGCTACAACGCCAAAGGGCAATTCCGTGACTCGACTTTAAAATATCAATTCAGTAATCTTTAAAATCAACGACTAATTGGATCACATAATAACCTAATAATGAATGATTAAGTAATATTTTAATTTAGAAAACCTCTTGTGAAGATTTGATATATATGTGAAAGAGTGATGATAGAAAATGGCTATCTGATGTTTCTTCAGTGCCATTACAACAATCTCTTAGATACTTAGATGTTTCTTACAAAAACTTTTTCAATTCTCGTAACGGAAAAAGAAAGGGTGGTAAAGTTGGCGCACCTAGATTTAAAAAGAAAACTAACTCACAATCTGCCGAGTTTACCAAGGCAGCTTTTTCCGTAAAAGACAATACAGTTTACCTAGCTAAAATCGGGACAATTAAACCAATTTGGTCAAGAAAATTACCGTCTGAACCTAGCTCAGTCACAGTAATTAAAGATTGTGCTAATCGCTATTTTTTGAGTTTTGTAGTAGAAGCTCAACCTAGTTTTACTGTTGCTAAAAACCAAAGTATCGGTATTGACTTGAGTTTAATACTTTTGCTGTAATGAGTAATGGAGAAAAAGCTCTAAGCCCTAACTACTCAAAACCTGGCCGCAAAATTCGTAAATTACAGCGAAAACTAGCGCGTCAACAGAAAGACTCAAAAAGAAGAAATAAAACTCGTCTAAGAATTGCTAAATTACACAATCGAATTGCCGAGACTCGCAAAGATTTCTCGCACAAACTATCAACCAAGATAATTAACGATAACCAAGTAATTGTTTTGGAAGATTTAAACGTATCGGGTATAGTTAAAAACCGTAGACTATCTAGAGTAATTAGTTTGCAAGGATGGCGAAAATTTAGAAACCTTTGTAAAGCTAAGTCAGAAAAATTCAATCGTGATTTTCGAGTCATAGACAGATGGCAACCCACAAGTCAAATATGTTTATGTTGTGGCTTTCGGTGGGGAAAAATTGATCTCTCTGTTCGCTCAATACTCTGTTTAAGTTGTGGCACTGAGCAAGAAAGAGATGAAAACGCTTCTAAAAACATAGAAATGGTCGGGATGGGGCATCGCCACGACCTTAAACGGACAGGGAATGACTGTAAGACTGTTTCGGCAGCAAGTTACTGTGAACTGTCAAGAATCACCGACCTTCAAGGTCGGTGAGTATGTCAACATCACTTCTTTACTGAGTCGATGATGTATTTGAATCTGAATCAGTCTCAATACGATGACTGGTATTGTGTGGTAATCTTCCAGAATCGCAGTTTAGAACCAAGCGATACAAGAACTCATCGAGTATTTTTGAACAGCGACCAAGTGCAGCGAATTTATTTGGATGAGTTAGGCACTCCCAATACTCTTTAATGCAGTTGACAATCGCCTCAGAGAAAGCGATCGCACAGCAAGCTCATCTATTAATTAAGCGGGTACAATTAGCGTCAACGCAGGCACTGCCAAAAAGTGAAATAATAGATATCATTACCACAATTGCTGTTTACAAGTTTTCATCTTTGAGTAGAGAGGAAGGAAGTTAAAGTTATGCTAGGTTATACCTCTTACCCAAACAATTAATTTTGATATTTTGTTTTTTATGAGTAATGTATCTCGATTATCCCTAGCTTCTAAATCGCAAGCTGCAACTTCTCGTTTGCGGTTACTTGTATTAAGTAATGGTCATGGGGAAGATGTAATTGCAGTTCGGATTTTGCAAGAACTCCAACGACAATCAAATTCACCAGAGATATTTGCTTTGCCTCTGGTGGGTGAAGGACGTGCTTATCAACAGTTGGATATCCCCCTCATCGGTTCAGTCCGCACTATGCCTTCTGGCGGCTTTATTTATATGGATAGCCGCCAATTAGCCCGGGATGTACGCGGTGGTTTATTGCAACTTACCCTCAGCCAGATTAAAGCTGTCCGCCGTTGGGTGAGTTCCCAAAAAAAATTAGGTAATAAAAGAGCGATTTTAGCAGTGGGAGATATTCTCCCCCTGTTGTTTGCAACTTTTAGTGGCGCCAATTATGCTTTTGTGGGTACGGCAAAATCAGAATATTATGTGCAGGATGAAGCTGGATTGTTACCCCGAAAATCTCAAGGTGCGCGTTGGGAAAACTTTTCTGGTTCAGTTTACCATCCTTGGGAACGTTGGTTAATGAGTCGTCACCGTTGTAAGGCGGTGTTTCCGAGAGACGCACTGACGACAGAAACATTAAAACAATGGCCAATTCCAGCTTTTAATTTGGGTAATCCCATGATGGATGGTCTAGAACCGACCTTTTCACGCCAACAATTTTATAGTCAGGATAGCCAACAGCAAGAAACAGTTCGACCTTTAATGGTGACTCTTCTTCCTGGTTCCCGTCCACCAGAGGCATACACCAACTGGGAAACAATTATGATTGCCGTATCTGCTTTGATGGCAAGTTTCCAGCAGCGAGATTCGGTGTTTTACACTTCTGGCACAGTCGTATTTTTAGGCGCGATCGCTCCTAGTTTAGACTCTAATATTTTATCCCAAAGTGTGCAATCCGAAGGCTGGCGCATTGAATCAGCATCTCCTATCCAACTTCACGATCCAAATATGTTGACATTTAAACAAAGGAATGCTTATCTACTGCTGACACAACAAGCCTATAATGATTGCTTGCATTTGGGAGATTTTGCGATCGCAATGGCAGGTACAGCCACAGAACAGTTTATCGGTTTAGGGAAACCTGCGATCGCGATTCCTGGCAATGGACCTCAATATAACCCTACCTTTGCTGAAGCTCAAAGTCGTCATTTAGGCTCATCTTTGATTTTAGTCAAGCAGCCAGCAGAAGTTGCCAATATCGTCCAATCCCTCTTCAAAAATCCTGATATTTTGCAAATTATTGCCGAAAATGGTCTGCGACGCATGGGTAAATCGGGAGCCGCACTACGCATTGCCGAATGTTTACAAGAACGATTTTGAACAGGCATTGGGCATGCTTATCTCCCTTGTCCCCCTTGTCCCCCTCATCTCCCTCATCTCCCTCACGCCACCAACCCAGAACGTAGCGCCCTCACAGCAGCTTGAGTACGGTCATCGGCACAGAGTTTATTTAGAATATTGCGAACATGAGTCTTCACAGTACCAACTGTAATGTAGAGTTTCTCGGCAATTTGCCCATTGCTACACCCAGCTACAATCAGCTCTAGGATTTCTAGTTCCCGTTGAGTCAGGGGGTATGTTTCCAAAACTTGCTCGTATTCTGTCGCCAGCGCCTCAATTTTTACAGTCTTCGGCTTGTCAGAACTTTGACTTTCTCCAGGAATACCTTGGCGCATCTTCCGCAATACCACGTTGGCAATTGCCGGATCAATCCAAGAGTTACCGGCGTGAGTTGCTTGGATCGCCTCTGTTAATTTACTGATACTTGTTTCTTTCATATAATAAGAATCAGCACCCGCCGCGAAGGCTGCAAGTACAGCATCCTCTGTGTGATCCATTGTCAGGATCAGAATCTTTGTAGTCGATTGCCCATTTTCAGCTTGGTAGCGTTTGAATTTACGGGTCAGTTCGATACCATCCATGTCAGGCAAGCCGATATCTACAACAGCTACATCTGGCTTTGCCGTTTCTAAAAGTTTTAATCCTTGGGTAGCATTTGAGGCTTCGCCAATTACTTTCAATGCGCTGTGAGACTGTAATGCTGCTCGTAGCCCCATTCGCGTTAAGTCATGATCTTCAATTAAAATAATGCTAATTTCATTCATCGCTACACTCACTTTTACGCTGTTTGCGTCTTTCAATGTATTACCTTCTGTAAGTGCTATTTATTATTTTCCCATACTAAAGATAGATGATCTTCAAAAAAGTCTGCATCCACCGAGAGAAATAATAAATACCCGATTTTTTATATTTTGATAGAGGATAAATCTAGCTGGAGATATATGGATACTTGCACAAAAACTATGAAATATTGAAACGAATGCCAAATTGTTCCCCCTTGCTTAGAATTCAGTTTTGAGTTGGGATGTTCCATTAGTTGATTCTTGTATAAAGCTGATAAAAATGGACAAATTACAAAAAGTCAAAGTTGTTTTACCAGAAAGTGAAGAATGGTTTCGAGGGATTTTTAACCAAACCTTGGGATTCATCGGATTGATGGAGCCAATAGGAATCTTCATGGAAGGGAATCAGGCGGCGTTAGAATTTGCTGAAATCGGCAGCAGCAAAGTAATTCGCTGTCATTTGTGGGAAGGTTGTTGGTCTGACTCTTCACTGAACGTGGAAACTTTTCTCCTTTTAGGGGAGAGGCTGGGAATTTTCGCTCAATCCTTGTAAGGAAGCTTGCTCAAATTCCAGAAAGTTGGAAGCAGTTGGTATTATTTCTAAAATTCACAATAAGGATCATCAGAGAAATACTAACACAGGTCTAGCAATCGTTAGGAAAATCGTCAACATTTCAGGAGGTAAGATTACTTCAAATTCACAAATTAGGTATAGGCAATACTTTGTTATTTGCTTGGTCTAACCAATCTGATGGGTAAAACTGCTCAATATGGTACACGATAATGGTATGTAACTCTCACCAATGACTGACGACGGTCGCTTGCTAACTCATTTAGAATTAGATTTTAAGCTTAGTAAAGTATTTTATTTTACCTTATATCAGCTTTGTTTGCTGTCTTCAGATGAATAGTTTTCGGTTTGTTAATTGCTAATTTTTTGAAAGTCATTGGTCATTTGCTAGAGGTTGAATTTCAATAGTCTGGTAAATTAACCAGATTGAGGATACAACAGACTGAATTTGCCTTTGACCTTCCCTAACTTTCTGGAAATGATGGCGACGCTCAACAAGTATTGGATATTGTGCAAAATGCCTTAGTCAATCAAGTTACAGATTTTAGATGTCCGAAAATCTTATATTATTTAATTAGATAATCTCAAAAGAGAAATGTTATACATCAACCTATGTTTGGTGGCGAAAATAAAAACCGATGCAAGAGACGCTGAAAATTTTAGTTGTAGGAGATGACAAAGTAGACCGGATGGCAGTCCGTTGTGCCCTGACTAAAGCAGGTGTTCAAATGGAACTGTCTGAAGTAGGCGATAGTATTG
Source organism: Nostoc sp. NMS7 (assembly GCF_017115085.1). Classification (GTDB taxonomy): domain Bacteria; phylum Cyanobacteriota; class Cyanobacteriia; order Cyanobacteriales; family Nostocaceae; genus Nostoc. Next base: position 25,921 of record NZ_JABXKJ010000077.1, on the reverse strand, counting down.
ATGCGTTTTCTGCCTTAAGCGCTACTGCCTATGATTGTGTTTTCCTCAACTATCGCTTAGTAGACGAGGATGGATTAACCTTGATTCAACAACTACGTTTTTCAGAAATTAAAGTTCCTTTAGTAGTTCTAACTGGTCAAGGAGATGAACAAATTGCTGTCCAATTAATCAAAGCTGGTGCTACAGACTATCTCTCTAAGTCTAAGATATCCCCAGAAACATTATCCCAGGTTTTGCGGAGTGCGATCCGGCTTTATCGGGCTGAAATGCAGGCAGCTTTGGCAAATCAGCAGCTTAGAGAAAGTCATGAACAACTAATTCGTAAAAACCAAGAATTGGAGAGACAACAGCAAGAGATTCAAATGCAAAACTTCAAGCTATTGGAGGCATCACAGCTAAAATCAGATTTTTTGGCAAGTATAACTCATGAACTCAGAACGCCGATGAATGCGATTATTGGTTTTTCGCAAATCCTGTTGCGTCCTAAGTTAGGTCAACTAACGCACCAACAAGCAGATATGCTTGAGCGCATTTTGAATAATGGGAAGCATTTGCTGATGCTACTCAATGAAGTTCTCGACTTTTCCAGGCTGGAAGCAGGGCGATTAAACTTCAAGGCGGAAATATTTGATGTATCAAAGGTAATAAATCTCGCTATAGATGAAATGCATTCCCTAGCTGATGCCAAAAATATCTCATTGTTAATGCAAACTGATTTGCAAAATACTTTGATATTTAATGATCCCGCTCGTGTCAAACAGATTTTAATTAACCTGCTCTCCAACGCCATTAAGTTCACCGAGTCTGGTAAAATTTGGGTTGAGGTTAAGGAACTACCTGAAAATCGAGTGGCAATTATTGTTCAGGATACAGGTATTGGCATAGCATCGAGAGATTTTAAATGTATTTTTGAAGCATTTCGGCAAGTCGATCAAAGTATCACTCGCAAATATCCAGGTACAGGTCTGGGTTTGGCAATTATAGATTCGCTGGTACGAATGATGGGCGGCAAAATATTTCTGGAGAGTAAATTGGGGTTCGGTTCAATGTTTAAAATTGAATTGCCACGTCAAATCACATCATCGACTGGAGCAGCCCAGGTTCCAGGTTTAGAGTTAGATGGGGAGGAGGTTTTTTGCTCTGCTAAAAATTCGCATCAGTCATGTTCTCAAGCCAGTAAAGCATCAATAGGATATCCTAAATTTAAACTATAAATTAGTTCCAAAAAAAAACTGATAAAAGTTGATAAATCATGTCTGTAGTTGAAGATAATAAAATTTTTCGTATCCTGGCAGTTGATGATATTCAAGATAATCTCATTTTGGTTGAAGCAATTTTAGAAAGTGAGGGGTATAAAATTGATTTGGCTTCAGATGGAATAAAAGCTTTGCAGAAAATTGAACAATCTCCACCGGATCTGATTCTGTTAGATGTGATGATGCCGGGAATAGATGGTTATGAAGTCACCCGGCGGATTCGGAAGAACCCTGCAATCTCTTATATTCCAATTCTGCTGATTACTGCCTTTCATGAATCCAGCGTTGTCGAAGGTTTGGATGCTGGGGCTGACGATTTTATTCGTAAACCATTTGATACTGATGAACTACTGGCAAGAGTGCGATCGCTGTTGCGTCTCAAGCACAGTCTAGACGAACAACAAAAAATGGCTCGCCAACGCGAAGACTTTGTTTCTCGTCTGACTCATGATTTGCGAACTCCCTTAGTAGCCTCCGATCGCATGTTGAATTTGTTTGAGATGGAAACATTCTGCAAAATTTCGCCAGAAATGAAACAGGCGATCGCAGTCATGATTCGCAGTAACCAAAATTTGATGGATATGGTAAACACCCTCCTAGAAGTCTATCGCTTCGAGGCAGGTAAAAAAACGTTGAATTGGGAAGTATGCGATTTACGTGAGATATCTGAAGAAGTAGTCAGCGAACTGAGTCCTCTAACTAATGAAAAAGGGTTGACTCTAGAAATAGATACCAGTGAATTAGAACCACTAGGTAAAAATGCTGGGATTATTATGGGCGATCGCTTGGAACTACGGCGAGTGCTAAACAACTTGATCGCAAATGCCATCAAATTTACAGATACAGGTGGCATAACAGTCCGCATTTTGGAAAGATCATCTCATCCAGGAAATCCAGATTCGGTAATAATTGAGATCCAAGATACAGGATATGGGATTGCGCCAGAAGATCAGGCAACAATTTTCGAGCGATTTCGCCAAGGTAGAAATAAACGCTCAGGTAGTGGGTTAGGACTACATCTATCCCACCGGATTGTAGAAGGGCACGCCGGAACTATCCAGGTTGCTTCGGAAGTAGGTAAAGGTAGTCTATTCACTGTGCAACTACCTAAAAACACTTAATTTTTTCTGCTTCATAAGTAGTCAGGGTAAAGATTTTCAGTGTTTACTATAAAGTGTTGTTTATTTATGCATATCAACTTATTAGCGATAATTAAATAGCCGCCGTCGGTGCGCCGGAGGCTTAAAATACCTGTGGAGAACTTATAAGACCTGGAGCAATTCAGGCGGAGATCGTTGAAGCTTTCCATCACGTGACTTTTAATCATGCAAGGTTCAATTGTGAGACTTGTAAGCCACAGATACCCGACTTCTTTGAGAAGTCGGGTATCTCGTTTTTCACGAATGATTCAGGATTGCTATTGTTGTCAAACATTACCTCGCTGGAAACCCTGACTCCCAGAACTGTAAGGTTCAAAACACACACTTTCATCGGATGACAAGTGTTTTGTAGTACGTTGTATTTACATTAGCAACGCTTGCTCAGTTAGACCAAGGTTGTAAATAAATTTGAAGTTTAGCCAAAAACTTTTAAAAATCTCTAGACTCTCCAGCCGGCTAGAGAGTCTAGGATGAATTTAAGGCGACTCTCAACCAGAAATTTCTTGAGTCATCCAGTTTGGTTTGGCTAGCTTTATCCACTTTATCCCGTAAATCTATGACCCTCCAACTCACAGTTCCCAACATGGCTTGTTCTGTTTGTGCAAGCACCATCACCAAAGCACTTCAGGCAGTCGATGCCAATGCTAGCATTCAGGCTGATCCCACAACCAAGCTTGTCAGTGTAGAAACTCAAGCATCAGAAACAGCAATTAAGGAAGCGTTAGCTGCTGCTGGCTATCCAGTTGCTTAACCTTTAATGATCCTGCCACACCAATTACAGGGATTCATCTAGTTATGGATACTCTCACACTCAAACTTCGAGGCATGAGTTGTGCCGCTTGCGCCACTAACATCGAAAAGGCAATTCGCTCTGTTCCTGGGGTAATTGACTGCAACGTTAACTTTGGAGTAGAACAAGCTACCATCAAGTACGATCGCTCTCTAACCAATTTAGAGAAAATCCAAACTGCGATCGCATCTGCGGGATACTCTTCGGACTCACTCCAAAAAGAAATACTCTCCGAAGAAGATGATGCAGAGATTGCGAGTAGGCGAGCATTACAACGCAAACTCTCTCTCAAAGTATTGGTGGGAGGTGTAATTAGCATTTTCCTATTTTTGGGATCGTTGCCCATGATGACTGGGCTAAATTTACCCTTGATTCCAAGTTTCCTGCAAAATCCTTGGGTACAGTTAGTGCTGACAACTCCCGTCGTATTTTGGTGTGGTGGATCTTTTTACCGGAATGGCTGGAAATCCCTCAAGCGCCATACGGCGACAATGGACACGCTGATTGCTTTGGGCACAAGTGCAGCGTATCTATATTCTTTGTTTGTCACGGTTTTCCCGAACTTTTTTATTGCTCAGGGCTTGATTCCTCATGTTTATTATGAAGTTGCCGCGATTGTTATTACCTTAATTTTGCTGGGGCGGTTGTTAGAAAATCGCGCTAGGGGACAAACTTCTGAAGCTATCCGCAAACTCATTGGAATGCAAGCTAGAGATGCCAGGGTAATCCGTGATGGTAAGGAAATTGATCTTCCGATCGCCGAAGTCAGAATTAACGATGTGATTTTGGTGCGTCCTGGTGAGAAGATTCCCCTAGATGGAGAAGTGATTACAGGTGCTTCAACGGTAGATGAAGCGATGGTGACAGGTGAAAGTTTGCCAGTCAAAAAGCAGCCCGGAGATGAAGTAATTGGGGCGACGATTAACGGTGCAGGTGCATTTCAGTTTCGGGTGACACGAGTCGGAAATGATACGTTTTTGGCTCAAATCGTCAAATTAGTACAACAAGCCCAAGGTTCTAAAGCACCAATTCAGCGCTTGGCAGATCAGGTTACAGGATGGTTTGTACCAGCTGTGATTGCGATCGCGATCGCCACTTTCGTCATTTGGTTTAACTTCACGGGCAACCTCACCCTAGCAACAACGACAATGGTAGGTGTACTGATTATCGCTTGTCCTTGTGCTTTAGGTTTAGCTACCCCCACTTCTGTAATGGTGGGGACTGGTAAAGGTGCAGAAAATGGCATTTTGATTAAGGGTGCTGACAGCTTAGAACTAGCACACAAAATTAAAACCATCGTTTTAGATAAAACTGGCACTTTGACGCAGGGGAAACCGACAGTTATAGACTTTGTGACTATCAACGGCACAGCTAATGGTAATGAAATCAAGCTTTTACAGTTAGCAGCAACGGTAGAACGAAATTCTGAGCATCCTTTAGCGTCAGCTGTGGTGAAATACGCCCAGTCTCAACAGGTGAGTTTAATAGATGCAAAGAACTTCGTGGCTAATGCAGGTAGTGGTGTGCAAGCAGTTGTTTTAAATCAGCTAGTGCAAGTTGGTACACAACGCTGGTTAACAGAACTTGGAATTAACACCATGAGTCTTCAGCAGTATAAAGATGCCTGGGAAACTGCTGGTAAAACAGTTATTTTGATTGCTGTAGATGGCGAACTCCAAGGAATAATGAGTATTGCCGATGCCCTCAAACCTTCATCAACAGCAGTGGTGAAAGCACTACAGAAGTTAGGTTTAGAAGTAGTAATGTTGACCGGAGATAATCGTAAAACTGCCGAAGCGATCGCTCTACAAGTTGGCATCAAGCGAGTATTTGCCGAAGTCCGGCCAGATCAGAAAGCGGCGATTATCCAATCATTGCAAGGGGAGATAGAAAAATTTCCCAAATCCCAAATCCCAAATCGTTCGACTGAGCGTTCGCGTAGCGTCTCGGAGAGAAGTCGTTCGCGTAGCGTTCCGCAGGAAAGTCCAAAATCTAATATTGTAGCAATGGTAGGTGATGGCATAAATGATGCGCCAGCCCTAGCACAGGCGGATGTGGGAATTGCTATTGGTACGGGAACAGATGTAGCGATCGCAGCTAGCGATATCACCCTAATTTCTGGAGATTTGCAAGGAATTGTCACAGCAATTCAACTTAGTCGCGCCACCATCAATAATATTAGGCAAAATCTCTTTTTTGCCTTTATTTACAACGTCATTGGTATTCCCATTGCGGCTGGAATTCTGTTCCCCATCTTTGGTTGGTTACTTAATCCGATTATCGCCGGGGCTGCGATGGCTCTTTCTTCGCTCTCTGTTGTTAGCAACGCTCTAAGATTGCGTAACTTTCAACCAAAAGCTATCTCATAATTGCAGGTTAATTTAGGAAATGTTCAGTAAAAAAATGCTTTGGGGAAGCCTTACAGCTTTAGTGCTTCTCACTGTAACATCAGACGTAACATTAGCAGAAATGCCAGCCCACTCGTCAGAGCAAACCAGCCAATTTAATCATATTGAGCAACCTTTGGGCTTAAAAGTTGGTGTTGCGATCGGTGGTTTAACCTTAATTGGACTAGAGTTGTGGTGGTTTCTTCTCTATAAAAGTTCCGAATCCTAAATAAAGAACGAAAATTCCTAACAAATTCTCTGCGTTCCTCTGCGCTTCCCTCCGCGCCCCTACCCTGCGGGAAGGCGTTCGCGTAGCGTCTCGTAGAGAAGCGCCTATGCGTTTAAATTTCAATCCTCAATTCACCACCAGCCTATTTTACTTTTAACTTTTACTGTAAGTCTTATTTTGAATGATCGGACAAATTGTATCCTCATGGTGATCGCTGATATTCTTCCAGCCTGAAAGTAATCCCTCTATTTCCGAACGTAAAGTTAACAACTGATCAATTTGTTGATCAATTTGCAAAACCTTATCTTTGAGCTTGTCTTTGATTTCACCACAGGGAGCTTGTCCTTGGTCATAAACCTGAAGAATATTTCCAATCTCTTCTAGGCTAAGACCAAGATTTTGTGCCCTTTTAATGAATGCTAGACGAGTTAGCACATCCAATGAAAACTGGCGAAAGCCTCCCTCTGTTCGTCTTGATGAATTGATTAAGCCTAAACTTTCGTAATAACGAATTGTCCTGATGGGGATTCCGCTTAAATCTCTTACCTGACCAATTAAAAGCAATTTTTTATCTGGAGTTAACACGGTAGATTTTCCTAACTCTTGTAATTATTATGACATATTTTATTAATCATTAAGTCCTTTGAGAGTTTAGCAAAATATTGGCATAAGTACTTGAAGTTTTTATCTAATTAGAGATTTTACTAAGTTTTCATTTTTCAAATATCTATTATAAATGGATATCAGCTTATTTTAGCTGATATTTAAATGTCATAACTTTAACATTTCTAAAGATATTTTTCCAACAATTTACCTTTGTAATTTATCCATTTATTGGGTAACTCTTTCTCATGGTACTGAAAGTAACTGTTTTTTTGAAGTTCCCATGTTACTTGTAGATCAACTGCTTCACTTCAAGTGAAACCATAAAAATGAATCTCAACTCGCAGACTTTTAGCTCAACCCGTAAGCCTAAAAATTTTAATAATCCAGAGCGTTTTATTGAGGGATGGTATTGGGTAATACCCTCTCAAAATCTGCGGGTGGGTGAAGTAAAACCTGTCACGATTTTGGGTAGAGAATTAGTGATTTACCGTGGTAAAGATAAAAGAGTAGTTACCTTCGATGCCTACTGTCCCCACATGGGCGCTCACCTTGCTGAAGGCAAAGTTGAGGGTAATGCACTACGTTGTTTTTTCCACCACTGGAAGTTTGATGCTGAAGGGATGTGTATTGATATCCCATGTTTAGATGTGCCACTTTCCCTAAAGTTACAAACTTGGCCTACTGCTGAAAAGTACGGGATGATTTGGGTTTGGACTGGAGAAATACCACAACAACCTCTACCTTTTGTTCCAGAGTTGGAACAAAAAGAGTGTGATGTCGCCATCCATTCTCACTTCGTGATGAACTGTCACCCCAATGTGGTGATGATTAACCCCATCGATGCTCAACACCTCAATACAGTTCACCAACTGCCAATAGAAATTATTTTTGAAAGACAGGAATTGAACGAGAATGCGATTATTTTCACTAACACTACACCCATCAAAGACAATTCCTCTTTCATTAAGCTCATCCGTCTTTTCTACAAAAATGCCATAACTTACAGTATTTGCTATTGGTACGGTAGCATTAGCATTGCCACACTTGGCCCCGATTTCTTCCATGTCCACACGATGTTAGCAGTTCGCCTCCACGAAGGGGGAAAAGCTGAAGGTCAAATCTTGTTGATCACTAAGAAACGTAAAGGAATTTTTGGTTGGTTATGCAATCGAACTGTATTATGGCTAACCAAAATTGCAGGTAAGTTCTTTTTCATGGGTGACATCAAGGTTCTCCAAACAATTCAGTTTGATTTGAAAACTCCCATCAAAGTAGATCAGCCAATCATGCAGTTTATTAACCATGTTGAAAAACAGCAATCCCTAATGTGGGGGACTTGGCAAGAAGCGCGATCGCGCGATGTGGAGAGCAAGCCCAAACGTGAGAGATGGCAAGATACAATGAGTAATGATTAGTATCATGTCTATATGACCAGAATTCCGTCAGATTACTTGGTCAATTAAACGCACACGAAATCATACCATTGTCAACAATTTTTGCAAGAAATGAATCGCCTGTAGGGTCGTACAGGTGTACGCCCCTACAAATGTATGTTTAGCAGGTATTTTGTGAAATAGTATAACAATTAATAAAAGTTAAAAGTTCAACCAAATTACTTTTAACTTTTAATTTATTTTTTACTGGGCTACCATATCAATAAAAAGAAGTGGCTTTGCCACTTCCTAATTCCCAGGTAGAACCTAAGTCATGAGTATAACGACTACAAAAAATTGAAATAGTATAAACAAATACCAATTAACTGGATATCTCTGTTTTACTAGTTGCCTGGGTGAGAAAACCCTGATTTACATCCGCCAAATAACTGTATATTTACATAAGTCTCATGATTCCAATGCAGACTCAATTTTATCCAGTTCATTGAAAGCGGGGGGAAACTCCATCCCCTCCCTCATAGCCAGCCTTTTTCACGTAAGTGCTGGAGGTCTTCTTCAAATTCAGCCACATCATAGTGTATGCAAATACCGCGATTAGCTAGTAATTTTTGAAATTTTAGTTGATTCATTCCAACTAATTTGCTGGCTTTACCGATGCTAATTTTATCTTGCTGAAAAAGCAAAATTACGATTTCCTGCCATAATTCCTCTTCTGAAAGACCACTGATTTTGAGAAGTTCGTCTGGAATAACCAAGCTCATAGAAGTTTCATTAACTCATGATTGCATCGTAGCACTATCCATTGATGGTAGAGTATTCACCAATTGTGTATTCTGTATTCTGATGCCTCGGCGGAGCTTTTCCCTTGCTCCGCTTCTGATTTATCTCATCGCTCTAGTTGCGTTTAGAATTGCCAGTAAAGCTACTCCAACATCAGCAAATACAGCTTCCCACATTGTCGCTATACCGAAAATACCCAACCCAATAAATACACCTTTAATTGCTAAAGCAAACCCAATATTTTGCCAAACAATTTGGCGGGTTTTTCTGGCGATTTGGATTGCTTCTGCCACTTTTGATGGTGCATCTGTCATGATCACAATATCGGCAGTTTCTATCGCTGCATCTGAGCCTAACCCGCCCATCGCCATACCAACATCTGCTCTAGCAATCACTGGCGCATCATTAATGCCATCGCCAACAAAGACAACTTTACCATGCTTGCCGGCGGTGCTGAGTAATTTCTCAATGGCATGAACTTTTTCTTCAGGTAATAACTCTGCTTCATAGCTATCTATGCCAAGCTGGTGAGCAATCTGGGAAGCGATCGCTTGATTATCTCCTGTCAACATTACTGTTCTCTCTACACCCATTCGCTTAAGTGCTTGAATAGCAAGTCTTGCATCTTCTTTGAGTTCATCAGCAATGACAATATACCCAGCATAAATATTATCCACTGCTAGATGAATAACTGTTCCCTCTAACTGGCAATTATCATGAGGAATTTTCTCTCTATGTAATAAGCGATCGCTTCCCGCTATCACTACTCTATTTTCAACCTTGGCTTTAATTCCATAGCCTGCGATCTCTTGATAATCTCTCACTTCAAATTCATCGATTCTTCCCCTATAAGCCTTGCAGATAGATTGAGCGATCGGATGATTTGAGTGCGATTCTACTTTGGCAGCTAATTGTAGCAATTCTTGTTCGTTCCAGCCATTTAATGGTACTATTGTTGCTACTTTAAATACCCCTTTCGTTAACGTTCCCGTTTTATCAAAAACAACTGTATTGACTGCATTCAAAGTATCTAAAAAAGTAGAACCTTTAACCAAAATACCACGTCTAGCTGCACCTCCCACACCTCCAAAGTAACCTAATGGAATACTGATAACCAGTCCACACGGACAGGAAATAACTAACAAAATTAGGGCGCGATAAACCCATTGTGAAGAAGTTGCACCGGAAATGAATAAAGGAGGTAATAGTGCAACTGCTAGAGATGTAAAAACTACAATTGGTGTGTAATACCCGGCAAATTTAGTAATAAACTTTTCTGTTTCTGCTTTTTTACTTTTGGCATTTTGCACTAAGTCTAAAATCTTAGCAATGGAAGATTCATTAAAAAGTTTTGTTACTTTAATGCTGATCACACCCATTTTATTAATCATCCCAGCTAAAACTGTCTCTCCCAGCCTCACAGTTCGCGGCACAGATTCTCCAGTTAATGCAGATGTATCAACTTGCGAATTACCATCTATAATTTCGCCATCTAAGGGAATCTTTTCTCCGGGTTTTACAATAATAATATCCCCAATATTTACCGTTTCTGGCGATACTTTCTTAAGTTCTCCGTCTATTTGGATATTCGCATAGTCGGGACGGACTTCCAATAAGGCTTTGATGGAACTACGAGAACGACTGACGGCTATATCTTGGAACAATTCTCCAATTTTATAAAATAACATGACTCCGACAGCTTCGGGTAATTTATGAATTGCGATCGCCCCTAGTGTCGCTACTGCCATTAAAAATGTTTCATCAAATACTCTGCCTCTGAGTATATTGCGCCCAGCAGTTTTTAAAACACTCCATCCACTTAATAAATAGGCAGGTATAAAAAGCAAATATTCACCTATCGAGTAAAATGTATTGTGTAATTGATTTTCAAAAATTACACCGGGCGCATATAAACTTAAAATCATTACCAAGGGCAATATCTCATTTTTCAGGTTGAATTCTCCACCGTGTTCGTGATTGTGGTCATGGTTATGATTCTCATCATGATCATGGTTATGATTCTCGTGATGATCATGTTCACAGTGGGAACAACCTGAAGATTCTGAATGTACTTTTTGCTTCATTTTATCTGTTAAGGCTAGTAAGTTATTTGATATATGAGCCTGTTCTCAAATGTAATGAAAAAAAGGAGTTTTTACAAGTTGAGAATTTAAGAACGAGAATCTATATCAATACAAAATTTAGGTTTATTGTTGAATCTTTCTACTAATATTTAGTAAATATTAAGATTTGTAACCTTGTAAAGGTAGCTATTCTGGTCAGTTTTTTGAGAAATTATGACAGAATTATGAAAAATTGAGAGTGTAAACAAATGCCCTTTCCAGAAAACCCAGACAGGAAGCCCAGCCTACCTGAAGTTCACCGCACCATTAGGATTCCTAACACTAAAAGCATTTGGCGCAAGATGCTGGCTTATGGAGGGCCAGGATATCTTGTATCTGTAGGGTATATGGACCCTGGTAACTGGGCGACTGACTTAGCTGGCGGGGCTAAATTTGGTTATGCGTTGCTAACGGTGATTATGCTTTCCAACTTGATGGCGATTTTAATGCAATCGTTGTGTGTGCGGTTGGGAGTAGGAACAGGACGAGATTTAGCACAGGCTTGTCGAGATCACTTTAGCCCGCGTGTCAACATTGGGTTATGGGTACTTTGTGAGATAGCGATCGCTGCTTGTGACTTAGCGGAAGTTTTGGGAAGTGCGATCGCGCTGCAACTACTTTTTGGCATTCCCTTGAGTTGGGGCGTGTGTATAACAGCCCTAGATGTATTTGTATTGTTACTGCTACAAAACAAAAGCTTTCGCTATACAGAAGCTTTGGTAATCTTGTTGGTAGCAACTGTAGGTATTTGTTTTGCAGCAGAAATCATCTTTTCGCATCCTGATTTGGGAGGAGTTTTATTAGGATATATTCCCAAAATAGAAATTGTGCAGAACCCAGAAATGCTCTACATTGCTATTGGCATTTTGGGGGCAACAGTTATGCCGCACAACTTATATCTGCACTCATCAATCGTGCAAACACGCGATTGGGAATCAACATCTGAAAAAAAATGGGAAGCTATTAAGTTTAGTACAATCGATTCCACAGTTGCTTTATGTTTCGCCTTGTTTATCAACTCAGCAATTTTGATTATTGCTGCTGCCACATTTCATTTTTCTGGTTATCAGGATGTTGCAGAAATTCAAGATGCTTATAAATTGCTTTCTCCCTTATTGGGTGTGAATGCCGCCAGCGCAATTTTTGGTTTAGCGTTACTTGCTTCCGGGCAAAGTTCAACTCTTACCGCCACCTTAGCAGGACAAATTGTCATGGAAGGCTTTTTGAATCTGCGTCTGAAACCTTGGTTACGTAGGTTATCAACTAGATTAATTGCGATTATCCCCGCATTAATTTCAATTACGCTTTTAGGAGAAAAAAGTACAGGTGGCTTACTAATTTTCAGCCAAGTTATTTTAAGTTTACAGCTATCATTTGCCGTAGTCCCGTTGGTGATGTTTACAAGTAATAAATCCTTAATGGGTGAATTTGTCAATCCTTGGTGGTTGCAGATTTTATCCTGGTTAGTAGCAATTGTTATCGGCAGTTTAAATGCTTGGCTGTTATTGCAAACTATTTCAAGCTGGCTGTTTTCGAGTCCTAGTTAGAATGTTTATCTACAGCTACCACTCCAACTTCTCTGTGCAGCGCTGCGTCTACGCAGACTTTAACCAGGTAAGTAGATCACATTAAAACGCTCAGGACATGGGGAAAAGTCGCGGTTCTGGGTATTATGTTTATTTATACCCACCTAGATTTGCAATCAAACTGTGTAGATATGGAACTTTCTTGGGTAAGCAAGTGTCAAACTAGCTATTCTCAGTAAAAATTCACTTGAAGTTTGAAAGTGAATCGAATACCCTAAGCTAGTAGACAGTTTTCTCAAGGAATCTATGAACAGAAAAATTATCCTGAATTTGCTTTCGACTTCCTCAATTTTTGTGTCTATGATGTCTACGCTGGCAGTATTTCATCCTGCCCATGCTAGTACTAACATTACTCAGCGATTAATGCACACAAAAGATGGTCGTACCTGTATCACTAACCCACATGGGCAAAAAGATTTTGTGTGCATTCGAGATTCAGAGAGAATACATCCGTATACTTCTACACGTTCCTCAACCATTGTTACATCAGTATCAAATCAGAATGTTGCCATGTTGAATTTTACTGAGGAGGAAAGCGATGCTGCAATTAAGTTATTTAATTGTGACTGTCCATTGTGTATAAATTCTTTGCGTCAGTTGCGCGGTACTGGAAACTTAGTGTACTAAGATTGAACAAGGCTGATAGCAACTAGAACTTCTGTTAGATACACATGATTAATCACGTATAGAAGATATACGATACCAAAAAAGCATTTTTGACTACGTACCACTACTATTATTTGGCAAATGTAAATTCATTGTTGGGGCGGTTTGTAGCACTACTCCAAACCCCTCAAATTAATCTTGACGAAGAAGACGCACAGACAGAAAAAGACGCAAACAAATAATCATCAATAGAGGATAATTTTCTTTCCTGTCCTGACTCCCCACTCCCTAGTTACGATTTTGGGCCATTGGGCGACATTTGTGGCAATATGGAAAGAAGTTGAAAAGTTCGCTGTTGCCGTTGGGAACTTCAAAGGGTGTTTTTCCTGGCCACGCCGAACTTTGGACAAGAGGATCAGAAGTATTTTGTGGCTTCTCCCTACAGGTTGATAAATTGAAGTCACCAAAGCAGATGGTGATGTTTATCCACCAGCCTCTACTCTCGGAATCTATGCTTGGCGGCTTCTATTGTACCATTTCGCTTCACTACCACTAGCTTTATCTGCCCATTAGGAACTAGATCAAGGTCTTCGTAGCCGCAGTTTTGAATTTTAAGCAAATATTCTGGCGAAAGAAAGTTATTATCGTCTGAATGTTTAGAATTAACTGCGAAAAGATATACATACTCCCACCTTGACTATTAAATGAATTCAGAAAACCCAGAAACTTACATAAACCATCCAACTTGGGGTTTACTCTACAAAATCTCTATGGTTGATGAGAACCAGGATTTGTTTACCACACTTTATGCCCAGCGCTTATTTTTTTTGGTCGCAAATGACATTAAAGGTGTTAAATTCCAGTCTCTAGGACGTACTGAGGCTAGAATGATGTTAGAAAATCGCTTACGTACTCTGCGGCGCAGTGGACAATCTCAGGAGTACGATCAGCTTCAGAGTGTTTTCCAACGCACCTTCCAATGAGCAGTTCGATTTCCGAACGTATTGTTTCCATTCGCTCCTCACTGCCAACTTCAGTCCGATTGATTGCTGTTAGCAAGCAAGTTTCTGCCCAGGCCATTCGGTCTGCATACTCCGCAGGAATTCGTGATTTTGGGGAGAGTCGTATCCAAGAAGCCGCCAGCAAACAAGCCCAGTTGCAAGACTTACCGGATATTACCTGGCACTTTATTGGACATTTACAAAGCAATAAAGCCAAAAAAGCCATCGAACAATTCCCTTGGATTCACTCCGTGGATAATTTGAAGCTGGCACAGCGCTTAGATGAATTGGCGCAACAGCTAGGAGTGAGTCCCCAGGTTTGCCTGCAAGTGAAAATTCTCCCCGATCCCCACAAGTCTGGTTGGAGTGTACCAGAACTGTTGGCTGATTTACCGACGCTCAATCAATACAAAAATTTACAAATTCAAGGTTTGATGACAATTCCGCCTTCAGGATTAAATGATTCCGAAATTTTAAGTGTGTTTAATCTTAATCGTGATCTGGCAAAAGAAATTCAGGAGCAAAACTGGCCGCAGATTAAAATGCAGCAGCTGTCTATGGGTATGTCAGGCGACTACGAACTGGCAGTGCAAGCAGGGGCGACGATGGTACGATTAGGAACCATATTGTTTGGCGATCGCTCTTAGGGACTGACAAAAAATACTCAACTACTGGTTGTGGGGTGGGCGCTTTTGCATTGGTGTCAACTTAACGTAGAAGTTAGGTAAGGCATGCTTTCGAGGTTTCACCCTCACCCCCAGCCCCTCTCCCAATTTTGGGAGAGGGGAGCAAATTCTTTAGTTCCCCGAATCCCAACTTGGGATTCGGGGTTAGGGGATGAGGGCAAAACGCCTTCTCAAAGCAGATTTTTTCTGAAGTTGACACCAATGGCTTTCTGTCCCACCCCACAAGATTGGGTAATTTATTTGTTAGAAGTCCCTTAGAGGATATTTGTCAAGTCTAATTTATGACTGCCGAGCGACTAGACGGCGAACGTGGATTAGCAAGCCCTTGGGCTTAGATGTTACCAAAAATACTTTGAAAAGATCGCACTTAGCGTGTTATTCATCAACCTTGCAGGTGAGTATTAATAGAAGCTGAGAATTTGATCACAAGAATTTTGTCAGAGACTGGTGCAATTGGAAACAAAGGATATAGTATTGACAAGAGTAATCGCCAAGGGAAAATGGGGTATAAACAACTTTCCTTCGGACAAACCTTAGGATATAATTTTGACCCCTTATGATGTTTAGGCGATGCACAGACCTTTCTAATAAGTGTCAGTTCATCGCCAAAACCCGTAGTAGAGGCTACAAATAGCAATAGATTTGCTGAAGTATCCACCGATGTAGCGATCGCTCCTAACTCAATCAATCTTAAGCCAAGTCAATACAGGCTATTCGCATCAGGAGAGTACACACACAATGAACAATATCTTTTCCAAACTCAGAGACTTTGTGGGTCTAAATGAGCAAGTGGAATACGAGTATTACGAAGAAGAACCAGAAACAGATAAGAATTACCAAAATCTGTATCAACAAGAAAATCCCCAACCAGCAGCACAAGAAAGCACAGCCGCTCAAAATCGACGCTGGCGGGAACCAGTGCCTACAATGGAAGATGATATAACAGCAGGTTCAAAGCCAATGGGGAATGTGATTGGTATGCCAGGAGCAAGTAACGGAATTTCGGAAGTTTTAGTACTCGAACCACGCACTTTTGAAGAAATGCCTCAGGCAATTCAAGCATTGCGAGAACGTAAGTCAGTAGTATTAAATCTGACAATCATGGACCCAGATCAAGCTCAACGAGCAGTAGATTTTGTCGCCGGTGGTACTTACGCACTAGATGGACATCAAGAGCGCATTGGTGAGAGCATCTTTTTGTTTACGCCAAGCTGTGTGCAAGTTAGCACTCAAGGTGGCGTTCTTTATGAAGTACCACAACCGCCAGCACGTCCCTCTCGTCCGACAGGTTCTTCAAATCAAACCTGGGGCAACGAAACTAACCGAATGG
Source organism: Nostoc sp. NMS7 (assembly GCF_017115085.1). Taxonomy (GTDB): domain Bacteria; phylum Cyanobacteriota; class Cyanobacteriia; order Cyanobacteriales; family Nostocaceae; genus Nostoc. The sequence continues at coordinate 9,987 of NZ_JABXKJ010000077.1, read as the reverse complement.
CACAATAACAATTCAAAATTCAAAATTCAGGCATTCAAAATTGTTCGCGTGGTCACTGATCAGTTCGACAGGCTCACTGTGTCACCTTGCCGAAGTGCAGCGTCTGGTAGAGAAAAGAGTTTCAGTCGGGGTTTAAATCCCCGTCTGAAACTAAAGCTACGTGTAGCAAGTGGCGTTAGTCATCTCACGCCACTTGCGACAACGGGGGAAACCCAACGCAGTGGCTCGCTTTGGGAGAAGGGGTTTTAAAGCCTTTAATTTACATATAAAGTTAAATTAGTTGTTAGTCCTTTGTCATTTGTCCTGGGTTTTGAGAATAATGACAAAGGACAAATGACGAATGACGAATGACTAATGACTATAAAATTTGGTTTAATTGGTGGTGGGGTAATGGGAGAAGCGCTCTTATCCCGGTTAATCGCGCGTGGAATTTATCAATCATCAGAAGTCATAGTTAGCGAACCGCTATCTTCACGCCTAGATTTTTTCAAACAGCAATACGATGTTGCGGTGACGACAGATAATATCCAGGTTTTCACTCAAGCAAAAGAGGTTGTATTTTTGGCAGTGAAACCCCAGGTGTTTAGCGCGATCGCTCAAGAACTAGCAGATATTGATATTATTAATACAGAACACTCACCCCTAATCATTTCCATTTTGGCGGGTGTACCTTTAAGTAAGCTAGAAGCTGCATTTGTGCGATTACCAGTTATTAGAGCAATGCCCAACACCCCAGCAACCGTGGGAGCCGGAATTACTGCGATTTGTTCAGGTGCCTACACCAGCCCCAAGCATCACCAAATAGCACAGCAAGTTTTTTCAGCTGTGGGCGAAGTTGTGGAAGTATCAGAAGCGCTGATGGATGCAGTCACAGGGCTATCTGGTAGCGGACCGGCTTACGTGGCGCTGTTAGTAGAAGCACTTGCTGATGGCGGAGTCGCCGCAGGTTTACCTAGAGTAATTGCCAATCAACTAGCCTTGCAAACCGTATTGGGAACAGCGAAATTGTTGCAGGAAACGAAACTGCACCCAGCAGAACTTAAAGATCGCGTTACCAGTCCCGGTGGTACAACGATTGCGGGGATTGCCAAGCTAGAACAGGCAGGATTTCGTTCAGCTTTAATTGAAGCAGTAAAAGCTGCCACAGAGCGATCGCAAGAGCTGGGAAAATAAATAAAGAGTCATTAGTCATTAGTCATTGGTCATTTGCAAAAGACTAATGACTAATGACGAAGTTGACAAAAGACTCGTTAATATAGTAAAAAATCTGGTTGCAAATGTAATTGAGTGAATTATCCTGCGCCGTCTCCAGAACTTGACTTAGAATCTATATTTCCCTTTGAACTGGATCAGTTTCAAAAAGAAGCGATCGCGTCCCTAAACGCCGGACGCTCTGTAGTCGTATGTGCCCCCACAGGTTCGGGCAAAACATTAGTCGGGGAATACGCCATTTATCGCGCCCTAGCACGAGGAAAACGTGTATTTTACACTACTCCCCTGAAGGCACTGTCAAATCAAAAATTACGTGACTTTCGAGAAAAATTCGGTTTTGATCAAGTCGGACTGTTAACTGGAGATGCTTCCATTCACCGGGATGCACCGATTTTGGTGATGACTACCGAAATTTTCCGAAATATGCTCTATGGCACACCCATCGGGCAAATCGGCATATCATTAGTAGACGTGGAAGCCGTGATCCTTGATGAGTGCCACTACATGAATGATCGCCAACGGGGGACAGTTTGGGAAGAATCAATCATCTATTGTCCGCGTGAAGTGCAACTGGCAGCCCTTTCCGCAACCGTTGCCAACAGCGATCAACTCACCGATTGGCTAAATCGAGTTCACGGGCCAACTGACCTGATTTACTCTGATTTTCGTCCAGTCCCCTTGGAATTTCACTTTTGCAATCCCAAAGGGTTATTTCCCCTACTGAATGATAGCAAAACCAAAATTAACCCCCGCCTTCAGAAGAAAAAGGCGAGAGGGGCAGAAAGAGAGAGGGGGAGAAGTGGTAGACCTGAAGCTCCTGGAATCATTTTTACTTTGAGCCAGTTAGAGCAACGGGATATGTTACCAGCGATTTACTTTATCTTCAGCCGCCGGGGATGTGATAAAGCGGTGGCGGAAGTCGGTGATTTATGGCTGGTAAATAGTGAAGAGTCCCAAATTTTACGAGAACAGATTGATGACTTTTTAGCCCGCAATCCCGATGCCGGGCGTGCTGGACAAATTGCACCTCTGTACCGGGGAATTGCAGCCCACCACGCCGGGATTTTGCCAGCCTGGAAAGCCCTGGTTGAAGAACTATTTCAGCAAGGGCTGATTAAAGTAGTATTCGCTACTGAGACGCTGGCGGCGGGAATTAATATGCCCGCCCGGACAACGGTAATTTCCACCCTTTCCAAACGGACTGACAATGGACACCGCCTATTAAACGCTTCCGAATTTTTGCAAATGGCGGGACGAGCCGGCCGCCGAGGGATGGATAAACAAGGTCATGTGGTGACAGTCCAAACTCCCTTTGAAGGAGCCAAAGAAGCGGCGTATTTGGGCACATCCAAGCCAGACCCCCTAGTAAGCCAGTTTACGCCCAGTTATGGTATGGTACTCAATTTGCTGCAAACGCACACCCTAGAGCAGACTAGGGAACTGATAGAGCGCAGCTTTGGGCAGTACATGGCAACCTTGCATTTAAGACCAGAATACGATGAGATTGCCGAACTACAAACACAATTAGCTCAACTTCAGGAGCAAATCGCCGCAGTTGATGAAAATGAACTGGCTGTTTATGAGAAATTACGGCAACGCCTGAAAGTGGAACGCCAGATATTCAAAACCCTGCAAGAGCAAGCGCTCTCAGATCGACAAGAAGAATTGGTGATGATGTTGGGCTTTGCAGTGTCAGGAACTCTGTTGAGTCTCAAAGGCAAAAATATCACTGTGTCTTCACCCGTCACCGCAGTATTAGTGGAAAAATCGCCTGGTTCTGGTCAAGCTCCTTACTTGGTATGCTTGGGACATGATAATCGCTGGTATGTAGCAACCACAGGGGATGTAGTCGATTTGTATGCCGAACTGCCGCGAGTTGAGGTGCCACCTGATGTACTACCACCGCCAGAGATGCCTTTGAAACCAGGACAATCCCGCCGTGGCAATGAAGAAACATTTGCGATCGCAGCACGTATTCCTGATCCGGTAGAATCTTTGAATCTGGCACCAGAAGTAGCAGAACAACTCAGTCGGCTTACCGCCGTCCAAGAACAATTAGAAGCTCATCCCCTACATGAATCAGGCAATGCGGCAACGCTTTTTAAGCGCCGCGCCCGCTATGTGGAACTAGAAGCCGAACTTGAACAGTTACAAGGGCAAGTAGAGCAACACTCACAACGTCATTGGGAAGAGTTTCTGAATTTAATCTCAATTCTGCAACACTTTGGGGGTTTGGATAACTTAGTCCCCACAGTATTAGGGCGAATCGCTGCTGCCATTCGAGGTGAAAATGAGTTGTGGCTAGGTTTAGTATTCGCTAGTGGTGAATTGAGCAACTTAGATCCGCAGCATTTAGCAGCAGCAGCAGCAGCTTTGGTGATGGAAACGCCCCGTCCAGATAGCAAGGTTAACTTTGAGCTGAGTAATGAAGTGGCAGAAGCCTTGAAAAAATTGCAGGGAATTCGCCGCCAAATGTTCCAACTACAACGGCGCTATAATGTAGCGTTGCCTATATGGTTGGAGTTTGAGTTAATTGCGATCGTGGAACAATGGGCGCTAGGAATGGAGTGGACAGAACTCTGCGAAAACACCACTTTAGATGAAGGCGATGTGGTGAGAATTTTACGGCGGACGTTGGATTTATTATCGCAAATACCCCACGTTCCGCATTTGCCAGACTCTTTCCAACGCAATGCTTATCGGGCGATGCAGCTGATTGATCGATTCCCTGTGAATGAGGTAGTGGAATGAACAGGACACTCTTAGGGACTTTGAAATAAAAAAATACTCACAGGACTTATTGTGGAGTGGGCATCTTGCCCGCCTTTGGCTACGGGCGGGCAAGATGCCCACCCCACAAGATTGGATAATTTAATTTCATTTGTGGGAAATTTTTTACGCGCTTACACAGGGACCACAGAGAGTATTTGATTATTCACACCTGAGTTCCCATCGCTAGGCGTATTCCCCAGAATAAGATTAAAGCTGCGATCGCTAGCCAGTCACGTCCTTTTAATCGTAAGTCGTGCCATTGGACTTGATGCTCATTGGGACTGGTAAAACCTCGCACCATCATTGCATTCGCCATTTGATCAGCTCGTAAGAGCAGATTTTCTAACAATCTCTCTGCGACTGTCATCCAAACCTTGAATCCTCCTTTTAATCCTAGCTTTTTCCAATTAATTGCCCTTGTCATCACAGAGCGAAATAAATTTTGCACTTCTTCTAAAACTAGGGGAATAAAGCGCAAGGATAAGGTTAAAGTTAAAGTAATTTCTGTGACAGGCAAGTTGAAGCGTCGCAGGGGTTGCATTAAGCTTTCTATGCCAGATGTGATTTCTTCTGCTGCGGTTGTGAGCAGATATAGGTTTGTGCTATAAATCACAGTAAATATAAGTGTACTCAGGCGTACTGCTAAACTTAAGGAGTAGCGAGTCACTTTGACTGGGCCTTTGTGAAATAGCACGTAGCTGTATTTTTTTTGATCGCCTACTTGCTCTTGAACAAGATTATTGGCGTTTGATGGCTGAGTTAATATTTGTTCATTAGCTGGCAGGCGTGGCTGATAATCTATACCCATTCCATCAGGACTGATAGCTGCGATCGCTAAGACAAAAAACGATAGCATTAATAGCCAGCCCATTTGCTGCCGCCATACTCTTCGAGGAATTCTCGCAATCAAGGTGGCAATAATTAATAATACCACCAGCAGCACCCGCCAAAAGTTATTGGCCAAAACATAGCTTGTTAAAAAGCTCATTAACCAGGCGAACTTGACTCGCGGATCAATTTTATGCAGCCAAGTTTGGGGTTGTTCTAAATAAAGTCCAAGTGGCAGCGATCGCAATAAATCCATTATTTTAGAGTTATAAGTTAGGAGTTAGCAGTTTTGACTTTAACTCATAACTCCTGTACAGACGCGATTAATCGCGTCTCTAACTTATTTTGACGCGAGTTGCTCTATTGACATTACCACTTTCGGCATCACGGACTTTTTTACTCCGCCACAGTAAAATCATTGGCGTGCCTTTAAATCCTAGCTGTTGCCGGAATTGGCGTTCAATGTAACGGCGGTAGTTGTCGTTGAAGCGTTTGGAATCATTCACAAATAAAGCGATCGTTGGTGGTTGGCTACTTACTTGTGTACCATAATAAATCTTGCCCTGACGCCCACCACGCGATGCTGGCGGTGAATGCCAACTAACGGCATCTGTTAATACTTCATTAATTACTGATGTGCTGACACGGCGTTTGTGTGATTCCGCCGCCGTTTTCACCAATTCGAGAATCTTTTCTACTCGTTGTCCTGACAAGGCACTCACAAAAATTGTTTCTGCCCATTCCGTAAAATGTAACCGTGATTGCAGAGTTTTTTCGTAGTCGTAGATTGTGTAAGAGTCTTTTTCGACAGCATCCCACTTATTAACAACGATGATGCAAGCTCGACCTTCCTCGATAATCCGCCCAGCTAATTTTTGGTCTTGCTCAGTAACTCCATCTACGGCATCTATTACTAATAAAACCACATCAGCGCGGCGAATCGCTTTGAAAGCACGGTTAATACTAAAGAATTCTGTGCCGTATTCGATGTGTTTCTTTTTGCGAATACCGGCGGTGTCAATCAAACGGTAGGTTTGTCCGTCTCGTTCAATGACGGTATCAATAGCATCGCGGGTTGTGCCAGAAATGGGGCTGACAATTGCCCTCTCTTCCCCGACAAAAGAATTGAGTAAACTCGATTTGCCGACATTTGGGCGTCCCACAATTGCTACTTTGATTTCATTAGTTTCTGGAATGTCTTCAACAGCAGGTATGTGATTAATTAACTCGTCGAGTAACTCTCCTGTGCCACTACCATGAATTGCGGAAATGGCGTAAGGTTCGCCCAATCCCAATTCCCAAAATTCCGCAGCTTGGATTAAGCCTTGTTCTGGGGATTCACATTTATTTACAGCTAGTAGCACAGGTACGGGTTGTTGGCGCATCCATTCGGCGATTTCTAAATCTGCCGATGTGGGGCCTGTTTGACCATCGACGACAAAAATAGCGCCACAGGATTCTGCAAGGGCTGTCATTGCCTGTTGGCGAATCAGTGGTAAAAATTCGGTATCATCATTAAAGACTAGACCACCAGTGTCTACTACTAAAAATTCCCGACCATTCCAGAAAGCTGGTAGATAAGTGCGATCGCGTGTCACTCCCGGTTCATCATGGACAATCGCCGTTTGTTCCCCGGCGAGTCGATTAACCAGGGTGGATTTGCCCACATTTGGGCGTCCGATAATTGCAACAATTGGCAGTGCCATAAAACCAGGGTGAGTGAGAGGTGTAGTATATCACGTCCTTACATTTTACTCACTTTAAACTTGAAGTTTTAATAATTTCACAATCATCTGCAAAGATGCCTACGACAGGCTGTTGGGTGACACCCAGTTTTGAAACGTAGCCACAAGTCTTTAGGCTAGAATGTTGCAAAAAAATTGTAGGTTGGGGAGCCACTGCGCTGCGCGGGTTTCCCGCGTTGTAGCAAGTGGCGTTGGAGGCTTTGCGTAACCCAACATCCTGATAATCAGTTGGGTTGCGCTCCGCTCCACCCAACCTACCTACTACTATTCGTAACTACGTATATAACAGACTTGACAAAAGTTCAAGCGTCACAGTTAGTCCTGCTTTAGGCGACCCTTATTACGAGTGGTATGTTACTGGACAATAATGAATGTGTTCTTTTAATTAATTGATAAGAAGATCATGAAAAAAGCTTTAGGTACCGTATGGCACTATAATTCCAGGTGAAACTCCAACAAAGAACCCTTAAGATAATTTGTAATTGATAATTTGTAATTGAATTATTTGGGAATTTAGATCCCAACTTTCTTCTAGATCACCGGGAAAGACAATTAGGCGCTCGCTATACTTTTAAAAATAAAAAAGGTAGGAAATCCTACCTTTTACCCAAAAAAAGCATTTTGTAACCAAATACCAATTTAAATATCGCACAAGCTTTTGACAAATCTATTGCAAAACTATGACGAGTGTATGACACTTAAGGATTTTCAAATAAAAAAATACTCAACTACTACTTGTGGGGCGGACATCTCGCCCGCCTGTAGCCAAAGGCGGACAAGATACCCACCCCACAAAATGGGATAATTTATTTGCTGGAAATCCCTTAATTCGTAATTGACTTTGCGATTACTCCCAGTTGCAACCCAGGCGGATAACTAGCTTCTTCTTTAATCCGCTTAATTTCAGCATCCGTTATTCGCAAATTTAACTTTTGTGCCAACGATCGCACAATATCTCCCCGATCAATTATCCCAGCTACAGCGCCAGCCGGAGAAAGTACGGTAATTCGAGGTAACTGCTGATTTTCCAGCTTGTTTATTACCTCAGCGATCAATGTTGATTCCGTAACGGTAGGTATTTCTGTCAAGGGATGCACAATGCTGTGTAAAGTTTCGGTTTCCCATTGATTCCTTTGAGTTAAACGAAAATCGTCAATGGAAACTAGACCCCGATAACGTCCATCAGAAGCAGCAAAATAAACCTGCGAGGGAGCGGTTTCCAACAGGTAGAAATCGGCAAAGGAGCGCAATGTCTGGTCAGCATCAATTACCCGAAAGTCACGGGTCATTGTATCAGCCGCCGTTACCTTGAGTAGACTTTCTTGCAATGTAGTCATGCTGTCATAGCTGTTGGCGTTGCGGACAGCAAACCAACCTAACAGCGCCATCCACAAACCAACTACTAACTCTCTGGTCAAGAAATCTACAACAAATCCGGAAGCGATCGCACCATAACCCAAAATTTGCCCCGCCTTTGCAGCCCAGTGTACAGCTTGAAAGCGATTACCTGTTATTTGCCATAGTGCTGCTTTTAACACTTGCCCTCCATCTAGAGGTAAGCCGGGAATCATGTTAAATAGAGCCACCACCAAGTTAATTCTCGCCAAATCTCCAACCATAACACTGACTGGACTCGTATCCGGGATCACAGTAGATCCCAGTTGGAGCAGAAAAAATAGGATGATACTCACCAAAGGCCCAGCGATCGCTACTTGAAAGGCTTTGGCTGGAGTTTTAGATTCTTCTTCAATAGCAGCAATCCCGCCAAACATAAATAGGGTAATTGAATTAACTCTAATGCCTTGCGATCGGGCTACCAAGCTATGACCCAATTCATGTAACAACACCGAACCAAACAGCAGCAGTGCCATAACTATTCCAGCACTCCAAGCTATAACATTCCCCCATTCTTGATAAGCTACCCCAAAGTTGAGAGTTGCCAACCCTAAAATCACAAACCACAACGGGTCTAAAAATAGGGGAATTCCAAATAAAGACCCAATTTTCCAATTTGTTTGCATTACATTGTCCTAAAACTAGATATCGCCAGTACTTTTTATACTGAGATACTACACATAATCCTATACACATTTATATTGGGCATCAATTCGGTACCACCGAGTCACAAAATGCTCTTATTTCTAGAATAGACAATTAATGCCTGTGAGCAAAACTCTCCAGAGTGGGAAGCAAACGAGGGGGCGCAGTGACGCAAAGAAAGTATTTGATAATTTTTTCGCGTCACTGTTTCCCAGCGTCTTCTTGAGTAGTCAGAGGGAAAAATCAGATTTAGGAGTTTTGTATTGATTACGACATTACAACTAACGCCTTTGTCATTGCAAAACTACAAACGACCAATGTTAGTCAGTCCTAAAACGATGCCAACGCCGATAATGTGACCGAAAGCCATCGCCGCGACGAATGTTGGAATACTGATCGGCAGGATAGGGAACTTGGGACCAACTAGGGGTTTTTCAATCCTAGTACTTAGCAAAACGACTACTAAGCTGCTGAGGCTGATGATCAGCGCCACTGTGGGATTCCACGCAGGGGTTGCAGGAACGGATGCAGGTACTGCTAGCAAAATAGATGAAATCAAGTTTTTGTCTCCTGAATGGAAAAGTTAATCTAGACCTACAAGATTATAAAATTAGAAAGCCCAAAAGTTTTTGAGATAGTTTAGACTTTTCTAATAATTATTTTAAATGTGTCAGATTTCCATGCGCGTTAAGATTTGCGGCATCACTCAACCACAGCAGTCTATAGCGATCACCTCTCTGGGCGCAACTGCACTAGGATTTATTTGTGTACCAACCTCACCTCGCTATATGACTACATCCCAAATTCGGGCAGCAGTGGCAGAACTCCCGGCAAATATTGACACAATTGGTGTTTTTGCCAACGCTAATATTCCGGAAATCAGTCAGATAGTTGTTGATTCGGGGTTGACTGGTGTCCAGTTGCACGGTGATGAATCACCAGATTTTTGCTACCAATTACATCAAGCTTTACCCAATATCGAAATTATCAAAGCCCTGAGAATTGGTAGTTTTGAGCATCTTGACACAGCGATCGCTTACACAAAATACGTGGATGCTTTACTACTTGACGCTTATCATCCGCAACAACTTGGTGGTACAGGCAAAACCTTAGATTGGAGAATGCTAGAGCAATTTTACCCCAATTGCCCTTGGTTTTTAGCTGGAGGATTAACAGCAGATAATATTGTAGAAGCTTTAAATCAGGTTAGTCCTAGCGGCATTGATTTATCTAGTGGTGTGGAACGTTCACCTGGAGATAAGGATTTAGATAAGGTAGCACTCCTATTTCACAGTCTAAAGAACATTGAGTTACTTAGAAGCAACTGCACAGGCGGCACTGCCACCCGCTATGAATGAAAGAAACTATTTTGAGGCGACTAATGAACGGG
>NZ_JABXKJ010000003.1 GCF_017115085.1 Nostoc sp. NMS7 | reverse complement strand
CTCTAATTAACTCAGCCCTGCTGGGTCATTTTGCATGGCTTAGTCTAAACTCCAGTATTAAGGATGAATTGAAATAATCATGGAACAATTAACACCAGCATTTGAATCGATTCTTAGAGAATTTCATCAAGGTATAGAGCCTGAAGTAATGGCTGAAAGACTGAAGTTTTATACTTCTGATGAGTGCCTTGAATTGTTACGTATGGGATGGAATATTGGTTACGAGGATTATTGGGATCAGGTTAGTCATTATTCAGCAGCCATGCATAAAGCAGATGTTCAGAAATTTAAAAATTGTGTAACAAAAGAAGAGAGAGAATTATTAATTCAGGGGTGGAATGAAAACCACGTATGGGCTATATCAGTGGAAGTAGATGCTGATAGGTTTGAAAATTGCGCTACTCAAGAAGAAAGGAATGCTTTCATCAGCGAATGGGACGCTAATTATTGCGAGGCTGTATTTCTTGAAATAAATGATAGATATTCGGACGATGATTACTAAGCAAGCAAAGTTTGCACTATTAATTTTTTGGAAGTTAGCTAACAACTAAAGTTAAAACACTAAACCTTGCCCAAGGTACTGTTGCATAAAAGTTCTGGAGATTTGAAGGTTTGATAAACCCGTTCCATTGCCTCAGAACCCAGAACTGCCAATAGCTTGGGGGAGGTTTGTCTAGTTTGGCGAAGGTTGATTATTGCCAGCAATATCTGCGGTTCTTGCTAGCCGGAGCGCTTTGTATAAATGCGTAGAGATTGTCTCCCTGCGATCCACAGACTACAACGATTTGACCACTGATTATTCCAAAGAAATGCGATCGCTTCTCCGCACATCGCATTATTGTCCTGTCACCTCTTACTTTTTGCTTTTTACTTCTTAAATTTATGTTTTTATTTTCAGCGAACGTCAATCAGATTAATTCTGTTATCCCTATTGAGTTTGTTTCAATGATTTTAGCAATTACTTCTTTATCAGAATATTAGCAATCTGTCAAATCAACAAGCTCTGACTTATTGAGAAAGGGGTGACAAAATTCCTTAATCCGAAAGTGCATTCTAGCTTTTTAACGATATTCACGGCATCATAAAGCTACTTTCAAAAAATACGAAAAATCATGACATACAAGACCCAAATTACCCCAGAGAAAAAAATCAAGCATGAGTTAGCCCTACAGATGGTAGAGCAACTTGAGCCTTTTTTGGCTGCCACATCTTGGAAAAACTTCAAGAAGGCAGGAAGAGGCTATTTATTCTTTCATAAATTACTTGATATTCAACATCAAGCTGGGAATACCTTTGAAGCTACCCGGAGCAAATCGCCACTAGAAAATCAGATATTGTATATTCCAAAAGATTCACAAATATGGCGTGAAACGAGAAAATCGGAAGCCAAGGCAGGACAACAAGAAGAATGGGCAAAATTCTATGAACTAGTTGATACCTATAACCCAAGAAATGAATTTTTAATAGTTGTTGGCTTGAACTTAGAAAACAAGGCGACAGAACACTATTTTCTAAGAGAACCTGAAATCCCACCATATAAAACCAGGTTTGACAATCACCAAGCCTGAATGGGTTCTGTTTCATTGACTGTCAAAATATATTACTTCAGGGTATGCGGTAGGGAAGTAAGGGAACCGATCGCCCTTTCCCCTCTTCCCCCTTCCCCACTTAAAACACGAGTGGGATAAGGAGTGCGATTTTAGGGATGTGTAGAGTGTTGACTGTAGGAATCTGTGGAATGTACCCCAAACTTAACGTAGGCGATTGTGGAGGAGAGAAGCGCGATCGCTACCTTCCCCAATACCCAATGCCCAATGCCCTAAAAATATATTGGAGGTTTTGGGGTTTTGGTAGTCATGGTCTGGTAGTCACGATGATTAATATCTATTTATATAGAGGGCGTGACTACGGTATCAACATCTGATACAAAATTCGGCTATCTTCAGTGGTGACTACCAAACATTGTATAAAAGCTAGCAGCAGGAAGTTGGTAAAGAATTAATCGGGATAAAGCGATCGCGTAGGGAATGTCGTTTAAGCAATATTTCCCGACATCTACACCCACATGGATGTCTGTCTGTTTTTCTGTAAAGCTGGTGAGTCGAGATGCTTACTAAGTGTTTTGTCTTTTTAGCGATAGACGTTTCTACGTCTAAGGATATAATTGGTGTTTAATTTTGAGACATTAATGAGATATTAAATTGAAAAATTAATTCAGATAGAAACTTATGGCAACTGAGCAAAAGCTTCAATCTCTTTTTAATAACTTAGATCGTGATCAAGACGGCAAAGTGTCCATTAATGAGCTTTTTTTAAGTCCCGGAGTTGCCCTTAACGTTCAAACCACTACTAAATTGATGTGATTTATGACCATTAAAATCATAAAGCTAGCTTCGATCCTTATCGGGATAGTATTTATTGCCTGCGGTCAGCCAACTGTACAGGCTCAAAACCTCCAGGCTGATTTAATCGAAGGTCAGGCTACATATTACGACCCGGCCGGAAATTTGGGATTTTGCAAAAAGCCAGTACCGAAATATGCAGTAGCCCTGCCTGCTCAGAGGTTCAGGGGGTCTGATTTTTTAAAATTATGCGGTAAGCGGGTAAAAGTCTCAACCTTAGACGGTAGTAAATCAATCACCGTTCCGATTTTCGATAAATGTTTTGCTTGCAATTACAACAGTATTGACTTGACCACTAACGCTTTTACTCGATTATTCCCAAACACAAACAATGGAAGACAAACAGTTATTTGGTCAATACAACGGTGACATCTAGTTAAATTTAAAGTAGGCACAAGACCTCACACCCAATCAATCGCCCCATTCCCCCACAACCCGAATTCTCACCCCGTAGTGCGTCTCTAGCTGTGGGGTTTTGCTTTGGTGAGTAGGCTAATCTGAAATAGAATGCTCTACTGTAGGCGCTTTTAATCCAATGTCGGTTTGTAGCTCTACACTATTACTAGCCACAGGTGACAACATCGACAACGCCGCCGCCGCTCCCAATACCTGATCGTCAGATACTTCTAAATATCTCTGCAACTGTTCTAAATTCCGATGGCCAGATATTTCCTGAATAACTCTCAGTGGAATGCCAGCGTTACTCATTTGGGTTAAGGCAGTACGCCGAAAGCTGGCTGAATTTCTGCTATTTTTTTAACCTGTAAGAAAGGTAACAATAAATATGGAAGATAACAGAGCATTAGGGGCAGGTGCAGTAGGTGCTGCCGCAGGTGTGGTAGCTGGTACAGCCGGGACAATTGGTGCAGTTTCAGTCTCCGGTAGCGTTGCGGGTCTGAGCGCAGCAGGAATAACTTCTGGTTTAGCTGCGATCGGAGGGGGAACAATGGTAGGAGGCATTGTTGTTGCCGCCGCCGCACCAGTTGCAGCAGCAGCAGCAGCAGCAGTAGGTTATGGTGCTTACTTGTTTTATTTAAACTTTATGGATTATTAAGCTACACAGTTAGCAAACCGCGATCGCCCATCCATCCCCCCTTCCCCCTTCCCCCTTCCCCACTTAAAACACGAGTGGGTTTAATTTTGCGATTCTAAGCCAGTGTAGGGTGTTGGCTGTGGATTTAGTACCCCAAAGTTGGTGTAGGCGATTGTGGCGGCGGTAGAGAGAAGCGTAGCTTGCCGCCATAGGCATCGCATGCTGCCAGAACCTATGAAGAATTAGATCAAGCCATCACCAATGCCTTAGATGCAGTGACTAAAAAGGACATTATTGGATGGTTTACTCACTGTTGTTACTATATTGCACCCAACTTAGAACCGCTATAGTTGTGTGTCATAACGACAGCAGCACTCAACTGATCGGTGAGAGGATGAAGTTGTGATCGCCTTTCCCGTCGCGTCAAAACGACCTGATCTGCCAGAGCAAAGCGATTACTGTCAAGGTATTATACGCGGTCCGGTGAAAGTTTCAGTCCCTGCTACTGGGGCATTATCTTGGAGCGGATTCGCGTTTAGTGAGAACGACCTCAGTGTTGCTTTTCCTTGCAGTATCCCAGCTTTTGGATCGACTGTTGCATTAACATCGCTTCTAACAATTGCGCCAGGTAATGTCGCTGTTGGGTAACTGAAGTTGAGTACCGTGGCAGTAAAATCTCTGTCTGAGGTACACTTCCAACTGCCTTGTCCGTTGCTATAAGGTTGGGAGGAAACACCATTTTGGTCTGAAGGAGAGGGAGCACCACTTTGGTTTGAGCCAGTAAAAAAATAGTCACCATCTCGAGTAATCGTCATAAGTAAGCTAAACGGACCGAAGTCACCAGAGACTTTCGTGATGTACGTGCCTGTCACCAATCTGCGACAATCTGCTATGTAATGAGCTGAGGCTTGGTGCAGATTCACAAAGCCCACGATACTGAGTACCAACAATACACAAATCATTAACGTGGCAAAAGCCTTACGAGTTTTCATTCTAGAACTTCCACTGATAAGTACACAAACTTATTAATTCACATTTTGGGGTGCGAGTAGCAACGGATACTGTTGGCGAAACATTCCTTAATACCCTCAAAGCTTTGAATCTTCGTCATACCCTTGTTGGAACTGATTGACTTTTGTAAATCAGACAACGCTAAAATCGGGATTTCAGATATGAAGAAATAATTCGCCAACAGTATCAGAAGATTAGCGATCGTCCTCCCCATCACTTCCCAACGCCCCACTCGTGCTGTGAGTGGGGTTAATTTTGAGATTCTAGGGGTGTGTACTCCCTTGACTGTGGAATGTTACCCGAAAGTTGGTGTAGGGGATTGTGGAGGGGGAGAAGTGCGATCGCGCAATTCCTTAAAAATAGATTGGAGGTTATGGGGTTTGGTAGTCACGCCTGGTAGTCACGATGATTTTGGTAGTCACGATGATTAATATCTATTTATATAGTGACCGTGACTACGGTATCAGATTTTGATACAAAATGAGCTTATTTTCAGTGGTGACTACCAAGTTTGTATAAAAATATATTACGAATAAACTGGTACAGAGATGCCGGAGCGGGTGCGGTCGTGCCGCAGGTAAAAATGGGGAGTTAGGAGTTAGCGATCGCGGTGTGAAAAATTGAGAAGCGAAAAAATGTTTGGTGGCAGTGGTCAGCGATCGCAGGGAGACGTGGCGACGGGGCATAGGAGTTATGTTTTAAAATTTTCAATAAGCATAACTGTTGTAATTGCCATGAGCGATGCCTTCGGCGGGCGCAGCCATCGCATTGACCAAATCATAGAGAAGCTTCACCAATTAAAGGAAATCAGACAACAGTTAATCAATGAACCCATGTCGCCACCTGGGGTATGGATTCATCAGTATGAGGTACGCAAGCGTTACAAAAAAGGTGGCGATATTTACACCTACACTTATGCAACAAAATGGCAGTCAGTAGAACCAATTTTTAACCGTAATCCAAAACCTCGTTTAAAAGGTATCGTTAAACGAGGTAAAAACCCTAAAATGACCTGTCACACATAGGCAGGGTGAACAGTAGCAAGGTCGTTAAAGCTTATCAAGAGTGGGAAAATCGCAAGCGGTTAGACGCGGTTGATAAAGCCTTGGAACAGATAGAAGCCGCGCTCATCGGAGTTATGCCAGAATAAATCAATAAGACATAACCATTAATGACCATAACTTACCCGCTCTGTGCAAGCGATCGCCCACAGGAGACGCAGCAACGCCGCCGTCGTCAGCAACGCAGTTGCCAGTCAAAACCACTAACGTCACCACAGCCAAGGTATTAATCGTAGTTTTAATCGGATAAAAGATAAGGGTTGCCAGTTAAGACCATCAACGTCACCACAGCCAAGCCACCACACCACGCCACAGCTACCATAGCGATCGCCACCACAGCAAACAGGAGACGTGGGAGACGCGGTAACGCCGCCGTCGTTTGGCAACGCAGTTGTTATTCTTACCCACCACACCACGCTAACGCCCAATAGCTGATAACCACGCTGGGAATTGGGAGCGATCGCTGCGCCCGCCGAAGGCATCGCTTGCTTAGGAGACGCGGAAACCTGTTATATCTTCTGAGAAGATTATAATAACAAGATGAGGAATTTTCGCTAGCCATTAACCCAGCGAACGCTCCCCGAACGAAGAACCAAGGAGACGCGGCGATAGCCGCCGTCGTTCGGCAACGCAGTTGCCAGTCCAAATCCCATGCCACCACAAGCGATATCTACGGTTAGGCTATGCTTACGCACCTGGAAACACTGAGCAATATGTTAGAAGTGGAAGCTGTTATTATAAATTATTAACCAGTTTATATAAATAATTAACCAGTTATTATATTAATACCAGTTACGCAGATATAGCATTATAACAGGTACGCTATCTAATAACTAGATGCTAGAACCCAGTCAGGGAGGATTTATTTCCCGACATTTTCTTCAACCGGTGACAGCATAGCCAAGCTTGCAGGCGCTTTCAACACCTGCTCGTTAGTCACTTCCAAATATTTTTGTAACTTTCAATCACTGAGATTGACCTAGTAGCTAGCTTCCCCTTCGTGTAAGATTTCCGAATCACCAGCCGGGGTCTGACATTGCCAAGGGATGTGTAGATATCTTGAGTTTGTAGCGTACAGCATTTGCGGATACGGCAAGCACTAAACAAGCAGACACCAAACAGTGGCGCGTTTTGCATAAAACTTGTGCGCTTGACAGTAATAAGTAAGTACAGGT
>NZ_JABXKJ010000019.1 GCF_017115085.1 Nostoc sp. NMS7 | reverse complement strand
TGTTAGCATCGCATAAATGCCAAAAAACTTCCGGGTCATGAAGATAATTTGCAGTGATATTATCTAGGCGATCGCCTTCGCTGACTTGATGTTCTTGAAGAATCTCAAACCTTTGTGATGACGGTAAAAATCTGCGTCTGAGGTAACTGATAGTTTGATTTGATGTTGTTTGCCACTTGGCAATTTCTACATCGTAGTAACGACTGCTTTCAGTAAACATTTTACTCTTTTTTATTTTACAACTAAAAACTTATATTTACCAAGATGTTTTTGAGAAACTTACAGATGAAATAATTCATAATTAAAGATAGCCAAGTTTATAAGAAAGAAGCAACTGTCTTGATAACAATCGCAGCCGTGTTTACCTTAGCTAGAAGCTCTTTTTGCTTGTGATAGACTCTGAACAAGCTGCTGCCTTTATGGTCAAATCTCAAGTCATTTGTGCTTAATACTTGCATACCTAAACTGACTTTGGCACGAATGGGATTTAGTTTAGAATCGAATGCTTCTTCGGTAATGCTGAACTCAGAGAGGCGTACTGGCATTACACGATTTAAGCTCCATATAAATACACTTAAATCCGCCTCATTTGGTAAGATTTCTAAAACACCTGTGCGGGCGAG
The DNA here is from genome assembly GCF_017115085.1 of Nostoc sp. NMS7. Lineage (GTDB taxonomy): Bacteria > Cyanobacteriota > Cyanobacteriia > Cyanobacteriales > Nostocaceae > Nostoc. The sequence continues at coordinate 6,098 of NZ_JABXKJ010000019.1, read as the reverse complement.
TTGATTATTTGTCTGAATTTGGCTGCTTTTAGGATAGATCAGGGTTTCTAGGGCTGCTAATTGAGGGTATATGCCAAACAACACTGTATCTGGATTTTTTGTAGGAAACTCCAGTTGATCTGTAGCATCAATTTCTGCGTCTAGTTGAATAGTCTCTAACGGTGGTGCAACTAGACGCAAAGCTTCTAGGCGATCGCTTCCTTCAGAACCCGCACCTCTTACCTGTAAAGTGCGTCTGAGTGTTTCAGGATTGTATTGCAATAGGATTATTCCTTTGGGGAGAAAGGTGACAGCATCAAGGATGGCGATCGTTCCTTTTAATAAACGTGGCGCACCAGGAAAGTGGGACATAAAATTATTCCTAAATCATTTGTAGTTTTTGGTACTAATTATTGAGATCGCGTAGCTCAAGGCAAATTTTTAAATTGGTGATCGTATAGTCAATAAGAGTACAAAAAATTGTGTCTCTACAAATTTTTATCAAGTACCTTTTGTTGTCATATTTGTAGTAGTAAAGTATCCCGTACCAGAATACAAAGGAATGGGGTCTGGTATTGCTGGTGTTACTGGTGTTGGCGGTATTTGAGCTGGCACGATAACTTGAAATCTCGCTATGAAGGTAGTACCTTTGAGCAATACTGCTTTTCGGGTAGATTTAACTTTTCTAGCTTTTTGATTGATGGCTAAGGATTGAATGGAAAGTGTTCCTGTACCAGGGGTGATATTTGGCGGACTTATGTAAGAACAACCAGGTACAATAACTTTTTTCTCGTCACCAACAACGCAAATATTTTTTTTGTTAACTGTTGGTATGGCAGTACCTTTTAAAATGAAAGGACGCACTACAACTATTGCTTTGCCAAAGATGGGGTTGAATATGGCTTGATCGCCAGTGATGAGAATAAAGTCTAACATCAGCTTTTTGGTAAGAGAATAAAAGATTAGTTCGAGTTTGCTATGAGAGCGATCGTACCCTCATCAACCTTCATACATTGGCGATCGCTTTGAGGTTAGGTTGAACTAGCAAATAATGGGCGCGATCGCACGTTCTTCAACCTTCATACATGGGCGATCGCCTTGAGGTTGGGTTGAACCTGCAAATTATGGTGCGATCGCACGTTCATCAACCTTCATACATGGGCGATCGCTTTGAGGTCAGCTTGAACCAGTAAATAATCGCACGATCGCACGCTCATCAACCTTCATACATAGGCGATCGCTTTGAGGTCAGCTTGAACCAGTAAATAATCGCACGCTCATCAACCTTCATACATAAGCGAACGCTTTGAAATCAGGTTGAACCAGCAAATAATGGCAACGCTTGTTGCGCTGGTGCTGAAGGCGATCGCAATTGTTCTCTTGGCACACCTGAAACCCCATCTTTCTTTGCGGTACTTTCACTTAGCGGAGACTGGCGAGCGCGCATATTACTGCAACTAATAATAAAAGGCTATGGCTGACGTTCAAAGACTAATCTACCTCTACAAAGGTAATAGAGCGCTTAATGTCCCTGTTCGGACTCCTCTTCCTACTAGGGAATTCGAGTATGTCCTCCCTATGGGTTTTAGTTTAGCAACCGTATGTAATCGAAGAGATGGAGCGCCCATTGCTGCGCTGCGATATAGGTGATCCGTTTGCTCGCGGATCTCAGCTCGAATATGGGCAACCTTGTTGCCGGGTTGGTCACGTCTTCATCCATTTTCTCTCCTAGGGCAGCGTACCCCTCTACGTTCTGTTTCCTAGGTTTGTCAGGGAAATATTTGTTACTCAGTTGATCTTTGCCTGGTCTCTTTTTGCTCCCCTCGTACTTATCTTTGAATATCTGCTTGATCGCTTCCATTTTAGTTCGATCTCGCAATACAATTTCTCTTAGCCAACTCTCCAGGGTTAGCCTGTGATACCACTGTTGCTCCCCAGTAGGTTGGTCGTCTTCTGCGAGTCTTGGCTGCTGAGCCAGGTCGAACAGTCGCTGTTTCATCCTTTGGGCGTAGCCAGGAGAGGTTTCGACTAACCTCTCCAAGTTCGACCTTCCAGTACCATCCTTTTGGGAGTAATGCTTCTGAACAGGATCAGGCAGCGTCGTAAATATTGTGGCAATATCTGTCTTCGCCATGAGTGGGGTATGATTCTTGAGAAATTTTTGCTTGTAGTCCATACTCTCGCAATACGAGAACACTATCGTAAGGAAACCCTCAAGCTCTGGCTGTCCCGTTTGGGGAGCATCTTGATGTTTCTGTTGATAGTTAGTAATTGCAGAGCGCGCCAGACTTCTACCAGTGATGAGCGTTTGCGCCTCCTCTCCAGGTAATAGGTCTCTAGGCTCGTTAGGATTCGCTGAGTTTGGCGGGCGCATACGCAGCCGACCCGGATCGCGTACTGTCTTCTCTGCGGGGGTCTCATCAGGGTCACCGTGCAGATCGCGCACGATGTCAGCGACATTTCCCACTCGAATACCAAATGTGATCTGTGGGGCGGTTTGAGCTGTTGCAAAATTCCCCAAAAACATCCCATTCTCCATCGTGGTATTAAACCCTGCGGTGCCGTTGAGAGCCTTAGCTGGCACTATACCTTGCATTTGATGGTATAAGGGGGTATATGCGTTAACGAGTAGAGTTAAATCCTGCATCGCGACATTCAATCTGTTCCGTCCGTTCGCATCTAGTGGAAAATGTGTCGTGACGACCTCAAGGTCGGACTCGTCCTCGTTATCATCAGCTTGCACTTCGATATCAGGCTTCTTGAGAAGGGCTTCACCCTTTTCAAGTCGTTGGCCCTCAGCCCATTTTGCTTTTGCCTCTTGGGGATTTTGGAAGTTTTGGGCTGCTGGGAGAAGAGTATCTGTGTTCCTCAATTTTCTCGTATATATTTGTTTAGTCTCGAATTCAAAGCCGATATCTCTCTGTATCAGTCCGGTCATCACATTGCTGTTGGATACTTTCGTAGTTGCTGTCGCGATCCCATTTTCTCCCTCGGTCAACATGGTTCCTATCCCCTTTGCTTCCGGCCATCGCCGCACTGCCTCCCCATTCTGCTGCACCACATGAGTCAACTCATGGGCTAATAATTCCTGCCCTTCTCGACTCCCAGGATTATATTCCCCCTGTCGAAAGAATACATTTTGTCCCGTCGTGAAAGCACGAGCCTGTATTGATTGATTCAACTGGTTAGCTTGAGCATCCGTGTGAACCTTCACCCCACTGAAGTCAGCCCCAAACGCCTTTTCCATCGGTTCTCGGACATTGTTTGCGAGGGGTTGTCCGTCCCCCCTTGCTCGGTTAATGGAGGCTTCCAGGTCTGGCGTAGCAGCCATCCCAGCACCACTAGACTGACGCTGTAATATTGGCGACCTCATCAGTCTTGCTTCGTTATCTTTTGTCTCCATCTCCTCTCGCTGAACAGTTTCATCTTCACCTGACTGTACAGACGCAGGTGCATTTATTCGCTGCACCACCTGCGCCGCTACCCGATCCGCTTCCTGTTCGTATTTATCCCCCGGTGACCCAATCGTCAGTTTTGCCATAATCTGCTGTGGTTTTGTTGTGCTGATAGGCACTCGGCTAAAGTCTTTAGATAAAGCTGAATTACCCAATGGCTGTGCTTCTTTATCTTCTGTTGATTGCATCTCTGCCTCCGAAACCGAACGAACGGCACTTCGCTGTAAAATTCTACTTACTTGGGATGTCTCACTTTTTTCCTGCTGATTAGTTTGTGCGATTCCCTGACGATTCATGGTTTCATTCCTCGATATATTTCTTGTGCTATTTGTTGCCCCATTTGGGCGGGATTAGTTCCAGGCTTCACTTGAATCGCACCACCAGGCACTACCCCACCTGAGAGCAAGTTGTCTGGTAAACCTTCATTAGCCAACAATCTCGCCAATTCACTCTCTACCTCTGCTTGCAACAACCGCGCCTGACTGGGAGAAATCGGCATTCCCTCTAAAATTAGTTTTTCTATATCAATATTGATATTCATACCCTTACCCCCGTAGATACTAAAACCCGAAAATCCGCCTCATTCACTGGTCTATCCAACTTGCGAAACTCAGCCCGCGCCGCCGCTAACACCAACTGCATCGTTACAGGCGTGCCAGCCCCAGCAGCCAGAAACGCCGCATTTAAAGCAATATTATGAATACTGCCCCCTGTCAAATTCAAACGTGCCAAGCGGTTAAAATCTAAATCCTGTGTTGGTGTCTCTGGTGGAAACACCTTTTGCCACATCACCTGACGTTCAGCCACACCCGGAAAAGGAAAATTCACAATAAACCGCAAGCGACGCATAAAGGCATGATCTAACGAACTCTTGAGATTCGTTGCTAGAATTGCCAAACCGCGATAAGCCTCCAATCGCTGCAACAGATAATTCACCTCAATATTGGCGTAGCGGTCATGGCTATCCTTCACTTCAGAACGTTTGCCAAACAAAGCATCCGCTTCATCAAAAAACAGAATCGCCCCGCCATCTTCCGCCGCGTCAAACAAACGCCGCAGATTTTTCTCCGTTTCTCCAATATATTTGTTAACCACAGATGAAAGGTCAATGCGGTAAAGATTTAGCTGCAAATCATTGGCTATCACCTCCGCCGCCATCGTCTTCCCTGTGCCGCTTTCTCCCGCAAACAAGGCGCTAATCCCCATGCCCCGATTCATGCGGTTGTGAAAACCCCACTGTTGATAAACAATGCTGCGCTGCCTGATTTGGTCAGCAATTTGATGCAGTAAGTTTGTCTCCTCTGCTGGTAGGACAATATTATCCCAAGTTGCTTTCGGGTCGAGGCGTTGAGCTAAAGTATCTAACTGCGGACGAGTACTAGCAAGACAAGCCGACCAAAGCTTACCACGCAAGGTTTTTCTCCAAGCCGATTCGTTGAACCTCTCCCCCAACCCCTCTACTACAAGGAGAGGGGAGTCCTCCTCTTCCTCCCCCCTTCCCGCACTTCGTGCCGCTTCGCTAACGCAGGGAAGGGGGGCTGGGGGGGTTAGGTCTTCTTCCTGCGACGGCATTTCCCCCAACACTTGCTGGGCAATCTGCTCTATTGTGACTAAATTGAGGTTAAACTGAGTCGCCAGAAGCTGCGGACTACTATCTGCTACTCCTCCTAATGCCTCAGTCCAAGTTGCTTTTTGTTCCGTGAGTGTTGGCTTTTCAACATCTACGATAATTGTCGGCAGACCCAATTGCCTAACTTCACGAGTGCTAAGGAAAAGTAGACCACCACTGCGGGTAAGAAACCGATGCAAGGGAAGTGCTTGTCCTTCTGTAGTCGGTTTACCGTCAACCTCTTGGGCATCTAAATACAGCGCAAGGGGCAATAGCAAGCTTTCCCGATGCCACAAACGAGCAACTGTCTCTAACTCTCCCGCCTGAGTGGGCAATAATTCTACTGACAAACGATAGACATATTTATCTAGTTGGGCTGCTACATGTTGGGCTATTAGTTGCTTGCTGAGGGAATCTGCCCCCACTAGCTGAATAATAGGTAAACGTTGTTCTCTATGCGTTTGATGCAGTTGCTGAATAATTGTCTCGACAACAGCGTTTTGAGATGGAGGTAATTTTACATTCCATTCTGCTGTTTCCATCAGCACCAGTAATGATACCAAGCGATCGTCTAAAGAATTTAATCCTTTAACATAATTTAATATACGTTCATCTACCCGTAAACCACTCGTAGTCAGCGGTTGAACTCCTGACTGATGAATTTCAATTAATCGCCAGTAACGCAAAGGTCGTTCCCAACAAAGGGCATCCCAAGTAGGTTCATCGAATAATGATAAAGCTAAGGCAAAGGTAGGATAAGGCTGGTGAGAATTATCTGAAGCTTTGGCGCAAAGACGCGCTATACCTGGATATAATTCCATTGCAATGCATAACAGTAAGACCTGTTGTTCAAAGTCAGATAAATCTAACTTTTGGCCTAAGAGAAGCAGCGCTGGGGGTGGATTCATCCTTTCCACTATTGCCATTTCTGTGACTTTAGGCTTTTCAATATCAGGTAACTGTGCAAACTCAGACAAACGCCAGCGTAGCCAAGCCAGTTCATTTGCTAGGTATTCTTCATTGTTTGCTCTCCAAGAATCGAGGTTGTTCATAAA
>NZ_JABXKJ010000233.1 GCF_017115085.1 Nostoc sp. NMS7 | reverse complement strand
TCTTCCCAGCACCGCCCTTCGGGACGGTGTGGGGCTGCTGTCGGAAATAGCTCAATTGCAGCTGGAGAAGTCAAGAGTCGAGGTATTGAATTCGATATTTCTGGGCGAATTTTACCTGGGTGGAATGTAATTGCATCCTTTGCCCATAAGGATACCTATGTCAGCGAGGATACTGACATACCTGTGGGTGACAGATTGGTTGGTGCGCCACGAAATAGCGCTAGCTTGTGGACAAGCTATGAATTTCAAAGTGGTTCCTTCAAAGGATTGGGATTTGGTGGAGGACTGTTTTTTGTTGGCGATCCCGAAGCTTTACTACCAAACAATGGAGTTGTCCTTCCCTCCTACGTCAGAACTGATGCCTCTATTTTCTATAGAAATGAAAATTGGCGAGTGGGTCTTAACTTCAAGAATCTTTTTGATACCAATTATTACGATTCTCATGGCTACTATCTACTTCCTGGAGCACCACTGACTGTTCTAGGAACAATTTCAGTACAGTTTTGATTCCACCCTAACCCTCGCCGATGCCTTGGGGAGCGAGTCTAATTCTTCCCCCCGATGCATCGGGAGGATTGAGGGGGTAAAAAATCTAACTTACTTTCGTGGCGATTATGAACCGGAAAAAAGTACGTAATATCGTTTTTTACCTGGACCGCTCTATCGGTTTTTGTGTTGGACTGTTGTTAATTGTCGTTGGCTTGACAGGTAGCCTGTTAGTGTTCGAGCAAGATTTTGACCACTTTATGATTAGTCAACAGTATGGACACATTACTCCCCAACAGGTGCAGTTATCCCCAGAGTCTGTGGTGAATACAATTGAGGCGAAGTATCCCGCGCGAGGTGATTTCCATCTTTTTCGCATTTATTTGCCAGATAATCCTTCTTCTCCCTATGTGGGGCAGTTGTCATCAACTGATGTGCAAAGGAAAGAGGTTTTTATCAACCCTTATACAGGCAAAATTATCGGTGAGCGGATAACGGATAAAACCCTAATTGGTCTAACACTTAGTTTGCACTACAGCTTGATGGCGGGCGAAACCGGAACTGTAATTGTTGGCATTGCTGCCTTTTTAATGTGTATACTCACCATCACAGGTTTAGTTCTCTGGCCTGGTTGGCGCAAATTGATTGCAGGCTTCAAAATCAAGCTTGATGCTCATCCCAAGCGGGTGAATTTTGACATTCACAAAGTGGCTGGCATTATCACTGTGTTTTTTTTATTCTTTACTGGCTTTACGGGCTTTTGCTGGAACTTTTACGATTTGACTGAGCCGATTATTTACGCTGTCACATTCACTCAAAAACCATCCGAGCCAGTATCTAAGCCAATTCCTAGTAAATCAACATTAGGATTGACAGAACAACTGAAAATTGCTGATGCTACCTTACCTAGTGGTGTTACCAAAAGCATTTATTTTCCTAGTAAACCAGAAGATGCTCTACAAATTCGCATGAAGCTGCCACAGGAAAATGTGGAGTATGGGAATAGTAATGTTTATCTTGACCAATATACGGGTAAAGTTTTAAGAGTTGATAATGCTCTAAAGATGCCATTGGGCGATCGCGTCCTCAATTCTTTTGTTCTTCTACACTACGGTACTTTTGGTGGCTTACCTACTCGCATTCTCTATGTGTTTGTCGGACTTGCACCGTTAATTTTATTTATCACTGGCTTGGTGATGTGGCGCGATCGCTATCGAACAAAATCTCCTACAGGATTTATTAAACGGTTCGTTTTAAAGTAATTATTAAAGTAATTATATGATGTCCGGTTAATCACTTACGATTAAGCACCTATTTGAGTCCAGCAATGAAAACTGAATCTGTAAGCCGCTTATTTCGTGGTCAAATAAAAATCTGTGCTTGTTGGGCAATTTCCATTCCCAATGCTGCACTGACTCTAAAAGGTATTTTACCCGCTCAGTGACCGTCGTAGACATCGCCTGTATACATCAAGAGGACAAGTTGTCATTTCTCATTAAGCATGGGGCATTGGTTATTAATTCATCTCCCTCACTCCCTGATCTCCCTCTACTCTCCGCAAAGATTCAAACTACGTCAAAATTTAAATAAACGCGATCGCATCTTACCAACAATGCACATTACCCAAAGTCTTCATACAGCAATTCTTGTGACTGACTTAGAACGCTCGGAACACTTTTATGGCAAAGTATTGGGATTAGCCAAAATAGATCGTTCCCTAAACTACCCTGGTGCATGGTATCAAGTTGGCGACTATCAAATTCATCTGATAGTTGCACCTACTGTCCCCACGGAAAACCCAAACGAAAAATGGGGACGCAATCCCCACATTGCTTTCTCCGTTGCTGACTTAGACACCGCTAAACAAGAGTTACTCAATTATAATTATCCCATTCAACCCAGCGCTTCCGGTCGCCCTGCTCTGTTTACACAAGATCCTGATGGAAATATTATCGAGTTGAGTCAGCAGTGAGGGGGAGTGGGGGAGAAGAACCAATGAAAAAGGGCATTGGAGCCTTGTGATATTGCAATCTCATTAAATTGGCAATTCTTCCTCCCGTTGCTGATAATAGTTTTAGAGCTAATTATTCAAGAGGTCTGATTGTGGTCTTTGCTCAAACGAGTCCCCCAGATGTAATAACAACTCGCCTCAGATTAGACGAGTATCGGGCTATGGAAGAAACCAACCCAGAACGCCATGAATACCGCAACGGAGAGATTATTACTATGTTGGGAGGTTCGGAAGCCCACAGTGCGATCGCTAGCAACTTATTAATTTACTTGGGGTTTTTACTGAGAGACACTGATTTTCGTTTGTATAACAGCGACTTGCGAGTTTGGATTCCTGAATATCAGTGTGGTACTTATACCGATTTGATGGTTGTTAATGGTAAACCAGAGTTCAATGGTCAGCGCAATGATGAAATTCTCAATCCAATACTTATTGTCGAAGTTCTATCACCCTCTACCGAAGCTTATGATCGAGGTGAAAAGTTCAGAAAATATCGCTCTGTTGGCAGCTTTTGTGAATATCTGCTTGTGAGCCAAACTGAACCCTACATTGAGCAGTATTACAACAAAGATCGTAATAGTAATGATCGCTGGCTATGGCAAGTTCACTCTAACCTTGAACGGGCGATCGTCCTACACAGTTTAAACGTAGAAATTCCCCTGACTGAAATCTATCGTCGCATTAATTTTTAAGGGTTTATATTTATTGTTAGAACCATTAGTTTTTCTCGCAAACTTTCGTGATAATATATGGAGTTTTTCTAGATGCGTTTTGTAATATCTAGGGTTCGGAAAAACAACACCCGTGCTGAGTGTAGCTAATTAATTTACACCTAAGTCAACGCCCACGACCTCATGTTTTTTGATGCTCGGTTCATGAGTCTCAAGGTAAGCAAAGGAGATAAACCAACTATCAGCAGTACGCGATATCGTGATTGATTTGCAGGTAGTATGTGGCAAGCCATTGTATAGTATTGTCTATAAAATTAGTACCTAAGTTCAATCTCACAAAACCGCATTGCTCCCAATGACAAATGAAAATCATTGCTTACTCTTATACCGATCCGCTATTAGAATCTTCTCCCGATCAAGCCGATTGGGGATGGGAGGTTGATCAGGTTTATGAAGATTTGGGCAAGCGAGAGTCCTTCCCTCCGGGGCGCTGCGCGAATGGACACGCTGCGCGAACGCAATTACAACAATTACTTACCGATTGCCAAACTGAAAGGGCAGATTATCTTTTGATTCGGCGGTTGCAAGAATTAGGGGATACTGTAGAGGAAATTAGCGATCGCCTTCATCAACTCGAAGCAATGGGAGTGGCGATAATTGCTACTGAACAGCCCTACACTTCCGAAAATTACCCTCTGGGCGCTGACTTGCTGAATTTGCTACACGCAATCCAACGTCAGCAACGTAGTCGTCGCATCCGTCAAGGACACGCCCGTAATCGTCTTGATGTTGCACCGCCACCCGGCAAAGTTCCCTACGGCTATCGCCGAGGTAAGGGAAAATATATTATAGATCGCAGTGCTTCACCAGTTGTCAAAGATTTTTTTGAATACTTTATACTCTATGGTTCCCTGCGGGGTTCAGTTCGTTACTTAGCGAAAAAATACGGCAAAAAAATCTCTGTAACCACAGGAAGACGCTGGCTGACTAATCAAGTTTATCGCGGCAATACAGCTTACCAAAATGATGAAATTATCTCTAATACCCATATTCCAATAATTTCTCAGGAAGAAGCAGCCCAAGTTGACCGACTTTTACGCCGTAACAGCCGTTTACCATCCCGAACTGCTAGTGCTAGGCGTTCTTTAGCGGGGTTGGTTGTCTGTGCTGAGTGTCAGTCACATCTGACAGTTACCCGTGTCACCCAACGCAATCAAGATCAGGAGTATCTTTATTTACGTTCTACTAGCTGTCCCCAACGCCCTAAGTGTAAGGCTATTCCCTACCAAGAGGTTTTAGAACATACAATTGAAACGGTTTGCCGTGACTTACCCTTAGCGGTTGCGGGGATGAATTTTCCTCAGTTGGATGCAGTCAAGAATAGTTTAGGGCAAGCGATCGCACGTCAGCTAGAAATACTTGCTCAGTTACCCGCTTTAATTGAAACTGGAATTTTAGATGCCGAAACAGCAAAATTAAGGGCTTACAAACTCCATACAGAAATTTCTGCACTCGAAGCAAAGTTGGCGACTCTTCCCCCAGTTAACTTGCGTTCTGTTGCTCAAGCTGTTTCTATACCACAATTTTGGTTAGATTTGTCGGAAACAGAGCGACGATTTTACTTTCGAGAATTCATCAAGCAAATTGAGATTATTCTTCAGAATAAAGAATTAAAACTCCGAGTTATTTTTATTTTCTAAGTAGGGGCACAGAAAAAGCTTATACGTGTCAACTTAACGTGAAAGTTAGTCTAGAAGCAGCTTTTAGAGATTATCTCGTTCCCAGTCGGAGACTGGGAACGCATTCCGAGAGGCTCCGCCTCAAGACTTGCGGCAGCAGCCCAACGAGCAGCATTTCCAGCCAGAGGCTGGAAACGAGGTTTTAAAAGGGTTTTGGCTTAAGTTGACACCAATGAGCATTGCTGTGCCCCTACGAGAGATGTGATTCAAATAAATGAAAACTGGTGTAAAACGCTATTTCTGAGACGGTTGATCCTTAGTATACGCAGCAGGTTTTGGCCCTGCATTCCGCACATTGATAAATTTATTGAGGATATCAAACCAAAAAGGCGCACCCATAGCAATAGCTAAACCACTGACTATCCAACCGCAAATTAATCTAAAAACCTGCCAAATTGTGATTAATAAAACGTTTCCACTATTCGGCTCGAACTGTTGATTGAGGTTTTGCCATCCAATGGGTATAGAAGCATTTCCTAATAGTTTCTCGATTTTACTTCTAGCTTCTTGATCATTTATATAATCGGCTCGTTGACTTGCACTTTGAGTAATTGCAGAGCGAATAACCGAATCCTGCGACAATCTATTAATCAGGTGAAATGTATCAGTATTAGTTAATATGGCAATTGATATTCCAATGATAATAGCAACTCCTTTGGCATTGCGCTTATAAACACCACTGGCTCGATCCATAGAGCGATCAAACCATGTTTCGACTTCATTTTTAAACTGATTTATTTCTTCTGTGAGGTCGCCAACCTTTATCCTACTACGTTGAGCAAGCACACGAAGACTGTTAATTAAACTATCAGGTACATCATTAGGTAACTCTTGATTAACAAAATCTCTAAATTCCTGGTCAATATCTCCATAAACTGTTTGAATTGTTTTGTAACTTTCACTATTTGGATCATTAATACCTGCTTGAAGTTCTTTATAAGATGCTAATATCATGTGCAAATTGGTTTGAACTTCATCACTAGGATGTTTCACATAATTAATTAACTGGGGAATTTTCAAGGTATCTAATAACGTAATTGCAAATGTTTCAGATGGAAGATATGAAGGGGCGCTTTGTTTGTCTCCTAGTGGTTTTTTGTTACTGCTTTTAGTATTTTCCCGAAACTGCTTTTCTATTTTCTCCTTTGTTTGTTGATTCAAGCTATTAATCAAAGGATCGTTATAAAGTTTATGTACTAAATTTCTTGCCTTAGTAATATCTGATTCTTCAGTTTCGCTACCGCCTGCTAAAAGTAATTCAATTGAATTTTTTAAATGTTTAGCTCTCCATTGTAAAAATGTGGTAATCAATTCTTGAATTTCTGAAGCTAGCAGGCTCAAAATCAAGTAAATGAAGACTAAGCCAACAGTAATATCCACAACTACAGGTAAATTCATTGACAGGCTCCCATAATTTTATAGCTGCTTATTTTCGTAAAAAAGGCTTTTACAAAATTCTACAACACAGATGTCTAACTTAAATAATCGCTTAATTAAATTTAAAATGCTAAAACTTGCTCATTGTCTAGCCATCTACATCGCTTAAAATCTTTTATTTGGGGACTGCCAATAAATAAATTATCCATCTTGTGGGGTGGGCAGGAAAGCCCGCCCTGAATATAGGACGGGTGTCCTCACCCATCTCACAAGAAAATTTAGGATGTTTCTTTATCGTAAATTAAAGGGTTTAAGAAACTGCAATCTACATATAGCACCCATTTCAGTTGGGGTTTAAATCAAGAGAAGTTGCCACAAACTCCTTCACACAAGGCACTTCTCAACTCTTAGAGACGCTGTTTGCGAACGTCTGAAATGTCTTTAATTTTTAATTTTTAATTTTTAATTGTCAGTCCTTTATACCATTTTAGATTTTAGATTTTAGATTTTGGATTGTGAAACATCGATTGGATAACCGTTTCAGGTTTCCATCTATCGCAATCATTTTTAAAATTGGTATTAATCCTCATTGAGAGGACTTTAGCTATTAGCCTCAAAATTCATTCTCAAGCGGGATGGGAAGAAAGTAGAAGATTTAAAAGATGTTGGTAATTACTATGCAAAAAAATCACAAATAATTCCTTGAAGTGTTCAGCCTACCATTGAAACCCTGTAGCAATTATTTCCTAAATTTCCGAATTTAGCTACCTTGCAACTAAGTAGATAAAAATTAAACTAAGGGTGACATTAAAAATAAAATACAAATTCATTTACGGAGTAATCAGCAGGTAATAAATAATTTTTTGTCTGTATTATTTTTATCATTGATCGGCTGAAATGTTCTTTAAATAACTAAGATAAATTTTTCAAAAAATAGCGCCAATTAGAGAAAGTTGAGTTAATCTTGGAAACTAGCAATTGTTAATAACATACGTTGTTACTGGGTGGCAACATTGGAGATTCGCTAGATGTCTCTATGTAATCAAACCAGCAAGTAAAATGATTACCAGAGAATATGCAAGAAGGAAGCTTTATTTGGAGTCATCTAGAAAAACAGGATCGCACGGTTGGCAAATGGATTGATTGGGTATGGCTAATAGTATTGCTGTTGGCAGCAATTTTACTGTTTAGCATCAATCTGGGAGGATTGCCCCTGCGAGATTGGGATGAAGGTACTGTGGCACAGGTTGCGCGTGAAATTTGGCATGCACCAGCAGGTTCAATGCGTTGGCTTTACCCAACGCTAGGAGGCGAACCATATCATGACAAGCCGCCTTTGATGCATTTGCTAATTGCTTGGGCTTATTCTTTAGGAGGCGAAAATGAGTGGACAACGCGTCTACCTGGAGCAATTTTAACAGCGACATCTGTACCTTTACTGTATTGCATTGCTCGAGAGATATTTCGCCAGCGTTGGGCTGCTATTTATAGCGCCTTGATTTACCTAACAATGTTACCCGTGGTGCGTCATGGGCGGTTAGCAATGTTGGATGGGGCGATGGTAAGTTTTTTGATGGTGATGATGTTGTGCGTGTTGCGATCGCGCCGAGATTTACGTTATTGTCTTGGTGTTGGCGTTAGTTTTGGGTTGATTTGCCTAACTCAAGGGCTGCTAGGTGTATTATTAGGTGCGATCGCGATCGCATTTCTGTTTTGGGATACGCCACGACTACTCACCTGTTACTATCTGTGGATAGCAATTTTAATTGGCATTCTCCCCGTAGCCGGTTGGTATGGTGCCCAACTAATTCACTATGGTTACACTTTCGCTCAAATTAGCCTTGCAAACCCATCAGCAAGGGAAATTGGCGCTGTTGTAGAGGGGAATTCTCAACCACCTTGGTACTATGTGATCGAACTTCTCAAGTTCACATGGCCGTGGTTATTATTCTTACCGCAAACTATCCGCTTAACTTGGGAAAATCGCAACCTTAGTTGGGCAAAACTAGTAATGGCGTGGAGTGGTGTTTACCTGCTGGTAATTTCTTTGATGATTACCAAAGTTCCCTGGTATCTATTCCCAATTTACCCTAGTTTAGCCTTAGCTTTTGGTATCCAGTTATCAGAGACAGAAAATTCGCCTTTACTCTCATCTTATCCCCGTGCTTGGGTGGCTGGTTTGGCGATACTTGCAGTAGTCGCTTCTGCTGGGAGTATTTATTTCAGTTGGGGTACAACACCGAAAATAGACTTACAACTGATTTTTGCCGCAGTAGCTTTAACTATGACCTTAGCAGCTATTTTAGCAGAACGAGGCGACGGGCAATTTCTGAAGATTTTGTTTTGGGGAAGTTATATTTCGCTGCTGCTGTTAATGAAATCTAACTACTGGGTTTGGGAATTATCGGAAGCCTATCCAGTTAAACCAGTCGCCGCGATGATTGTGCGCGCAAATCCAGCTACGAGGAAGATTTACACATCTTTTCCCTATCATCGTCCCTCGTTGGATTATTATAGCGATCGCACGATCATTCCCGCTTCTGTTGGTGAACTGCAATATTATTGGCACTACAACGGACAACCCTACTTTCTACTTCATGCATCTGCTTTCAACAATCTTCAACTAGACTCAATGAAGCTAGTTGATCAAGCTGAAGGCTGGAAGTTAGTTACAAAAGATACTAATCGATTGTAAATCTAGGGCATTGGGCACTTGTACTGAGCGTTCGCGTAGCGTCTCGTAGAGAAGTCGTTGGCGCAGCCTCTCGTAGAGAAGTATTGGGCATTGGGCATTGCTTTCTCCCACTCCCTCATCTTCCTCATCTTCCCCTACCTCCGATTACCTCGTTCCCAGTCTCCGACTGGGAATGCCTATTTTGAGGCTCCGCCTCTAATTAACTTCAATTATGTTAAAAAATTTTTGAGTGCAAAAATAATAAATTATGTTTTCGTTGTCAAACATTAGTTTTAAATACTTTTATAAAATACCCAAAAGTATCTAACTGCACATATTAGCTATGATAAATAATTTCACTAACTGACAACCTCTGAGCGTGTAACTTATGACTATTAATGATCCTAAGGATAATCTTCTGGCAAGGAGATAAATAATTAGAGATTCGGCAAATAAATTAGTGAGATGTATGTTATGGTTTTTATAGGAATCAAAAAAGTAAAAGTACAAAAAGACTTCAAGACAAGTTTGAGGCAAACTCAATAAAGTTTTTTTGCTCTGGTAAGTCCACTTCAATTCGCTACATCTGTTTGCAACGAAAATCTAAAACTAGATTGAGTAGGATAGTAGCCTTTGTAAAAACTTGAAGTCAATCAAAATTTATCTGGGTATGAGCCAATAAGAGTTGGCTAACCTAGCTAGAGCATTATTCGCCAAAGGCAATTACTCTTGGAGTCTGGGAAGAAAGACTCTTAGTACAGCCTGACAAATCCATAAAAATCGAGAATATTTACTAACTTAGTCTAAGCGGGAGCAAACATTTTCAACCGCGAACTAAGTTGAGGCAGTTGCTGACTTTTGAAACAAAAACTCCAAGCAGAATGGTGTCGTTCCCCAATTTTCAGGAATTTAACCATACTGTCAAAAGTCATTAAGATATTGTCTAAACCAGAGTGTTAGGGGTTGCGTGTGCAAGTATTATCGCACTGCATCTGTAGCTACCTTGGGCTGGAATTTATCATGCTGCATCAATCACGAAATGAGAAGCGCTATAGATGTTCTTGGCGACTTGATATCTGCAAAATCAGAAAAGTTGTAGCGACCATTTAAGAGTGGATTGCAATGCAAGTTGGTTGTGTGGTTAAAGGGATAAATCTGCGTTGATTTTAATTCCTGCTGTAACCACTCTTGAGGCTTGAGCAACCATTTGGATTCTGTTACAACAACTGATAATGTTGAAGTCAAAGTTTTAAAGGCTTCGTTATTAGGAGATAGAGATTTTTTATCCCTAAAGCCATCGTTTCGTGGGTAAATATGTTCTGATTTTAACTGTTTTTGCCAGGGTGCGATCGCCAACAGGCTCTACTTCCCTAAAGCGCCAAGGGTGAACAACTACCATCAAGCTTCAGATTCATCAATAAATCATTGTAGGAAAACACAACCATGACTGACCCAAAGATTAGACAAATAGCTTTCTATGGTAAAGGCGGTATTGGTAAATCTACCACCTCTCAAAACACCCTAGCAGCAATGGCTGAAATGGGTCAGCGCATTCTGATTGTCGGTTGCGACCCTAAAGCTGACTCTACCCGTTTGATGCTACATAGTAAAGCTCAAACAAGCGTTCTTCAATTGGCTGCTGAACGCGGTGCTGTAGAAGATATTGAACTCGAAGAAGTAATGCTGACCGGTTTCCGGGATGTACGTTGTGTGGAATCTGGCGGTCCTGAACCTGGTGTGGGTTGCGCTGGTCGTGGTATTATCACCGCTATCAACTTCTTAGAAGAAAACGGTGCTTACAAAGATGTTGATTTTGTAAGTTACGACGTTTTGGGTGACGTTGTGTGCGGTGGTTTCGCTATGCCTATCCGTGAAGGTAAGGCACAAGAAATCTACATCGTTACCTCTGGTGAAATGATGGCGATGTATGCAGCCAACAACATCGCTCGTGGTGTTCTCAAATATGCTCACACTGGCGGCGTGCGCTTGGGTGGTTTGATTTGTAACAGCCGTAACGTTGACCGGGAAATCGATCTAATCGAAACCCTGGCAAAACGTTTGAACACCCAAATGATTCACTACGTACCTCGTGACAACATTGTACAACACGCAGAATTGCGCCGGATGACTGTTAACGAGTATGCACCTGACAGCAATCAAAGTAACGAATATCGGACATTGGCGACAAAAATCATCGACAACAGGAACCTCACTATCCCCACCCCCATTGAGATGGAAGAGTTAGAAGAGTTGTTGATTGAATTCGGTATTCTCGAAAGCGAGGAAAATGCTGCAATGCTGATTGGCAAAACTGCTACTGAAGCACCAGTCTAAAGTATTGCTAAATAAATAATGGTTTGGGGTAGGCTACAAGCCTACCTTTCATTTTTGCAGGGGATAAAATTTGAGAGTTGCGATCGCTTTCTCAGCCCGGATATGATTGATAGATGTCAACTCCAGTACGCAGACTGGGAGTAATTATGCGAATGCAAGCAATTGCTGGCATTTGTTCTATCAACTAAGAATCCTGCGATCGCTCTTTTCAATTTATGTTTCAATCCCTAATAGGGATTTTGGTAAATTGCAATCCTGCATTTAAAAGCAATCGAGCGCTCTGTGAAATGTTTCAATCCCTAATAGGGATTTTGGTAAATTGCAATAGGCGGTGGTGCTGGGGCTGGCGCAGTGCTAGGCGTTTCAATCCCTAATAGGGATTTTGGTAAATTGCAATTTGAAAGTGATGATCACCGCGATCGCACTTTACGTTTCAATCCCTAATAGGGATTTTGGTAAATTGCAATTTGATAGGGCCAAAAGCTAAAGCATGGCGAGAAACCGTGTTTCAATCCCTAATAGGGATTTTGGTAAATTGCAATAAATTTAAATACTCATTCTCTGGCCTTCGATTTACATGTTTCAATCCCTAATAGGGATTTTGGTAAATTGCAATATTCGTATTCGGAAAGTTTGTTATACCCGAGTAAGGTTTCAATCCCTAATAGGGATTTTGGTAAATTGCAATCTGATTCACAAAAAGGCTTGGTTCCTATAGGAGGAGTTTCAATCCCTAATAGGGATTTTGGTAAATTGCAATTATCCTTAGAATTTTCAGTCGGTGCGCCAGAGATTGTTTCAATCCCTAATAGGGATTTTGGTAAATTGCAATGGCGAGAGGCTGAAAGCCAAGCTGTATTTAGTTTTCAAGGTGCGGTTGCGCGATTCAAGAGCAATAATAGCATTAGAGAATTCGTTTGGCAACAGTGCTAGGAAAATTTAAAAGCTAAAACCCTATTTTGATAAGCATTTCAGAGATTGCGCGGAAGAGGATTAGGCGAATAATGGGTTGAAAGCCTTACTGGAGTTGGGATAGAAGCACTTTTTTGGGGCTGTGGAAATTGTACACCTACCCCTCCGCGCATTTGAGATGCAGAAACCTAGTTAGAAGGGGACTCAGCAAAGAAAATTGTTTCGTCCCGTGGCTGTTCTCCGCCAATACGTTCGACTTTTCGCTGACAACAGGCACAGAGAAAATAAAAGCGAACGCTGTCAGTGTCGGGTTTAATCAATTTAGCTAAACGCGATCGCAGTTTAGCATACTGAGTGTAAGTGATATCGCACTCAAACACACTCAGTTGCATCCATTGGCCGTAAGACTTGAGAACCGAATGGATTTTAGTACGACGCTTATCTTCTGGAATATCGTAGCTGACAACAATATACATGGGGTAGTCGGGAGTGGGAGAAATGACAAGTTATTTGAGAATTAAGGGGGGATATTTATCGATTTGGTTCATGAGGTACTTACTTAATAACCTCGCCTGAATTTCAAAGGCTTCTTGGTAGGTGCATTTGTTTCCCATGACTGGATGTTTGAAATTCGATTGTTTCTTTTGTTCGTAGGCGCGAAGAAATGTATGCAATCCTTCTTTGGTTAAAGACACGGCACCACTAAGCGGTTCGGTGGTAAAGTCAGTTAAGGTGAGCGATCGCTTGTTAATCAGCGACAATACTAGAGCATCCACTATTAAAGGGCGAAATTCTTCCATCAAGTCCAAGGCTAAGGAAGGTCTACCATAACGCTCGACGTGTAAGTATCCTAAATAGGGGTCGAAACCGACAATATTTAAAGCACTTTGCACGTCATGGCGTAGCAATGAATACCCAAAACTTAGTAGGGCGTTAACTGGGTCAGTTGGTGGGCGGCGGCGTCTGGCTTCAAATTTAAATTCGGAGGTTCTAATTAGCTGTTCAAAGCAACCAAAATAGGCTGCACTACCGGCACCTTCTAAGCCTCTGAGGGAATTAATACTGCTAGTTTTTTCTATTGGTGCGATCGCCTGTTCCAATCGAGTGATGTTATTATTCAGATCAACATCAGGATGTTCTCGCTGAGTGCGAAGTAAGCTATGGCGGTAATTTTTTAATTTACCCCGCACAAATCCTCTAACTAAATGTATTGCTGGTTGTGATTCTCCCACAGCTTGCCATTGGGCTTTACGAACAAAGATATTTTTGGTAACTTCGGGTTCTAAACGCCCTAAATATCGTCCATTTTGTGTGAGAAAAGTTAAACAAATGTGACGAGCTAAAAGTTCACTGATAACGGCGGGAGAAACGGTAGCCCGACCTAGTACTACAATTCCCTCAATTTTAATTAAAGGGATATCTAAGATTGTTTTTTGTTCAGCTTTGACGGTGAGACGTTCGTCAACTTTGCCGATAAAAGCATCGGCTTGTGTTACGTAAACTGTTCCCATTTTTGATGACTCCTAGTAATAATTGGTGGTGAAGTAAGAGGATATTTGAAAAGTATTAGGCGAATAGAATTCACTACTACACAAGCAAAGTCCACCTCCGTGGATTAATAATCAAGAGTTTTCTAACCCACGGAGGCGGTCACTGAGCTTGTCGAAGTGTGGGTTTTGTATTTCGACTCCGCTCAACACAAGTCTGTGTAGCCGCGACTTCAAGTCGCCAGGGCTAATAATAAATTGGATGATTTAATTGACTTCTTGATAAGTTTTGACTTTATCGGTTGCTTTGGGTAAACATTGCGAATAAAGACTGCATCCTTGGCAGCGTTTGCTGTAAACTGGTTTTGGCATCATTCCTGTTTCTAGGAGATTTGTGACAGATTGAATAGTAGCGATCGCACTTTGCCGTAACTCTTGATTTATCTCTACTAATTGCCGTTGATGGGATTGTGCATAATAGATATATCCAGTGTTAACTGGTTGTCCTGTCATCTCTTCTAAACATAAAGCTTGGGCACAAACTTGCAATTCATCATTATCCCATTCGCCTTTGCGTCCCCGTTTATATTCAACTGGGTAAATTTCACCTGATTCTGCTTCAATCAAATCAGATTTTCCAATTAACTTGTATTGCTCAGACTTCAGCCAAATTGCCCGAACTTGCCAAGTTTCTCCTCGCTGTATATCGCCTGTAGTGTGGACGCGATCGTGTAAACTTGTGCCTTCAATTGTGTATTGATTATCGCTAAATTCGCCTGCACAAAACATCCGCCAACAGCGATGCGGACAATAGGCGTATTGATTCAATGCCGCGATGGAAACATAGTCGATGTTATTCATAACTTAGGTATTTTTTAAATTATTATTGAAATTAGGGAGCATACAGCCGCTGCGTCATCCCCATACCCATTGTTGTTTTTCGTCCAATTCCTGCATATAAACCAAAGTCAGCTAATGCGTTAATTTGCTTAATTTGTATCGGTTGAATTTCTCCCAAAACCTTATAGTTAACTTCGCCAAGAATGCCAATAAATTTGCTACGAGAGTCAGCTAATATTTCTGTATGAATGTTGACAAAAGACGGAAAGATTGACTCGATCGCAATGTGATTAAATTCTATGCCACTGTATTTATTCCACCGCGAAAGTAGGGAATTGAAGACAGATTCTCTAGTAGGAAGGGTGCTGTCATACTGTCCTTGACGGAAGGCGGTAGGCGTGGAAAATGTAAGGTTAATAGAAGAATTGTAATCGCTGGCTTCTTCGTATAATTGAGCGTAGGTGCTAGCATTTGCCCAAGGTTGAATAGATTGGGGTGTACCTTGAATGCTGGTAATATACAAGTCAGCCGGGCCAAGATGCCAAGGGCGATTGGGATTAAGATTTAGCCAGAGTTGGGTAAGTTTGCTAAATAGAGTGTCATCTAATAAAGAGATGCGCCACCAACAAGGTGTTCCGGCGAGAATGGGTTGTTGATGTGAGTATTGCAATTTAGATCCCCCTTTACCGCCCTTCAAAAGGGGAGAGTTTGTATTACTAATTTGTAGAGGGGAGAGGGTGAAAGCTTTATCAGCAGTAGAATCATGCAAGCGATCGCCCAATGTGCTATCTACAGAACTAACAAGGGTTAAAAATAGGGCGTGGAGATGTCTACCTGTGAGAAACTGTGGTGGAATGGGTGATTGAGGTAGCAAATTCAACACTAAACTATGAGGCATATTTTCTCTTTTTGGTTGTAGACTGAGTGCTTCTTGACTCTACAGTAAACTCTGGAATTTCCTGGAGTTCAGCTTCACTCAAACTATACTGTTCACAAACTAAACTTAAGCGATTTCCTGGAGTTTTCACAGCGTTAACTGAATGGGTTAAATCACCTTGAAAATAAACTAAAGTATTGATTTGGGGCTTAATTTGCCCAAGTTGGCGTTTGTGCGATCGCAATACCAGTTCTCCCCCTTCCATATCTGCTGGTAGTCGCACATATAGGACGCTAACAACCGCAGGTGGTTCAATGGTTTTGCTATAGGAACGTAAGGAGCGATCGATATGTGGATCGACGCGGGAGCCTTCCTTTAGCTGTAAAGGATTGAGATAAAAAGCATTACAATTCGGCTGGAGAGCCAAATCTAAGTAAGGCTTGAAGTAGGGAAACTGCTGTTCTACTTTTAGTAATCCAGAGCGCTGAAACACTACGGAAAACCCTTTAGTGGCGACAAAATCGCGGTTGAGGTTGTTGATAGAAAAGTAAGGACAAGCTTGGATTTCTCCCCACAAGTTGTTTAGGTAATCGTTGGTGAAGGCGTTAGGTTGTTGTTGATAGTGTTTCACAGTGGATGTGGGAGAAATATACTTATAAATTGATGTTCAACAAATTCTCGCACTATTTGGTGCAAGAATTTAATTAGTTATCCCGCAATAAAAACCTCATCATCTGGAAGACGTAGCTGTTTAAACTTCATTGCCATTGTTAAAATTCCTGACAAGCCTGTAAAGAATCTATATTCTTTCTCCATATCATTGCAAACAATGTTTATTGGATAAGAAATAATTCCTTGCTTGTTTAATTGAAAAATAACAGCAGCATTTGTTCTTGGGCAAATAATTACTCCTGGTAAAAGATACCTATTCAAAACTTGTATTAGGGGCGTGGGTCGTATTGCTCCTCCAGCACTACGGATAATTTGGCAATTTTTGAAAGCTGTTAGTTTGTTCAGTTCTGTACTGATAAATTCTTGCCAGTTATCAGTGTAGTGTAATTCAAAACTCAATTGATAAGTTTCAGTAGCACGACTGGTGACTTCAATATAATCACCATTTTGGACAAATTCGTAATAGCGTAATAGGTGAAAAGGATCTAGTTTTGTTTCCTCCGATTCATCTAGAATAAAACCATTAGGGTCACGGATGGAAAGACTTTCAAACACACTAGAACGAAAACTAAATAAAGGTGCATAGATCGTACTAAAAACTTCAGCAAATTCTTTTAACTCAGCTAGTGCATCTTCATCTTTGTTAAATAAATCTACGTATTCGTCTAAAGTTGTACGTCCAGCTTGTAAGTCATCCCAATCTTCAGAAAATTTAGCCTTGATAAAGGTTCTGACAAAAGCCTGACCACCTTTGATATACTTCCAATCCTTTTTAATTTCTTTGGGAGTTTTTTTAGCAATAGTTTCAGCGCCTCGTAAAAGCTTCATTCTGTAGCGATAATCATCCCAAGTTCTGTTTCCTTCAAAAATAGATTTTAGAGTATTAAATAACTCCAAAATCAATTTTTCCTCAGCTAAACCTTCAAGCATTTCTTCCAATTCCAACAAGGGACGGGCAATTTCTAGAAATGCTTCTGAACGCCAGTAAGCTTTTAAAAAAGGCTTGTCTAAGCAGGGAAGTGTTTCAAGTAAGTCTTTTAGCGCTGTACGTCCCCCAGTAGTATCTAGAGAGGTTAAACCTTCTTCCCAAGCGTTAGCAGGTAAGTAAGCAATAGCTTCTGAATAAATATTAGTTTCAGATTTACTCAGAACACGCCCTACTCTACCAATTCTCTGCCAAAATGCGGCGCGATCGCGTGCTGAAAAAATCAACCAATCTAAATTTTGCCGTTTCGGTTTAGGGTGTCTTTCAAAGTTAAATCCTACATCTACAGTGCTAGTAGCTAAAATGATTTGACATTGCATAGCCCTTTGTCTATCTTTTTTGGGTGCAGGGCCAGTTATACGCCCGATGTCATCACCAACCCCATGTTCGCATTAACTAAGAGCAAGATACCACAGTGAGGATTTCCCCAATTGCTAATTCTCCAAAATCTTTATCAAGGGTGACTAAAATCCTACCTTCACGATAGGCGGTTGCTAAAATTTCCTCGTCACCTGGATCTTTTGGCCAATCTCCAGACCAAACTACATCATACCCAGCCGTTTGTAAATCGGTACGCACCCTAGCATTAATGCAAGTATCTAGCAGTATTTTCACTTTGGGTACTCTATCAATAAAGGTTCAACTCGTTCATGACCAACTAACCTTCGTGCATAGACTAAACAGGCTTGTACATCTTCCCGTTCTAACCAGGGATAAGCTTCTAGCAAAGTTTCAATAGTATCTCCTACTGCTAACATTCCTAAAATATGTTCAACAGCTAGACGACGACCTCGAATTATCGGTTTACCACCAAAGATTTGGGGGTTAAATGTGATTCTTTCTAGTAATGTTTGTTCCTTCATGGTTTATACGATGACCTTTAATACAAGGTTTACCGAAATAAATATTGGAGTCAAGGGAAATTCTGGACAGCAAATAATCATCGGTCATGGTCCTTGACCTCACTAGCTGCTTTTTCAGGAAATGGGAGTAGCAGTAACTACTCCCGATAGGTGAGAAATACTGTTTATACGATCGCTTTTGACTCTACTACTAGCCGCCACTCTCGTTGTTGGCCTTCAATACGACGATCTTCAAAGATATAACCTCGTTTTCTCAGAACATACATGGTTGCAGAGAATCGATGGCTAATTTTCTTGACCAGTTCCTCGGTAGAGTACCAGGAAGCATCGGACATAAGCCGAAGCATACGATCTGGATTGTGTTTTTTGGTATTGAAATTATTGATTAACTTGGTATACATATAAAATAACTGTAAATACCATTTATGTCAATAGTGTAATTACAAACTCTAGATGCCGAGAAAAAAAGAAACGATTACACTGTCAATCCCGCCAGGAACTAAGGAACAACTAGAAGCGATCGCTCGCCGCCTCAATATCACTTGGGGCAAAGAACCCAGTATTTCGGGGTTAATAGTGGCGATCGCCCAACAATCCGTAGAGGTTGGAAAACCCTTCACGCTGGACTCTAACCAAGTTAATGCTTTACAGAAAGCGATAAAAGCCCTGAGTGATGCAGGTCAGATAGGGGAAGCTCAAACTATACTTACACTTTTGTTGGAGCGAGGAAATTTAGATGTAGCAATCCGCCAATCTTTACTCAAGCAAGCAAGTAAACTCATAGAAACATGGCGAAGTCAAATAGATGAATATAGGAAAAATCAACAGCCCTTTCACCTACTTTATGACAATTCTCAAGGGAAAGAACTACAGTACACAGTACGTTACGCAGAACCACGCTTCTTTGAGACACGCTTTTATTTAATGATTTGGTGTGAAGAAACAGAGGATGTAGAAAATTTGATTCCTGATTTGCCAGAACTTTGGCACAACCGCAATTTAATCTTTGATAAAATCCGCTCAATCGTACCTGCAAGCGGCGAATGGCGAGAAGGATTAGACGATATAAAAGTGTACTTGCACTTTCGAGGTTGGATGGTAAAGTCTTATCAACGTAGGGAAGATGACTTAGAAGACGAAATGATTGGGGATGTGCGTCAAGTGGTGCGGCGGGTTGTCAACGAGTTTTGGCTGATTCGAGAAGTTGCACGTTATTGGGAAGATTGCGTGATTGTATCACCAGAGAGTCTGCGCGATCGCCTAAAACAAAAACTCTCCACCCTCTGCCAGTTGTACAATATCGAAACTAAGAGTTAAATTTTAGTAGCCATGCCAACCCCTTAAGAGAAGATGAGTTGAGCTAATTGAACACTATTGTATGTACGTGGTTCTTTTTTGAGACATTCTTCCAAAAAAACTATGTCCTCTTCCTTATATTTTGATTTTCCCCCTCGACCTGGCAACTCCCAAAGGCTCTCTAGACCAAGCGTTCCCTAAAACTAATATCAATTAAGAAATGTAAATTTAAATCAATATTTTTACCAAAAGCAAAAATATCTGGAGACTGCTAATTATTTTTTAAACGAAAATTCAGGAGTTATACGGATATAATTCAGTACGGAAGTTATTAAAATAATATATTAATACTAAATTCATCATCATCTGGACTATAGTAACCTACTGGAGTTATGAAATATTAGCATAAAATTAAAGTCTTGCCAATAATAAACTCTGTAGTAGATGACTTATTTACTAGCAAGATTTTTTCTATCTTTCCCATCTCTCTTGCTTTTAATAATCTTGATTTAGGCTGCTATATCCCAAATGTATTTCCACTTACTGACATAAAGTTCGTCCATTTTCAGATATGGAGTAGTACGGACAAGATATCGGCTACTACCTGCATCTTAGCAAGATGTTCTCCCTTCTAGTTCTCAAAATAGATGCGATTTATCTATCTGCTGACCACTATATAGCTAATGTGTGTTTTTCAAGGGTTGGCTTTTAATAAAAGGAACAAACTATGTCCCACCGGGAAGTTATTTCAAATAATCTAGTAAATGAATTTCAAACTTGTACTCAGCTGCAATATAATGGCAAATTAAATATTAAGAGTTCAAAGGGCAGCAAATGGACTTTTTACTATCGGCTGGGACGCATAGTTTGGGCAACAGGGGGAACTCATCCCTTCCGACGCTGGCGTAGACAGATGGCTCAAAATTGTCCTCAGATTGATGTTGATAAGTTGCAGTTGCATTTGCAAGACCTATCAATCGATTACTGGGATTATCGCCTTTTAGAAATCTTGTATAAAAAACAGAAAGTTCATCGGGAACAGATTAATACTATTGTCGATAACACGATAGCAGAACTATTATTTGACGTAGCTATGCAAGGAAATTTTGCTTCTATAAGTTGCAATCGCAGCCAAGAAGTTATCTTAGAAGCACCAATGAGCTTTACAAGTACAGAAATGTCTGTAAAGCAGATGCAAGACTCGTGGAAAATTTGGTCAGAAGCTGGTCTAGCAAATTTTTCTCCTGATTTGGCCCCAATTCTGCGGCGACCAGAAATACTCCAGCAGATGGTAAGTTCATTTGTCTATAAAAACTTTGCCAATTTAATCAACGGCAAATTTACTCTGCAAGATTTAGCCGTGAAAATGAAGCAGGGTGTATTCCCACTCACGCGTTCGTTGTTTCCCTATATCCTTAAAGGAATCATTGAATTGGTGGAAGTACCTGACTTGCCTTTAGGAGTTACTAAAGTCAACAATAACTCTACCACCACACAACCAAAGAAGCGGATTGCTCCACTAGTAGCTTGCGTCGATGATAGCCCTCAGGTATGTAAAATGCTAGAGGATATTATCACTTCCAATGGATTGAGGTTTGTCAAGATTCAAGATGCTGTACAAGCTCTACCAATCCTCATTCAGGATAAACCAGACCTGATTTTCTTGGATTTGATTATGCCAGTTGCCAGTGGTTACGAAATTTGCACTCAGTTGCGACGAATATCTACCTTTGCCAACACACCAATAATTATATTAACGGGCAATGATGGTTTTTTAGATAGAGTTCGTGCCAAGGTAGTCGGTTCTACAGATTTTCTCACTAAACCCGTGATGCCTGATAAAGTGATGGCTATAATACGTAAATATTTACCTACAGCGAGTGTATCCATCGACAAGAATAAATCTAATTTAGAAATTTTTAATAAGAGGGAATTAGACGCTAAATAAGTAAGTCGGCGAGAAAAATTCAATGTAGATGAAGAAATATAAATTTGAATTAGGGGAGCCACTCCCTTGCACGGGTTTCCCGCGTTAAAGCAAGTGGCGTTGTGTTATGCCGTAGGCTAACGCACCTTGAATTGTTTACGCTCACTTAGAAATAAGAATTAAATAACATACAATTTATGTCTCTGGCTTACCTCACCCTCACTCTCTCTCCGATATATTGGAGAGGAAAGCTAGAGACAGGATGAAGTTTTCCATTTTATTTAATCTACCTACGCTCACTACTTATTTATAAATAAAATATTAAGTGTAGGGTGTGTTAGGGACTTCCAAATAAAAAAATATCCCAAAACTGACGCAAAAACCCTCTTTATTTCTCCTCTCTCTGTGTTCTCTGTGTCTCTGTGGTTCGTTTATTTGGATAATTTATTTCTTGGAAATCCCTTAGCACAGAAAGTATGGCATCATTCCAGGCTTTTGTGCCGTACTCTCGTCTAACACACTCTACAAGACTAGTAAGGTTTTTTCAAAAACAATTTACGATTTCTATATTAAGTTATATTTAGTACGTATTTTCTCTGAGGTTGATACGTAAAGATTGAGTCAAAATTAGACAAATACAAATTTTTGTATTTATACCAGTCCTGTTTGAGTTGTGAAATAGTGGTTAAGGCAAAGGGGCTAGTCTCTAGTCCCTTCCATGTCTTTGTTGAGGAATCATTTAGGATTTGTATGTGTAATTTGTTCACATTCTAAGAAAGATATAACGAGTAATTGCCATGAATACTGTTTTAGTTGTTGAAGATGGCTTAACCGATATGGAAATAATCAGCTGTTACTTGCAACAGGCAGGTTATTCTGTGATTAGCGCCACAAGTAGTGAAGAGGTTCAAGACAAAATAGATAAAAATAAGCCAGATATAATATTTCTCGACGTAATTTTACCGGGTAAAAGTGGGTTTGAAATTTGCCGAGAATTGAAAAGCAATCCCAACACTATCAAAATACCTGTGGTTTTTTGCTCTACCAAAAATACTGATGTAGATAAAATTTGGGGTAATATGTTGGGCGCTGATGGCTATCTATCAAAACCGATTGAACGAGAGGAATTAATGATAATGTTGAACCGATTGATTAATAAGTAAGAATGCCAGAAAGAAACCGTCAATAATAGTCACTACTTCTAAATTAAATAATAATTACAAATAGTGGCTAAAGATAAATCATCAAGAGCAAAGGATTAATAACTTTGGAAACCAAGGAAAAGTTTTTAAGTTTTAATTTGGGAGTAATGGATACAGCCGTAATTTCGTTACAACACATCATAGAAGTTTTACAAGTACCATTACCTGAAATATGTGGCGTTCCTCAAATGCACAGTAGCATCTTGGGTATTTATAACTGGCGCGGTGAGATGCTTTGGTTAGTAGATTTACAGGCAATGTTAGGTTATCCGCCAATTTCGCAAGAATCAAATTTAGTTTCAAGAATGATGGCGATTGTTCTGGAAAACAAGGGTAAGTATTTGGGACTATTGGTGCGACAACTTCTAGATATTGAATGGCTGGATACTAAGCAAATGAAATCAGCAACTACTGAATTATTTTATCCGAAAATATCACCTTTTTTGCAGGGATACTTTATTAATGATTCGGAGGAGATGATTTTTAATTTGGATGCTATAACGATTATTCAAGCTCCCATATGGGATATTCATAATTGAACATTTGTTAATGGTTGATTAGGTATAGTATTTTGATAATTACTAATCCTTTATGACCAAATACTAATCAATTCTTACCTGCTAAATATCAAATTTCTACCCATAACAAGTTTTGAGGTCAATCAAATGGTAATTGTCAATAAAAAGAGCAATGTAAATGAGCATCTAATTTCTGAATTAGTAAATCAGAATGGGAACGCTAATATAACAAATATTGCTAGCGATGAAATATCTTTATTAAATGCGATCGCAGAGGAATTTAAACTTTGGCGGAGACGGTTGGAAGACATCACAACTCATCTGCGCCAAGCTCCAGATATTGATAGTCTACTCAAAGCCACTGTAGCGCAGATTAGAGAAAAGATTAGTTGCGATCGCGCCTTAATTTATCAGTTTACTTCTCTGGAATCAGGTAATGTTTTAGCAGAATCTAGAAGACTAGGTTGGACACCGACTTTAGGCGAAAATATTCCAGTAATTATTTTTGGCTTATATACCAATCAAGACTATATAGAACCTGTAGTTATTGACGATATCAATCAGATACAACTTACACCTTATCAAAAGCAACTGCTAGATAAATTTCAAATTCAAGCTAGTTTGAGTTTACCGATTGTAGTAGAAGGTAAAATATGGGGTTTATTGGTAGTAAATAATTGCTCTTCAATGCGGCAGTGGCAAGAGGTAGAAATTACCCTATTATCTCAAATTACCACAGAATTAACTTATAAATTGCAGAGCTTTGAATTTCATAAAGAACTGCAAAATCAAGTACAGGTAAAGAAATCAATAGCTAAAGTTATTGAAAAGATTATCCACGGATCAAATCTTGATAAGATATTCCAAACAACCACTCAAGAAATCCGCCAATTCCTCCGATGCGATCGCGTCGGTGTTTATCGCTTTAAACCAGACTGGAGTAGCGAATTTGTGGCTGAGTCAGTGGGTAATAATTGGGTAAAAATGGTCAGCCCTGATTTGAAAATGGTCTGGGAAGATAGCTACTTCCAAGACACTCAAGGAGGACGTTTTGCCAAGGGTGAAAGCTTTGTGGTCAAAGACATCTATAAAATGGGTCATGCCCAATCCTACCTTGATTTTTTAGAGCAGTATGAAATGAAGGCTTACATCATTGCACCTATATTCACTGGAGAGAAATTATGGGGCTTGCTGGCAGCTTATCAAAATTCTGGGTCACGTGACTGGCAACCTTGGGAAGAAACTTTTTTGACTCAGATTTGCTTACAATTTGGTGTGGCAATATCACAAAGAGAATATGTAGAGCAAGTGCATAAAAAATCTGATCAACTAGCTCAGATAGTCGAACAAGAGAAAGCTTTAACCAAGATAGTCAACCGCATCCGACAATCCTTAGATTTAGATATAGATAGCATCTTCAAACCAATTACTCAAGAAATCCGCCAATTACTACGATGCGATCGCGTCGTAGTTTTTCGCTTCAATCCCGACTGGAGTGGTGAATTTGTCGCTGAGTCAGTGGGTAATAATTGGATAAAACTGGTAGGGTCTGATATTAAAACTATCTGGGCAGATACCTGCATACAAGAAAATCAAGGAGGTCGATATACCCAAGGTGAAATCTTTGTTGTTAATGACGTCTATAAGATGGGTTATTCTCCCTGCCATGCTGAGAAGCTAGGGGAGTTCCAAATTAGAGCTTATGTGATTGTACCTATATATTCTGGGGAAAAATTGTGGGGCTTGCTGGCAGCTTATCAAAACTCAGGCTCTCGTGATTGGCAACCTTGCGAAGTCAGCTTTTTGGCTCAAATTGGTTTGCAATTGGGTGTAGCCATATCACAGGCAGAATATCTTGAACAAGTGCGAGTCAAATCTAGACAATTAGCTCAAATAGCGGAACAAGAGAAAGCACTCAGCAAGATTAGCAACCAGATCCGGCAAACCTTCAATGTGGAAGATATTTTCAAGACAACCACTGAACAAGTACGGCAATTACTGCGATGCGATCGCGTCTCAGTTTTCCAGTTTAATTCCGACTGGAGTGGTGAATTTGTCTCTGAGTCAGTAGCTCATGGTTGGGTAAGATTAGTCGGCCCCGATATCAAAACTGTCTGGGCAGATAGCTACATCCAAGAAACCCAAGGAGGTCGATATGCCAAAGGTGAAAGTTTTGTTGTAAATGACATCTATCAGGTAAATCATTCTCCTTGCCACATTGAAGTTTTAGAGCAATTTGAAATCAAAGCTTACATAATTGTACCTGTATTCTCTGGGGAACAATTGTGGGGATTGCTGGCAGCTTATCAAAATTCTGGAGCTCGTGATTGGGAAGAATCCCAAGCCACTTTGTTAGCACGTATTGGTAGCCAGTTAGGACTGGCATTACAACAAACCGAATATTTGCAACAAGTACAAGCGCAGTCAGCAAAATTAGCAGAAGCAGCAGCACGAGAAAAGGCAGCCAAGGAATTACTACAACAACGATCTATTCAACTCCTAATAGCCCTTAAACCCGCCCTCAGTGGCGACTTAACGGTACGCGCACCGATTACAGAAGACGAGCTAGGCACGATCGCTGATGCTTACAATAGTACTCTGCAAGCGCTGCGGCAAATCGTTGTTCAGGTACAGGGGGCTGCTCAACAAGTTGCTCAAACTTCTAGTAATAGCGAGGCTTCACTAGCCGGATTGACCAATCTGGCACAACAACAATCTGAGGAAATTACCGCAGCTTTAGGTGACATTCAACAGATGGTGGACTCTACTCAAGCTGTGGTGGCGAATGCTGAATTAGTTCAACTAGCAGTGCAAAAAGCCAATCAAACTGTAGAGTCTGGAGATACTGCGATGAACCTAACAGTAAAAGCAATCCAAGGGATTCGTGAAACCGTTGCTCAAACCAGCAAAAAAATTAAACGCCTCAGCGAATCCTCACAAAAAATCTCCAAAGTGGTGAATTTGATTGGTAATTTTGCCACACAGACAAACGTACTGGCTCTGAATGCAGCCATTGAAGCCACCCGTGCCGGTGAATATGGCAAAGGCTTTGCAGTTGTAGCTGATGAAGTCCGTTCTTTATCTCGCCAGTCAGCAGCAGCAACCATCGAAATTGAAAAATTAGTCCAGGAGATTCAAGCAGAAACTGGAGAAGTTGCAGTAGCGATGGAAACTGGGATTCAGCAGGTAGTAGAAGGTACAAATCTTGTCAGTGAAACTCGCCAAAACTTAAATGCGATCGTTTCTGCAACTGCCGAAATTAGTCAGTTAATCGAACGAATTACCGCAGCGACTCAAAAACAAATGACGCAATCTGTAACAGTAACTAAATCAATGCAAGATGTAGCAGGAATTGCTAATAAAACTTTTGCTGAATCTCAAGAAATTGCTACTGTGTTCCAAGATTTATCAGGGATGGCAAAAGATTTATTAACAACTGCTGGTAAGTTTAAAGTGAATTGATAAAAAGTTAGGAGTTAGGAATTAAGAGTTAAGAGTTAGGATTTATTGGTCAAAGCATTAGTTACAGAAATCAGGATTTTCTTTGTTTCTTTGCCAATTAAAAAATGCTTTGACCTTAATAAATTGTAAGTTTTGACTTTAAGAGAGGAGAAGAGTAATTGGCAGAGAGTATTATTCAACAGAAGAGTTTTAAATTTGCTTTGGAAATTATTCACCTATATATTAAACTGCAAAAACAACGGGAATATGTGCTTTCTAAGCAATTACTACGCAGTGGAACAAGTATTGGCGCAAATGTTGAAGAAGCTAGTGGAGGTCAAAGTAGAAAGGATTTCTTGGCAAAAATGTATATTGCCTATAAAGAAGCTAGAGAAACTAAATACTGGCTACGTTTACTACAACAGTCTAATTTAGTAAATATTGATTTAACAAATGAATTAATCTATGCAGACGAAATTATTCGGATTTTGAGTTCAATAGTCAAGACAACTGAGCAATCAATTGGTTGAGCAACTCCTAACTCCCAACTCCTAACTCCCCACTTCCCACTCCCCACTTATGATCACAGATAACGAAATTCGTGAACAAGGATACATCTACTTTCTGGCTGAAGCCCCAGAATTAATCCAAATTATTGAACAAGAACTATTTAGCTTATCAGAAGATTATAGCATTGCCAAAGTTCACAACTTAATGCGAGCTACTCATACACTTAAAGGTGGAGCTGCTAATGTTGGGCTAGAAGTAATTAAGATAATAGCCCATTTTTTAGAAGATGTATTTAAAGCTCTTTATAATCCAAAAGTGGTAATTGATGCCGAATTACAAACACTTTTATTGCAAGGTTACGAGTGTCTGAGCATAGCATTAAATACTGAGCTAATAGGCAGTAGTATTAATGATGAAGAACTGATCAATCGAGCAACTTCAGTCTTTGCACAGTTGCAAGAAAAACTGGGTGATGCTTTTGGTGCGGAATCTCATATTCCCACTTCTGAAGAATTAGGATTTGATATTGTGCAATCCGTTTTTGAAGTGGGAGTAGAACAACGTCTAAACAGTCTTGCCGGTGCTGTTAACAATCCACCAAATAGTGGCGATTTTATCGAGTTTTTACACTCTCAAGCTGAAGTGTTTTTCGGCTTGGCAGAATCTCTAAATTTACCTGGATTGGGAGAAATTGCCCAAACAATTCTGTTAGCGCTGCAAGCAAATCCTACCCAGGTGCAGCAAATTGCAGAAATTGCCCTTGCAGATTTACAACAAGCACAAAAATTGGTACTAGAAGGCGATCGCACATCTGGGGGAGAAAGTTCTCCAGCTTTGCGAAAACTCACGACAGTTGCAAATAATGAGTTATCTGGAGAATTACAAAATAATTCATCTGCTGGCACATTTATCATCAATGAAGAACAATTTTACCAGTTTATCACTACATCTGATAATACTAAAAATGAATCGGTAAAGCCAACAACTGCCCAATTTTATTTAAAAGTCATTCGCTACATTTTTGGCTGGTTTAATCACCAGATGGAAATACCAGAGCCAGAACTCAGTTTGACTTTACTGATTCCCACATTAGAAACAAAAAGTCTACTTAATTATCTCGACAACTGGCTGAAAAAGTTTCTCGATTTTCTTCAAGATGAAGACGATAGTCAAAGTATTTGTATTTATCGGCGCGGAATTATCTTAATTATCCTATTTGCAGTTGCAAAATTTCAATATTCTGTTAACCCATCTGACAGCTACCTGTTAGTAATTAAAATCTTACAGAAGCAAATTCATACATTAGCACAAGAATATAAAAATTATCCTCCTATTACTGCCAAAGAGAAAAATTGGCTTGATAGTCCCAAGTTACAAACACTGTTAGTTTTTAAACAAATATCTAAATCGGTATCTCCTGAAGCAACTGATAACTTACTAGAAGCAATATGGGGAGAAGAAGCTAGCGAAAACCTTGCGGCTGAAGTTGTGAGGAGCCAGACTGATGATTCTTCAGAAAAGCTTGATTCATTAACTGTCATTGAGCCGGTAGTTTCTGAAACAGCTATTGAAATCATGCCTGATTTAGCTACACAAATTAACAAAGAAATAGAAGAAAAATCACAGTATGTTCAAACTAAAAATTTGCGTCAACCTTCATTTATCCGAGTAGATACAGAGAGACTGCAACACCTCAATTATCTAGCGGGAGAATTGCTGATTTACCAAAAACGGCGTAGTTTGCGAGATGAACAAGTCAAAGAAATAATTGAGCAATTAGTACAGCAACTGACTAGACACCAAACAACTTTAAATGAATTAGGTGATTTACCATTACAAGTACAAAATATTAGCTCACAACAAACGCAAGATTTTGCAGTGAAATTTGACTCTCTAGAAATGGATATATATACAGAATTCCATATGACATTGCATGAAGCAATAGAAGAGACACTGCAACTACAAGAAACCACAGAGTCTCTTGACTTGCTTCTAACGCAAGCTGCTCAAATTAGTGACAAACAAGAGAATTTAACTCTTAATATTATAGATAGCTTAGTAGAAGCACGAATGTCACCTTTGGGCAATATTCTAAATCGCTTTCCCCACATGGTAAATAAGTTGGGGAATGTTTATGCCAAACTTGTAGAATTGAAACTTACTGGTACTGCGGTACTAGTGGATAAAGCGATCGCTGAAAAGCTCTACGATCCCTTATTACACTTAGTGCGTAATGCTTTTGACCACGGGATTGAAACTCCGCAAGTTCGCCGAGAGTTTGGTAAACCAGAACAAGGTTTAATCGAAATCTGCGCCTATCATCAGGGTAGCCAAACTGTTATCGAAGTTCGGGATAATGGTCAGGGATTGAATTTAGACAGAATTCGTAGAAAAGCTGA
Source organism: Nostoc sp. NMS7 (assembly GCF_017115085.1). Lineage (GTDB taxonomy): Bacteria > Cyanobacteriota > Cyanobacteriia > Cyanobacteriales > Nostocaceae > Nostoc. The sequence continues at coordinate 46,180 of NZ_JABXKJ010000233.1, read as the reverse complement.
TGAATTTTGTCTCATAGAAACTAAAGAAAAAACTAGCAGTTCTGCTTCTAATCTAGCTGAATCTGAACTTTTAGATTTGATATTTTCGCCTGGATTTTCTACTGCTGGTAAAGTGAGCGAAATTTCTGGACGCGGTATGGGTTTAGATATTGTGCGTACTCAGATGCACGCACTTAACGGCTCAGTTTCAGTACAATCCTTCCCCAACCAAGGAACAATATTCATACTCAAAATTCCTTTTTCTATGACTACAGAAAAATTAATGCTAGTTCAAGCCAAAGGTGTTGTTTATGCCCTTCTTTTGGACAGTATCGAAAAAATATTGATTCCCTCTGAACAACAGATTAAAGAAATTGAAGGTAAAAAAGTCTTGCATTGGAACACAGAGAATGATGAGACTATGGTCAGCATTCGTCAACTTTCAAAGTTGATTAATTATAATGGTTCATTCATTAGTAGTGCTACTCCATACAACACATCAAATACTCACGACCCAAGCATAGGGAAAAATCCGGTGCTTTTGCTCCGACGAAATCAGGCAATGTTTGCTTTAGAAGTTGACCAAATAATTGGTGAACAAGAACTGGTAATTAGACCTTTAGGAAATGCGATCGCACCACCAAAATACATTTATGGTTGTAGTAGTTTCGCTAATGGTAATCTCATCTTAGTGATTGATGCTTCATTGCTGGTGGATTCTAGCGATATTCAACAAACAACACTTGATATCAGGCCGCTACCAATAGCTTCTTTGTCAAATAAAAAAGCTTTGCCGATATCAGGACACAATTTTTCATCTACACCATTACTTACTCCATCTACTTCCACAACAACTATAGAAACCCAGCCCAGTTATTCTCAAGAACCAGATAATAAATCACCAAAAGTTGTTTTAGTAGTAGATGACGCAATTAGTCTTCGGCAAACTCTCTCTCTGACTCTGCAAAAATTTGGTTATCAAGTAATACAAGCTCAAAATGGTATAGAAGCTCTAGAAAAGTTGCAGTTATATCCAGAAATACAAGTTGTCGTCTCGGATTTAGAGATGCCACGAATGAATGGTTTTGAGTTGTTGAGCAATTTCCGTCAATACCCGAATCTAGCAAAAATCCCTGTAGTGATTCTCACTTCTCGCAGCGCTGAAAAACATCGCCAGCTTGCCCAAGAATTGGGTGCAAAGGCTTACTTGACCAAGCCTTATTTAGAGCATGAGTTTCTTTCTACAATTAAGGGTTTAATGAATAGTAATACAGATGATTTGAACCATTCACTCCTGGTGGCAAATCATTAATAATTTGGGAAATTCCATCGCCTTAATTACCAGGTAGATTATTTGGATCTACACCTAGAGAACGTAAATACTGCGCTAATTGTTCAGCCCGCGATCGCTCCTGTTGTGCTTGTTCTGCATCTGTCAAATAGCGGTTTCCTTGCTGATCATACCAACATAAAAACTCCTGTTGTATACCCGCAATTACAGCTTGGTGTCGCCCAATACCTAATCCTGCCTCTGGCATCAAATAGGGTTCACCTATTTGTAGTTGGTAGTTTCCATCTATCAACTTATACACTTCAAAGGGTTGATGTTGGTCGCGTCGCCAAAACTCAGGGTTATAAATTACGTAGTACAATACACCGAGCTTTCTGTATATATCTAGCTTCTCGTCGTATTCACCTCCTGGGGTGTGGGATACCATTTCTAATGTGAATATTGGAACTATCCCATTTTCTTCCCAAACCGCGTAACTTTTGCGTGATTTACCACCCTTTTTTCGTTCTACTCCCACACTCAAAAAAGCATCTGGCACTACAGGTACTCTGGGATTTACTCCTGTGGTGTGATAGACTCCCATATCTACTCCGAAGTACCAATCCATACGATTTGCCCAAATGGAGTTGAGTAGGAAAAGTAAAATGTTGGGCAAAAAGTTTTGATCTTCGTTATCCACTGGCGTATCGTCTGAACAGGGAAGTTCATCAGTAGTTGGTAACGCATTTTTGAGATCAGGTGAGAGCATAACCGTTGTCTCGCTGGCGTTTGATGACTTTATTATAAGTGAGTGACCAAAAGTTTAGCGTTTGGGTGAAGCTTCACCAAACTTAATCAAAAGCGCGATCGCAATACTAACAAGCAAAATTAATGTCATACTTAAAGCTGAACCAAATCCCCAATTTTGGGTTGCTCCCAGAAACTGGTTATAAACTAACCGCGCCGCCGTCATACTAGAAGCACCACCAAGTAATTCTGGATCGACAAAATCCCCCAAGCCTGTGATGAATACAAGCATGGAAGCAGCCGCAATTCCCGGTAAAATTTGCGGTACGGTTACTTGCCAAAAAGTTTCCACCGGATTTGCACCTAAATCAGCCGCCGCTTCTAGCAACCGCTTGTCTAGCTTTTCGAGAGAAGCATATAAAATCAAAACCATATAGGGTAATAAGCTGTAAGTCATGCCAATAAATACAGCTTGACTCTGGTTAAGTAATTCCAAAGTAGGCAAGCCCAAATTGCTGAGTAAACTGTTTAATAAACCAGTCGGACGAAGAATTGTAATCCAAGCATAGGAACGAAGTAACGAGGAAGTCCACAAAGGCAATATAAAGCCTAATAGCAGCAAATTCCGCCAACGCTGCGGTGCTATCTGAGCAATCCAATAGGCGACGGGAAAGCCCATAATTAAACAAATGATTGTGGTGCCAAACGCAAAAAATAGCGATCGCACGATTACTTGCAAATAAAGGGGGTCAAATATTCGGATGTAGTTTTTGATTCCGTTGGGATTAACTAAATCTCCCGGTTGGATGTCTGCAACTAAACTCAACTCAAAAATTATCAAACTTGGCAGCACCAACAAAAGTAGTAACCAAATCCCAGATGGTGCAAGTAATACCAAAGGTTGGAGCCAATTTCCTCGCAGACGATGCAATTCTTTGATTTTAGAAATATCATTTTTTTGAAAATTCATCACTTATAACTCTGTCAATTTTAGATTTTTAATTTTAAATTTTGGATTGAATTAAAAATCTAAAATCCAAAATCCAAAATCCAAAATTTAGTTAGCTGCTAGTTAATTGAGTCCAATAGCGATCGTAAACCTCTTCAAATTTTCCTACAGGACTAACACGTTCACAATTTGCTAAAACCGACTCTGAGGGAAACAAATTAGCGTTGTTCTGTATTCTTTTTGGCAGTTGCTCGAATCCAGCGCTATTAGGTGTAGAAATACTCAGGCGTTGACTGATTTGGGCTGCTAATTCTGGTTGCAGAATCATGTTAATCCAAGCATAGGCTCCAGCCTGATTGGGGGCTGTTTTGGGAATAACAATAGTGTCTGTCCATAATGAAGAACCACTGCGAGGAATCACATATTTTAGTTTAGGGTTTTCTTGAGAGATTTTCACTGCATCTGCTGAATAACACATTGCCAATAGTAAATCTCCTGCCAGAATTTGATTTTGCCAAGCGTCGGTGTCAAAACGTGCGATCGCAGGTTTTAGCAGCTTCAACTTTTCATAAGCTTGTTTGATTTGTTGTTCATTTTTTGAGTTGTAAGAATAACCTAGCATCCGTAACGTTGCACCCATTACTTCTCGAACATCATTCAGCAAGGTCATCTGCTGATTAAGTTGCTCTTTGTTTTGCCAAAGGTAATCCCAGTCTTGTGGTGCATCTTTGAGTTTTTCGGAATTGTAAACTAAACCTGTTGTCCCCCAGTTAAAAGGGATACTATATCGGTTATTGAGGTCATAACTAGGATTCTGAAACCGAGGGAATAAATTCTCTAACCCAATTAAGCGATCGTGATTTATTTCTGTTAACAAACCTTTGTTGACCATCTTCTGCACCATATAATCGGATGGGTAGATGATGCTGTAAGTGCCACCGCCTCCAGCTTGCAACTTAGCCAGCATGACATCATTGGAATCATACACATCCGCTAGCACTTTCATGCCGGTTTGGGTGCTAAAAGTTTTCAGTAATTGGTTGTCAGTATATTGCGTCCAAGTAAAAATATAAAGTTGGTCACGTTGACCATTCGGATTAGAATTAGCACGTACTTCAGCCAGCCTCCAGCCACAACCAGCTAAAGATAAGCTAGAAAGCGCTGCCACCTCTTTTAAAAATTGGCGTCTGCTAGTCATTTAGATTACGGGATACCTCGTAGCCCCTAGCGTGATTTTTTGGGGTAAATGTGTCATTGTTCACACTTACTATCAAAATGTTACATCACATACAACATTTTTCCTGGCACAAGGGTTAGTGAAAACGATCGCCTAGTTGGACAGTATCCCTTGTTTGATTAAACTCCCTCAAGGAGATGCCGGCATGGAAGGAGTTTTTCATCATATGGGTATCAGTGGGACAATAAACCAGAAGTTTTTACAGATGAAGTTATGTATATTTTGACTATATGGCTTAAACTGGTAAGTCTATTATCATATTTTTTATACCTATCAATCAATAGGCTGTTATGCTCTTCCCAAGAAAGCCAAACAAGTTTGTAGAGAATTGCGGTACAAACTAGTTAGATATGTTGTTAAACATTTGTAAACTATTAGCAGCCGAGTAGCCGCGTGTCACATCTTGTTAAGGAATTATCATGAGACAACTTGTTATTGCTGAACGCGTATGCCTCATTGGTCATATCGTGTCAAAAGCCTTTGGACTGGTAGGGATGCTACTGGTCGTACCTAATGCCGAAATAATTTTCAACTTATCGCAGGTTGGAGAAACTGCCATCCAGTTAAGTATGGCAGGTGGCGGTGTCGTTGATATCATTTTGGGGACAATAGCTGTCTCTATTTATGCCTACCGGACGTTGGGGTTGGGAACTTGGCTAGCATTTATGCTGCCGGCTGTGTTTATCTCTTTGGGAAGTGAACTACTGGGAACCAGTACGGGTTTTCCATTTGGTGATTATAGCTACTTGAGTGGCTTGGGTTATAAGATTGCGGGGCTAGTTCCTTTCACAATTCCTTTATCTTGGTTTTATGTTGGGCTGTCGTCTTACTTAATTGCGAGAACTGGTTTGAAAGTGGCTCAAAAACCTAGTTGGGGACGCCATATTGCTGCTATAGCCGTTGGTGCTTTGCTCTTCACTTGCTGGGATTTTGCCCTTGAACCAGCGATGAGTCAATCTTCTCTGCCCTTTTGGTATTGGGAACAACCAGGAGCTTTCTTTGGGACACCTTACCAGAACTATGCAGGTTGGTTTGGCACTAGCGCCCTGTTTATGAGTGTGGCCGGATTATTGTGGAGAAATACCTCGATTAAATTAGAGCGATCGCAACTCAATCTACCCTTAGTCGTATATTTAACTAACTTTGTCTTCGCAGCCGCACTAAGCTTGGCGGCTGGGTTCTCCATCCCTGTGTTGCTCGGCTTATTGCTAGGTGTGACTCCCGCCGTGGCGCTGTGGTTAAGCAGTTCAACCACACTCACTCAAGTTGCTGTTGAACCAGCAAGCAAAGAAGTATCAGTGGCAAAGGTTGAAGTTGCCTTGAAATAAGCTTATTTAGGGAGTGGGGAGTGGGGGGAAATGAGGGGGATAAGGGAGACAAGGGAGAAATAAGCAATGCCCAATGCCCAATGACTAATGCCCAATGACTAATGCCCAATGACAAATGACTAATGACTAATGACTAATGACAACGCTTTGATAGTAGAAAGCGCCATCTCCCTTTTATTGCTACTTATCCAAGTACCAGCAACGGCGATTCTGTTTTCACGTCTGCTAAAGGGGCCAAGACGCCTTCCCCCAATAGAACCGCAACAGCCAACGCTGGAACTTTTGGGTAAGGTTAGTGTTGTCGTTCCCACATTGAACGAGGCGCTTCGCATTAGCCCTCTGTTAGCTGGTTTAAGTCAGCAAAGCTACGAAGTTCGGGAAATAATTGTTGTAGACAGTAAGTCTGGTGATGGCACCCCCGACTTGGTAAAAGCGATACAGCAGAAAGATCCGCGCTTTCGCCTGATGACAGATGATCCCTTACCCTCTGGTTGGGTGGGGCGTCCTTGGGCGTTGCATAACGGTTTTCTATATAGCTCTGAAGCGAGTCAGTGGTTTCTCGGACTGGATGCTGATATCCAACCGCATCCGGGTTTGGTTGCTGCTTTGGTGAAGACGGCCGAAGCACAAGGTTATGATCTCGTTTCCCTTTCACCCCAGTTCATCCTCAAATATCCTGGCGAGTGCTGGCTACAACCGGCTTTGTTGATGACTCTGCTTTACCGATTTGACCCCGCCGGGATCAATACAGAGCAGCCAGAACGGGTGATGGCAAATGGGCAGTGTTTTTTGTGTCGTCGCTCCGTTTTAGCTGCTGTGGGTGGTTATAGCAGTGCGAGTGGTTCTTTTTGTGATGATGTCACTTTGGCACGAAATATTGCTATTCAAGGGTATAAGGTGGGCTTTTTAGATGGCGCAAAGGTGTTGAAGGTACGGATGTATGAAGGGGCGATGGAGACGTGGAAGGAATGGGGGCGGAGTCTCGATCTCAAAGATGCAACTTCTCGTTTTCAGTTGTGGGGAGATTTATGGCTACTTACATCTGTTCAGGGTCTACCCCTTTTTATTGTCCTCACTTTTTTGTTGATTTTTGCCCCACTCCCCTACTTGCTACAGACGCGATTAATCGCGTCTCTATCCATTCCCCCACTTCTTCTGCTGGGATTGAATTTATTCTTGCTGGTGATTCGCTTTGCGATGCTAATAGCGATCGCACCTTCCTACGATCGTACAACCACCAAAGGTAGTTGGTTATTCTGGCTTTCCCCTTTGGCTGATCCTTTAGCTGTGCTGCGAATTTTCTTATCTGCGTTCCGCACCCCGCGCGAGTGGCGGGGACGCAAGTATAGTGAGGAGTGAGGAGTTAAAAATTCATAACTCATAACTCATAACTCAGCACTCCCTACTCTTCTTCACCTCCTATTTGATCCCCGCGTTCCAGTTCCCAAAGAATTTGATTTCCTTCACGACGCACCCGTGACACTATCCAGTTTCGCCAGCGCCATTGATCTCCCCGACTGGTAACAGCGCTGGCGTGGACATCCATCAAGTCGGCTAACTCAGAACTGGTAATTAAGTAGCCTTTTTCAGAAATTTCGTCAGCGATACGCAGAGTTTCGACCAAGCTGCGGAGTTGCGAAACCCTAATTTCTGACGGTTTTTCATCGGTTGCGATCGCATTAGGCCCAGTTGATGGTTCCATAACAGTTATTTCTGGTGCAGAAGTATTGACTTGTTGGGTATTTTGGTTAATTATTCTAGAGTTTTTTTGATCATCAGCTACTTTTGCTACATTTAGTTCGCCAGAATCAGGTAAAGAGTTGTAAAAATCTGTGGGAGATAATTGTTGTAGGGAAGGGGTTTTGCCACTGGCATAGGTGCGAGCGATCGCATCACAACGTTCGTTACCTATGTTACCAGAATGTCCCCTGACGTGTTGCCATTTTACCTGTTGGGTATTAAGTTCATCGAGAGTTTCCAAAAGGTCTTGGTTTTGGACGGGTTTACCATCTGACTTTTTCCAGCCTTTCTTTTTCCAGCCTTTCACCCATTTGGTAACGCAGTTAATCAGGTATTCGCTATCCGTATGAAGGGTGATGGCTTGGGCTTGTTGAGATGTTTGCAGGAATTGCAGGGCCGCGATCGCAGCTTGCATTTCCATTTTATTATTAGTGGTATGAGGGGATGCATCGCCCATTTCGTGAATTGAGCCATCGCTGAAGTAGACGACAACACCCCAACCGCCAGGGCCAGGGTTCCCGGTGCAAGCACCATCGGTGTATATGCTTTGAATTGTGGGTTGGGTGGACATGGTTAAGGTATCGAACCGCTAAGGATGCATAAGGGAAGAGTTATTGGCGGCGAATTTTTTTAAACAATATCCTGGCTATTATACTGGTAAGCGCTCCAGCAACAACGCTCTAAGCAAAGGCTGTTGTGAGGAAAAATGGTGTTTTGCTACTTGGTGGGTATTGAGCAACCAACACTGAAGATGCGATTTGGCTGGTTGCTAAATCTGATACCTGGGATCGCACGTCCAAATGGTAAAACACGAGTACAACTGTAATTAAATAACTATACTTACTTTTTATGTCTAATAAATTATTAGCCGACTTGAATATGTGCTTCCAGATTTGGGAAACATAAATATAGTTAATGGTTTAATTCTTTCAATTCATATGAACATGTCTAATAAATTCTGCTTTTGTACCTTGGCTGTGGGTGACAGGTATCGTACTCACGCACTAATGCTAGCTAAAGATATTCAGCAACACTCACCTGCTACAGCCCTATGCGTTCTGACTGATCAGCCAGAGTATTTTAAGGAATTTCCTCACGTTCTGGCATTTAAGCACCGCCTTCAAAGTGTGAAAGGGTATCATGATAAACGCTTCGTCCTTAAAAAGGCTCTCTCACTATTTGAGAGTTGCATGTTTTTAGACTCTGATGTACGAATTATTAGTGGTGTAGTAGAAGAAATGAATTGGCTTCCTGGAATCACAGCCAGAGCTGGTTGTGATTTGCTGCACCATATGGCAAATATCAATAACACCAAAGAGATTCAAGTTATAGAAGAAGTCGCTCAAAAACTAAATATTGATCTTCAAGAAGTGCAATGGTTGCATGAATTTATGTTTGCTATGAGGGGACAGGCCGGATTGGAAGAAAAGTTTTTTCAGCTTTGGCAGACGATTTCTTACTTATTTGAAATCCGAGGAATTTATCATGGTGAAGGTTATGCTATGGGACTAGCTGCCGCTAAACTTGGAATGACAATCAGATTTGAGCGTGAAGATAAATTTCCGTTCTTTAAAGACAATATAGAGCGAGTGAGAATTAAAAAGGGACAATCAAATCCACAGGACAAACAAATATACTTCGAGATTCACGAAAATATTGAATATCCAAAACGTCCAAATTTCAAAAAAATAACTGATAAATTGATTAAAGAAACTGTGTTTTTTTATAGATTATTGCGGCTAAGAAATTTTGCCAAAAATGATCCGGAATTCCAAAGGCAGAAGGAAGAAGGTAGAAAGCAGAAGCAACCCAGCCTTTAAAACAATTCGCAATTCGCAATGACGCGACACTCGCGGACTCGCTACCGCTACGCTAACGCAATTAAATTTTGTAGCGTGGTCTAAATCCTCGCTACAAAAATTTGTGCCTACCTTACTGGGGAATTAAACTGAACATACTTTGTTAAAAATCGCCAGGACTACACAGACGTTTTAAATCTTGTAAAACTGCGGCAACTGATTGATAGCGATCGCTAAAATGATAGCAAACCAGGCTAATCATCTGTTTGAGATGTTTGAGCATCTTCAACAGGACTGGCAATTGGGAAAGAAATAGGATTAGTAGATGGGGTTAGTGAATCTAGCTGGGGTTGTTCGAGTGATGCTTCAATGTTTGAATCAGCATAGGAGCTAAAGATTTTATCATAGTTAGAAGCAACAGCTAAAAAAGCGCCACCCAAAATATAGATAGGTAATGGCAAATTAAATTCTTGCAACCAGTTAAACAGTTCTGCCAAGGCAAACAGCACCAAAAAGCAGGCAAGCCAAATTCTCATATTCTCATAACCTGGATTGAAACAACTCTATTACTAGCTTAAATAGCTTGCATGATAGTTGATGTAGTACATAATCACAACCCCGATAACCCTAAATAGATACAGTCAGAATGAGCGGGGCGATCGCACTTACCGCCCATGCTGAAGAAATTAAGGCCAAGCAAGAGCCGGATTTCACTCTTCATCTTGCCAAACCATTACAGCCAACCTTTGTTAGTAGAAGCGATCGCCAACTTAATATGTGATTAAAGCCAAGGACTCCCTCACGAGAGCCGTTGTCCGATCATGATAAACCTGCCTCTACCTGTTTATCGTTACTTGATATTAGCAGGTGTGATGGCTTGATATTCTAGAGTAGGAAGAACTGCTTGCTTGATATCTACCTTACGTGGGATGACTTTTTGTGCAAAGTAAAAATCAGCAACGCTCTGCTGTTGGGCAATGATCGCAGGTGTCAGTCTTCTCAATGTATAAGCACTACGAAGCACCACCTTTTCTACAATTGGTACAGGTAATTTCAGATCAGGAGCTAATTCGTTGGCAATTATAGTTGGGTTTTTTTGAGCAAATTCTCCTGCCGTCTCTGCTTCCTCTAAAAACGCTTGCACCAATGCCGGATTTTGGGTGACAAATGAACGCCTGCCAAGATAAAATCCGCCTAGAGTGTTAATTCCGGCTGCATTTCTCAAAATCCGAATCGGAGTAGTATTAGTACTTTGCACAACAGCTAAGAAGGGATCGCCACCCACCCAGGCGTCAGCCTGGCCTTGAAGAAAGGCATTGTAGGCTTGAGTTGGAGTCAAAGCAACGATTTGAATATCGCTAATTTTTAATCCTACCTCTTGCAAAGCTTTTGCTAGTAAATACTGTGCATTCGACCCTACCTGAAAAGCAATTTTCTTACCTTTAAGATCCGCTACTTTCTTAATGGGAGAATTAGCTTTCACCACAATACCTTGGTTTGTCCCATCGGTGGGCGTGCGTCCAGCAATATAGACAAATTGAGGGACGCCTGGGATTGTGGCTTGGGAAAATATTGGAGGTGTTTCTCCGACACTACCGATATCCACCTTACCTGCATTCAGCGCATCTATCAATTGCGGACCTGCTGCAAATGGCCCAACCCAATTCACGGTTACACCCAATGCTTTCAAACGTGGCTCAACAAGTTTGCTAGCTTTGACAATATCACCAGAACTTTGATAGGCCAAGTTAATTACTTTGGCGTTTGTTTGCGCTTGGGTGCTTTGCATAACGCTACCCGCAAAAGGAGATAATAAAGCAACCAGTCCTAGGGCTGAATATTGGACAATACGCTTTAAAACTGTGCGGCGTTGTGGCTGAAATGGCTTGTTCATGAGTTGTGATTTTCCTCGTAAGTTTTAGCTTTTAAGTTGTAACCCATATTTTGCACTTCAAAATGTATTCTCTGAATAGTTCAAAAATAATTACCAATAATGGTCATGTTATTAAATATTAATACTGACGATTATTGGTGGTTGGGCTATGCTTGTGGTTAGATTGCGTAGGCGCAGCCGAACCTAGACATCGCTATATTTCCTAATCTTCATAGATTACAAAATGAATTGCGGAATGTGGGTTGTAAGTCTTACTTTCAAAAGCAAGTAAGATAATCGGAAGTTGTTTTGTCAACCTCCTAGAACACCAATTTAGTATTAAAACTTGAGATTGCACTAATTGAACAAATCTGTTTTTCGTTTTAGTAAATTGGTATTCTAGTTGGTTTGAAAAAACTTAGCGATCATTTTAGAAATAGCTAAAATGATTCGCATTTATTAACAAATCAAGTCTGGAGATTTACAAAAAGTGGCTTTTACTCAATTAGGCTTGTTTAGCATGAAGCATTTAAAGGGATTCGAGATTTGCTAGTAAAAAACTATTTCCTAATCCCCAGTCTTCATATCTGATTATTTTCTACTTTTCACTTATAAGTGTTGGTGGAGTAATAGCTGCATATTCTTTTGGTGTAAGCAAAGCTTCTTGAACATCAATCTTTTTGGGTAATATTTTTTCCTGATAAAATAAATCTGCAACACTTTGTTGAGCTTTCATCAATTCTGGAGTAATTCCTTTAAGTCGATAATTAGCGCGTCCAGAAATTATTTCTTGAATGGGGAGATCAATTTTAAGTACTGGTGCTATTAGTTTGGCTACCTCTTTACGATTTGCTTCTGCCCATTGACCATTTTTATCAATCTCTTCCAGGATAATCCGAAGTAATTCGGGATTATCTTTAGCAAACTGGCGTGTTCCTACATAATATCCACCTGGAGTACCAATATTTGTCGCATCTCTCAGCACACGCGCACCGTGGAGTTTTTCCACTAAAGCTAAGTGAGGATCACCAGTTACCCAAACTGGAATAGTGCCCTGAATAAATGCACCACGGGCTTCGACATTGGGCATACTCAAGACTTTAATATCACTGTATTTCAAGCCGACTTCTTCTAAAGCTTTGATGATAAAATAGTGAGAAGCAGAACCTTTTTGAAAGACGACTTTTTGTCCTTTGATATCAGCTAAAGTCTTAATTGGAGAACCTTTAGGAACTGCGATCGCACTCCCTTTACCTGAAGTAGCAGTAATTCGTCTACCAGCAAGATAGACGATTCTCGCACCAGCAGCTTGAGCAAAAATGGGAGGAGTTTCTCCAACTGAGCCAATATCAATTTTATCCACATTCATCGCTTCCATTAGTTGCGGCCCTTGAGCAAATTGTGCCCACTCAACTTTCACACCCAAGGGTTCCAAACGTTTTTCTAAAACTTTCCTCACCCTAACTAAATCACCAGAGCTTTGATACCCAACTCGCAGCACTTTTGTTTTAAAAGTTATAGTCTTTGCCCCGGCTGGATCTGCTTTCGGATTAGTTCCTGTATTTGTATTAGATACAGTTGACGTACAGCTGATTAAAGTAGTAGACAAAGTTAGAAAGCCAGGCATTACAAATAAGGCTAATTTACCGATTATTGTTGTCTGATCTCTCACGAAATTATTAAACATTTTTGCACCCCAACTTTTGATTAACTACTGATAGAAAAACATCAGCTAACAACGTAAATTATCCATTTTTTTAGTTGATTACAATTATTTACTTATTAGATTTAATGGAATCAGGTGTGAATGCTGCATATTCTTCTGGAGTAAGTACTGCATCTTTGACATTAATCTTTTTTGGTAGAAATCCTTGTGCATACCATAAATCAGCTATTTGTTGTTGTTTGTTAACAACTTCATCGGTGATTGGTAGCAGACCATATACTGCTTTACGGAGAGTTTTTTGGTACTAAAAAAGAAACTCCTTTACCATTAAATGGGGTCGTTGCAACATATACAAGAGGTGTACCTGCGGCTTGAGCGAATCTAGGTGGTGACTCAGCTTCTATAGATTTAGTATTTAGGCTATATTCATATACCGATTTTGTCTTTTTTCTGTTTAGTTGTAGCGGCTTATTGCTAGACAACTTGAGGCTATGCAAAGATTTCAAAAATGCCATAACATTTTTTGTCTATTGAAATTTAAAAATTTTCGTCACGGCGTTTTTAATGAGTGACAACAACTATCAATTTCAGTTTAGATTTTATCGGATTTGTTTTGAAAATAAAGTATTCATCAACACTAGTTTTAAAAAAAATAATACTTTGAGTTGCTTATATTTTTATAAGCATATAATGTGAAAATTAGACAAGTTTTATTAGGTTTTTATTTGTTTATCTAAATAAAGATATCTATAGCAATCCTATTTAATTTGTGAGAATTGCAGCCGAAGATCCCCGACTTCGTAAAAGTTGTCGGGGATCTTGTTTTTCACGGGGTCAAGAGTCGAGAATAACTCTTGACTGCGTTAATAAAATGTAAAATCTAAACCTATGAGCTTAATTTACTGAGTGATAAAGCCTAAAAGGGACGACTACCTGCAAGGCTAACCCGCTTCAATACTCGTCGCTGATTTGGATCGAATGCTTGACGGTAGTGCAAGGTAGCTTGATTATCCCAGTAGACAATATCACCTACAGACCATTTATGTTGGTAGTAGAATCGGGGCTGATTCAAATGCTGACGCAACTGTTCAATCAGTTTAGATCCTTCTTCCGGCTCTAGCCCGACAATTTCCACTTCCGTAGCAATATCTAAATAAAGATGCTTTTTACCATTCTCTGGATGTGTCCTAACTAAAGGATGGGGAAAGATCGGACTTATTAAAGGAATACTCTTATCTAAACGATACAAAGAGCGGGGTGCATTCCGGTCTTGCAAAAATGGGTTGTAGGTAATTAACTGTAAATCTGCAATTCGTTCTTTGGTGGTTTCATCTAACGCCTCATAGGCCAAATTGGTATTTAACCAATAAGTATCTCCACCTTGAGACGGTATTTCCAAGGCATAAAGAAGCGAACCACTAGATGGGGTGGGAGTCCATTTGTGATCAGAATGGAAAGTGAGTTCTCCAGTACCGGTATAGCCACCATCGACGTTGGAAATCGGAATCACCACCGGAGTTTCTCCTGGTTTAGAAGCCAATACTGGAGTCTGATCACATGGTACAAAGAGTGCGCCAAAGTATAATGAAAAGTTCAAAAGTTGTTGATCAGAAAGCTTTTGGTCTTTGAAGATCAAGATATGGCGATCGCGCAGAGCTTCTTTAAGTTCTAAGATGACTTCAGGTGCGATCGGTTGACTGGCATCAAGATCGGTAACTATCGCTCCCAAAGGGGCATCAATAGACCTAATTTGAACTTTTCTTAAAGTCGAGGTAGACATCACATTTTCCTGTGTTTTAGTTTGTTTCTTCTTGGGGATAACTACTTATTCGCTAACACGTCTGAGGGAGTAATTTTGGCGTACTCTTCAGGTGTCAAAAACCCGTCTCTAACATTCACTTTCTTGGGGATAAGTCCTAAGCTGTACCACTTGTCTGCAACTTCCTGTTGCTTGATGATGACTTTCTCTGTAATTGGTAACACCCCATAGTCATATTTATCATGCATTATTTCTAAAGTTGGCGGATCTAGCTGAGTTACAGGAGCAAGCAGTTGTGCTACTTCTTTGGGATGATCCTTAGTCCAGATTTCTGTCTTTTGTAGCTCCTCTAGAAACACTTTAATCACGTCAGGATGAGCCTGATAAAACTGGCGTGAGGTTGAGTAAAAGTTGCCAGTATCTCGCAACTTCCCACCATCTGCTAAAACACGAGCTATTTTCTTTTGTACATTTCTGGTAGCGAATGGCTCCCAAATATACCAAGCATCCACCTTGTTCTCACTGAAGGCCGCATTTGCATCTGCCGGTGCTAAAAAAACTGATTTGACATCACTCAGTTTCAGTCCCGTGTCTTCTAATGCCTTAACTAATAGGTAGTGACCGATGGAGGCTTTCTGGAAAGCCACTTTTTTGCCTTTCAAATCGGCAACACTTTTAATCGGAGAGTTTACAGGAACTAAAAGTGAAATTGCTTTACCACTGGGATATGTAGTAGCTAAATAAACAAGAGGCACTCCTGCTGCTTGTGAAAATACAGGAGGCGATTCGGCTGTAGATGCGATATCCAGTCCATTTGCATTCAAGGCTTCTAACTGTTGTGGTCCAGCCGCAAACTCAGCCCACTGTACTTTAAAACCCAGCGGCTCTAATCGCTTTTCCAAGGAACCTTGCTTTTCTAAAACTGCTAGAGGTGTAAGTTGTTTGGAACGTACAATCCGCACTACTTGCTTCTGGGTTGATTTCTCTGTAGTGCTAGATAAAGCCACTGATTCAGGGGAAGCTGCCGACTGCTGAGTGTTCTTTTTGGGTTCACTACAACTCGATAAGGCCGTCGATAGCATTAAGCAGTAGCCCAGAGCAAACAACAAGGAACGACGTGTTGTTTTCTGGCTTTTCCTGAATTCAAACTTTCCTTTTAAAGCTGGCATGGGTTGTTTTATTTATTCCCTTGTAGGTGGTTAGAACAATTATGATTATATGATTAATTGCAATATAAAAAGCAAAAAATCTTATCTACTAATTTATTTGAAAACGACAATAATTATTTTTTTGTAGTTTTCAAAACTTTACTTATAAAATTAGGAAATAGAGTGGGTATAACCCACCCTGCAACGACTCGATGAACTGGAAATTTAATAGTGAGGAGGGAAAAATTTAGGAAGTGGAGTGAGCCTTTCTCACTCCAATGTCGTGCTAGTGGAAGATTGAAATTTGTGAGTTAAACTCTGGCTTGTTCCTGTTCAATTTTGCTAGTGCTTCCAAGCGACTAGGATTGTAGCTTTGAGTTCTTCTGTAAAATGTCCAGACGGCTCAACTGCTAGTAGTGCTTCTTTGAGATCCTTTTCAAATGCTGGGGCGTTATCACCATAGAAAATTTTCAGAGAGAAGGCTGTAGTGTATAAGTAGCCGAGATAGCTATCGATAGTCCAAGATTTTTCAAATGGCACTTCATAGACTTGTTGACGAGCAAAAGCCGAATTGCCAATTACGACTTCATGGGGAGGATCGACTGGCTTACGAGTGCCTTGTCCTCGTTGTCCAGTCCGCCGTTCATCACCTAACCATTTCTTCACTACTCCAACGGCAGCTTGTTTCCAAGGTAGATTGCTTTCCCAAGGGTTGTCACTAGTCTGAAGCAGTGCTAGTCCACCATCATCAGTGAGCAATTCATAAAGGCGTTCAAGCACTAATTCGCGTTCCATCCAGTGGAAGGCTCTACCAATAGTGGCTAACTTAAATGTCCCTAAACTAGAGTCGATTAACTCTGCCCCTTGTTCTAACCAAGTAATATTATTTGCTCCGACTGCTGCTGCTTGCCGTTTGGCTTCAGCAATCATATCGGGATCGGGATCGATCGCCACAACTTCTTCAAATTTGGTTCGTAGAGCAATTGAAATTAATCCTGGGCCAGTACCTAAATCAAGAAGTCGTCCTTGACCATTGAGATTAAATATTTCGGCTAGTTTGTCGAATACAATTGGTGGGTATTTGGTTCTATATTGAGCGTAGCCTTCAGCAGCTCCCTCAAATAAACTTGGGTCGTAGGTAGGAAGTGTTTTTAGTTGAGTCATATCAATTTTAGATTGTTGGGCATCCCTTCGGCTTCGCTCAGGGCAAGTGGGCATCCCTTCGGCTTCGTTCAGGGCAAGTGGGCATCCCTTCGGCTTCGCTCAGGGCAAGTGGGCATGGGTTATTCCCCTTGTCTCCTTTATCACCCTTGTCCCTAAGAATATTGTGTAATAACAGGTAGTTGCTCGTTGAGTAACCAATCGCCGATCGCTCGCAATTTGTAGTCCACAGGATCATGGAGCGTAAAGGTTCGTAAATCCCGCCAGTAACGGTCAAATCCATATTTGGTTGCTGTGGCGCGAGTTCCGGTAACTTCAAAGATGCGGTTGGTAATATCTATACCTACACGGGTAGCTAATGCCTTGGCTGCGGAAACTGCGATCGCTACTTCTCCCCTTTCTTGATGAGTGAGTTCTGCATCCTTTTCCCATGCTGCTTGTACTTTTTCGGCTGCTTGGTCAGCTAGAGCGATCGCAGCTTGAATTTCCACCCAAAAGTCTCCGTAATGATGCAGAATATATGGGTCTTGAGTAGCACTCTCTACTCCTGATGTAATCCACGGTTGAGTAGTAGTTTTAGTGTACTCACGAGCGGCGGCGAAAGCTCCTTTAGTAATTCCCAGATAAACGTTGGTTTTTGTTAGCTGGGCAATAATACCAAGAAAAGTTGAGAAGGCACTATCAGGGGGATTGGGTGGCCCCAAAATCTCATCTTTTTCTACTAGGACATTGTTAAATGTATAACTACCGCTATCAGTGCGACGTTGCCCGATGTTGTCCCAATCTTGATTGGAAACTAACCCTTCCCTGTCTTTGGGAATTATGAATATGAAGGGCAATTCTACGCCATCTTCCAAAGCGGAGAATACCCGGAAATCTGCAACGGAAATACCCGTACCAAAGCTTTTAACCCCATTAACCCGGAAATTCTCACCTTCTGGGTTAATTTTCAGCCTAGTATCCCGCGTATTTATGGCATTTGCCCAAAATAAGTTCTTCTTAGCAGTTTGTCTATAATATTTTTCCTTTTGGGCTGGTGTGCCGGAAACGTGACCCAAAGCCGTCAAATTGAGGTGATTACCATACAATTGACCAATTGAACCATCAGCTTTTGACAGTTTTCTGACAATTTTTAAGGCATCAATCCAAGTTGCGCCAATCCCACCATATTGCTTGGGTACAATCAGTGATAACAAGCCACTCTCACGCAGTTTATTAATTTCTTCTTCTGGAATTCCGGCTTGGGCATCCCTTTCAACTGCGGATTTAGCAAGTTCCTTGGATAGTGAAGTTGCTAGGTCAATGTAATCCTTTGGTTTTGTAATTTCTAGCACCATAATCAAATCATCCTTTGAGGAATTTCAAAGCAATAAATTATCCAAATAAACGTTATTTAAGAGAAATGTAGAGTGGGCAAAGCCCACGCTACAAGCGAACCGAGGAAATGGAACATGGAACGTTGTAATTGTCCTTTGTCATTTGTAATTTGTCCTTTGCAAATGACTAATGACTAATGACAGTTATTTCTTCGCCGCTAAATATTCGTTTGCGGCTTTCTCAACACCTGTGCCTTTGAAGAAGTCTTGATTGAGACTGGTGTACAACTCCAAAGGATGGATTGAGAGGAAGAAGCGGAGGTCTTCTTCGGTAATGATTTCGTGTTCTGCCATTAAGTAGGCGTTGGCAGTAACGGCGGTGATATCAGGCACATCCCAGTGACCAGAATCGGAACCTAAGAATGCTTTAACACGATCGCCAAAGGGATTAGCTGCACGATTAAAAGCTTGGGATACACGGGTATCATCTGATTCTGTACCGAAGTAGAAATGATTCAAGAAGCGATCGCGCACATCTTCTGGTTTCTCAATTCCCGCGAGTTCAAATTCATCGAGTTCGCCTGGATCTTCTGGTGCCAATAGTTGATGGTGGAATCCTAAACCGTCACCAATTTTATCTAAGCGTCCATCTACAAGTTCGCCACCGTAGCGGGTGTACAACTCTACAAGTGCTTCCTTATCGAGAATGGCAGGATTGTTATTTGTCAACAAATGTTGTTTGTTGCGGGTTTCCCAGTGCCAAATAATATCAGCGTATAGACTAGCGCCCCAAGCTGAACCACCTTCTAAAAAGGCAAACTTTAATTGTGGGAAGCGGCGGGTAACTCCCCCAAAGAACAGCGATTTGCATAATGCTTCGGCTGCAAAAGCAAAGTGATTAATGTGATTGTACTGGGCATTGGTGACAGATCGCTGAGTTGTCCAACCTTGGCTAGAAGCGTGAGTTGTGGGTACAACTTTCAGTTCTACGCACTTAGCCCAGAATGGATCGTAATCATACTCGCTATCTAAGCCAAAGTTATCAATCCAAACCACTTCGTTAGCCACTTCTTTGCCATACTTTTCAAAGGCAGGAATTGGACGACGGACGTAACCGGGGATTTGAATCGCTTTGAGTCCGAGAACATTCACCGCATATTCCAACTCTTCAATCCCTTCTTCGGGAGTGTACAGGGGAATGGCGGCAATGGGTGTTAAGCGATCGCCATAAGGGCGGAAAATGTCAGCATGGTAGGTGTTAACTGCTCGACAAACAGCCCGCCGCATTTCTTCGTTACCGATATTCGGAGCCATTGTTGCCAAGTTGGGGTACACAACAGCAAAGTCTGTACCTGCTTCTTGCAAACGCTCATGCAGCAACTTGGGCAAGCTAATGGTAGCCAAATTCAAAGTATTTTTTGTGGGACGACCCCACCAGTTAGGACGATTAGTGCGATAAGCAAAACGTTCTTCCCAACTTTGCTTATACCACTTAAAGCGGGAAGATCCTGGTAAATTCTCTTTGAAACGCTCAACAAGTGCAGTTCCACCAACTTGTTCTAAATAATCCAAGACTGCTGGTTCAAATTCCTGGGTATGTACATCAGTGTCAATGATCGGATAACCAAGTTTTTCCCGAATTTGAGCAGACCTGGTTTTTTGGGGGCGGTCTAAAGCGATCGTCATGATATGTTTACCCTCATCAAATGTTTATAGGCATTGGCAAAGACGCGATAAATCGCCGTCTTTACAAGAATCAATCCTTTGTAGAGACGGCAATTTATCGCGTCTCTTTCGCTTTCGCAGCCAAAAATTCATCTGCGGTTTTCTCAACAGCCGTCCCTTTGAAGAAGTCACGATTCAGACTGGTGTACAACTCCAGGGGATGAATTGATAGGAAATATTGCAAATCTTCTTCAGTGATAATCTTGCGTTCTACCATTGAATAGGTATTAGCAGCGATCGCAGTAATATCAGGTACATCCCAGTGCCCAGAATCGGAACCCAAAAATGCTTTAACACGATCGCCATAAGGATTAGCTTTGCGGTTAAAAGCTTGAGCTACACGGGTATCATCTGATTCTGTCCCGAAGTAGAAATGATTCAAGAAGCGATCGCGGATATCCTCTGGCTTGGTAACTCCTGCAACGGCAAATTCATCCAAATCACCTGGTTCTAGGGGGGATACTAAGTCGGCGTGGAAACCTAAACCACTGCCAAGTTGATCCAAACGACCATGTACTAGTTCACCACCATAACGGGTATATAGTTCTAGCAGTTCTTCATAATTAACATTGCCAGGATTGTTGTTTTCCACCAAATGGTCTTTATTGCGGGTATCCCAGTGCCAAATTAAATCGGTGTACAAACTAGCACCCCAAGCTGAACCTCCTTCTAAAAAGGCAAACTTGAGTGTGGGGAAGCGGTGAGTTACACCACCAAAGAATAGAGATTTACATAGTGCTTCCGCAGCCGATGCAAAGTGACCAATATGGTTGTATTGGTAATTGCTAATGGAACGCCGATTGATCCAGCCCATACCGGAAGAGTGGGTGGTGGGTACAACTTTCAGTTCTACGCACTTCGCCCAGAAGGGATCGTAATCATATTTACTATCCAAACCAAAGGTATCAATCCAGATGGCTTCGTTGGCTACTTCTTCGCCATACTTCTCAAAGGCGGGAATCGGGCGGCGGATATGGCCGGGGATTTGAATGGCTTTGAGTCCCAGAACCTTCACTGCATATTCCAACTCTGCGATCGCCTCTTCAGGCGTATTCATGGGGATGGAAGCGATGGGTGTTAAGCGATCGCTATAAGGGCGGAAAATCTCAGCGTGGTAAGTGTTAGCTGCGCGACAAACAGCCCGCCGCATTTCTTCATTACCGATATGTGGCGCCATTGTTGCCAAGTTGGGGTACACAACGGCAAAGTCTGTCCCCGCTTCTTGTAAGCGTTCGTGCAACAATTTTGGCAAACTAATGGTAGCTAAATTTAAAGCATCGTTAGTGGGACGAGTCCAAAAAGGAGGGCGGGCGGTGCGGTTAGCGCGGCGTTCATCCCAAGATTGCTTAAACCATTTAGAGCGAGATGCACCGGGTAAGTGTTCTTGGAAACGTTCTGCGATCGCAGTTCCAGCAACTTGCTCTAAATAGTCCAAGAATGCTGGGGGAAATTCTTGGGTATGTACATCGGTATCAATAATCGGATAACCCAGTTTTTCCCGAATTTGAGCAGACTTAGTTTTTTGTGGACGGTCTAACGCAATAGTCATAGCATTTTACCTGGAATTTTCAAATGGATTAAACAATTTTGGATTTTAGATTTTGGATTGATTCAACAGATACTTGCTCTGTACTATCAAGGAATTATTGGTCAGGAGGGAAGTAGAAAGCCTCTGAGCATGGGAGTTGAGCCTCTGAGCATGGAAGTTGAGCCTTTGAGCATGGGAGTTGAGCCTCTGAGCATGGAAGTTGAGCCTTTGAGCATGGGAGTTGAGCCTCTGAGCATGGAAGTTGAGCCTTTGAGCATGGGAGTTGAGCCTCTGAGCATGGGAGTTGAGCCTTTGAGCATGGAAGTTGAGCCTTTGAGCATGGAAGTTGAGCCTTTGAGCATGGAAGTTGCACCTTTGAGCATGGAAGTTGCGCTTTTGAAAGACTTGATTACAAAAATCTGTTTTTCTTGCTCAGAAAAGTTACTGATTCCCGCCTTTTATGCTCCCTCATCCCCCCACTCCCTATTTTTCAACAGCCCAATCTGTTAATTTAAAGTCCGACTTTGCTAAACCCTGCGAAACTAAAAAATTCTTTGTCCCCTCTAAAAGTTTCACACCCTCAGCTGGTAATGGTTCTTCTGATATCTGTTTGAGTGGTAACGATACTTTGATAATATCGATGGGATATTTAGTAATTTGGGCGTGATACTGATAATATTCTTCAGAATTAGCTTTTAAATCCTTAGCTGCTTCTGTGAGAATTGCATTAAATTTCTCTGGAAAATCAGGTTGTTTCGCCAGAAAGCTTTCGGTTGCTATAACTAATGATGTCCCTGACAAACCTTTATGATTCGCCGAAGAATCAATCACTGGAAACCCTTGTGATTTCAAAAAAGGCCCTAGATCACTTGAAGCTGCATAAGCTGCGACATCGCCACGTTCTAAAGCTGCTTTTGCCTCAGTAGTCATCAAGTGGACAACTTTTACATCCTGGGCAATTTTAGCTTCAGCTAACAGACCCAACAGGTATCTATGCATATAAGAGCCTTTTTGGGTAGCTATTTTCTGACCTTTAAGTTCAGCGAGCGATCGCGCGCCATTCTTTTTTGCCACTAACCACGCGGTTGTATTAAACTGAGTAATCCGCAGCAGTCGCGTTTCAATACCCCTAGCTCTCAAAACTATGGCTGGTGTATCGCCTAAAGAACCAACATCTAATTGACCTGCAACAAGAGCTTCATTTAGATCCGGCCCATTAGGAAACCTTGCAAAAGTAACGTTTTTAAATCCCGCTTTTTGCAACTCACGCTCTAATATCCCCTTTTTCTTTGCCCAACCAAGTGGACCTGTAGGTTCTGAACTACCTACATAACCTATTCGTAGGGTAGAAATATTGTTAGATGCGGCTACAACGCTAGCATTACTGGCTTTATTGGCATCAATGGATTGAGCCGATTTAGTTTCGCCTTGGCTACACGCTGTAGTCAGTAGCAGTAGGACACAAGCCACTGAGGTTGATAATCTTGAAGGAAGTTTATTTTTACTCATACAACCTGTTCCTACTGTGATCGACAGCATGACTATTTTCTCCGCATTACTATTTCATCTGCTTGAGAATTTGGAATGTTTGATCAGTTTTTGCTGTTGATGTGCGTTTATTTCCCCAACCAACATTTTCACGGTAACTACCCAGTAGCCCGACTTCTGCCAATTCTGCCTCGTTGACTGAAGTCTTCATATCGCTTTCTGGTGCAACATAAAGAGCATCAACTGGACAATACAATTCGCACATATAACAGGTTTGGCAGTCACTCTGTCGCGCAATGGTTGGCGGCGCATCTGGCACACGGTCAAACACGTTGGTCGGGCAAATGTTCACGCAGATATTACATTTTATGCACCGCGAATCGCTGACCAACTCAATCACACTAACGCTCCTATTTTAGATAAAGGCTTTTCTGCACTCTGTAAAGGCTGACTTTTCACCCAAACTTGATCTAATCCACCACTAATCAAGTGATGTTGCTGGTTAGCATCAAGTTCTGGATAATCTAAGTGTCTGTGCATACCACGACTTTCTTTACGTTCGATGGCACTGCTGTACATCCATCGCGCTGTGGCTACCATCGCCGCAGCTTCTCGCGCCCGGATTAGCTCTTTATCTGATCTTACCTGGCTACTGCGGAGTTCTTGCCAAAGATGATTTAACCTACCCAAAGACTCGGTTAAGCCTTGTTCTGTACGGAAATAATTCTTTTCGTAGGGGAATACTTCAGCTTGGACTGCCTGAATCACTTCATCAGTTGCCAAGGTTTGAGAGCGATCGCTCCCACTTTCTAATCCTACCTCTCCAACACCATGAACGCGGCGTTGAGTTTTATTTTCCCCCAAACTGCGGGTATATTCAGCAGCCGATTTCCCTGACCAATAGCCAGAAGATATTGCCCAAGCTGCATTGTGACTACCACCACCAGTAAATCCGCCACAAATCAGTTCGCGTGTAGCCGCATCTCCAGCCGCATAAAGTCCCCGTACAGAACTTGCACAACTCTCATCTACAATCCGAATTCCCCCCGTACCGCGCACAGTTCCCTCTAGGCGCAGAGTCACAGGGAAACGTTGAGTAAATGGATCAATGCCTGCACGGTCAAAGGGTAAAAAGAAGTTGGGCTGTGCTAAACGCATAGATGGCCGCATCGATTCCGCCGCTTTGTCTATGATGGCGTAAACTGGCTGTTGCATCAATGTTTGGGCAATTATTGAACGTCTATGAGAACTTGCCCCCGGAATCACAGTACCATCTTCGTAGGTGAAGGTTGCCCAATTATAGAACAGGGTTTTGGTAACTGAAGAAAAAGCGGGAGAGATGCCGTAAGCATTGGAAAATTCCATAC
This sequence comes from Nostoc sp. NMS7, assembly GCF_017115085.1. Lineage (GTDB taxonomy): Bacteria > Cyanobacteriota > Cyanobacteriia > Cyanobacteriales > Nostocaceae > Nostoc. Next base: position 22,100 of record NZ_JABXKJ010000233.1, on the reverse strand, counting down.
CCGACATCTCGGCACCAGCTTCCGCCGCCATTAAATAACCATCCCCTGTCAGGACGTTGCATCCTAACGCTTTACTGAGAAATGCACAGCCACCTGTTGCGATAATTGTGGACTGCGATCGCACTAGCCATTTCTCACCAGTCTGACGGTTCACACCTGATGCACCAGCAACGGCACCATCATCATCAACCAGTAATTCTAAGGCGGGGCTGTTGTCTAAAATTTTGACTCCGGCCCGTTGAATTTGCCGCCGCATCAGCCGCATATACTCCGGCCCTTGTAGCGATCGCCGATAGGGTTTACCTTCATCGTCGGTAGGAAAGGGATAACCCCACTCTGCTAACTGATTGACATTTAGATAAGTCTGATTCAGTACCCGATCCATCCAGTTGCGATCGGATAAAAACCCACCCAAAGATTCCCGACTTGCCTTTGCTGTTTCTCGTGCTTCTGGGTCAGGTGGCACGTACCACACACCATTACCAGATGCCGCAGCACAACCAGTTGTGCCACAATATCCTTTGTCTACAAGGATCACCCTAGCTCCATTTGATGCAGCACTCCATGCCGCCCAAGTTCCAGCTGGCCCACCTCCAATCACAAGCACATCTGCTTCTAAGTCGAGTTCAAAATCGGTTGTTAACGTCTTCAGCATCTACAATTTCCCCCCATCGATAAAGTCTTAAGCATCAAGTCTTCACCCCATCAATGCTGCAAAATATTTATAAACCTGTTTGTCTATCTACTTGACGGCTTACTAGTTGCCTTAAATTGTGGCTCCTTAAGACAGGTTGCCACTAGATTGGCACTCGCTAAATACTTTATCTTGACCGATAAACCGTAGTTTATAATATAACAAAGTCTTTCACAGTTTCCGACAAAAAGCAAGCATTTTCACAAACAAATTCAAACGTAAATTTATATGAATGGGGAGTGGGGATAAACCTCATCTAAGTCGAGAACCGTAGTTTTTGCCCTCACCCTAAATCCCTCTCCCAGATATGGGAGAGGGACTTTGAAATTCTGGCTCCCCGAATCCCAAATCTGGGATTCGGGGTTGGGGGATGAGGGCAAATCCTTTTGATCACCGAAGAACTACAGGTTTCAAGATAGACGCGGTTTCATTCGTAATTAAGTTTTGTGACTTGTGTTAAGCGAAGTCGAAATACGGAGATTTCAATTAGGCATCAAAACGTGCTGGCTGTAAAGGCAGGGAAATTAAACTGAACATAGTTTGTTAAAACCTAAACAGAGTACGAACCCAAGCAAATAAACTATCAGGATTGCTGGAATCAGAATTCGGTGCAGTAATCCAGATCAAACCCGGCGTAATCTCAATATTATCTCCGATTTTATATTGGTAGAATGCCTCAATGTGCAGGGAAGTATCTTTGTCCGCTTGTCCGGCACCTGCTCCCAAATCTACATTCTTGCTGAGACTGATCATTTTCGGCTCCATACCAACTAAAACCCCCCCTAGAGCACCTTCCTTAAAAAGATCGGGGAATGCCAGCCCTACCGCCCAATCCATGCCATCGCCATCTCCGTGTCCCAAATAGCGTTGTGCTGCATAACTTACCCACGCATCGATTGCCAACTTGGGACTAATTTGATAGAACGTCTGTAGACCATAAAGGTTGCCCACAGTTCCCGCTCCGGGCACAGTGCTGTTTATCAGGTTACTGCCGTCTGCTGGACCGAAGTTTGTTCCACTAAAACCTATGGTATTTGCTGGGCTATAGGTATTAACGTAAGTTCCCGCCACCCGAAAATTCCGATCAGAAGAGTAGTATATTAACTGTGCTAAAGCTAAATACCTGCCTTTAAAGAAGCCATTATTAGCTGTCGGATTGTTGCCGTTTGGTGCACTGTACGCTAATCCTAATTGAACCTGTTTGCCTAATCCCTGGAGTACGGCAATTCCGGCACCGCTATCTCCATAGTTATAGACCAAAGACCGCCGTGAAAATCGTGAAATCCCATTACCACCAGTCGCAGAAGAGGATTCAAAATATGGGTTAATCGGGCCAGAAAGACCTATTTCACTAGCTCCATCAGACAGGGCATAAATGTTGACTTGGGTATTGGGATAAGGTAGAAACCGATAGCGGACACCACCAAGAATAATCTGATTGCGTGCAAAAGTAATACTGGCGTTATCAGCAGTTCTCCCCTCATAAGTTCCCAATAATCCAGCTCTTGTTTGTCCCAATGATTCAATACTTCCACCTGAGAGTGTTATACCTAGTGAATCTTTACCGGTAAAACTGGTGTTTAACCGTAAAGAAGTTAAACCTTGAAGTGTGGGATTGTGAGCTGCGGGTGTCTTACTGACGACGTTATTGCCCGCCAGAACTGAGCCAACAACAATCTGAGCTCGGCCAATAAGTTTGGTTGTGGTCGAAAACTGAGTTGATTCTAACTTCGCACTTCGCACTTCTAAGGTATCTAAGCGTCCCCGAAGTTGAGCAAGTTCTGGAGAAAATTGTTCTTGTAGTTTTTTGAGGGTATCCAAGTCTTCCCGTTTAACTAAATCTGTCGTTGAAGTTGCTATTAGTTCATTGAGGCGATTTAAAGCTGCATTCAACCCAGCCGCAAATTCATAGCGCGTTAGGGAACGATCCCCTTTAAATGTGCCATCTGTATATCCTGTAATTACACCGTAGCGCTCAACTAGAGACTGTAATGCTTGAAATGCCCAATCTGTCGGCTTAACATCTGACAGTTGTGAGACGGATGTCACTTGTCCTGCTACATTATTTGGAGCTTTTTTATTAGTTGGCGGTGCAACTTCCAACAATTGCGATACAGGTGTCACTCGTTCGGTAAGATTATTTCTAGCCTTTTTAGCACTTAATGGTGCATTTGAAGTTTCTACTGTTTGATTGATAACTCCTTCTGGAGCTTTATTCACTTCTATTTGGACAGTAGATGCAGCATCAGATTTAGGCAGTTCAGCTTTACTTTTTGCCGGAGAAAAGACCAGGATAATGAGAATATCTAGCAACGAAAACAGGAACATTAGGCATCTATAATTCCAGCGAAAATTAGACATGACTCTTCAACTCCTCAACCTTAATGATGAATAAACTAGCTCTAATTTGGACAGATAAACCAGTGGGAATACTTGATGCAATGTCGCTGCTCAACCATTAGAGAATAACCTGAGCAAAGGTTTCACTAGGGAGAAAAGTAGCAATCTCCTATAGATATCGAAACCAGTACTAAGCAGTTGAATGTAGAATCCAAAAGCCGCAGTAAAACCACCTTTGAAATCCTGTTTTTTTGGTTACACTGTACAAAGTTAATCAATGATTACTGACATTGACTAAAGCTTGATTTGGATTCGATTTATTATCTGCCAATGAACATTAGCTGAAAACGCTAATTTGCAATCAGCTAGATTTTGACAGCATCAATTGTCAGCTAAATACGATAAATCGATAGAATTACCGTACTTTGTGTAGAATTATCTTTGCATAGAGCTTGGTACAATGCAAGACCCAGTATTTTTTCATGAGGTGAAAATATGAGAAATGGTATCAATTCACCAACTGCGATCGCGCAGTGTGCCGTAGCCGATCGCCGCAGATAATCAGTACGTGGACGAAGAGAAGTCTGGGCGGAGCGAAAAACCGGGGTAATTCGGTCGGAGAATTGTAGATTTTAATTTTATACCCTGATAAATATGCAAATTCTCTGGTTTCTTCATACTGGATCTCATGACGGACGCTATTTAGGCACAGATATTGGCTCTGGTGTTGTCACACCTGATTATTTACAGCAAATTGCCCAAGCTGTAAATAATTTGGGCTATACGGGCGCATTGTTACCCACAGGGAGTTCTTGTGAAGATGCTTGAATTACCGCCGCCGCTTTTATCTCTGTCACCAAGCGGATGAAATTTCTCGTGGCAATTCGCCCAGGAATTACTTCTCCAGGTGCGGCTGCACGGATGGCAGCAACATTTAACTCATCCCCCGGCTTCAATCTGGGGGTAAATCGAAGTCATTAGTACCAATGACTAATGACTAATGACTAAATCGACGGGCGGCTATTCCTCCCACTCCTTGAAGGGATGGGATTCCCGCCGATTTTCGTTGACCGAATTTCTAAAGGAAGATTGTTGATTAATGTCGTGACAGGTGGAGATCCGGTGCAACTGGCTGGAGATGGTTTGCATCTTAGTCATGATGATCGCTATGATTTAACCGATGAATTTCTCAGTGTTTGGCGGGGTATTGTCAGTGAGAAAACAGTCGATTTTAAAGGAAACTACCTCGATATCAAAGGCGGTAAACTCTTATTTCCACCAGTTCAAAAACCCTATCCACCCTTATGGTTTGGTGGTTCATCGGCTGCTGCCAAGCGAGTTGCTGCCAAACACATCGATGTTTACCTGACGTGGGGCGAATACTTTTAGCCAATCGTGTTTTAACCAGTCCTTTGATTTTCAGTTTTTCCACTGCGATAACATCATATTTATTTAGAAGTGATTTCGCTGTTTTGAAGTGAAAGTCTTTTCGAGTATCAGCAACTTATAGCATTTTAGATTTTAGATTTTGTATCGCTGAATGAATAAAGTAATCACAGTTTGCCAGCCAAGTTCATCAACTGTTTGAAGTTCACAAGATAAATCATGTTGTTGGTGCTGTCAATTTTGATCCACCCTTTCTCATGGAGCTTTTCCATAATTTTGGTGGTTTCTTCAACGCCGATTTCTGTAACCTCGGCTAAATCTTTGAAGGGAATGTTAAAAATTTCCTTCCCCAAATTGGATTCCTGACCATAACTTTCGCCTAAATTCACTAGGGTATGGGCGAGTTTGACTGCTGGTGGTGAAGACCGCATCTGTAAGCGCACGTTAATTTGCCGTAATCGCCGCACCATCAGTTGCAACATCCGGTGATGCAATTGCGGGTCTTTAAACAAGATTTGAATAAAACGCTCTCTGGAGATACTAATCAACTTCACAGGTGAAAGGGCAATAACATCGGTTGAGCGTGGAGATTCATCCAAAATTGCCATTTCTCCAAAAAAATCGCCCCGACCAAAAATTGCTAGAGCTACCGGATCTTCACCGACAGTACGCCGGACTTTTACCCAACCAGAAACCACGAAGTAAACGGCGTTACCCCAGGCATCTTCCATCACAATAGCTCGCCCAAATGGGTATTCATGTTCAATTGCAACGTTGAGTAGCCATTCCAAAGTCTGGGGAGTGGCTGTACTCATTAAGGGGAAAAGTTTACTAAAAACCTCAGTTAGCATGAAATATTTGCAAGAAATGGATTTAAGAGCGGGAAACTAACTTTGCTACTATAAATTTGTTTAAACCGTAATCTTACTCAGAATGCGATCGCAAAATTTGTATTTATTTTGAGATGAACCTCGAAGGTTGATCGGTCTAAGGTTACATTACAACATAACAATTATGTATGCGCTCGCAATCAGGGGTTTCACTGACAGATCGATGATTTGCTGTTTGTTGATCGATTGCTTTCCAGTGCTAGTATTTTGATCTGTTGGTCTAAATTTTTCACTAGTTGATTCAGGGCTACCATTGCCTCTGATTGCTGAGAGTCAAAGCTGGGATTGAGTAAAAGTCGTTGTTGTAGTTCATGCAACTTGAAGCTTAGTTGCTGAGAAATTCCTAAGACATCGCGGCTCAAACGCGCTAACTGTTGTTGTTGATAGAATTTTAATGCTGCTCCCCGCAAGACTTGGAGTGTTGCTTCTTCGCCGTAGATTCCCGGCATGACTCGCAAGCGTAATAACAAGCCGTTTTTTTGATATACGTATTCTTTCTCTACCTGTTTTGGTTCTGTAACCGTGGTGAGAGGCAGGGAAGCAAAGCGCTTTAATTCATTCAGTACTCCTTGGAAAACCGAGAGCGGCAGTTTATCTAATACAGACTGCAAGACTCCATTATCACTCCACAGTATCCTGCCTTCATAAGGTTGTCTTTCTAAGTACAGGCGACCAATTCCCCCAGCCAGAATTCGCCCTAGCAATTCTTCTAGTAATTTCTTGGGTGGTAGTGTTGGTAGCACCTCAATCGGACTAAATAGTTCGGGAAGTTGTGTAGACAAAATAGGTAAATTGTTTGGTGCTGCTGCTTCTGAAGTGTCTCCCTCCTGACCTCTGGAAATCGGGGTCAACAACGTCGTAGTTTGAGATAATTTATCTAGCTCTGGGATCGGAGGCAAGTCTACGTGCTGCCAAGAATGTTGAGGTTTTTGTGTCTGAAACACGATCAATATTGGTTGGTGATTTGATTCCAAGTCGGCATCTACAGGGAGAATAGGTTTGTCAGCAATGCTAGCTGCACTATTTGTTGGGGGAAATTCTGTTATTGGCTGATGCAGTTGTTTAGCATCTAGCTGAGATGTATTTTTATGATTGAGGTAGGCTGACAGTATTCTGCGGTGAGCGTCGGCTGCGATCGCCTCAATCACTTTTGTGCAATTGATATAAGACAAGATGCGACTAACGTAATCTAGTGCCTCGCCCTCTTCTGGATGAACCATACCTAGCAAGAGGTTGTTGTCTTGTAATTCCAAAGGCAAAATTTGGTGGTAGAGGCAAGCTTCAAAAGACAAAAAACTATCAATCAGCTGGAATATTTGCTTACGAATATCTACTTGCTCCCACTGACTTGGTGTACCAGTTAGCACTTGCTTTCTATTTACTCCGGTATCTGTTTGTTTGCCCTCTGAAGACAACATAGGTTTAGATTTGCTTGGCGTTGGCTTGTATACTGTCTTTCCTTTAATTTAGTAGGTATTTAATCAAGATCCTTTGTTAAATTGTTAATAATTAAATTATCTACACATAACATCAGTAGAAGTAAATATATGATGAATTTTGGATAGTAGTTTAGTGATAATACTGAGTTATGGATCAGGGGCATAGGGCATAGGCGAAAACTCTTCTCCCGGTCTTCTCCATCTTCTACTCTTCCCCACGACCTCAGTAAATCAACTAGAAGCCTCACATCCTACTCCTGGGTTCTTAAAGCTTGAGCAACAAGATAGACTTTTGTCCATTCGCCTAGCACTTGATGAGTTTTGAGTTTTAAATGTTGAGCTATTGCTTCTATTGAGTTACCTGCTCTTTGCAAATCTAGGATCTGCCGCCCCAGAGGAGTCAATTTTTGATCAAGTTGCTGCCATTGGTGTCGTGTTAATCCCAAATTATGTTCTTGCAAGGAAATTGAGAGCCAATTGTCTATGAGTTCTGGTTTACCTTTGAGCGCAAAGACGCGCACGGCGTGGTAACTAATTTTTTCTCGCAAACGGTATACTTCTTTGGTCTGCTTATTTAATCTCTGGGCAATATCTTCCTGAGATTTACCTTGCAGATACAGTCGTAGCCATTCCACTGCGTCTGTTCCCAGATTTTCTTGTAAATAATTTTCAAATTCTTCTTGTACTGACTGACGCAGCGCTTGTTGTTCCTCTAATTGTTGTGCTTGTTGATATGCTGCGATCGCCTGACTATCGATTAAGTTAACTCGATTATCACTGTCGTCTGTGAGAACTTCTTCCGACACCAGTCTAATCAAGTCATGTCCCGGCACTTGGGTTAAGCCACCGCGCTGAGTGCGACGCAAGTAATTTACAAATCGGTAAGCTAATAGGGGTTGATTGCGTACTGGCCGTAGAGAATATTCTTCTAGACTGGCAAATAACAGAGCATCCCCTAATCTTCGATCGCTTGTATATTTAGCAATATCAGCCATTTGCTGTTGCATGTGGCTATCGCTTTGCAATAATTCTTGGAGTACTTCTTGTAACACATCGATCACACTGCGCTGGCGATCGCGGCTAAGGGAAACCCAAGTCTGAATCTTATTTCGTAATGTTACTAAACTCCCCAATCGCGTTATCAAGTTGCGATAAGCGCGTTCTCGCCCTAGCCCCAAGTAGCGTTGACGTAAAATTCTCCAGCGATATTCCATCGCTTGCTTGGCAATATCGAATTCCTTAGGGTTAAACAGATCAAACCGTTTTGAGTCAGATCCAAATAGCCAGAAAATAATACTTTGCCTCGCAGCTTCATTTTGGTCTGGACATTCCGCAGCCAAGCGCTTTCGCCAATCTAGAGCCAGTTGTTCTACATCCTTTGTCATAGTGAGATTGCGTTCCTCGAAACTCAATTTTGAAGTTTGCATCACAACCCCCATTCGTCCCACCTAATTGTTTAACTGGCAACTTCCCCGGATTTCATGAAAATCATGAAAACATCTAAGTGATTCCACTTTTATTACGTCTTAATTCACTAAAATTATGCAGAAATTGCTAGATTGATGTTTTACTTGCAATTTCCAAATGCCCCAAACCCATGCCTATGAGTCCTTTGGGTCAGTTCTGTTAATTTAAACTTTTTGTAAAGTTATGTTATTTAACTCAGATCAGAAATTTGCCTAGAGTGGTGAGGATACACCTTTGCACGAGATGGATCAGGGAAATCTGACATTTTGTAACCGAGCCGAGGAACGAATATAATTTAACTTAATATTTAGACGTTATTTCACCTGTATAAGTTTCAACCTTTTACAACCCCTTACTTAGTAAAATACTTAGTACACAAGACCACAAAAAGGGTATGGAATTTAATCATTCGGAGGTTGGGTAGAACAAACGCGGATAGCGTCCCGTAGGGAAGTGAAACCCAACATCAAGTCTGAATATTTCCGAACCCCTTTTAGGGTCAGGGCTGTTTCATCCCCTAAAAAGCGGTGGTTTACAAGCGTTTCAAGCAAAAAAATCAGGTAACTAGAAAATCTGATTAGACAAGGAAATGGCATTTGTACTTAAATTTATCCGTTGAACTGGTAATTTTTCTTTTTCCCACTTCCCTAAATTTATCGCTCATACTGTTGACAAAATCATGACCTTATCGAATGAAACAGCCCTGCTTTTAGGGTGACGTGTACTTAGTTAAATCTCAATATGCTTGGTGTTATTGATATTTTTGCCCCGGAAGATCCCGCCAACCCCTCTTAAAATAAATGGGCTTAATTCCCTCTTTTTTAAGGAGGGTTATGAAGGAGCAAGCCTTAACTGAATCCTATTAAGTTAAATTTCGTCATATATTTTGATTTTATTAAGTGTATATACGTAAACTAGCGGTTAAGATTTTATATCTGTTGAACAATAATAAAAGTAAATTATGGACGGCGAAGAATTGAGAAAACGTTACGCTGTTGGGGAAAGAGATTTTACTGGGATCGATCTCAAAGAGGTTAATGTTAGTGGAATCGATCCCGATCTTGACATTGTTGCTTAACGTAATTTTTTTCAAGTCATGCTATTACCACTTCCCCATTAAGCACCTCTCCACGTTCGATTTAACCAAGCCCAACAGCTATTTTTTTACAGGTTTCTTCTTCCCAATCCTGATCACCCTTTTCCCATTCCTCCAGCAGTTTTAATGCTAATGCTAATGCTATAACATCATCAGCTTTCTCATATCTACCGTTAGCAATTCGGCTTTGGATAAATTGCTCGTGTTCAGGTTTAAGTTGGATGTTGATGATTTTAACTCTAGTTAAGAAAACAGCATTACCTTTGTTCTAACAAGAGTGCCGCCTGAACTGCTATTCTCTCCTCAAACGAGTATTCATTTATGGAGATTCTTCGTTTGAAATTTTGAATTCCCCCGCAGGGGGTTGACTTTATCTACTGTTCAATGATCTAACAATGGGATTTTCTACAGATTCTCGATACTCTTGGACTTGTTCTGTGTAACCAATTGGCAGAACAGCTTCAACGTTTTCATGGGGACGAGCAATAATCACCCAAGATTCTAGGGTACCGCCATAAACATTCTCTGCGGCTTCAACACCAGCAGCCATAGCGGCTTTTACTTCAGAAACATCGCCACGAATATTAACTGTAAAGCGAGCGCTACCTACTCTGATATAACCAACGAGGGTAACTCGACCAGCTTTTAGCATCGCATCTGCTGCTGCTAGCACCGCAGGAAAACCTTTCGTTTCAAGTGCTCCAACTGCCTGTAATGACATTATTAATCTCCTTTATGAATAAACGATATGGGGGCGACAAGTTAATTGTCCGAAGCTTCGCTACAGATTTTGATTGCAAAATTGCTTAGAAGATGCGGAAAGGTTCTGATTCTTCAGTGAAATGGATTGGTAATATGGTTTCTACATTTTCCGGGGGATTAGGAACGATGTAGTAGGTAATTACTGTACCAACCTTTACTTCCTCTCCGGCTGCGATTCCGGCTTCAACTGCTCTTTTTACCTCAGCAACGTGTCCCCGTACAGCAACTAGCAGGCGAGCGCTTTCGGCTTGACCATAATACACTATTGTCACACCCGCAGCTTTGACCATTGCATCTGCTGCTGCTAAGACACTAGGAAAACCTAAAGTTTCAATTACGCCAACGGCCATTGGCATGGCATTAGCTCCTGGATTAAGTGATAGGCGACTTCAATTGTACGTGGCTTTAGTCCAAATTTTGACATTTTGGAAAACTTTCTTTGATGCCATAATTTTTGGGGAGTGGGGAGTGGGGAGAGACGCGATTAATCGCGTCTGTACAGGAGTGAGGAGTTGAGAGGATGTTTGTAAAGTCTAATTTATTACTGCCGGGTGACTAGAAGTCGTACGCGAACATTGCTAACGTAATTCGTAATTAAACTTAGTTGGAGATTTAGATAAGTAATATCATGTCCCGGTAATTAGTTGTGATTCCCATAGTCATTGCACCCCACCCCCATTCCCTGACAAAGCGTAGCTTTGGCGAGGTGGGGTTCTTGGGGTTTAGTAAGTAATCAAGCGGACATGATATAAGTGGGTCAAATTAAATATAAAACCTCACCTTGCCTCCGGCTTCCCTCTCCGAACTCACGAAGAGGGATTGAGGGTGAGGTTTGATCTTATGTTTAATTACGCCTACCTACTTACCAACTAATTCCAAACCACTAAGAAAGAAAATTTGGTAGGTAAATTAAACCGGTTTCTTAATTACGAATTACCTTAGCGCCATGGAGAGAGAGTCATCATACTCTTACAGAGAAGCAAGCTACGCTTTTAGCATCTCCTAGAGAGCGTCATTACGAACTTGTACTGAGCATCTCGACTTCGCTCGATGGAACCGCAGCCTCTCGTAGAGAAGTATTACGAATTAATCTGACTCTAGTCAAGTAACCACATCTCATTAGAACTATCAGGATACTCATTTGGTTGATTTTGAGGTTGATTTTGAGCTAGTGTTTCCGATGACCGATGTGATTTTTTGTAGTTAAGTGGATTGTAGTGGTCTTTTACTGGTTGTATAGCACTAGTTTCTTTTACAACACTATCAGCATACTCACCTGGTTGATTTTGAGCTAGTTTTTCCGATGGCCGATGTGATTTTTTGTAGTTATATGGATTGTACTGTTCTTTTACTGGTTTTATCGCACTAGTTTCTTTGACAACAAGTTTAGAATTATCTTCTGCTGTTTGTTTTAAAGAATTAATTTCTTCTATCAGATGGGAATTTGCTTCTGCAAGTTGCAGTGCTGTTTTTTTGGTTTCGTCAAGTTCTTTTGTTAGCTCTTCTGCTATTAATCGTTGTTCTGATGCTAATGTTTTTTGCTGAGATAATTTTGATTGTAAATTAGCAATCTCCTGTTCAAGAGATGCTTCTTTTTTGTGACTTGTTTCTAGATTACTTGTCAACTCTTTGACAGTTTCTTCTAAATCGGCCTTAGTTGGACTTGTGCGCTTAATAGAAGTTGAGTGATCTGTCTGGTCTGAGGATTCCTCATCAGATGAAGCCTGTTTTTCGACAATTTTTTCTGCTGTAACTTCGATCGCAGATTCACCTTCTGAGGGTGTAAATTTTTGCGCTTCTTCTTGTAATAAGTCAGAGAGACTTTGTTTCCTAGCCATTATTTATTTTCTCCAATCACGCTGTAATTCATCAGCTGCGCGGCGATAGTCTGATTCCGCCTCCCGCGCGTTACTTCCTCGCCATTGAGCGATCGCTACACCCTCAAGTGCTGCTCGTTCATGAGCTTTATAGGCACGAATAAAGGTATTACAAGTAGGAATACCTAAGCGAGTCAGAGTATTTTTTGCTTCTTGTGCTTCCCCCAGACTGCGCGTATCGACTTTGGTGAGCAATACCCGATGGGGGGTTCCCAAGGGGATGACGGCTTCCTTGACTGTTTCCACGAGGATTGCTAAATCCATTGCGGCTGGGGGTGTAGGCAAAACTAGATAATCTGCGATCGCAACTACCGCGACTAATGCTTCAGAGCGTAGCGCGGGAGGTGTATCCACCACTACTAAATCGTAACCTGTTATCTTTCCTAAATCACCTAAAAGTGTGGGATCAGTTTCTTGAGATAAATCAAATCCCATTCCCTGCTGACTGCGCCCAAACCACCAACTGGCAGAACCTTGAATATCTGCATCAATCAGCAGCACCTTTTTTTTCTTGGCAAAGTTTGCAGCCAGATTGACTGCGGTAGTCGTTTTACCGACTCCTCCTTTACCGTTGAGAATAGCGATGATTTTTGGCACTGCTTGCGTCCGATGCTGCCTCTTGAGTGCTGAGTTAGGAGTTAGGAGTTAGGAGAAACGCGATTAATCGCGTCTGTACAGGAGTTAGGAGTTATTATTCTCCTTCTTGTCCAGCTTGTCTCCCCATTCCCCAGCGATGCACTGAGCAAGTCGTTGTGTCCCTAGTCCCCAATCATGAATATACCGCTTTCTGTAACCCTAAATAACATGAAAACTCGTAACAATAAAATTCATCAGCCATCAACTCCACAAAATTCTATGACAACAACTTACAATCTGCCTGACGGGCCTGAAATACCGCGCTGGTTGCGGATGATCAAGTTTATTGGTCAGCCAGTGAAATATGTGGATGATTTTGCCGAAATCTATGGTGACACTTTCACGATCAGGAGTAGTCGCTCTGATAATCATCTTGTGTACTTTAGTCAACCCCAAGCGCTTGAGCAGATTTTTACTGCTGATTCTAGGTATTTTGAGGTTGGGAGAGGGAACATAAGACTAAGATTTTTACTTGGCGATCGCTCCTTTATGTTATCAGATGGCGATCGCCACCAGCGTCAACGGCAACTATTAGCTCCTCCCTTTCATGGCGAGAGGATGCGGGCTTATGGTCAGGATATCCGCGAAATAACCCGACAGGTGAGTAACGAATGGGAAATTGGCAAGCCTTTTAATATCCGTGAGTCGATGCAAGAAATCACCTTGCGTGTTATTCTGCGGGTTGTATTTGGTTTGAATGAAGGACAGCTTTTTGAGTCACTGAGGCGATCGCTAAGTGACTTATTAGACTTCATCAGTTCGCCTGTAATGTCCAGCGCCTTCTTTTTCCAGTTCATGCAAAAAGATTTTGGTGCGTGGAGTCCGTGGGGTTGGATTCTGCAACAACGGCAAAAAATTGATCAACTGATTTATGCTTTGCTTCGAGAACGCCGGGCTGAATCTGAGCAAAATCGCCAAGATATCCTAAGTTTGATGATGGCGGCTCGTTACGACGATGGTCAAGGGCTGTCAGATGAAGAATTACACGATGAGTTAATGACGTTGCTAGTTGCGGGACATGAAACTACCGCTTCGGCATTGACATGGGCTTTTTACTGGATTGACCATTTACCAGAGGTGCGTGAGAAGTTACTACAGGAACTCAACACCATTGGAGTTAACCCCGATTTGAGTAATGTAGCTAAATTGCCCTATTTGACAGCAGTTTGCCAAGAAACATTGCGAATTTACCCAATCGCCATGACTGCTTTCCCCCGGATTGTGAAGACCCCAATTACAATTATGGGCTACGAACTGCGAGAGGGAACGGTAATTGTCCCCAGTATTTATTTAGCGCATCATCGGGAAGAAGTTTACCCACAATCCAAGCAGTTCAAACCAGAACGCTTTTTAGAAAGACAATATTCACCTTATGAATATTTACCTTTTGGTGGCGGTAATCGTCGCTGTATTGGGATGGCATTTGCCCAGTATGAAATGAAAATCGTCTTGGCAACTGTTTTGTCGGAATTTCAAGTATCGCAGGTGAATAAGCGTCCTGTGCGTCCTGTGCGCCGTGGGTTAACTATAGCTGCACCCGCCGGAATGCGGATGATTGCTACACCTCAAGTTAAGCGTGCAAATACACCAGCGCTAGTTTAGGCAATTAGGGTGGGCATTTTAATCCCCACCCTACTATGGGGTAATAATTACGAATTACGTTAGCGTAGCGGGACGTAGCCCATTACGAATTAAATTTGACTAGTATATCACTAGTAAATTAAATGGAAGCTTTACCCAATAATTGGGAAGATATTCAACCTAATGCTGTATATTTGTCAACCAGTGGTCTGCTAGTTTCATTTGCAAGTGAACAAATAAAGTTTTCATTAAAATACGATCAGAATGGCAAACATTTAAAAGCTATTGAGAAAGGGCAAGTACCTCCTCGTGGTAATGTGGGACTGGTGACTTCCCAAGAATCCGGCTACGATTTGAAATCTAAAGTATTAGGTAAAGGTGGTGAGCGCCGATTTCATGCAAAATTTATTGATGGTATATTACACTTCCCCGGTTTGGTAACAGAACATTAAACCCGCAGAACTATGAAAAAACTTGAATTGAAAAATCATCAAGTTTGGCGAGATTTAACTGAAATATTAGAAACTTTAGATGCTAATACTGTTGTTAAACAACATCTGGAACTATCTGATTATAAAATATGCGGTTACTGGGATGAACAAGATAAATATTATGAAACAATTACTTTGCCTCGTCTCCTAAAAGCTGAATTAGTTAGTAGCTCTATTGGCGTTACCCACAAAGAACGTTTTCTACAACTAAAGTTTTTCCTTATAGCTTCTGCTGTTGATGGGACACAGACGGCAAGTAATAACGCTCAAAAGTTAGGTGAGTTGGTTCTTATTTACAATGAAAATTTAGATTTTATTGATGAAAGTTGGCTTTTAGATATTGATTCTCCAATGCTTGAGATACAACTCTGAAGTCTATCTGACAGTTAATCATATCGCTCACCTCGCAGAGTTTTTTTCACATTTCACCATCTGTATTTTTTGAGTCATAAGAGGGAAAACTTTACAGATACTTATTGCGTGTAGACTTGACAGGAAGCCAACTGATTTAGTGAAAATTGATTCAGGTAATCCAAAGGCGATCGCTACTTTATTCCAAATACGTGAAAGTAATCAAAATAGATTCATGCGTTTGCAAGCATCTCAAAGTCTAGTAAATGCTGTTCAAAATCTAGAACAACTTGATCTAGGCAATAAATTAGTTAAAGAGAGCCTAAAACAAGCTGTCCTTCTTCTTGTTCAGGACATTGAGAATTTTCAGGAATATGATGACTACGAAAACAAATTCAGCCTTAAACCCACACATCAACTATCTTATGAATCCTGTTTATTGGATATAGCAGAAAGCTTGACGAAAATCCTTCAAAAAGAACATTTATCACAAGTAGTCATAACCTAAAAGACTATCTGAGTGAACAGTTCTACAAAAACAGTTCATATCGCTACGAAGCCGTATTTAACATTATCTGGCATTGTGCTGAAAATCTAACTTACCCAGATTTCTACAAAGCAATCAACTAAAAAATAAGCGCAGAGTTATTTCTCTTCCTCCGCGTTCCTCTGCGCTTCCCTCAGCGTCCCTCTGCGTTAAAAAACAATCTCCTCCCTCATCCTCTCTTCCAGCACATCCAATAACCCATCCACATCCTTCCCAACTTCCTCAAAACAAATCGGTGGTGCTGGTTCCGGTGCAAACTGAATTAACTTAATTTCCCCCTTACCAATCCCAATCATCACAACTTCCACTTCCGGCTGATGATTCTCAACAATTCCCAAAATTTCCTGAAGCCGATTATCAACTTGATTATTTAACTTATCTATCTGCTCTTTCGGACAATAAACAAAATGCGGTGTTGGTTGCAAATCAATACCAACAGTACCCTGACTGTCACCATTTGCTAACCACAATCCCCAAAACAGCGCCGCCAATTCCTGCTGATTTGCTTTCACAAACCTATCTAACTGGCGACGCCACTTAGTATCACCTGATTCTGGTTGACTATTACCAAAAAACATAAATAATTCGTAATGAAGACACAAAACTTTGCGCGAAAGTTATCTCAAACCTGACTGTACACGCCAAAGACTAGAATAAATCTCATCTTTCTCCAGCAATTGCTCATGAGTTCCCGACTCTACTAATTTCCCATGTTCCATGACATAAATGCAATCGGCATTGCGGATGGTGGAAAGACGATGAGCGATCGCAATTGTAGTTCTATCGACTGTAATCCGTTCGAGCGATCGCTGAATTGCCGCTTCTGTCTCATTATCCACTGCTGAGGTTGCTTCATCTAAAATCAGAATGGGGGGATTTTTGAGAACTGCACGGGCGATCGCAATCCGTTGTCTTTGTCCACCAGATAACTTTTGTCCTCTTTCTCCTACAATTGTCTCATAACCTTCGGGCAATTCAATAATAAATTCGTGCGCCTCCGCTATCTTCGCCGCCGTGATGATTTCTTCTTCTCTAGTTTCAAAGCTACCATAAGCAATATTCTCCGCTACAGTGCCATGAAATAGAAAGACATCTTGACTCACCAAACCAATGCAACGGCGTAAATCTTGCAAATTCAAACTTTGTAAATCAATGCCATCGAGAGTAATACTTCCCGTTTGCACTTCGTACAACCGCAACAAGAGTTTGACTAAAGTGCTTTTACCAGAACCAGTTGAACCGACAATTGCGATCGTTTTTCCTGCCGGAATATCCAAAGACAGATTTTTAATCACTGGAAATCTATCTTTATAGGCAAAATAAACATTTTTAAATTGCACTTCACCGCGCACTTCATTCACAGGTAACGATACATCACCTGTATGAATAGCGATAGGAGTATCCAACAAATTCATGACTCGATTAGTAGAAGCCATTGCCCTTTGATATTGGTCAAAAGTTTCGCCTAATCTTGTTAAAGGCCACAGCAAGCGCTGAATTAAAAATACTAATACGCTGTAAGTACCTACAGACATTTTTCCAGAAACTGCTGCCATCCCGCCATACAACAGTAATGCCGTGAAACCCACTAAAATTAGCATCCGAATTAACGGGACAAAAGCAGCAGAAAGAGTAATTGCTTTAGAGTTACTACGGCGATAAGCTTCACTATCTAATTCCAGACGAGAGGCTTCATAAGCTTCAGCAGTGAAACTTTTAATAGTAGTAATTCCACTAATATTATTTGACAAACGCGAATTCAGGAAACCTACCTTTTCTCGTACTTCGGCGTAGCGAGGTGCAAGTAATCGTTGATAAGCAAAGGAACCCCAGAGGATAAACGGCATTGGAGACAAAGCCATCCACGCTACACTAGGAGCCAAAATAAAGAAAGCAGCGCCAATAATTACAACAGTTGCGGAAACTTGGATAATATCATTCGCTCCTCCATCCAAAAACCGCTCTAATTGGTTAATATCATCACTGAGAATAGACATTAAACCGCCAGTGCTGCGTTCTTCAAAATAAGCCAATTCCAACTCTTGCAAATGTTTGTATGCATCCAAACGCAAGTCATGCTGAATATTCTGAGCCAAATTCCGCCAAAGTCGAGCGTAGGCGTACTCAAAAACAGATTCTAGTATCCAAATGATCACAGTCAGGAAGGAAATAATCAAAAATTGTTGAAAGACATCGCGTACCCCTAACTGGGCAATTATGGAATCCTGCTGTTTGACTACCACATCCACCGCAACGCCAATTAAGCCGGGTGGTGCCAAGTCGAAAAATTTATTGAGCGTAGAATAAGTAGTCGCCAGCCAAATTTGTTTACGATACTGGTGTCCATACTCAAGCAAGCGCTGGAGAGGATGCGTTGAATGTTTACGCCTTCTTGATATCCGATGAGATTTTAATAGAGTAGCCACGGCTTTTTGCGGTTTCGTGCAGTTGATATTAACACAGAACAAAGTCCTGAGTCTGACGATGAGCGATTACCTACGGTACGCTACGCGAACGCAATTATAGTTTTATCGACTATAATCCCTTTGAGCGATCGCCAGATTGCCGCTTCTGTTTCATTAGGGACTGACAAATAAAAAAATACCCCACAAGATTGGGTAATTTATTTGTTGTCAGTCCCTTATCCACCGCCAAGGGAGCTTCATCTAAAACCCAAATGGGCGGATTCTTCAATATTGCACGCTACAAGCTAATCACAATATAATCTTGACTTTTTTCCCAGATGTCTATAATAAAGGGGCTTTTCCCCGCAGGCTCTTTGGGGTTCCGGGTATTATGCTTAATTGCCCGGATATCATATCACATCAATGTATGTATCAGCAAATTCTGTATGAGAGTTGAAACTGAATATGGCAATCTCAGATATCCTCGAAGAACCACAGCGTCTGGGACGCTTATTTAGTGGACTGCGTGGCGATTTGACGGGAGGGCTGACAGCAGCAGTAGTAGCCTTACCTTTAGCTTTAGCCTTTGCGGTAGCGAGTGGAGTAGAACCAAAAGCTGGACTTTACACCGCGATTGTGGCGGGAATTGTCGCGGCAATCTTTGGCGGTTCCTCGGTACAGATTACAGGGCCAACAGGTGCAATGGCTGTGGTTTTAGTGGGAATTGTCGCCAAGTACGGCATTGAGAAAGTTTGGATTGCTGGGGTGATGGCTGGGATTATCCAGATTGCCTTGGGGGTTGCCAAACTTGGACAGCTAGTGAAGTTTATTCCCTATCCAGTGACGGCAGGCTTTACCAATGGTATTGCCGTGATTATATTTTGTGGTCAATTAAATAATTTCTTTGGTTTACAACTACCGCGCAGTGAACATTTTGCGCCGGGACTTTGGCAAAGTCTAACTCATGTAGAAGCTTTAAATTGGGCTGCTGTTGGGTTGGCAATAGTGGTGATTGTAACCACGGTTATGTGGCCCAAGATTAATTCTATAATACCGGGTTCTTTAATGGGGTTGGTGTTGGCAACAGCGATCGCTAGTTATTTCCATCTCGATGTACCCACAATTGGCAACATTCCGCAATCCTTACCGATGCCCCAAGGTATTCCCCACTGGAATAATTTTGGCTTGATTCGGGAACTGATTAATCCGGCTTTGGCTTTAGCAGCACTGGGAAGTATTGAATCGTTGCTATCGGCGGTGGTGGCTGATGGGATGACGGTAAGCGAAAAACACAATAGCGATCGCGAATTGATTGGTCAAGGATTGGCAAATATTATTGTGCCATTTTTTGGTGGCATTCCCGCAACAGGTGCGATCGCTCGGACTGTTGTCAATGTCCGTTCTGGCGGTAAAACCCGACTATCTGGGGTAATTCACGGCGTTGCTTTAGCGATTATTGTTTTAACTTTAGCACCCTTAGCAGCACAGATTCCTTTAGCGGCACTTGCTGGGATTCTCATGGTAGTTAGTGGGCGGATGATTGAGTGGAAAGGCATTGGTTTGTTAATGCGTGCTACCTACTCCGACTTTGCGGTGATGATTCTCACCTGGCTAGTGACAATTTTGTTTGACTTAGTTCTGGCTGTCGAAGTGGGATTGATTGCAGCTGGAGCTTTGTTCATCAAACGGATGAGCGATTTAAGCCTAGTTAAAATACCTGAAACCGAAGTATTTCCCCCTGGTACTCCTCTGGAATTAGGTAAGGAAATTGCCGTTTATCGGGTAGATGGCCCCGTATTTTTTGGTGCTGCTGAACGGTTTGCTACCTTCCTGCGCGATGAACCGGAAGTGAAGTATTTAATTCTACGGTTACGGTTTGTGCCAAATATGGACACAACTGGGTTAGTAGCCTTAGAGGATATTTATCATGACATGGAACGGCACAATTGCCGGTTAATTCTCACAGGTTTACAACCCGAAGTCAAACAACTATTAGAACGTTCAGGATTGTTAAAAACAATTGGGTTATCAAATTGTTTTGAAACAACGACAGATGCGATTTGCTCTATCTCTCCTGAGATTGCAGGATGTTCTCTACCGATAGCGGCTGATTTAAAAACGAAAGAATTGATGGAATAAAATGACTGACAATATTTTGCAATGAAGGCGGCTTTGTTGAGTTTGTTCCGCCAGATTAAACTTGCATCGACTGGTTATGCCATTGCATCGCCTGGTTATGCCAATGCATCGGCTGGTTATGCCAATGCATCGACTGGTTATGCCAATGCATCGGCTGGTTATGCCAATGCATCGACTGCTTATGCCAATGCATCGAGTGGTTATGCCATTGCATCGGCTGGTTATGCCAATGCATCGGCTGGTTATGCCAATGCACACTCTACGTTACTTAGCAACTCTATAAAGCACTTGTCAGCAATTCTCATTATGAGTATGGTTATCAACATTTTTAGCGTAAAACTAACTGATGGAACATGAAATCTGTTGAGAATATTGCTGAGTAATGAATTAAAGGTATCTATGGCTATTTAAAATAAATTGATAGGTACAAAAATCCACCAAGTAATAGATGGAATGGGAGAAAATGACCATGTATTACACGGAATTGTGAATATTCTCAAAAATGATGTTTTCAGCTTGTGTTGGGATGAAAGTCTAATTCCAAACCGTGGATCATAAAGTCGAGTAGATTGTCCCAGGAATCAAAGTAGAGATAACGGATTAAAGCTCGTAAATCATCAAAAAAGGTCTTGCGCGTTGGTAAATTCTAGCGAATAAATTGGTATTTTACTGAAGTAAGGTCAAGTAGAGTATGAAACAGAAATGCCAGAATATTAAAGGTCGCTAATAGGGAAGATAAATGGTTTTTTCAATGTCCAAAGTTGTGTTCTAAGTTATAACCCTTGGTCTTCAGTGTATTGTTATTTTTGTTTTCCACTTTCCATCTGGTGCGACCAGCCGATACAATTGCCTCAACGTTAATCTCAGTAATTTGATGATTTGTGGCAAAGTTATTTTTGTAAATTAGAGTGCCATCATCACGAGTAATAGTTAACTCACACCAGTTGACCAATAAGGCATCTTCCCCATCCTTTAAGGGAATTTGATTGACATCCAGCACTCTTGCAAGAAGCCCAACCCCGAATTCGCCGCAACTTTCAGTTTCTGCATACGCCTCGGTCGCATATTTGACAAAAGCAACTATCGCCTCATGCGACCATTTTTCAGGCTGTGGCACGGATGCGGCGGAACTTTCGCTTGCTTTATCCGCTTTGACTTCTACACCCGAAACTTGGTTTTCTCCCGATAAGGAAGCAGATAAACCTGTTCTACCTGCCCCTGTGTTTGATTAGCGTTCGCTGAAATTGAAGAAAATTTATTTTGTGCGATGGGCGAGGCGCAACAAGTACCTTCTCTACGAGACGCTGCGCGAACATGACAGTCGCTCGATTCAACACCACAAGAGAGGTTTTCAGCTAGCAACGTTCGCGCAGCGTCTCCAAGAGTTGCGGGATTACTTTGTGCAGCATCCACAAGCGTTTCGGCTTTTCTTAATGCCATTCGGGTTTAAACCCTTGAACATTCGTTCACGGCTTTTTGTAAGGAGTCAGAATTCCTTCTGCCTCCTTACAAAAAGCCTTTCTTCGATAAGATGACTAAATTGTGGTTGTCAAATTAACTTTGATAATCAGATCATTGAAATCCTTGTCGCCACCATTGGCTAAATCCTCAAAGCCAAAAGTATTACTAGCTAACAAGCGAATGTGATCCGTATGATCAGAATTAGCACCCAAGAACGGGAAATAAACCGCCGGATCATTACTAGAATTGTTATCTAAAAGCGCATCAGGTTTAGCATTAACAATAATGAATGGAGCAAAGATAGCACCAGGTTGGAAAATACCAGTCTCAGTAGCAGTACCTTGATTTTTCACACTCAAATCAATACCAGCAACCCGACCACGCACAGCAGCCTGAATATAACCAGCCTGTCCCGCGAGAATATCAGGCTTGCCGTCGCCATTGGTATCAATTCCACCATTTGGATCAGTCACCTGATAAAAGCCGACGTAATCGTTGTAAGACGCCTCTCTGTAAACATTAAATTCCGCTTTGACTG
>NZ_JABXKJ010000267.1 GCF_017115085.1 Nostoc sp. NMS7 | reverse complement strand
ATGCCCAATGCCCCATGCCCAATGCCCCATGCCCAATGCCCCATGCCCAATGCCCAATCTCAAAATCCAAAATCCAAAATCCAAAATCCAAAATTGTTATGGTTAGTCTGCTAGAAAATCCCTTGCGCGTTGGTCTGCAACAACAAAGGATGCCCGAACCCCAGATTATAGTCATTTTTGGCGCTTCTGGTGATCTCACCTGGCGCAAACTAGTACCAGCACTTTACAAATTGCGGCGAGAACGGCGTATTCCACAAGAAACTACCATTGTCGGTGTGGCACGTCGAGAGTGGAGCCACGAGTACTTCCGTGAACAGATGCAAAAAGGCATGGAAGAGGCACATCCTGATGTCGATTTAGGGGAACTTTGGAAAGACTTCTCTCAAGGTTTGTTTTATAGTCCTGGGGATATAGACAATCCCGAAGGCTACCAGAAACTCAAAAGCTTATTGAGTGAATTAGACGAAAAACGGTGCACACGAGGGAATCGAATGTTTTACCTCTCAGTTGCCCCCTCATTCTTTCCCGAAGCGATTAAGCAGCTAGGAAGTGCTGGGATGCTAGAAGATCCCTACAAACATCGTCTAGTAATTGAAAAACCCTTTGGTCGGGACTTGGCTTCTGCCCAGAGTCTTAACCAAGTGGTACAGAAATTTTGCAAAGAAAACCAAGTATATCGCATTGACCACTACTTAGGTAAAGAAACAGTCCAGAATTTGCTGGTGTTTCGCTTTGCCAATGCGATTTTTGAGCCGTTGTGGAATCGTCATTTTGTTGACCATGTGCAAATTACCGTCGCAGAAACCGTAGGAGTGGAAGACCGGGCTGGTTATTATGAAAGTGCCGGCGCACTACGGGATATGTTGCAAAATCACCTCATGCAACTTTACTGTTTAACGGCGATGGAAGCACCCAACGCAATGGATGCCGATAGCATCCGCACAGAAAAAGTGAAGGTACTCCAAGCGACTCGTTTAGCTGATGTTCACAATCTCTCAGGTTCAGCAGTACGTGGGCAGTATAGTGCTGGCTGGATGAAGGGTCAAGCAGTGCCGGGGTATCGGACAGAACCAGGCGTTGATCCCAACTCCACCACTCCCACCTACGTAGCAATGAAGTTTTTGGTGGATAACTGGCGCTGGAAAGGTGTTCCTTTCTACTTGCGTACCGGGAAGCGGATGCCGAAAAAAGTCAGTGAGATTTCCATTCACTTCCGCGAAGTTCCGTCTCGGATGTTCCAATCTGCCGCCCAACAGACAAACGCCAACATTTTGACTATGCGGATTCAGCCGAATGAAGGAATTTCCCTGCGTTTTGATGTGAAAATGCCAGGGGCAGAATTCCGCACCCGTTCCGTTGACATGGACTTTAGTTATGGTTCCTTTGGCATCCAAGCAACATCCGATGCCTACGATCGCCTATTCCTTGATTGTATGATGGGCGATCAAACATTATTCACCCGGGCGGATGAAGTCGAAGCAGCTTGGCAAGTAGTAACGCCAGCCCTTTCCGTTTGGGATGCACCCGCCGACGCAAATACTATTCCCCAGTACGAAGCAGGTACTTGGGAACCAGCAGAAGCAGAATTCTTAATTAACCAAGATGGACGTCGCTGGCGCAGACTCTAAATATTAGTCATTAGTCATTAGTCATTAGTCACTAGTAAAAACAAATGACATAGGCGCTTCGCCTTCCCGCAGGGTATGACCAATGACCAATGACAAAATCCAAAATCCAAAATCCAAAATCCAAAATTCCTTATGGCTCCCCAAGCGTCTACAATTTTTTCACTTCAGACACCAAAAGATATTTCGCTTGACGAATTAGATGCGGAACTGAATCAAATTTGGCAAAGCTACGGTATTAGTGGCGATACGGGTGGGCTTCCTGCTGCTACTCGCGCAACTACATTTACCTTAGTGGTTTATGAACCGGAAGAAACCCAGTATCTTTTGGCTACTTTGGGATTTTACAACGGACCACTTGACGGGATTTTAGGGCCTCAAATGGAAGCTGCGCTGCGGCAAGTGCAGAAAAAATATGCACTGCCACATACTGGAATAGCAACACCTGAAACCCTGGCTATCTTGAGAGAAGAATTCGCCAAACGTCAAGGAAACGCGGCTACAGGGGATAATAGTTCTACTAGTATTCCCAGCTTAAATGCCCCAAGCCCCAGAATTGCCGATGAAATCGCCCTCCGCAACCCCTGCCGCATTATTGCACTGTTTCCCATTGCTGGCGAAGATGAAGGGGTTAAAGCTCAAGTTTCTGCCTATTGCCCCATCCAAAAGCAATCATCAAGCACATTAATTTGCTGCGAATATATAACTCTCAGTGGAACTCCTGCTGCCTTGGAACGGATCGGGGGGATGATTCCAGCATTGTTAATTGGCGGCTTACCAAAGTTTGTCTGGTGGAAAGCAACACCAGACCCAAACAACAGTCTATTCAAACGGCTGGCAGCAGTATCCAACAATGTTATTGTGGATTCTTGCCGCTTTAACGAGCCAGAAAGTGATTTACTCCACCTACAAGAGTTGGTAGAAAGTGGTGTTCCCTTAGCTGACCTCAACTGGCGTCGCCTCTCAGCATGGCAAGAATTAGCAGCTGAAGCCTACGATTCTCCTCACCGTCGGGCTGCCTTGAAGGAAATTGACCGAGTAACGATTGATTACGAAAAAGGCAATCCCGCACAAGCATTGCTGTTTTTGGGTTGGCTGGCAAGTCGTCTAGAATGGCAACCAGTTTCCTATCAAAAGGAAACCGGAGATTACGACATCACTCGCATTGCCTTTGTTGCCAAAGACCAACGACAAGTGGAAGCCGAATTAGCGGGTGTTCCCCTTGCTGATGTGGGTGAGATTATGGGCGACTTGATTGCCCTGCGCCTCAGTTCGACAAATCCGCAGGCAGACTGTGGTACAGTAATTTGCTCGGAAACTGGTGGCTGTATGCGGATGGAAACACACGGTGGTGCCCAATCTGCCGGTCTGTTTCAACAAGTAACTTCACTTTCGGAACAAAAGGCGGAAGCATTGCTAAGTCAGCAGGTACAACGTTGGGGGCGCGAGTCACTTTTTGAAGAAAGTCTGGGAGTGACAGCGAATATTTTCAAATTGGAAACAAATAATTAGCTTCGCCTGGAAAGAATAAAAGTTACACACAAGCTCTTCAGATTTTTGGATATTTCAATAATCTGGAGGGTTTTTCTATTTTCTTTGGTTTTTAGCCCAATGCCCTTGGGTTAAGAAAAATAGCTTTGTTGGGTAGAGCAATAGTGAAACCCAACAAATGGTTGATAATTGGACGCTTCTTATTGAAAGGATAGGTCGTATGTGCCTCCACGCTCAAGCGCACGTTTGTAAGCAGGTCGTGCATGAATGCGCTCAACAAATTCTTTGAGCTTTGGTCGGCTCTCGACCTCTTCTCTTCGCATGGCCATTTGTTCAAGGGGAAAGCTCATTTGGATATCGGCGGCGGTAAATTCTTCACCTACAAACCACGTACTTTTACGGAGTTCGTCTTCTATGTAGTCAAAGTGAAGTTTGATCTGGGGCGCGACGAATCCGCTAACAACGCTGCTGTCTCCTGCTCCGAATTTGTTCAACACCAGCCGCATCACCAGCAGTGGCATTGCAGAGCCTTCGGCGTAATGCAGCCAATACGTATAGCGCACGTACTCAGGCGTACCTGATGCCGGGACTAGCCGACCATTGCCGTAGCGATCAACTAGGTATTCGACGATCGCGCCCGACTCAGCAATCGTCAGGTCTGCATCTGTGATCACTGGTGACTTGCCGAGGGGATGGACTTGGCGCAGCAACTCTGGTGCCAGCATCGTCTTTGGATCGCGTTCATAGAATTTTATCTCGTATTCGATACCTAATTCTTCAAGTAACCACAGCACACGCTGCGATCGCGAGTTGTTAAGATGATGAACAATTATCATAAAAGGTTCCTCTTCTGGTCGCTTATTGTTATCCGATCTGGGCGAATCTCTAAGTATAATTATTAGACAGACTTTTTCAATCTAACTCCCCTAATTGGCTAGTTTTTTTCCTTCTTTGAATTTTGAATTGTTATTTATGGCTTTAGTCATTGCCGGGGAACGTAGTGGAGTGGGTAAGACAACAGTCACGCTCACCCTTTTAGCATCTTTACGCCGTCGCGATCGCCTAGTGCAATCTTTCAAGATAGGCCCAGACTACATTGATCCGATGTTTCATCAACACGTAACTGGTCGTGCCTGTCGCAATTTAGACCCAGTACTGACTTCTCAAGCCTACGTTCAGCAATGTTTTACCCGTCATAGCCAACTGAGTGAATATGCTCTAGTGGAAGGAGTAATGGGGTTATTTGATGGAATTGGGCATGGGGAATGGGGCACTTGTACTGAGCGTTGTCGAAGTATGGGGCATGGGCAAGAAAAGCAAAAATCAACAGACTTTGCTAGCACTGCACACATCGCGCGGCTTTTAGATTTACCTGTGGTGTTGGTGATTGATTGCAGTCGTTTATCTGGTTCTGTCGCTGCGATCGCTCACGGCTACAAGTCTTTTGATCCCCGAATTAAAATAGCTGGGGTAATATTAAATCGAGTCGGGAGCGATCGCCACCTCTCTCTACTCAAAGATTCCCTAGAACCCTTACAATTAGCCATTCTCGGCGTACTGCGGCGTCAGGATAACATCACAATTCCCGATCGCCATTTGGGTTTAGTACCCACAGCCGAACTTCCCGAACTCAACGCTTTAATTGATCGCCTCGCCGATTTAGGTGATACTTGCTTCGACTGGCAACGCTTATTACCTTTGTTAAAATCCGAACCACTCCCTCATCTCCCACCCTGCGGTGAACTAAAGCTACATCCCCCCTCCTCAGTCAGGATTGCAGTAGCCCGCGATCGCGCTTTTAATTTTTACTACCAAGATAATCTCGATTTGCTGCAACAGCTTGGCGCAGAACTGGTTTTTTGGAGTCCCTTAGAAGATGCTGGTATACCAAAAGATGTGCAGGGAATGTATTTTGGCGGTGGTTTTCCGGAAGTTTTTGCCCAGCAACTAGCAGAAAATACCAGCGTTCGTGATGCAGTGAAAACAGCAATAGTTAAAGGAATGCCCACAATTGCCGAATGCGGCGGATTGATGTATTTGTGTGAGCAAATTATCGATTTTGAGGGCAAATCTTGGCCGATGGCGGGAGTTTTACCAACATCTGCTGTGATGGGTGGGCGTTTAACTTTGGGCTATCGTCGTGCAGTAGCTTTGCAAGATAATCTGTTAGTTAAGGCAGGTAGAACTGTTTACGGACATGAGTTTCATCGTTCTGATTTAACCTTAACTCCCACTCAGCCCCTATTTGAAACTTCTCGCTACGATTGTGACGAAAATATGGGATGCGAGGGATGGGGTTTACCCGCAAATGTTCATGCTTCTTATGTGCATCTGCATTGGGGAGAAAGTGGAGAAATTCCCCAGCAGTTTCTTAAAGAATGTCTGAAAGTAGCATCTTCAGCAACGTGGATTTAAGTCAGCACCAAACCCAGTAGTACTTTGTCAAGTTGGTTTTGAGGGTTTGTAGTAAGGACTTTAGTGCTTAGAAAATAAGGACTAAAGTCCTTACTACGAACTTGCTTACCCATCAATTTAAACTTGACAGACTAGTAGGGTGAATAAAAAATTATTAGACTCTATTAGGACTTACGCAAAATATCTCTGAAACTCTGATTTCCACCGTTCGCGCAGCGTCTCCCCTTGGGAGAAGTTCAGATGCCTGCGGCGGGCTGCGCCAACGGCGTCAGCCGCCGCTCGACTTCTCTTTGTGTCGCGCCAGTCTCTAGAGATTCTCTTAGTACAGCATTTGATTAATTTGTACCGGATTAAATTTGGCAATACCCTGCATTGTTAATGCATCGACTTGCATTGTTAATGCACCGGCTTGCATTGTTAATGCATCGACTTGCATTGTTAATGCATCGACTTGCATTGTTAATGCATCGGCTTGCATTGTTAATGCATCGACTTGCATTGTTAATGCATCGGCTTGCATTGTTAATGCATCGACTTGCATTGTTAATGCATCGGCTTGCATTGTTAATGCATCGGCTTGCATTCCTTTAAAATGATAATGCGTTCCCCTGCATTAAAAACGCTACGCTTTTACGCAAAACTGTACTTAGTAGTGTTTTGAAAGCTACACAGGAACCAACCACTATTTCTCACTCTCTGCTAAAAACCCCTGGATTTGTCCGTGGGGGATTCGTTACACTCATATCGTCATTCAATCTGCGAATCAGACGGGATAACTCACGAATAATGTTCACCGCAATTTCGGGAGTTTCTTCGATCGCATCATAAAGTTGCTCTTGCGTCAGTTCTAAAAATTCACAAGGTTCCAGAGTCGTTGCGGTTGCAGAACGAGGTTGAGTATCAAATACTGCCATCTCACCAAAGTATTTTCCCTCTTCCACCTCTGCAAGTTGTTTATTTCCGATGTGAACTTTTACTCGACCTGACACCACAATATAGAGCGATCGCCCTTCTTCTCCTTGTCGAAAGATCGTGTAATTAGCTGGAAATGACAATTCGTTCATTACTGAAGTCAGCCGCACAATAAAATCATCCCGCAATTCCTTAAAAATTGGGACTCGCCGGACAAATAATAAACGGTCAACACTGGTTAGCATAATTACAAGTTAAACATAAAACATTAATGTAAATTTTAAAACTCAAGCCACGCGATTAGTCATATTAACCGATGTTGAACGCTAGCGGTCAAGAATATCTCAAATTTTACCGACCACTTAGCATCTCTTCAATAGGAGCGATGCCCTGAGCCCTTCGACAAGCTCAGGGTAACACTTGCCGTACCACTTCGTGGAAGCAAGCTACGCGCAGCGCGATGCCCTGAGCTTGCCGTTCGCGGAGCGTCTCGTAGAGAAGGGTCTTGTAGAGAAGGGTCTCGTAGAGAAGTGCGGTAAACTACGCACAGAAGTTTCTCAAACAATAGCTCAGTATTAGGTATTCTTTCATTGCCATGCAGAGCATAAGAATGGCTGCTGACTCCAGTCAGACATTGAGTCAGAGTCTCAATGAATGCATTCCCATGCAGAGCAGGGGAACAAGGAAAACATATAGTCAAGTTGTCAATCACTTTTGTTTATCCTTTTAAAAAACAAGAGTATTTGCTCTTATTTGCTTGCAAGCCATATTATTGACTTCATGAGCTCCCAAGGTACCTTGCTGAGAAAAAAATCACCAATTTGATTAGAGGTAAGCGCCTTTAACAACTGGGGAATTGGCTGATGACTAACGAACCTCGATCAGTTGTCGTTAGGTAATAACAGTCACAAAATCTTCTGAACTGCCCTCACATTGAGGAGTAGAGAAGGACTAGGACAAACAGCATTAGAATGTATCGTGAGCAAGAATTATGACTTGGCTAATTAGTACATTTATTATTGGAATCTCTGCCGCTTTTGCAACCACCTTTGACGACAATTTATATTTGACAGCTTTCTTCGGAAAAGTCAATCGCAGCTTTCGTCCTAAGCATATTGTGATCGGTGAATTTCTGGGATTTACTGCCTTAGTCTTTGCTAGTCTCCCTGGTTTCTTCGGCGGTCTGATTATTCCAACTACCTGGATTGGTTTGCTGGGTTTACTTCCCGTCGCCATTGGTATCAGTAATCTCATCAGTCGAGAACAACAGGAAGAGACAGTGCAAGCTGTGTCAGTTGATTTAACCTCTCCTACCCAATCTGGACGCCAGAAGAAATCACTATTAGCAACCATCCGCGATCCGCAAACTTACCGCGTTTCCGCAGTCACTATTGCCAATGGAGGAAACAACATTGGAATTTATGTACCGTTGTTTGCCAGTAGCAATCTTCCAAGTTTAGGTGTAATTCTGTGTGTTTGCTATTTGACTGTTGGTGTGTGGTGCTTCCTCTCTTACAACCTGACTAGTAATCCTCTGATGGCTCCGGTTTTAACTCGCTATGGTCGGAAAATCTTCCCGTTTGTCTTAATTTACTTGGGACTCTCTATCTTAATTAAAAGTGAAACATATCGACTTTTACCTAGTCTGGCAATGCTTTCCCATTAGGTATGAGGCGATGTCTACGATGGTCACTGAGCTTGCCTGCCCTGAGTTTGTCGTACCACTTCGTGGAAGCAAGCTACGCGTAGCGCGATGCCCTGAGCTTGCCGAAGGGTCTCGTAGAGAAGGGTCGAAGTCTGGGCTGTGACGCTCGTTCGCCCTTGGCATCTCCCCTTGGGAGAAGACTTGCTCTAAGCGAAGCTATGCCGAAGGCTTTACGCTACGCTATCGGTGACGCACCTGCTCGGAAAACTCAACATTCTTGATGGGTGCTATCCAAAAAGATTTTTTAATCACTTGAATTTATCAATTTGAATCAAAATAATATTTGCTCTTATGAATCAATTTATCTAAAGTGAGATTAAAGCACATTATTGATGGCTTCTATAAAAGCAAACTCACCACAGCGAATCATCATAGGAAGAAACTAATGAATCAATCAAATTCCAAAAAATTAACTCAGTGGATTGTCACAGCAGTATTTCTGGTACTTGTAGTAGGATTTTCTCTGTTTGACCAACCCAGCGTTAGAGCTCAAACACTAACACCATCCATACCTACAGAATCTGAACTAGCTCCAGAAATATCTCCAGATACGTCACCAATGGAGTCTTTAGCAGCACCAGCAATATCTCCGGTTGTATCTCCAATAGTGTCTGTAGCAGAAAACGTGACACATTTACTACAAACCAATGAATGTGTCGGCTGTAACCTGACTGGAGCAATGCTCAAGGACGCAAACCTGCAAGCGGCAAACTTGGAGGGTGCTAACTTACAAGATGCAGACTTAGAAAGGTCTAACTTACAGCAAACAAACTTACAAGGAGCTAACTTTCAAGGAGCAGATTTAGGCAAGGTCAACCTTTTGGGAGCAAACCTCTTAGGAGCAAACCTATTTGATGCAGACCTAGAGAAAGCCAACCTGATGGGAGCAAACCTGCAAACGGCTAACCTACAGGGCGCAGACTTGGAAAAGACAAATCTTACAAATGCAAACATCCAGGGGGTTAACCTGATGGGGGTTGATTTGGAAGATGCGATCAGACCAGAAGGATTCACTGTTCAGTAATTAAACTGAAGTTCTCGGTGCAAATTTAGTAAAAAACTTCAAAAGCCTGATTCAGTAATGAATAGAGGCTTTTTTTTTGATATTTGAAGGACTTATATGATGTCCGCTCGATCACTTAAGCTGAAAAACGTCTAATTTGCATAACCGAATTAAACAGAACTCTTGTGGGGTGGGCAGCGTTCAACTGACTTGTACTGACTTTGCCTGCCCTGAGCTTGCCGTACCACTTCGTGGAAGCAAGCTACGCGTAGCGTCTCCAAGAGTTGGGTACTGAGCGACGCGTTGCCCTGAGCTTTGCCGTACCACTTCCCTACGGGACGCTGCGCGAACGTGGAAGCAAGCTACGCGTAGCGCGGTGCCCTGAGCTTGCCGTTCGCGGAGCGTCTCCAAGAGTTGGGTCTCCAAGAGTTGGGTCGAAGTAGCGTTGTCGTTGGCGTGGTCACTGAGCCTTGCCGTTCGCGCAGCGTCTCGTAGAGAAGTGCAGCCTAAGAATAGAAGTAGCGCTCACACCGAAGTCTTGCCCGCCCTGATTGTGCAAGTTGTATACATAACAGCTTAGTAATTTATTTCTTGGAAATCCCCTATGTCTAATTGTCGTAGCTGGCGATCGCAACAATAGTAGATAAAGGTACTTCAGCAAAATACTGTCGCTGAAATTGTTCTTCTCGCACAGCAGCTAAAAATCGTGCAACTGCTGGGTCGGCAAAGTTTTCTGCATTATCGCTTGGATGCCAGGTGATTTGCAAATAACGGTCTTGTCGTTTGACTGTGAAACCTAAATCTTTTAAAGCTTTGATTCCTACAAGTAAGGTTTGGTCGCTGATGCCGATTTTTTCTAAAAGTTGGACGCGGGTAACTAGTTGATTTGTGCGACTGAGATATTTGGCAATTCCGACAAGAGTCAGCCAAATTTGATTAGGTGGTTGAGGGTTAGGTTTAGACCAAGCGATCGCTAATTGTTGCTGATTGTCAAGCCCAGATGCAGAGCGGTTTATCGTTAGACATCGCCGCAACCACGCACGTAAATCATCCCAATTTGTGGGACAATCTTCAATAATCAGTGCTGAGTGCTGAGTGCTGTTAGCGGATAGCTGTTGTTTAGCCCGTGCTGAGTGTTCCTGATTCCGTAAGTCTAAGATGAGTGGTGTTAACGGATGGCTGTTGTTTAGCCCGTTCCGAGTGTTGAGTGTTGAGTTAACATTAGGACGCACGGCAATTAATCTGATTTCATAACGTTTTTTAAAGGTGTTGTAGTCTAGTTCTGCTATGCAATTACACCTTCCTATGGGTAATTCATCTTTGTAGTGTCCCCACCATATACCAGGAAAAACACTTCTGCTGGAATCATCCCGAATGTCAAACTCGGTTTTAATATACTGTACTTTTTTCCCTTGCCAATCCTGCTGATTGCGATGCCAAGAATTTTCAAACCAGCAGTTTTGAATTAGCAATTTCGGAACAGCATTACCCATTCCACAAGGTTCTAACAGTTTCAGTTCCAAAAATAACTCTTTCCCCAAGTCTGCGACTGTTAGTGTCAAGTCTGCTTGCACAGTTGGCGTTAGGGTTGTACTACCTAAAGATTGCCGCAATTGCTGATTAATCGCGGCTGTAAATAAAGGAATGTTTTCCACCAACAAACTCAAACCTGCTGCAAAGGGATGTCCCCCAAAGCGATGTAACAAATGTGCTTGGTCTTTCACCAGTTGGTATAAATCGACAGAATTCACCGAACGGGCGGAACCACGAGCGAGGGGAGGAGATGAGGGGGATGAGGAGGATAAGGGAGAAATTCCTTCTTCATCTCCCCCATCTCCCCCATCTCCCCCTGCTCCCTCCGTACTCAACAAAATAGTCGGGCGACCTGTTTCTTGTGCCACCTGTCCAGCGACTAAGCCCAATACACCCGCAGGCCATTGGGCATCTTCTAGGACAATGACGCTGGTAGTTGATAAGTCTAATTGAGTAAGTTTTTGGGCTACTTGCGCTTGCACATCTTTTTGCAAAGATTTGCGGCGGGCGTTTGCGAGTTCTGTAACTTCGGCTAGTTCGTTACAACGTTTAGCATCCCGACTAGTTAATAATTCAACGCAAAAACTGGCATCACCTTGGATGCGGCTGACGGCGTTAATTCTTGGCCCCAAACCAAAGGAAATATCTGTGGGGCGATCGCCACTTTTCTGGCACAATTCTAATAATCGCCCTACCCCTGGACGCCGCCGCGCTGCTGCTGGCTGTTGAAAATCTGCTTGCAGTCGTTGAATTCCCAACTGCGCCAAGTAGCGACAATCTCCACTTAACTGCACTAAGTCGGCAATTAATCCGACTGCTACTAAATCTAATAAATCCTCTAATGGATGTTTTGCCACATTAGGTAGAGTTTGATATAGTGCTTCCACCAACTTATAAGCTACCGCCACCCCAGAAAGATGAAACAGCTGATGTTCCTTTGGCAAATAGCGGGGATTAATAATAGCTGCGACGGGTGGGCGTTCGGCGGGTAAGGTGTGATGGTCTGTAACTATTACATCTATGCCTAGTTGTTTGGCATGGATAATTTCCTCAATATTTGTGCTACCTGTGTCACAAGTAACGATTAATTTACAACCTTGTTTTGCTAAGTTATCAATCCCTTGATTATTAAGTCCGTGGGATTCTTTCAGGCGATTGGGAATGTAGTAACTTAACTGAGTATTTTGTTTGAAAAATTGCCCCAATCCATCCCAAAGTACAGATGTGGCGGTAATCCCATCAGCATCAAAGTCTCCCCAGATGGCAATTTTTTCTCTGGCGTTATCTGCTTGTTGCAACCGGGCGATCGCTAGGTGCATTTCTTGCCCAAACTCAAAGGGACTTGCTGGTTGATAAGCTTTATAGTTGATAAAAGCTGTTAATTGTTGATGATCTTTAATTCCCCGTTGCCACAACAATTGCGCCGCATATATTCCAGTTGATGCGGGTGTATGCTGTTTCACCGCTTGGATAAACCATTCCGGGGGTTGTTCGGTTGCTGCTATAGTCCACTGCTGTTGTTCTGGCATATAAAGTTAAGTTAGATTGGAGATTGATCGTCGGTTGTTTGAGATTCATTCACTAGAGGATTGAGGACGACTTCATTAGCGACGCTATCAGGTTTACGGGAACGAATAGTAGGACGCGATCGCCTATAACCTGCTCTTTCAGCTTTTTGGTGTTCGTAATCAATTAATCTGCCATAATATTCATGCTTGCTTAAATTCATCGACAAGAAAATATGCTGGCGGATATTACCAAAACCTTTGCGGTTAAAAAACTTTAATGCTGAAGTATTGGTGGGATCAGTGTCTACCAACATGAACCGCGCCCCATCTTCAATCATCCGGGCGACGACTTTATCAACCAACTTGTCTGCTACTCCCCGACGCTGGAACCTCGGACTAACTCCCAGCCATAAAATGTAACCGTAAGTCCAGGATGCTTTGGTGATGATGGTTCCCAAAATAAATCCTGCTAATTCTCCGTCTGTTTCAGCCACGAGGCAATATTCTGGATCGGTGTTGTAAAGTCCAATCACCTCCCATTCGTCCCAAGTGCGGTATAAATAAGGATATAAATCGCTGGTAAATAACCCTTCTCCCAAGTGGTAAATGGGAGCAATGTCATCAATTCCTAATTCGCGTACATAAATTGTTTCAGTTTCGTCAAAGTTTGACATAACTTGACATAGATTTAGAAGTTGTAATTTATTTATACCCTGATTGGATTTTACGAACATCCTTTAATTTATAGGGTTGAGCAGGACTTCTTGAATGCTGTCAAAATTTGGCAATGAGTCTTTCACTGCTTCTTCAGTAGCTTGTGTGCGTGGTTTACCGCCGTAGGCATCGCACCGTTTGGCAAACTGACAATAATTACAGGTTTTGCTACCCTCCACCACTTGCGGAAACTGCTGGTTATTTTGGTAATTTTCCAGCCAATTAGTTAACTGGTTTAATAGTTGATTAAGTTTCTTTGCTGTTTGTGTATGTTGAGCAGTATTGTAATTAAATTTAATATTTTGCGGTTTACCCTCAGATTGAACAAACCAGTAAGTCATCGAAATCTTTTCTGGTAAATACTCGCTAGTTTCAGCCAATACATAGAGATAAAGCTGTGTTTGCCAGTTGGATTCTAACTTGCGTTGATTGGGTGGTTTAGGATAAGTTTTCCAGTCGAGAATTTGCGCTTGTTGGTTATCTGCAATCAATAAATCATAGACAACCGTCAGCAAATAGTCCTGAACTTGCAGAGTTCGGTAGTGTTCACTTTCGCGGAAAGTTTGATTATCAGATGCAGCCGCTAAAATTTCTGGGGCTGCATCAGCAAAACCCAGCATCCAGCTTTGCAGTTGAGTATCTGCTTGCAGGAAACTATCAATTGGCAAACCCATTTCTTGCTGCTGCATTAGCAAGTGAAAACGACTACCCAAAGTTTGGCGTTCTTCTTGTTCTGGATTTGAGGGCGAATTCAGTTGTTCTAGATAGGTATGTTGAAATTTACGCGGACAAGCTTCTAGTAAGTTCAGTTGTCCTTGAGAAAGTCGCAGTAGTTGAGTGGGAGTTGACAGCATTCTTCTATTTTATTACTAGCCCTGGCGATTGGAAATCGCGGCTACACAGACAAAACCTGCCTTTTTTACGGAACGCTACGCGAACGCAGGTTAAAAACACTTGATTTTGTATTAGTCCACGGAGGTGGACTTCGTTTGTGTAGTAGCGAATTCTATTCGCCCAATACTCGCCGGGCGACTAGAAGTCGCGGCTACACAGACAAAACCTGCCTTTCCTACGGAACGCTACGCGAACGCAGGTTAAAAATGCTTGATTTTGTATTAGTCCAGGTCGGTGGACTTTGCTTGTCTAGTAGCGAATTCTATTCGCCCAATACTTGTTTTAGCAGCAGTGGAAGATGCAGAGCAAAAATAAAAGGTAAAAGGATAAACTTTGCGTTTGTTTCATCCTTTTACCTTTTTTATGTATCTGATGCCTATTTCATGTTAGCCCTTGCGTCCTTAACTGCGGCAAAGAAAAATAATCCGGTGAGTGGAATGCTCAATACCAGGATAATTGCCGTGGCTGTGACACCAAAATCTGGTTGTCCGTAACTGAGTTCAAAAATAGAACCGACAGCTGCGATCGCACTTACACAAGAACCACCCAGAAATAAACCGCTTTTTGGAGTTAAATACACTACTAGCCCCCTATGCTATTGGTTTCACCGCTTGATACGAGAAGCCATTCTTAGATAGCTCCTGGATTAAAGTCAAGGAGTTTTCTACACGGTCTACAAATACTACACCGTTGAGGTGATCCATCTCGTGCTGAATGCAGCGTCCTAAGAGGTCATTAGCCTTTAATGTTCGGGGACGACCGTACTCGTCTTTATAGGCAATTTCCACGACTTCGGGGCGCTTCACCTCTAGGAATACATTGGGAATACTCAAGCATCCTTCTTCGGCAACAGAGATGTCGCGGCTGACTTGTTTAATGGTGGGGTTAATCAACACCAAAGGCGGATTAGCTGCGTTCTCTGGTTCCAAGTCGATGACAATTAGTTGTTTGTGAATTCCTACTTGGGGTGCAGCCAAACCAATGCCATCTTTGCTATACATAGTTTGCAGCATTTCGCGCACCATTTGGCGGAGTTCGTCATCTACTTTAGAAATCCGCTTTGCAGGTTGACGCAGCACGCGATCGCCTAAATAATGAAGCTCCAAAGGTGGATTTTTTAACTTTTTTTTCTCTACAGCAATTTCAGAGGGCATGAGTCTCGATGGCTAGATGGTGAAAATTCCTACTACTTTAATTGTATCAAGCTCGTTACTAGTCAGTTGTAATCAAGGGCTGAGTTATGAGTTATGAATTATAAATTATAAATTCTTGACTGGGGTGACGTGTGTTTAAATCTCTCACGAAACTGGACTACCTGCTCAAAGAAACTTTCCTCGGTTTATTGCGGGGAGGTTGGATGAATTGGGCAGCTGTAAGTACTGTAACGGTGCTACTGTTTTTATTCGGCTTGAGTCTGCAAACCTCTTGGCAAGTCGAAAAACTCCTTTATCAGTTTGGTAGTCAGCTAGAAGTATCAGTTTATCTCCAACCGGATACGCGGATCGAAAGCATTCAGCCACTAATCGCAAAAATGCCAGATGTGGCGACGATAGAAACTATTACCAAAGAGGAAGCTTGGACTAAGTTAGTTAAGGAAATGAGAATTTCTGATATTGAAAGTGCTACCCAGGAGTTAGGTGAGAATCCCCTGGTTGATGAGATGAAGGTGAAAGCACGTAATTCTCAAGTTGTGCCAAATTTAGCAACGCAGTTGGCTAAGTTACCAGGAGTTGAGACGGTGCAGTATATTGATGAAGTAGTCAAACGTATTGCCCAGTTGCACCAAGGTCTGAACTGGATTACTTTAATAATTACGATTATTCTGACTTTAAGTGCGATCGCAGTGACTAACACCACAATTCGGTTGATTGTGATGGCACGACGCCAGGAAATTGAAATTATGCAACTAGTGGGAGCAACTTCTGCTTGGATTTACCTCCCGTTTATTTTACAAGGAATTAGCTTTGGCTTAGTTGGTGGTGCGATCGCTTGGAGTTTTATTTCTGTGATTCAACAGTTTCTCCGTAAGTTGCTAGTCAATCAACCTGAGTTTATCCAAGTCATCAGCAACAGAGTGCAACTCACTCCAGCAGAAATTTTCTTATTGCCCCTAATTCTCTTAAGTTTCGGTGCAGCTGTAGGATTAATGGGGAGCTTATTTGCTGTCCGACGTTTTGCTAAAGGTTAATCATTAGTCCAATGACAAATGACAAATGACAAATGACAAATGACAAATGACAAATGACAAATGACAAAACCTATGAAATCGCAATGGGAATGTTTTTTGCAAAATCTCGGTGTATGGCAAGGTTCATTCACCAATTTTTCTCCCCAAGGTACACTTCTCAACCAGACTCCTAGCTGTCTTTCCCTAGAAGGTTTGAACAATAACCAGACAGTGCGCCTAACTCTGAGCCGTTCGGGACAAGATATGATCAGAGAATTTAGTTCTGTGGGAGGGGGTCTGCTGTTTTTTGAAAATGGTTCGTTTTCTGAAGGTTTAATTCAGCTAGGGCCATTTTCCGAATTCGGTGGAGAACTTGCTTTGGTTCATGAAAATCGCCGCTTGCGTTTGGTGCAACTCTTTGATAAAACTGGTCAGCTAAAGGAATTAATTTTAATTCGAGAACATCTAGCTGGAACCCTAGCAGCAGAACGTCCAACTTTGCAGATAAATGACTTGTTGGGAGAATGGCTTGGCCAAGCAGTGACAATATATCCAGATTGGCGTTCGCCTGATACTTACTCTACAACCCTAAAATTACAACTTGATGATGCTGGGCGATTAATTCAAAGTACTTCTTTTGCAGAACGCACAATTACCTCAACTGCTACCATCAAAGATCAGATCATCCTTTTTGACCAAAATCCCCAAAAGCAGGTGCAAGTATTACTTTTACCAGATGGCGCTTCTGCAACTTCTCCTCTCAAGGTACAGTTACGTCAACCTTTATTTCTAGAAGTGGGTTGGTTAATCCAGCCAAACCTGCGCCAACGGATGATTCGCAGCTACAACGACAAAGGCGAATGGGTTAGTCTGACATTAGTTAGTGAAGAAAGAGTCCATCCTATTTTCTTAACTGATTGATCCATCTGTAGAATAACAAATAGCAGTAGTACAACTTACCCCTAGTAAGGAAACCTGAAATGGTACAGACCTCTGCTAAACCCTTGACTTTAAGTGAATTCCTGGTTCTGCCAGAGACAGAACCTGCCAGTGAATACATTGATGGGCGTATCATCCAAAAACCGATGCCGCAAGGAGAACACAGCGCAATTCAGACTGAGTTAGCACCTGCAATTAACTTGGTTGTAAAACCCAAACAAATTGCGCGGGCTTTCTGTGAACTTCGCTGTAGCTTCGGCGATAATCGCTCAATTGTGCCTGACATTTCTGTGTTTACCTGGGACAGAATTCCCCGCCAAGAAAATGGTAGGGTTGCTAACATCTTCTCAATTGCTCCAGATTGGACAATTGAAATTTTATCTTGCGATCAAAGTCAAACTAAAGTTACCAAGAATATTCTGCATTGCTTGAAGTATGCAACTCAGATGGGATGGCTGATTGATCCTAAAGAACAATCTGTGTTTGTCTACTTGCCAGATCAACCAACCACTTTTTACGAAGAACTAGAAACACAATTACCAGTGCCAGAATTTGCTAAAGATTTCAGCCTGACAGTAGAAGGTCTATTTAGCTGGTTGCTGGACTGATTGTAGAGAGCAGGCTTTATTTACCATATCTAAAATCTGATAGTTTGACCTGTTTGAGAGGCTAAATTTTTTAGTCTCAGCCAAACTAACATCGCACAAGCGATATGATTTCTTTGAAGACGGGCTTTACGACATTGACATGATTCAATACCAGTTAATTGTTTTATCTCTCTGTGAACAGGACTCTATTTTCCAACGGATTTTACACACTTCTTGTGCAATATGCGTAGAACTTTGAGATATATCATTAGTTGCGATATAATCCGTTCTATGGTTTGGATTCGTTTTTTGGCTCCTTTGTTTGCCATCACTTAGTTTCAAAAGGAGAATATCTTGGATGGCTCGAAATAAAAAGAAATCAGCCGGGTTTAAGTATGAGCATCCACTTTACTCTAGATGCCCAATTTGTTGTATTGTCCCGCCGCACATGCTGGAAAATGTCGTTGTAAATGGCAACCCCCAGCAGCGTACTTGGGCTTTTCATACATTAAATGTTTCGGCACAGCTTCGTGGACGGAGAGATGTTATCGGTAATATTTCCTTTGCACCTTCTCCGGGTGAAAAGCGCCGCACTATTTACGATGCCAAAAATGCACAGCAACTCCCTGGCACATTGGTGCGTGCTGAAGGAGATCCCGCCAGTAGTGATCCAGTAGTGAATGAAGCCTACGATGGAGCTGGTGCTACTTATGACTTATTTCATGAGATATTCGATCGCAATTCGATTGATGACAAAGGACTGCGTTTAGACTCCAGCGTGCATTATGGCGTCAAATATGATAACGCCTTTTGGAACGGCGACCAAATGGTTTATGGTGATGGCGACGGAGAACTGTTTCAACGCTTCACAAAGTCAATTGATGTGATTGGGCATGAACTAACTCATGGTGTAACCCAGCATGAAGCGGGTTTACTGTATTATGGCGAACCTGGGGCACTAAATGAATCGTTTTCTGATGTTTTCGGTTCTTTGGTGAAACAAAAGTCCAAAAATCAGACTGCACAAGAGGCAGACTGGCTGATTGGTGAAGGTCTTTTGGTACCCACTGTTAAAGGTGTTGCCCTCCGCTCCATGAAAGCACCGGGAACAGCATACGATGATCCAGTATTGGGTAAAGATCCCCAACCCGCGCATGTAAAAGATAAATATACTGGTGTTGATGATAACGGTGGGGTGCATATCAACTCAGGAATCCCTAACTATGCCTTTTATCTAGCGGCTGTTGAGATTGGTGGTTATGCTTGGGAGAAAGCTGGCAAAATTTGGTATATAGCTTTACGCGATCGCTTGCGTGCCAAAGCAGATTTTAAACAAGCTGCCAGTGTCACCATTCAAATTGCTGGCGAACTCTACGGTAATGACAGTAATGAGCAAAAAGCTGTGCAGAACGCTTGGCAAAAGGTTGGAGTTATTTAGAGACGCGATTAATCGCGTCTGTACAGGAGAGACGCGATTAATCGAGTCTGTACAGGAGTTATGAGTTTTTTCTTAACTTATAACTTTTTAGATGTATTGTTTGTTATTGCTAAACTGGGAGCCGATAACTATCATCTCCCAGTGTTTGTATTTATCCCAACTCAATAACACAACTGAGAGCAAAAAAAATGCGGGTATCATTTGAACGCACGGGCGGCTTTGCTGGAATCAGCAAGAAGACTACCGTTGATACAGACACTCTGCCACCAAATGAAGCTGCGACACTTCCCCAACTGGTGGAAGTTGCTGATTTATTTAGGCTACCTGAACTAATTACTTCGCCAAATCAAGAGAGCGATCGCTTTCAGTATAAGTTAACAGTGGAAGATAACGGCAAACAGCATACCGTAACTGTCAGTGAGTCAGCATTGCCAGGAACCTTAAGACCCCTAATTGAATGGCTACAGGCTATAGCACAGAAAAGGTAAGTTTCTCTTTTATTATTAATGCACCTAACGCCATCCGAAATGACTTTGCTCGTGTCCCCATCTCTGCGGAGAACCCGGAAGAATATAAAGCAGATTTTTTCTGAAGTTGACACCAATGGGGAGACGCCCACCTCACAATAAGTAGTTGGATATTTTTTTATTTGTCAGTCCCTAGAGAAGACTGAGAAGACTTTTCCCCAGTTCTCAAATTACAACCAATTGCCAATCAACACATAGGCAGACCAAAAGCTTGGTGCTTTGTAGTTAGGATGTTTTAGCAGTTGTAGTTGGGCGCGGTGGATAGCTTCGGCTTTGGTGATTTTGCCACTCTTGAGTTCTCGATAGAAGGCACTAACAAACATTGCCGTCGATTCATCATCAATCTGCCACAGGGAAGCTACGGTACTGCGTGCCCCAGCTCGTACAGCTGCTCCTGCTAGACCGAGTGCTGCACGGCTGTCTCCTGTTGCTGTCTGGCAAGCACTCAAAACTAATAATTCTACTATGGTTTTACCCTGACTACGGAAGAGAGTATCAAAATCCTTGACATTTATCTCACCATCGAAATCCAAAATAAAAGTGTCTTCAAAGCGGGAACTAAACTGACCGTGGGTTGCTAAATGGACTATGTTGAATGAAGCAGCACCAATTTCACTCTCTAAATTCTTTTTCTTAAAATCTTTATCTAGTAGGCTAGTTGTGGAAACTCCTGCTTTGGTAA
Organism: Nostoc sp. NMS7; assembly: GCF_017115085.1. GTDB lineage: Bacteria > Cyanobacteriota > Cyanobacteriia > Cyanobacteriales > Nostocaceae > Nostoc. Next base: position 55,272 of record NZ_JABXKJ010000267.1, on the reverse strand, counting down.
TGCCCTCGAATTCAGATTTGATCGCCAGCAAGGGTGCAAACTTGGAAAACCCTGGCGGCGGCTGAGTTAATCCGGCGGTTATAGCTCTTAGCTGCTGTTGTACTAGCGGTTTGGGGTCGAGGAGTTGCAGACCGACGCTCAGTGCGATCGCATATTTCTCTACTAAATATTGCTTACCATCATAGAGAGCTGCCATTGGTAAATTACGTAACGGCCCATCCAGAACGAACACTAGGGTATCTACCCCACTTTTTTGCAATTGTGACTCAATAGGTTTGAGCAGCCAGTTGTAAACTTCGTGCGAGTGGGTTTGGACGGCTTTAGTAGCGGTGGGATTGACAAGATTTTTTCGCAGTTCTACTAAGAGTTTCTCTACTTCTGTGTGGGAAATCTGAGTAGTGTAGCTTTGCAGAGGTTGTTTGGGAATTTTGACAATTACCTGGAGTTCTTTTTCCAGAATAATTGGATAAAGGATAGCAGCCGTGGGATTATCTTGGTCTACGACTTGATCGAGGGTTACTCTTTGACCTTGCAGGCAAGCTTCCCGGAAGAAGTCGTCCAATTCTGCTAGTTGGAGTGCTTCAATTCGCTGACGTGCTTTCTCTAATATTTTTTCATCTGGTTTCCCTTCTTGGGATTTCAGCAGTAACTCTACTGACTGTCGGTAGATGGGTTCTACGCTGTCCCGGAAGTTAAATTGCACATCCTGGTTGACTATATCTTTATTGACTACTAAATCTTTGCGAAGAGACTGGAGAGTTTCTACAGCAGCATCATACGCCGCGATCGCACCATTAATATCTTTTTGTAGCCAGAGCAATCTACCTAACTGCCACTGTAAAGTATAGGTAATTTCTGGTGCATTGCTGCTCTGTGCCAAAGCTAATCCTTGCCGGGTCAGGTCTTGCGCCTCTGACCACTGTCTGGATTCTTCGTACAAGCCGCCCAAACTCTTCAGAGCATAAGCTTCTGCCCGCTTGTCCCCTAAATTGCGGGATTGCTGGATGGCGCTAGCGAGTAATAGTGCTGAGTCTTTTCTGCTAAATCCTGAGTAGTAATTCTGACTGGATGCTTGCAAGACACCACTGTTGACTTTTGACAACTTTTGTGAAAAGTTAACTTGAGCGAAAATACTAGCACGGCTGAGGGGGAGTTTGTCGAGTTGCGACTCAATCAAGGGCAAGAGAGTTTGAACCTCTAGCCATTGTTGATCTTGAATCAGTAAGCCCAGGTGATTCAGTTGCGCTTGGACTTTTGTCAGAGGTGAGGGAGATGCTTCAACTGTTTGTTGATAATAGATGATCGCCTTTGTTTTGTCCTGTTGTTTACGGGCATTATTCCCCAGGCTGAACAGACTAGCACCAATATCAGCGCTTGATTGCAGGTTTCGAGCAATCCTCAGACTTTCTTCTAGCGCCTGGCGTGACTTTTCCAAATCGCCCACTACTAAAAGGGCATCACCGAGCGATCGCAAACTCACTGTTTTTTCGATAGAGTCTGGTTGAGATTTTAACGTCTGACTAACCTCTTCGAGTGTTTTGACAGATCGAGGGTAAAATCCTTGGGTTCGCCATGCCTGTGCTTGATTGATTAGCGATCGCACCACACCGCTTTTATTATCAACTTGCTTGTAAATTTTTTCCGTCTGCTGCCAAGTTGCTAAAGCCGCCTCCGACTGTCCCATTCTCAGTTGGAGACGACCTTGAATATCCAGTGATTGGGCAAATATTTGCAGATTTTGGTTTTCATCCTCTCCTTTGAGCAAATTTAAGCTCTCTGTAATTGCCTGCTGTGCCTGACTCCATGCACCGAGTTGCTGGTAAGCTAGGGAAAGATTACTCAGTGTCGCTGCTAGTCTCAGGGTGTCTCCTTGCTGTTTATATGCTTGGACAGCCTCTTTTAACACTTCTACAGCCTTGGCAAAGTTTCCAGTATTGTATAAAAGTTTGCCCTGTTGTAGTAGTGAGGCGGGGTCAGTGGCGACAGCCAGCGATGTCAGATTGTTAATTGGTAATTGGGATGAGGAATTAATTGAGCCAGCAACTTTTGCCAGCACGGGTGAACCAAGGATGCATAACAAAGCGATTAAGAAGTACAAAGGCAAACGTAAAAACTGATCCAGCCTCGTCTTCTCCCAACGCCAAGCAGCCTTTCGTAGAGAAGGGGAGCCACGCCCTGGCTGCTTTTGCCTTTTAACTTTTACAGAATTCGCGCCAGAAATCTTAGTTGTTTTAGTCATAAGCATGGCAAGAGGTAAGTCATAGCCAGGAACGCACAGGATTAACTGTAGGTGTTTGGGCTACCAGGATCATGTTACCATTCGCATGCATTACTCATGCCTGAGCTTCCACAATCTTATTTAGAGCGCTTTTCAAATTGCATAGAGTTTCACTTCCCTATGGACGCTGCGTGAACGTTCAAACCAACCGCGAGCAGTTTATGGTTTTTAACGCTAAGGGACTGACAAATAAAAAAATACTCAACTACTTCTTGTGGGGTGGGCGACACGAGAGCCCATAGCCAAAGGCGGGCAAGACTTCGGCGTGAGCGCTTAGTCCTTCGACAAAGCTCAGGAACCATCGAACGCTGCCCACCCCACAAGATTGGATAATTTATTTGTTGGAAGTCCCTAACACCAGACGTATTGATTTATAGTGGTTCTGAATTGTATAGAATACAGACGACTCATCGGGGCACAGGAATGCTCTTTTCAAAAATCTATGCAGTTTCTTGGGCAGATTAACTATCTTTTGAGCAAATACCAAAAACCTGATCAAGGTTGACCAGGTTTTATTGAGTTCACAGGTTTCAAATTGTTAAACTAATTAAGTAATTGAAAGTTAATAACTAGGGTGGACTAAACAACGAACAAACTCAGCATTCTTGCGTTTTTCCGCTTTGGGATTTGGCTTTGCCTTCTACATTCGGCTTTTTACCACTTCTATATCTAATCTGCTGAGATTTGCTTGGGTTGATGACAGGAGACACTAAGTCATTTACCCTTTTAGTTTGGTTTGATTTTGTTTGGTGTCCTACTATTTAACTTATCACTTAGTTTATGAGTCGTAACTTTTAGTTTACTAAAGTTGACCTTTTGTTAAATTTTGCAATCTAGAGCCAGAAGTTTGATCCCTAATTCTCTTTTTAAGAAAGTTGAAGGCATCTTCGAGAGAGCAACATGGCTAACTCAACTGCATTGTCACCAATTCCACATAATCTGACTGTTATCCAGATGGTCGGTGACACTACGTCCAATGGCGCCAATTTCTGCCAATTGGGCGGTAGATAGTTGGATTTGGGCGGCTAATGCTTTGTCTAGTGCTTGTTCCCATCAAGATGGGTGTGATTTTGACTTCAGTTGTACCTAGCGATCGCTTTTCCATAACTGCTTCCTAATTCATTCCCTTGGACAGTTTTATACTTTATCGGTTTTAGCTTTAAATTAAATCAGAGTTACAGTAGATGCTGATGGAATTGACTACAACTTTTCATGCTCTCAAAGAATGGGCAGCTGCCATAAATGCTTTGGAAAGTGGCAAAACAATTATGTTGCTCCGCAAAGGCGGTATCCATGAACGAAATGGACATTTCCAAGTTGCCCACAAGCAAATTTTGCTTTACCCTACTTGTGAACATCAACAAGCTTTCATGTTGAAAGCTGAATATGCTAATGGTGTTTATCCAGTAACATCAGGTTGGCATCCTGAAACAGTTCGCATCGGCAGTTGGGCTGAAATTACCGATATTTTGCCAGTGAGTGACGAATTTATTGTGAATGGGTTGCTTCCCTTCCATATTTGGAACGAGCATTTTATTAGCGATCGCCTCAAATGGAAACCACGCCAGCCGCTTTATATTCTCCTCCTGCGGACATATAAACTACCCCAAGAGCAAGAAATTCCCTATTACCCCAAATACGCTGGCTGTAAGTCATGGATTGATTTAAATCAACCAATTGAGTTGCAAGCAGCAAAACCAGTTTTATCTAATTTTGCATATAGCCAACTAGTAGAGACAATTCGCGGCATTGTCGGCGATAAGTTGTATGCTCAATCCTTCTAATAACCCAAGTTGCTGCCCATATCCCCGACTTTTTGAAGAAGTCGGGGATCTAAATTTAGCTGAAGTAAGCGCCATTCTAGCCTACAGCTAATTTTATTTTTACTTTATCAGGACTTACGCAAACAATAACTCAAAAGAATGATTTTTAGGTAGGGGCAATTCATGTAGCTTTAGCTGACCGCAGGGTATTGCCCCTACCGCGTATAGTTTTGCGTAAGTCCTAGTTATAAATGATCTCTAAGTTCTACTCAATAATTTTGTCATATTGATTGGTGTCATCTTCCTGCAATTCTTTCATCTCCACAACACATCCGCCAAAGTTTTTTTATCTAGCCATTGATAACGTTCTTTGGTGTAATCCCCTTTACCAGGACTGAAATATTGAATAAACCGAATAGTATCGGCAACTCCCAGAGAATTGATTAAGGCATTGTAGCCCTGTTTGATAATTTCATTTTGGGTTTTCATCATTGGAACTTTACAAGTAATTTCCAAAATCTACGCTTATGTATGTAAGCAGAAAAACAAATAGTCTGATTGCAAACTTCAGCCAAAATAGTAGTTATTGTTACACACAAACAGAAAAAGCGCGGATAATATGAGAAAAATCTCCCCTAGAAGGAAGGTGAGGCAAAGCTGTTTATCTTTGTGTCCTACTAGCAGCTTTCTCAGGGTATGAGTTGTTAAGTAATTATCCCGTAGTGGATAGAACTTAATTACATTTTGTCTCAACTATTAGGCAAAAAAGTATTCCCAAGGGTGAGATGGGACTTGACAAAAGTCTGCTATTATGCATTTTTAACTAAAAGCAAAGGAGTTTGCAATGCATCGACAAATGTGCTGGTTATCTAAATCTGGTGGCGACGGAGAGAAAATTTTGTATTTGCAGACAGAACCCAATCAACCTTGGCGTCCCTACACAGCTTTTGGACAATTTACAGTCCCAGATTATAAAATAGCAGGTGGTTCTAAAGGTTGGGCAACTTATCAAAAACTACTCAAAGCAGGCTGGACACTAGTACCTAGCACACGTGCAAACGAGTTTGGCAGCAGCAGCTACGCAGAGTCAACAATCCAAAATCAATAGTCATTAGTCATTGGTCATTGGTCATTAGGAGTTATTATTTTTCTCGTTGTCCCCCTTGTCCCCCTTGTCCCCCTTGTCCCCCAAGTCTTCCTCACCACCCTCTGGGGAAACCTTCACCGCGAGGATCTGCTGCCCCTTCTAGAGTTCCATCAGATGTCACAGCGATCGCATTACCATTACCCCAAGGAGGAGTTTCCTTAATTTTATGCCCCCGACGGCGTAATTCTTGCATGGTCAGAGCATCCAAACCCCAAGATTCTACGCGCAACTCATCTGGAAGCCACTGATGATGTATGCGTGGAACAGAAACAGCCGCGCCAACATCCATGTTGTATTCCAGCACATTCAGGATCACTTGCAAAACCTGGGTGATGATGGTGCTACCACCAGGCGCACCTGCTGCCATGCGGAAATGACCATTTTCTGTGACAATTGTGGGAGTCATGCTGGATAGAGGAGTTTTACGGGGTACAATGCTGTTGGCATCATTACCAACCAAACCAAAGGCATTAGGCACTCCTGGCGCGGAAGCAAAATCATCCATCTCATTGTTGAGGACAATTCCAGTTCCCGGTGTCACCACACCAGCACCAAAAATGAGATTAATCGTGAAAGTCAGACTCACGGCGTTGTGTTCTTGATCAACAACAGTAAGATGACTGGTTTCAGGAGATTCATGCCGAGTCGCGTGGAGTTTGAGAGATTGATTAGATAACGGGATGATATTTTCTCTCAAACTCTGATTATTAGGTTGACTAAAACGTTGTAATGTCTCTTTATCTATTGGCTTTACCTCAGTCGAAGGTCTAGCCACTTGCATATTAATTTCTTGACGGCGTTTTTTGGCGTAAGCTGGACTGAGAAGTTCTTGTACAGGGACTTTGATAAAATCTGGATCGCCTAAATATTGGGAGCGATCGGCGTAAGCAATCTTCATTGCTTCTACCATTAAATGTATAGCGTCGGGATGATGCCATCCTAAAGATTTTAAATCAGTATCACCGATAATATTTAAAATCTGCAATAGGTGAACGCCTCCCGATGATGGTGGTGGCATTGAACAAATTTTAGCTTTGCGAAAGTTTCCACAAACGGGAGTGCGCCAGATTGGTTTGTAGGCTTTGAGGTCTTCTAGAGTAATTAAACCACCATTTTTTACCATATCAGAAGCGATCGCATGAGCAATACTTCCGGTGTAAAAACTTTGGGGATTTTCGGCAATTGCTGTTAAAGTGCGTGCCAAATCACGCTGCACTAGCTTGTCCCCTGGTTGATAAAATTCGCCATTGCGAGTGAAAATTTCTCGCCCGGCTGGATTGTTGAGAATTGCTTGCTTGGAGGATTGGTTTGTTTGCAGAGAACGCCAAGTTGGTGCATCCCCAATAATAAAGCCATCTTGAGCGAGTGCGATCGCAGGTTTTATCACTTCTTGCCAAGAAAGTTTACCATAGCGGCGATGCACTTCATATAGTCCCGCCACCGTTCCTGGTGTCCCTACTGCCAAATAACCATTAATACTTGCATTCGGTACCACCTTTCCTTTTGCGTCCAGATACATATTTCTTGTAGCTTTCAGGGGTGCGCGTTCGCGGAAATCTAGCGCTTTAATTTCGCCAGTTTTCTCAGAGTGCATCAGCAAAAATCCCCCGCCACCGATTCCCGCCGAAAAAGGCTCAAGTACAGAGATTGCAAAAGTTGTGGCTACGGCTGCATCTACTGCATTACCACCTTTGCGTAACATTGCAATTCCCGCTTCACTTGCTAGGGGATGGGCTGAAACCACCATTCCCTTTTTGCTGTGTAGAGGTAAAGTCAGGGCGGCTGATGCGACTTGGCTGTAAATTAAGACGGTGAAAGAAAAAATTGCGTAGATAACTCGCTTCGGTTTAGCAACGGTAAACATTTTTATCCCATTTCTCCTAAAATTTTATACTTGTTTAGCATCTTGATGTGAGATTCTTGATATGATCTGATTTGAAAATTTTACAGCACTTATAAATGCTATGTTACGAAAAATCAGTAAAACATTTTTCAAAGCTTTAACTATTGGATTATGCATCTCTAGCGGCAGCGTTCTCTCTCAAACATTACCCCTGCCCTCTAACTTAGTAGGTTTTAATACCCCTGAAGGTGAAAAATTATTAGTTGAGAGTAAGTCAAATGAAGACTTTTTTCCGCTGAGTATGCAATTCACCACTCAAAATAATCAGGCATATTGTGGTGTTGCTAGTATAGTTATGGTACTGAATAGTCTAAAAATTCCAGCACCAGAAGTACCGCAGTACAAGCCATATCGAATATTTACTCAAGAAAACTTTTTTAGTAATGATAATACAAAAAAAGTGCTAACTCCTGAAGTTGTATCTCGTCAAGGTATGACTTTAGACCAGTTAGGGCAATTCCTAGCCAGCTATGGCGTTAAAGTTAATGTTTACCACGCTGCCGACACTAGTTTAGAGGAGTTCCGCAAACAAGCGGCAGAAAATTTAAAACAACCGCAAAACTTCGTTTTAGTAAACTATTTACGCAAAGAAATAGGTCAAGACAAAGGTGGACATATTTCTCCTTTAGCAGCATATAATGAGCAAACAGATAGGTTTTTAATTCTGGATGTTTCTCGTTACAAATATCCACCAGTTTGGGTAAAAACAGCAGATTTATGGAAAGCAATGCTCACAAATGATTCCGTATCAAATAAAAGCCGTGGCTTTGTATTTGTCAGCAAAAGCCTTTGATATAAGAATCTGTTGATTGAATTCATGAATCCTGCGATCGCCCATCCTCCATGTAAACAATGCGATCGGGAATATTTAAAATGGCAGCTAATATGGATACCGTAATTACACCAAAAAGAATAGAGTTGCCACCTGGCGCGGTGTTGAAGCTTTTGGGAGGGTGGAAAGACTATCAAGTATTGAGTCAGCAACTAGGCGATCGCTCCTCGCCTCGGATTAAATATCGAAGAGGGGAAATTTTACTGATGGCACCACTAGCAGAGCATGGAAGAGATGCAAGCTTGCTGGCAGATATTGCTAAGGTTTTGCTGGATCATTTAGAGCAAAAATATGACTCATTTACGCCGATCACCATGAGCTTGCCAGAAATTAGTGGTATTGAACCAGACTATTGCTTTTACATTGAAAATTGGAGAGCAGTAGTAGGCAAAAAAAGAATTGATTGGGAGTCAGATCCACCACCAGATTTAGCAATTGAAATAGATGTGACAAGCTACACCGACATTAATGATTTCTTGCCTTATCGAGTGCCAGAAGTCTGGATATTAAAAAGTCATCAGTTATTAATTTATCGATTGCAAGCAGAAAGTTATGTCCTTACAGAAAGCAGCTATTTTACTAACGTCAGAGAAATTGTGCAGCAATGTCTCCAAATGGCTAATGAGCAAACAACAAGTGAAATCATTAGGTGGTTAAAGAACTTTTTACATGGACAACAGTAGGGTGCGTTACGGTAACGCTTAATTACGAATTATTTTAATCCCTTAGATTTCCGAAACTCCTGGACAACATCTTTAATATCACGTAATTCTCCCTCAACTAAATAGTTTAACTGTCGCATTTCATCTGCCGAAATCTTGCCGGCAAGTTGTGCGATCGCTTTTCTTAATTCGGGATATTTTTTTAATATTTCTTGTCGGACAATTGGCACAGTTTCATAAGGTGGAAAATAGTGTTTATCATCTTTTAGTACAACTAAACCCAAGCGAGAAATCTGTCCGTCAGTAGAATTACCCGCTACCATATCCACCTGTTTTTGAATCAAAGCACGATATATTAAACCCAAGTCCATGATTTGGGGTGATTTGGCAAAACGTAAACCATAAGTTTTAGCTAATCCGGGAAAACCATCTTCTCGTTCTAAAAATTCGTAGCCGAAACCACCGCGCCATTGTGGTGTATATTGAGTAGCTTCGGAGAGAGTTTGTATATTGTAGCGTCTGGCATCTTCACCTCGGACAATCATCGCAAAAGTATTTTCAAAACCTAAGCTTGGCATGACTTCCAGATTGAATTGTTTGGAGTATGCTTGTTTTAACTTTTCATAAACTTCTTGGGGATTGTTAACTGCTTTTTGTTTTAAAATTCCAGTAAAAGCTGTACCTGTATACTCAATATAAGCATCAATTTTTCCAGCAGTAATTGCACTATGACAAACGAAAGAACCACCCAGATGGAGACGACGATCTACTTTTAAATTAGTTGTGGCCTCGATTTGCTGTGCTAACAGTTCACCTAAAATATCTTGTTCAGTAAAATCTTTGGAAGCAACGATAATATTAGCAGTGCTGCTACTATTTAAATTCGGCGTGCAGCTAGTGATTACCAATAACAAGTTAAAGGTTAAAAAGCAAAGTGTTAAAAATATTTTCATTAATTTTGAATTTTGAATTTATTCTCCAACCAGCCAATTGCAAAGTCAGCCAGTAATGCAATTCCCGCCGCCGGAACTGCACCAGCTAAAATTAACTGATCATTCACAACTGATATCCCACGAAAAATAAACACTCCCAAACCACCAGCACCAATTGCGGCGGCAATAGTTGCAATACCAATGGCAATTACTGTTGCGACTCGCACTCCCGCCAAAATTACTCCCATTGCCAAGGGAATCTCAACTTGTAATAACAATTGTCTATCTGTCATTCCCATCCCTCTCCCAGCTTCCCGAATCGCTGGGTCTACGCCTGTAATACCTGTGTAAGTGTTACGAATTATCGGCAGCAAAGAATATACAATCAGAGCAACAATTGCTGGTACTGCACCAATTCCGCCAATTATGGGAACAGGAATGAGTAAGCCAAACAGTGCCAAACTAGGAATAGTTTGGAGAATATTCGCTATGCCGAGAATTGGTTGGCGAAGATAAGTTTTACGTGTAATCAAAATACCTAATGGAATGCCTATCAGTATGGCAATTCCAATTGCAATTCCTACCAAAAACAGGTGTTCTAGAGTATGCTGAAGAATTTCTGGGGCATACTTAACGAGAAAGAAATTTTTCATAAAGTGTTTTACAAGGAACGCAGACATTGGAGAAAGGCAAGGCTTTCTGGGTGTTGCGATCGCATAAATTCATCTGTTGTCCCCAATACTACCAATTCTCCGTCATACATTAAACCAATTCTCGATGCCAAAATAAAAGCTTCTTGAATATCGTGGGTGACAAAAACAGCTGTCTTGCCTAATTCCTGCTGCAAATGCCGAAACTCTTGTTGCAGTTCCAGCCGCGTAATCGGATCGAGTGCGCCAAAGGGTTCATCCATCAACAACACTGGCGGATCTGCCGCTAAAGCCCTGGCTACGCCGACTCTTTGCCTTTGTCCTCCCGAAAGTTCGTGCGGGTAACGCTGGGCAAATTTTGCTGGTTCTAAACCCACCAATTGCAACAATTCATAAACCCGTATTTTAATTTGTTTTGGTTGCCAACCTTCCAAAGCCGGCACTAAACCCACATTGCGTTCTACAGTGAAATGAGGAAATAAACCAATTTCTTGAATGACATAACCAATTTTTCGCCGCAGTTTAATTTGATCCCACTGAGTTGTCGGAATCCCCTCAAATAAAACTTCGCCTTGTGTGGGTGTGAATAGGCGATTAATTAACTTCATTGTTGTAGTTTTGCCGCTTCCACTACGTCCAAGTAATACGAGTGCTTCTCCTTGGCGGATGGCAAAATTCAGATTTGACACCAAAGGGCGATGATTGCGGCTAAAGGTGACATCGCGGAATTCGACGGCAGTTTGGTTATTTTGCAGCATAGGTGACTTTTAATATAGGCATATATTACATTATTTGCTGATTTTGTTATTATGCTAACGCCTGCTTTGCTCTATTCAGATTTTGTAGATTGCCCACGTACTTAAAGCAGTTTTCATGTATTTTAACCACATCTGTCGTAGGGGCACAGCATTGCTGTGCCCCTACCGCGTGGTCTATTTACCTGAAAATAGCTGTAAAGTTAAATATTAAACTAGTTGCAAAAAATTGTAGGTTGGGTGGAGGCTTTGCATAACCCAACATCCTGATAATCAGTTGGGTTGCGCTCCGCTCCAACGCCACTTGCTACAACGCGGGGAACCCGTGCAACGCAGTGGCTCCCCAACCTACGTTTAATCCACTATTTTAGCCTAGAGGGTCTACTACGTGCATTTCAAAAATCAAATACTAGTCCTATATGTTAGCACTGTGCCAGTATATGTAGGGTGCGTTAGGCTCATGCCATAACGCACCGCAATAGATCATAAAAACGGTGCGTTAGCTTTTGGCTTAACACACTCTACTATGCAGTTTTAGCATTTTCATCTAATGCTTGTTCAGCAACATTTTTCAAGCGGCTCGACCTGATTTTGCGGATGCGATCGCTACTGCGAACACCACCCGCCATTTCATATTCACGGCTGTCTTTGCCGTATTTGATCGCAACCACCATCAGCATCTTCTCAGAAAGCTGACTCAAGTTTTTTTCCATTTGTTCAATTTCAGCTTTAGAAGAGTCAACCACAGACAGAGCCGTATTATAAACATCAATTTTGTTACGTAACTGATCAGTTGACTCAATCAGTTTTTCCAGACTATAATCTTCATCATATTTGATGTTTGGAACAATCGATTTGAGTCCAGCTGATCTTAACTGCGCTTTTTCTAAAACGCGGGATGTACGTTTTTTACGAGACATAAATTTACTCCTTTAAGATGCATCTACAGCTAGCTTGCCTCAATTAAAGTGCATTCCGGTTCAGTAGAACGCGCAATTGTTTATAATAAACTTTTTAAGTGATAGCAGTAAATTTTCGGAATTTAATTACTAAATGTTAGTCTTTATAAAGATAATTGTCTAAGATTGATAAAAACTTTAAGTGAGACTGTTCCTGTAAGTTGAGAAAGCGTTCCCCTAAGTTGTGATACTGTTCCCCTAAGTTCTGATACCGCTCCCATAAGTTGTGAAAAAACGCTTTCCATAAGTTAAGAAACCATTCCCATAAGTTGTGATACACCTCCCGTAAGGTGTGATACCGCTCCCATAAGTTGTGATACGGCTCCCGTAAGCTGTGATACGGCTCCCGTAAGTTGTGATACCGCTCCCGTTTGTTGGGGAGTGCGTAAACGCAAAACGATTTCTTGGTAGATATCGCTGCGTAGGTAAAGCCCAACTTAGGCATCGCAGTTTATAGAAGAGCGATCGCACTAATCGTCAGTTAGGCAAATCCAATTGCTGCGATCGCACATCGACAGTCTAGACAATTTCTCTGATGATTTTATGACTAATTGCGATCGGACACTCATCGACACCAGAGAGAGTTTGTAAATGCGATACCTCGTGTTCCTGTGCTGTTGTTAGAGAACTCGGTTGAGTCGCTGCAAAAGTATAGGATCGCACTTTGCTTAAAACTATAAATACTGCATCCCTGCATTCCCTTATACCAATTGACCAAAATCAGGCTACAGATGCAAGTCTGTAAACTCAAATTAAATCTAACTCTCTTAAATTACGAATTACGAATTACTTCCACCATCGCGCCACATCCACAATAGCACGGGCAATTTCTGCCGTTGCTGCTTCACCACTTAATGCAAAGATAACCAAAATTAATGCCTCTATATCACCTAGCAAGTTAGGGCGAGTCCGAAGAGATAGCTCATGAAGTGTATCTTGCCAAAGGGGAAAAAGTTCAACATTTCGTAACAACACTGTCCAAGTTGTACCATCTGCAATTTCTGCTGCTGCAAGTTCCAATGCTAGGGGGAGATAACCAACGCCTTTAGCTAAATTTTCTGCTGACTCATATTCTTTACCTGTAATCTCCCGTCCTAACTTGTTTGTCAGCAATTCCATTGCTTGGGATGCTGTCATTATATCCAGACTGTAGGTGCTGGCTCGTAATGCGTCAGCGATCGCTCCTTCACGAGTAGTTACTAAAACTTGACAATGCACACCACCAACATTAAACGCTTGTGCATGTTTTGTATCCCACGCATCATCCACCACCAGCAACACAGCTTTGTCATAAAGCAGAGTCCGAAGATGGCAAGAAGTTGCTTCTACACTCGTAGGTTTAAAGCTATAGTCTCCTAGTGCTTGCACCCAGCCACTAATTAAAGAAAGCACATTGGGGTCTTGACCTAAAGTTGCCCAAAGAATGCCATCACAAAAACGAGATTGTACCGAGGCATCATGGGCTAAAGCCATCGCTAAAGTTGATTTGCCCACAGAACCCAAGCCGTGAATCGCAGTAATTACCAAAGTGCGATTACTTGATGACTCTGTGAGGAGGCGAGTTTTTAAATCGTTGCTGTATTCTGGGCGTTCTACAAAGTGTTGGGGTAAGGGTGGTGCTTGCAACAGTGCAAGTTTAATTTGGGCTGTAACTGTAACACCTTCATCTTTGGTAAGATTATCTGCTAATTCTTTTGATTTCTTTGGTCTATTCTTTTCCCATGCCTCATCAAACCGTTTCAGGTTCTTTTCTCTATCCTTTGACCATAGCTTTAAAGTAAAACGCCAGTCTTCAGAACCTTGAGTTTGAATACGGTTATCTTCCAGAATCTTCAAAAAATCCTTCAGCAAATTCAGCGCTTCTCGAATTTGCGCTTTAGTTAACTTACCAAGATATTTGTCTTTTTGGGTCATCAACTCCAATGTGACTAACGTAGTCTGCACAGTCAGCTTGGGGTTAGCGCTGTCTTCTTCTTTCCAGTCGTACTCAATTTTAAAATTACTGTCCTCAAATTCTTCATCAGCAAAACAAAGCAACGCCTCTAGCAGACGCTTGACTCGCTTTTTAGGTTCAAGTCCATAAGTTTGTCGCGGCATTGCATTTAAAAAATTGAGTAAGAAGTTTAGGGCTACCCCAAATCGGAACTACCACCCCAAACTTATGTAATCCAGATTCTAAGGCATTTTCAGCAAGATTAGGGTATTTGCTTAGAGAGACAACCCCAAAGAGAAGCTGTATCTATCAACTCTTTGGGGTACAAACAAATGCAAGGCAAGCGTCAAAATATTCTTGGTAAAACTATTGCTTTATTACTGGCAATGCAATTATTTTTAATTGGTTTACAAGCTAAAAGCCGGATTGACCAAGGTAACTCAACCCTTGAGACGTTAACGTGGATGATTCAACAATATATTCCAGTACTGGTTAAAATTCGTAGCTTGCAGGATAAAAGGAGAAAAACGATTCTCCAAAGCTCAAAAGTAAAAGATAAAGTGGTAGGGTGTATTAGGTAGAACGCCGTAACCACCGCAATAGATATTCAAATGGTGCGTTGTCGCAAAGCGCAACGCACCCTACTTATTAAGACTCCATCTCTGCCAATTCTAACCAGCGTTCAGTCGCCATATCGATCGCTTGCTTGAGCTTTTCCACATGATTATAGAGTTTTTGGACTTGGCTATAATTCCCCGATGAAACATTCGCTAGTGTTTTCTCGGTTTCTGCTTTCTCAGCTTCTAACTGGGCAATTTTACCTTCCAACTGCTGAAATTCTTTTTTTTCCCAGTTGGATAACCGCCGCCGCTTTGTATTCTCTACATTTTTGGGCGAAGACGTAACATTTTGGACTTCGATATTTTTGGGCTTCTCCTTAGCATTAGCAGCTTGTTGCTGTGCTTCTTCAGCCTTCTTAAAGTCGAGATAAACTGAGTAATTACCTGGATATTGCCGGAGATTACCGCCTTCTTCAAAGGAAAATACTGTATCGATGGTGCGATCAAGAAAGTAGCGATCGTGAGAAACTACAATTACACACCCGGCAAAATCTTCTAAATAATCCTCTAATATTGCCAATGTCTGTACATCTAAATCATTTGTCGGTTCATCTAAAATCAACACATTTGGCGCACCCATCAGAACCCGCAACAGAAATAAACGTCTTTTTTCTCCACCAGAAAGTTTACTAATTGGCGCATACTGCTGATTACCAGGAAACAGAAACCGCTCCAACATTTGAGAAGCAGTAATTTGAGTACCATCAGTAATTTTGACAAATTCCCCTTCTTCTTTGATGTAGTCAATCACGCGCTGATTTTCGTTCATTTTTGTGAGCAATTCTTCAGAATGCTGGTCAAAATAACCGATATGAATTGTAGTACCAATTTCTGCAATGCCTGAATCTGGCTTAACCCGCCCAGTAATCATATCCATTAAAGTGGATTTACCAGCACCATTAGCACCGATGATGCCAATGCGGTCTTCTCGGCCAAATTCGTAGGTAAAATTATTAATCAGGGTACGTCCATCGTAGGCTTTAGAAATTTGATTTAATTCAATAACTTTTTTGCCAATGCGCCGACCAACTGTAGAAATATCAACTTTACCCTGAACTTGTTTAAATTCAGTATCCCGCAAAGCATGAGCGCGGTCAATTCTAGCTTTTTGCTTAGTACTTCTGGCTTTCGGGCCTTTTTTGAGCCATTCCAACTCGCGCCGCAATAAACCTTGATGTTTACGTTGACTACTTACAGCAGATTCTTCAGCTAACGCTTTCTTTTCCAGGTAATATGAATAGTTGCCTGTATAAGTGTAAATGTCGCCTCGGTCAATTTCAATGATCCGATTGGTAACGCGATCCAAAAAGTAGCGATCGTGGGTAATCAGAAAAAGCGCCCCGCGATAGCGATTCAAATAACTTTGTAACCATTCTACAGAAAGAGCATCAAGATGGTTTGTCGGCTCATCCATGAGCAAAACATCTGGTTCTGATAGCAACGCTGATGCTAAAGCAATGCGTTTGCGATAACCTCCCGATAAAGTACTTATTTTGGCATCAAAGTCAGAAATTCCTAATTTTGTGAGAATGATTTTGGCATTAGTTTCTAGTTCCCAAGCACCACTTGTATCCATCCGTTGCATCACCACAGAAAGGCGAGACATCAGTTGGCTATCATCTGGATAATGAACCAATTTATCTGACAGTTCTTCATACTCACGTACTAAAGCCATGTGTTCGCCACTGTCAGCAAAAACTTGCTCTAGAACTGTGTGATTTTCATCTAAATCTGGCTGCTGCGGTAAGTAGATAATTTTAGAACCAGAGTTGATTAAAATTTGACCACTATCTATCGATTCTAGACCAGCGATCATTTTTAATATGGTTGATTTACCAGAACCATTAGTACCAATTAAACCAACTTTATCGCTAGCATCGACGCTAAAACTAGCATCTTTTAAAATTTCCTTGATGCCAAAGTCTTTTTTTACCGATTGTAGCGTAATAATACTCATAAGATTTACGTCATTAGTTATTTTTCATTAGTGAGTAGGCAAGGCACATACCCTACCTACATTTGCCGAATTCTATACAAATAAATCCAAGGGTAAATGTCCATACATCTCGTTGATTCCCCCTTCGTCATTAGACTGACAAGATACTAATACACCACGATGATGTCCAGCATAAGAATCGAGATAACACAAGCCATTTTTACCATTTAATTTGATATAAACTGGCCCTTCCGGTGTAAGTAAATTGTTTGGTGGTTCATAACCCAAAGCCAGAGAATAGGTCTTCATCGCCAGTATTCCTTCTTCTGCTGTATCAGCACAAATTCCTAAAATTTGGTAATCAGCAAGGTTGGTGAGCAAAATTAAGGCACTACGAATTATAGATTTTTCTGATGGCTTCAGGACAGGCGCAATGTCTAGACAGTTGAATTTATTCAGTAATTTTTTCGCTTCTTCGGCGGTGAGATTCTGATGATTGGGGGTTGACATAAACTTCGTTTATTATCTTGTTAGTTTTTCTGTTGTGTTTGAGTTAGGATTAGCCTAACTTCCTAAGTATTCTGGACTCGAATCAAAGCCTCGACTTCGCTCGGCTTTAAGGTTGATTTTGGACATTTCCAAGGTTGAACATAAAGGGGACGCCGCTTTTGGAGTCACCACCCATAACAAGGACTTTTGGCATCTGAGCGCCGCCACTCTTCCAAGCTTCAATTGCTTCTTTTTGGAGAACCAACTGTCCTCCTTGGGCTTTGAGTGTCTCTGCTAAGAGTCTTTGAGATTCTGCCTTACCTTTGGCGCGATTCACATCTGCTTGTGCTTCTTGTTCAGCTTCCCGTGCTACATAAACGGCTCTTTGCGCCCTCTGTTCAGCAATTTGTTTTTCTTCCACTGCTTTGGCAAATTCTGGTGAGAACGCTAAGTCAACTACGCTAGTATCTAACACAATTATCCCATATTTGTCTAAGCGATCGCCTAATGCATGATCAAAGTCTTCTTTCAATTCGCTTCTTTTAGTAATTGCTTCTTCTACTGTTCTTCTGGCTGCGGCAATTTTAAATGCTTCTTGTGTCTGAGGTGCAATGATTTTTGATACAATATTTTCTAAGGTTCCTTGTTTCCTTCTAACTTCAACTACCTTTATCGGGTCGAGGCGAAAGTTAATCGCAAATCTCGCAGATAAATTTTGCAGATCCTTGGTAGAACTCTCTGCGGGTACTTCAAACTTTTGCACTGTCAAATCATACACATCTATCACTGTAATAAAAGCCGGTTTTACGTGAATACCTTCTAATAAAGCGCCATCTCTAGCTTTACCTAAGATGCTGATCACTCCTGCTTGTCCAGGATTAATAATGATATAGGAATTTAGTCCGATAATCAGTAGTATTGCTAATACAATTCCTAAAACTGTGGTTTGCCAATTTCCCAATTGCTGATTTTTCAAATTCTTCTCTCCATCTGGGTGATCAGTGCTGAGTAACGAGTGGTGTTAGCGGTAACGAGGCGTTTTGCTTTGACTGAAGTAACTCAGTAGGGGCACAGCATTGCTCATTGGTGTCAACTTCAGCTAGAAATCGCCTGTTGACTTCCAGTCCCGCCCAGAAATAAATTTCAGGGCTAATACCCTAAGTCTACTGAAGTAGACTAAAGACTTTTCAGATTATTTAGTCATCTTTAGATGACTTTCGCTATTAGCAAGGAACTTCAGTTCCTTGCGGGACATGGCTTTTACGTTAAGTTGACACGTATGAGCATTGCTGTGCCCCTACTATAACGGTTCTCAATTGCATGGAATACAGTAAGACTTACGCACAAGTCTACGGAATAACTAACCACAGAGGCGCAGAAGACACATGGCAAATAATTTTGCGATCGCTATTGACCAATTCTCAAAGCAAACAAATTGTCTTTAAGCTGTACTTTTTCACTGTTCACTTGGAGGATTATTTAAATTAATTTTCCAAATATCTTAATATTTCTTAACTAAGTTGAAAAAATCTTGGGATTGAGTTCAGAATTAAGAGCGATCGCTTGGAAGCATCTTAGTGAAAGCAAATATACCAGATGAAAAACAAGATTCTTGCTCCCTCTCCGAACCCACGGAAAGGGCTGGGGTGAGGTTTTACAAAGCTTTTTACAAAAGTGAGATATTCACAAGCGATCGCTTTGTAAAGGTTAGTTGATATTTCTTGTCAAACTGCTGGTTAAGTTAGACACTAAGAAATACAACATATGCAATTATTTATATGACTGCTATTT
Organism: Nostoc sp. NMS7; assembly: GCF_017115085.1. Taxonomy (GTDB): domain Bacteria; phylum Cyanobacteriota; class Cyanobacteriia; order Cyanobacteriales; family Nostocaceae; genus Nostoc. Next base: position 36,622 of record NZ_JABXKJ010000267.1, on the reverse strand, counting down.
CTAACCTGGAATTCAAACGGCCAATTTGGCAAACCGCGATCATATTGACTTTGGGCTTTTGGATCAGTGCTAGTCTAGTTTTAGACTGGGTAATCATGCCTAGTCTTTATCTGTCTGGAATGATCAGCCAATCTGGTTTTACGACAGCAGGCTATATGATTTTTTGGAACTTCAATCGGATGGAATTATTCTCTGCTGCTGTAGTATTGACTGGGGCACTAGCTTTGAGCAAAACCCAATATCACTTGCGGATTGGCAGTATTGTTTTATCCGTGCTGCTGCTAACTATAGCGATGCTTGACACCTATTTCTTAACTCCGCAGATGTGCGCTATAGCAGTTCAACTCAACCTATTTGAAGCTGCTGCTGCTATTCCATCCACAATGAATTTACTACACGGCGGTTATTGGCTACTAGAAGTAGTTAAGCTGGTGGCTGGTGGCACACTTTTAACCTGGTGCTGGCGGGAGCAATTTTAAGTAGATGGAGAAGTATCTACTTCTAAATCTCACGCCCAAGACGTAAAGAAATTCTTTGCGTCTTTTTGCTACATATATCTTATGGGTTAATTAATACCATGTCTACGACTTTTGTATTTATATTTGTGACTTTTAAAACTTGAGATTTATCGGGCAAATTGCTACCATAAAATGATTCACTCATTTATAAGTGTAATTAAATAACCATCCAAAATTATCTTTTACTGTACATTTTCAGCCTTACCGGACATCCTAAAAAATAAATATTTATGACAATTATCTGGAAGATGCTATTAATTAGTTTTCATGTTTACTTTACTTATTTATCATGAAGTTTATATATTTCTGCTAACTTTTTTGAAAACTATAGTAACCTGAATTTTAGTGAGTACGTTACTTCTTATCTACCATCTAGCTGAAAATAGCTATTTTGCAGGTCTGTACTACCAATCAAGAACATCGCTATTAGTTCTTGAATTTGTCACTCCAAATTGTGCAGGGTGACTTATTTAGCCCCACACAACATTAGAACCCGTTTCCAGTACTTATGAAGAGATTCCCTTCTGCTGATTTGGTCGCCTGTGCATCTCACCACATACCATCATGGCGGCAATTATCAGCTAACTCATCCTTGGTCGGAGGTTTAGCATTCTTGTTTGTTGTGCAAGTGATAATTTTGCCCAATCCCAACACTAAAAGTTGCTCTACAATCACAAACTTAAGTAAGATATTGAACTTTTGGAATGCTTAGTTTTTAATAATACTTTTTCTCTTGATGAAGTTCTCCTCAAGAAGAAACTTCTTGGAAAAGTACCCAACCACCTACGTTACGGCTAGAAAAACATAGGCTAAAAGCCTTGATTGAGAGCCATTTCTGTCTACATTACAGTAGATTTTGATCACCCCAGACTTTAGCATTAGGGGTAAAAAAAATTTTGCAAGAGAACTAAAGTATCTACAATTTTAGGCTGACAAATACGGATAACAATGATGCTTTTGTGACTGATGGGCGAGAGCCAATTGTCTGTGCGTGGCACTTGAGTTATTGTTAGATTGGCTAGATTAGCGAAAGATACAGAAAACCAATCTAATTTTTGAAATACTATATCCTGGCAACCAGTCGGGCAATTTTGCTATTGGGCAATAACATGAATTGGTTTAGTTGTAATTCGTGGATTATAGCTTAACAGAGATTGGTGAATTAAGAGTTGGGGGGTGTGGAATCTCTGTACTAACTCAATTGTTACCGCTATATTTATCTGAAAGTACTTCCAAGAAAGTCGCGGTGAATTGCGAAAAGGTAATTCATTAATTTTGCCTGCAAATATTAATTTTATTCCAGAGCCATTCCAATGAAGACACTTCCGATTAGTAGATACAGATTTTTCCAAAAGCTCCAGCCTTTATCTCTGTTGAAAAAAATCACTGGTAAGTCGGTTACTGGTTGTTTGCAGGTGTTTAGCACGTCAGGCTCTTGGTCAATATATATGGACGAGGGTAAACTAATTTATGCCTGCTACTCAGAAAAAATGTTTGAGCCGCTTTACAGGAATTTGCAACGTTTGAGTCAGCAAATTTCTACTCTCCCTGACGGAATCAAAGAACAGTTACGCGCGATATTTGAAACTGGTATTGAGAATCAGGCAATACCAAACCCAGATTATCTGGCTATTTGCTGGTTAGTCAATCAGAAGTATATCAGTCCCTCTCAAGCGGCGATACTGATAGAACAATTGGCGCTAGAAGTTCTAGAGTCATTCTTGAACTTAGAAGAAGGGAGTTATGAATTTATTCCAGAAAGCTTTCTGGATGACATGCCAAAGTTTTGCCATCTAAATCTCCGCTTATTAGTTGAACGATGTCAAACGCCCCGAAGCGTTGGCGTCTCTGAAAGAGAAGCGGTTTATCGTCAGACATCGCCAAGTTCTCAATCGCACCCCTCACAATTGTTCCAAATAAATCAGCTACAACCTAAAGTCAAAACTACACCAGAGTTACCTAGAACAAATGGCTATAAACCAGCAGCCTACCCGATTAATACTAATGAACATAGGGGTCAGGGAATCATCCAACCGCCTGCTGACAAAAAAATCTACACAATCTTCTGTATTGATGACAGTCTGACGGTATTAAATGATATTAAAAGTTATTTAGATGAGCAAACCTTTTCTGTTGTCGGAGTCAATGATTCTTTAGAGGCTTTAATGCAGATTATTCGCATAAAACCCGACATAATTTTGTTGAATATTTCGATGCCTAATTTAAATGGATATGAACTCTGCTCTTTGCTGCGTAAACACTCACATTTTAAAAATACACCTGTGATTATGGTGTCAGAAAAAGTCGGGTTTATAGATAGAGCTAAAGCTAGGATGGTCAGAGCATCTGGCTATTTAACTAAGCCTTTTACACAAGGAGATTTACTAAAAGTGATCTTTCAGCATATTGTTTAATTTACTAATATAAAATGGATAGTTCAGAAGCTCACACGCTCTTGAAATTAGGAATTATTAATTATAAATTATGAATTATATTGACATCTTCGCCAGTATTTCCAAAAGCGATCGCTCCATAACTTCAGTGACAAATTTATTACCTTGCAAGTTGAGGTGAATGTGATCGTGATATAAACCTTGCGGGTTGGTGGTTGAATTGAATATCGGTAAAAAGTCTATATAGTTAATTTGCTCTGCTTTGGTAAAATCGTTTAAGCGCTGGCGGGCTTTAATTTCATAATCGCGGGGGCCTGGTTGACCAATTTCTCGCAGTAAGGGAGTCATGACTAGTAGAAATTGGCTGTTGGTTTGGCGGTTCAAGGCTTGAATTTTGCCGATCGCCTCCAGATTAATCCCAATGCGATCGCCTGCTTCATTATGCACTGCTTTCATTTCGGGAATTGGCTTTTGTTTGACGATATAACGTTGCCACACTTCCACTAATGCTAGGGGAGGTTTACTATCGGGATAGTTGCGATCGCGTCCTACCGGGAAAGAGGTGGGAGGAGTAGCAAACAAATCATCAGTATTAATTAATAACACTACTACTTGCGCGTTGAAATTGCTAAACTTCTGTAAATAAGCTAATTCGTTCCTTGGACCCCAAGAGTTAGCTGAAGCATTCAATACTTCTACTTCCTGATAATTACTATTAGTGGATGATGCCAGAGAACGCATCATCAGGCTGGATATTGTATTAGTCTGATCTGTCCACCAGCCGCCATTAGCAATTGAATCACCTAACAGTAAAACTCGCAGCCCAGAAGGTGCAGGTGTCTTTTTGATCGGACTACCTCGCATCGAATACTGATTAATTTCAATGCGATTACCAAAACGACGGGTATGCTGGTTAGGAGCCAATAAATAACCAATCTGCTCATCGCCAATGTAAATCAGGGGATTGCCAAAGCCAAAGAGCGATCGCAGTCCGATCTCGACTACCACAAACAATCCTACAACTACCGCCAAAATTACGATCAGCGCTACTTTCACCTACCGACACCCTCTTATACTGAGTTGCTTTTTAACGATAGTAACTGACGCATTGGGCATTGGAAAGAAGCAGAGGGGCGGAGTACTCAAAGGTAAACTTTTTTACCCCAGCTAAGAGTTCAAGAGCTTCTTTTCCACTCCCCAGGCATCTGACTAACCGGATTAATATCTATTGGAATGTATTTAATAAACTTTAAAAACAGCAATTATACGGCTATTAACCGTCTATCTAAGAGTTTACCAAAGTTTTGATATATTTTGGCTAGTTTTGTGCAAAAGTATAGCAGTGTTTTCTAGTGATATAATTTTGTATTATAGGTATCAATACAGCTACAATTTTGATTATTTTCTCAATTAATTAATTTAGCAATTTTTTTTTTCGGGGATAGGTTAGGATGATCAAAATAGCCACACGTAAATATTTAGGTAAAGAAAATGTCTATGACATTGGGGTTGAGCGTGACCATAATTTTGCGGTCAAAAATGGCTTAATAGCTTCCAATTGTTTCAATAAATCCCATTCGACTGCTTATGGTTATGTAACTTATCAAACAGCATATTTAAAAGCTAATTACCCATTAGAATATATGGCGGCGCTGTTAACGGCTAACAGTGGTGATACCGATAAGGTACAGAGATATATTACTAACTGTACAAATATGGCTATTTCCATAGACCCGCCAGATATTAATCGTTCTGGTGTTGATTTTACGCCGACATTGGGAAAAATTCTGTTTGGATTTTCGGCGGTGCGTAACGTGGGACAGAATGCGATCGCCTGTATTTTGGAGGCGAGAGATCAGACAGGAGAATTTAAATCCCTTGCTGATTTTTGCGATCGCGTCGATTTACGGGCTGTTAACCGCCGCACTCTAGAGTCACTGATTTACTGTGGAGGCTTTGACAAAATTCAACCCAACCGCCAACAGTTAATTAACGACTTAGAATTAGTGTATGATTGGGCACAATCTCGCGCTAAAGACAGAGCTAGTGGTCAAGGGAATCTCTTGGATTTATTAGGCGACGGATTTTCTTCGACTCAGAATAAAAGAGCAAATAATGTCTTTGAAACTGCTCCTAAATCTCAACCTGTAATGGATTTTACCCCACAGGAAAAGTTGCAGAAAGAGAAAGAATTATTAGGCTTTTATGTATCAGATCATCCCCTGAAATCCTTACGAAAAATAGCACCACTTTTGACTCCAATTAACCTTTCGCAACTGGGCGAACAAAAGGAAGAAATAAGGCTTTGTGCAGTTGTAATATTGAATAATGTCAAAAAAGTGGTTACTAAAAAAGGCGATCAGATGGCAATTTTGCAAATAGAAGACTTAACTACACAAACCGAAGCTGTAGTTTTTCCTAAAACCTATGAACGCATTAGTTCCCTACTCGTAGTTGATACTAGATTGATTATTTGGGGAAAAGTAGATCGACGCGACGAACAAACTCAATTTATTCTTGAAGATGCAGAACCGGTGGAAACAGTACAAATGGTGATGGTGGAGTTAAATCCGCAGCAAGCAAATAATATCGATTACCTACATCACTTGAAAACAATTTTGCAAGAACAGTCAGGAGACAAAGAAAAGGCAAAAATGCCAGTGATTGGAATTATCCAAACTGAAAATTCTCGTAAACTTGTTCGCTTGGGTTGGCAATTTTGCGTACAAGATTCTAGAATAACTGTTCAAGCTTTGCAAAACGCCAGTTTTACTGCTCATCTAAAATCGCTGACTGGTAGCTGACACCAGGAGTAAAAAGTCTATTAATACTGAAAAACAGGTTAAAAATTAGTTTTACCCAACTGTCAACAGTAAATAGCCTTAAATATGCAAGAGCTTCATAGTTTTTTTAGTTACTTATGCGGATGATATTTTCCTTGAGGGAGTGGTATCTTTTTATGCTAATACCCTCAAGGCTGCGACCGGGGGAAGGAGTTAGAACTTGATGATCGTAAACGAGCTACAGAAATTTGTTTCATACTGTAAAAAAATTCAACCGCAAACTCATGAGGACATTCAAAAATTTTTTGAAGGAGTGATTCTGTTTCCTTATGATAAGGAACTTCTATTGCAAGCTTATTTATTTCTGAATATTAAAGAGTTGTTTCCCTCGTGCGCTGAATTGCTGTTATTTGAAAAATCCCCAATTTCAGATTATACAGATTTAGGGAAGTGTGATTTTGTTTTCCTGACCTTTAAAGGTAGTCTGTTTTTAATTGAAACTAAGTTTATTGATACAGAAGCAACCGGAGCGACAGAAAGAAAAAGAAGAAATAAACACAGAAATAAGGTATTTGAGCAAGTTATAACTTTAAAAGGACGATTTAGTGAATATTGGAATATGAGGCTAGATCAATTAGAGTGCGGGGTTTTCACAACAGATTCAGAACTTGCTTGGCGAGGAAATGGTGTGAACGTCACATCTAAATCAATATCTATAGATCAGCTCGAAAAATGGCGAAGAAGTTATCACAGCACTGAAAAACTTTTATCTCATCAAGATGGATCAAAGTTTGAGGGAAGGTTAATTTGAAAGGTTGATCTTTGACTCAAGTATACTTTTTACGGTGATTTTATCGGTTAAATCCGCCAGATTCACTCTCGCAATTTCATCTTTGTCCAACCATAGATCACCTTGACCCGGAAAATATGTCAAATTACTTGAATAAGTACTAAAGTTTGACAGGAAAAACATACTAATGAGAATTTGGCTTACTACTATTGTGCTAGCTTCTTCTTGGCTAATATCTGGGGTCATAGGTTGTCAGCCAATCAACGCTAGTTCTGTTTTACTAGAAAATCCTATATCATCTCCTGCGCCAACGCATACAAAACAGATTACTGTTAGTACCGCCGAGTTTGGGCTGAAGAGAGTTGACTCCAAAGGTAACGTTAGCATTTTCCAGACAACAAGAGTGCCACTTCAGGAAGGAAAAAGCTACGGCTGGCGGATTAAACTCAAAGATTACCAAGGTGAAGTGAAATGGCGCGAAGTCTTACGTTTACCAAAACCTCCAGAAAGTTGGGGTACAGATAACGGTGAAAACTTCTCAATATCAGCAGACGGCACTACATCTGTGATACGGCGCACACAGTCGGCTCCAGGGGGTGTGATTGAGAATTTTTGGACGATCGCTGCTGGCGATCCGGTTGGTAAGCATAGAATAGAGGTCTATATTGATGACCGTTTGATCAGTACTTTCGAGTTTGAACTTATTCGAGTTAAGTAGGCGAGAATAAATCAAAGTAGATTAAGTAATGTAAAAAATCTTGAGATGAGTTCGTAGTGTTCGCGTAGCGCGATGCCCTGAGCTTGCCGTACCACTTCGTGGAAGCAAGCTACGCGTAGCGTCTCGTAGAGAAGGGTCTCGTAGAGAGGGCTACCCTGCGGGAACGCTTCTCTACGAGAGGCTCCGCCAACGCGAACAGCCCTCAAATGAGGAGTAAAGTCCTGACTACAAACCTTGAATTATTCACACCGCTCTACTTAAAAGGGATTGACGATTTTGGATTAAATTTCAATTCTTTAATCCAAAAGCGTTCGACTGAGCGCTCACGCCGTTCGCGTAGCGTTCCGCAGGAAAGTCTAAAATCTAAAATTCTTACTCCCCTTAACCTCAAGCTGAGGAGTATCTTAGAAATAGAAGTTTGATTCTTGTTGGGTGGCGATGGTGAATACAGAGGAATTCCTGCAATTGATCGAAAAGCAGCGCCCATGTCCTCAGACACTGCCAAAAGGACTGCAAGCAATGTGGTATGACAAGAAAGGTGATTGGAGCAAAGCTCATGAAATAGTTGCAAATGCCAGCGATGCCGATAGTGCCCGGATTCATGCTTACCTGCACCGCAAAGAAGGCGATTTGAACAATGCCCGTTTTTGGTATCAACGCAGTGGTCAGCCAGAATTTTTAGGAGAACTAAGTCAGGAATGGGAACAAATAACTTCTGTATTGCTAAGGAAGGTCAACGCGTCGCATGAATGCTGAAGAATTAAAAAGGCGTTTTGCCGCCGGGGAAAGATATTTTCCAGCGATCAATTTAAGTCGGGACAAGCTGATTGGAGCTTATTTGCCTGGAATCAATTTATGGGGATCTGACTTGAGTGGAGCTAACCTAGCTAAAGCTAAACTCTGGGGAGCAGATTTGAGTAGAGCTAATTTAGCCCAAGCGAACTTGACCAAAGCTAATTTGAGCGGTGTCAAACTGAATGAAGCAAATCTCCGGGGAGCCAAACTCAACTATGCCAAGTTGTATGGAGCGAATCTGACTGGCGCTTACTACGATGAAAGCACGCGGTTTTCTAGAGGTTTTGACCCGATCAGTAGAAATATGCAGAAGGTCTGAAGGGGATTTTGGACTCGCCTGCAAGCGGATTTGAGATTACAGCGTTTTTCAATTCATCCGCTAGTCGTACAGAATTCAGCATGAATACTGTATGACTAACGCCTCGATTCTTTCTGATTAAATTGGCGATCGCGTAGCGTGTCCTAAAGGATAAGCTATTACTTTAAATAACTTATTTTAATATATCTTGATGTGAGCCATCTACCATAGAAGATATCAACATTTGTTCAAAGACTTTGGAAAGAGCAGTTTGAAAACGCTGACGATGTTTAAGTTTGAAAAAAGGTCGAACGATTTCTGCGTAGGCATAGCCTGCCGTAGACATCGCACCGTTGCCCTCTCTGTTATCAATAACTCGAATAGCGCGTAGAGTTCCTAACTGGATTTCTTTTTTTACCATCAACTCAGAAATTCCAATTGCACCGACACCATCTTCGATCGCGGCTTTTGTCATCTCTCCACTATTGAATACTAAAATCACATCCAGTTCACTGAGATTGATTCCCCAATTCTGTAAAGCTTCCTCAAACCTTTGCTGGGTTCCAGAACCTGGTTCTCGCATCACCCAAAGGGTTTTAGTCAATTGGCTTAAATCAATTTCTCCCCACTCAAACCAAGGGTGTTTTTTACCTACGACAATTTGCAAGCGATCGCTCCCCACTATTTCGTACTCTAGAGTATTCTGAAGCGCTGGCTTCACATCTCCTTCCACCAAACCTAAATCAAACTGTCCGGTCGCCGTTCCTACACAAATCTCGTCTGTATTGGCAAGGCTACAGTTAATCTGGATACCGGGATATCGGCTCTTAAACTCACTAATCTTACTTGGTAGCCAGTAGTTACCAATTGTTAGACTCGACCCTAATTTCAATTCACCCCGTTGCAGATTGTTCAATTCTCGCAATCCCCTTTCAGTCAAGGAAACTTGATCGAGAATTTTCTGCGCTTCCACTTGCAATAATTTACCCGCCTCAGCAATCTCGATATGGCGACCAATCCGATGGAATAGTTTCACTCCGTATTCTTGCTCTAAGTTGTGGATTGCGGCGCTGACGGCAGGTTGTGTAATATAAAGCTCCTCTGCTGCGCGAGTAAAGTGTAAGTGCTGCGCCACAGCCTGAAAGATTTTTAGCTGCTCAAGCGTCATTCCTGCCATTTATGGTATCCCTATAACTTGGTGTCAAAATTTTAATCACTTTCATTTATCATTCTGACAAATAAAAGCATTTGATTCTATCGGTTAATTTGACTAAAGTATAAATCAAGGCTTCGGCACAGAACTAAACGAGCAGGAGATGAGGGGGATGTAGCTTTAGCTGACCGCAGAGTGGGAGACAAGGGAGACAAGGGGGACAAGGGGGAGAAGCGGAGTATCCAATGCCTAATACTTTGGAAATGCTCAGTACATACAAATGCCCAATGCCTCATGCCCAATGCCCCATGCCCCATGCCCAATGCCCAATGCCCAAGCATGAAAATAAGGACTTCCAAAAATGAGCGATTTAGTAACTGCAATTACCACAGGGATTACCGCATTCACTGCCACCAACATTGATGATATTGTGATTCTGACGCTGCTTTTTTCACAAATAAATAAAACGTTCCGTAGTCGTCACATCCTTGCTGGTCAGTATCTCGGTTTTGCTGCATTGATCATTGCTAGCCTTCCCGGTTTCTTCGGTGGACTAATCATACCGCAGGACTGGATTAGACTACTTGGCTTAATGCCAATAATCATTGGTATGAGTAGTTTACTAAAACGTGAAGAGGATTCAGCAGAGAAAGCCGAAGAAGAAGCCGAGCCGTCTTGTCCCTCTATAATTAGCAGTTTTATCTCTCCGCAAACCTGCAATGTAGCTGCGATCGCCTTTGCGAATGGTAGTGATAATATCAGCGTCTATGTGCCCCTGTTCGCCAATTCTGAACTAGATAGTCTGCTGGTAATACTAAGTGTATTCTTTTCGCTAGTGGGTGTGTGGTGTTATGCCGCTTATAAGTTAACCTACTTGCCTGCGATCGCAGACTTTTTAACGGAAAATGGCAACAGTTTTGTGCCTTGTATCTTAATTGGATTAGGTGTATTTATTGTTACCGAAAATGTTACTTGGACTCTTTTATCTGTAGTTTCCAGTTATATATTTTCATTGATTTTAGGTTTCAATACTCAGCCGTCGAGTGAAGAACAATAAAAATTAAGTATCTAAAAACAGGTGCATGATGAATTTTCTGGTCACAATGAATGCCAAACTGTAAAATATATTACCCCTTAACAGGAATCGAAACATGAAAATCTGGAAATCTCTGCTAATTGTCTTGATGATTTTTACTAATCTAGCCTTTGCTCAACCTTCTTTTGCTGATCGACCAAAGTTTAGCAAAAACCCTGACTATATCGAAGTCACTAAAGCTCTTAAGGAACTCTCTCAGACAAAAGATAGCCAAACTCAAGTTGAAGGTCTCACACCAGAAGAAATTCAAAACCGAATCCAGGAATTAACACTGCAAAAATATGCTTTAGAAACGGGAATCAACTGGGGTCAATGCGACAACCAAACAGGTAATACTATAGCAGTATATGGCAAAAGACCAAATGATGAAGACAATGAAGATGCCGTATACGAGAATGGTCTGTATTTTCTAGCTAATGGTCAGTCCACTAAAAATAACTGGGATTGTGATGGCATTTATCTAGCGAATGATGCGGAGGTAGCAAATTTCACTTCTAGTCCGAATGGGCAAGGTGAAGAATTGACTGGGCCGGTTGCTCTCAAGATACTTGATGGAACTCAGTTAGTGATTAAGACGAATCCCGCTACTGCTGCAATTGAATTGAGTGTTCCGACTGTGAAAGTTCTTAACAGCAAAGAGGCTAACTGGTTTATCCCAGATATATCACAGGCTCTAATAGATACACGAGTTCCCAATGCGCCTACCAAGAAATCTTGAAATAGAAGCGCATAGTCTATTATTTTGAATGTTTAAACCTCTTGCAAAAGTCCCCTAACACCCCACCCGCCGGCTCTTAGGGGAGACTTTGACCTAAGTCGAAGGCGGGGTGGGGTTCTTTTTTTGATTTATGCAAGAAGTCTATTGTTCTCAATTTAAATAGGGTGACAGCCAAAATCAGAGGCAAAACAGGACAAGCACTGGTAAAAAGCCTCTCTGATCTTGGCTGTTTTCTTTATGACCCTTTATTACTTACAGTTGCTCTGTACCATCAATTACGAATTACGAATTAGTCGGTCAGGCTTGTTTTATTTCGATATCTGCATGAAAATAAATTTTGAAAAAATGTACAATCACAATAGGCATATTTCAGTAGCGCGACTATTGCGCTTGGTGCAAGTCATCTGGAAGGAGATTTCCTACTACCTTCGCATTTTTGTAAGAAGAGCCGCTTTGGGGATAAGGGTATTATTAATGCAGTTACAATTGAAACCTACAGAAGAAGATAAAGATAAAAAAAAGCCAGGACGGCTGAATCCTTCCAGAGTCCGAGATCACTTGGCAAATGAGCGTACTTACCTCGCTTGGATGCGGACAGGGATCGCTCTTTTAGGTTTTGGTGTCGTCATCGTGCGTTTACGTGCTTTCCAAGTACCTTTGATACCCCGTCCTGGCAACGGCTGGAAGTTAGGTTTAGTCTTCTCGCTGGTGGGTTTAATCACAGTATGGCTCTCAACGTCACACTATTTCGCTGTCCGTCGTCATATCGAAGAAGATACTTATGAACCAACTGACCGTTGGGTGTTGCTGTTCAGTCTCGCTGTAATGATTCTCGGAACTGGGGTAATCTATTTTGTTTTTACAACTTCTTTAGATCCAATGAGTCCACTTATCCCTGAGTAATAGTATTTTCAAAACCGCACCTTATACAACTCGAATAATTCCCCTGATTTCTGCGCTATTACTTTAGCACCAGTGGCCTTAATCGTTTTTTCCCACTTAGCCAAAGGCTCTAAAAACACCTCAGCCCCCAAATAGGTTTCTAGAACTGCCCAATCTTCCGCTAAAGGCTGTTCTGGGTTGAGGATGTCAAACACGAAATGTCCACCTGGTTTTAACACCCGCTTGACTTCTGCCATTACAGCATCCCAGTATTCGAGTGGAAAATAGCAGCTGAATCCGGTGGCGATCGCCAGATCAAATTGCTCTGCTGAATAGTTTAACTGATCAGCTGCTCCCAACTCAACACCTTTGAACAGCTTAGAATTCAACTGCGGCCCACGGGAATTCAGGGTATCGCGTGCCACATTACTGATTTCTTGCCCATGAAAAAACGCTTGCCAATCCCGCCAAGGATAAATTAAAAAGCTGATACCACAGCCGATATCTATACAGTGCTGGTTTTTTTGAGGTTTAGCAATTTCCCAGAAAGGGGAAGCAATTCTCCCTGAGAAACTCCCAGCAATCCACTCGCGGAATATTGGCATCGCCTGTACTTCTGTTGGGAGTTCAAAGGTTTCACCTTGATATTCTCGGTTAAAGCGATAGGCTACTTGGCCTAATCTTTCATCCCAGTTGCTTGATTTGTGTGAAGTAAAGAGATTTTGGAACTGTGAATCGGACTTTTTAGACATTAGGTTTTTATTAGTTTTTAAGTACTTTAATCCAGTTCTAGTGTAGACAAAGTGGAAGCAATAAGTTCTATGTTTTCATTGCCAGCGCACCGCTACGGACGGTATTAAATGTAAAGCGGTTCGTTCTTTATTTCTTGCACTATCGACGCATCTTCATACAGAATTGATATTACCTATTCCCACTGCTGATGCTTCAGTCTTGAGAGCGAAAATTACGATTTGATGTAAAGCATAACGAAGCTTTAAGAAGATAGAGCATAGGAAGACTGAGAAATTGCCTTGGGATGTTGTTTAAAATAAGCCTGGAGTTACTTGCAGATCAACACTTGGGAATACTCAAAGCCAATAGCGGAGAAATTAACGAAGCGATCAACCTTTTTGAACAATCTCTTGCCCTCAAAGAACCAATTGGCAATGATCGAGGTAAGGCAATGACGCTGTGGTGGTTAGGGGGTATAGCAGAACAACAATGCGATTACAATCAAGCACTAGATTATTTGCAGCAAGCCTTGGAGATATTGCAGCGTATCCAATCTCCTGATGCTGAGAGATTAGGGCAAGTGGTGGCGAGAGTGCAAGATTTAATTCGTAATTCGTAATTAAGAAAGTTGAAATTTACAGCTATTTTCAGGTAAATATACCACGATGTAGGGGCACAGCAATGCTGTGCCCTTACGGCAGATATGGTTCAAATACATAAAAACTCCTGTAATCTGGTTTTACAGGTTGGCATCTGTCGCCTATTTTGAAGAATTCCTGTAAGCGATCGCCCCTTTTGCGTTAAGCTGACTCATCCACGAGTCTTTGATACTCGTCGGCGAGTCTTTGATACTCGTGCGAGAGTCTTTAATACTCGTCGGCGAGTCTTTGATACTCGCGGGAGAGTCTTTAATACTCGTGAGCGAGTCTTTGATACTCGCGGGAGAGTCTTTAATACTCGTCGGCGAGTTCTTTGATACTCGTGAGCGAGTCTTTAATACTTGCGCGAGAGTCTTTGATACTCGTTCACCAGTTTTTTAGATTTGTGGCTTGGTTGTCGGAGATTGCGATCGCCATAATTTACCCCGAAGCACATTCTAAACCAAATAATCTAGATTTACACCAATCACTTTCAGACGTTCTGCTAGCATTTCCAGGATTTTCTTTGCCTTCACGGAACACGCAAACATACTTAATTCGTAAACGTAATATTCTGAGTTAAAGGCTCATCTAAATGAGCCTTTAACAGAGAAAAGAGATATTAGCCTAAATCGAAAAGCAAGATTTCGCCGCCGATGTTGGTGCTAATTTCTAGCTGTTCTTCGCCGTTGATTTGCACTCCGTCGCCGGCTCTGAGTTCTTCGCCATTCAGGTTAACTATGCCTTGCGCTATTTGTAACCAGGCATAGCGATCGCGTTTGACTTGATAAGTAACAACATCACCTGACTCTAAAACAGATGTGTATAAATCAACATCTTGGTGAATTGTCACAGCACCATCGCGCCCATCTTTAGAAGCAATTAAGCGGAGTTTGCCTTGCTTTTCTTCCAGAGGAAAAGCTTTTTGTTCGTATCTTGGCGCTAATCCTTCTTCATCGGGAAGAATCCAGATTTGTAGTAAGTGTAGTGGTTCGTCTGGTGAAGGATTAAATTCACTGTGGCTGATTCCAGTACCAGCGCTCATAATCTGTGCATCGCCGGGACGAATCACCGATCCAGTACCCAAGCTGTCTTTATGCTCTACAGCACCTTCTAAGACGTATGTGAGGATTTCCATGTCACGATGGCTGTGCGTAGGGAACCCAGCACCAGGGGCGATGCGATCGTCGTTAATCACTCGCAGAGAGCGAAATCCCATGCGGTTGGGATCGTAAAAACTACCGAAGGAAAATGTGTGATAACTATCGAGCCAGCCCATTTTAGCGTGACCACGGGCGTTTCTATCATGAATTAGATGGCTAATTGTATTTTGAGACATATATTTACCTTGTTGTTAATGAGTATTTAGAGAGGCGATTAATCGCGTCTGTACAAGAGTTAGGAATTGAATGGAATTAGCATACCTTTTCAGTAACCGACTAGCTTATTGAAGTTGAAGTATCAACCTTGATGTATCACTTGTCGAAGATATTTTTGAGTTTTCCGACCTAGTTTTTAACTATTTCAATAGTAAGGTATATACATATAAATGAAAAGTACGCACTTAAAAGTGACGTACTTACTAAAAACATACTATTAGATTTAAGAAAAGCTACTTTATTTCAGAAGTGCTTATTTTACACCAGCAGGGATCTTTTGAGTTGTAATAGTAGCCGCTTTGCTATTCTCTGCCTTAATTTCTGCTACTTGTAGATGAGCTTCTAAGAACCAGAGTCGTTTGTCAATGGTGCGGGAAATTTCGGTGTAAAGGTCGGCTGTATCTAGGTCGTCTAATTCATCAGTTTTAGCGATCGCTTCCCGCAGATGTTTAGCATAGAGTGCATAACGATCTGACAGAGCTGTTACGTGGTCTTTGCCATCCAAAATATCTAAAGGATATTCTGGCAAAATTGAATTACTAGCTGCGGCGCGGGCTGTTCCGAAAGCGTATCCGCCTAAAGCTGTGACGCGTTCAGCTACCAGATCGATGTACCCTTCCAACTCAGTAGCAAGTTCATCAAATAATAGGTGTAGCTGGTAGAAGTCAGTTCCTTTAACATTCCAGTGCGCTTGCTTTGCTTGGGTTTTCAGATCCGAAGTAGCTGCCAAGGTTTGGTTGAGAAGTACCACGATTTGCACTCGCGCTTCGGCGGGAATGTCAATCCGGGTCGGGAACAGACGTGATGAAATGGTGTTGTCGATCATGGTTCTACGTTAATACCTTTTACATCTAACTTTACAAAGAGTGTTTGGGTCTGCGAAACTCTCTGACGGCAGATTGAATTAACGTCTGAATGTGTTAAGGTTTATGACTATTAATCAGATCCGATGGTTTTCTATAGTATTGAATGTACCACCGAAAAGGCGATCGCGAATATCATCATTGTGTAAAAAGTCATGGGGAAAACCCAGTTCAATTTGACTCACTTCATTTAAACGTTGCAAATGTTCTGGCGAGAGGCTGACTTCTATTGAAGCTAAGTTATCTTGTAACTGCGTTAATTTACGTGCCCCAATAATCGGAATAATCACACCACTTTGAGCGCGTAACCAAGCTAATGCTACCTGTGAAGGTGTGTGTCCAATTTTGGCTGCAACTTCACTGACAACTTGAGCGATCGCTAAATTCCGTTCGGAAATAGTTCCTAAGGCTGCATTTGCTAATCGCGCCTGTTCGCTACCCTCTTGAGGAGGCTGATTATACTTACCTGTCAGCACACCACCACCTAAAGGCGACCACGGTGTTACTGCTAAATCAAAGGCTTTGGCCATCGGTAGCAAGTCACGTTCTGGTGTTCGCTGAATCAAACTATATTCAATTTGCAGGGCGACAAACTGCGTCCATCCTTGGTATTGGGCGATGGTATTTGCTTGAGAAACGATCCAAGCAGGTGTGTCAGAAATACCGATATAAAGTACTTTACCTTGACGGACTACATCATCAAGCGATCGCAAGACTTCTTCAATCGGTGTTGTGAAATCCCAAGCGTGCAACCAGAATAAATCAATGTAATCGGTATTCAGCCGTTTCAGGCTACCTTCTAAAGACTGAATTAAATTCTTACGATGGTTTCCACTGGCGTTAGGATCGCCCTTCTTCAGATTCATCTGCAAGGGAAAGGAATATTTTGTCGCAACTACAAAGCGTTCTCGTTCTAAGCCAATCAATTCACCGACAATTTTTTCACTACTACCATCGGTATAACCATTCGCGGTATCAATGAAATTACCCCCTGCTTCTACATAGCTATCAAACATTTTACGACTTTCGTCAACAGATGCACCCCAACCCCAATCTTCACCAAAGGTCATGGTTCCCAAGGAGAGTTCAGAGACTCTTAACCCGCTTTTGCCCAAGAGTTTGTATCTCATGAATATTTTCTCATTAATGAAAAAAAACCAAGCAAATACCATTCCAAAGGTATGATAACTGGAAACCGGGGGTGATGTTTGAAGACAAGCCCTTATTTGGATTGTCGTGCTATGTAAGAGGATGTTTGTAAACTATGAAGTTATATAAAGATGCAGGACAAACGCATCTTTATATAATAATGAATCTCAGAATCTAGATTCCCGATTTCTTGAAGAGTCGCGGATCTGGGCAGCAACTTTTACTTAAGTAAGTCCCAGTTCACCCGAAAGTAGAATAAAATCGGTTGAGGTTCTTTTTGAGAATCAAGGCGATCGCTCTTACGCCTATGCTGGAGAAAGGATTAATCACCTTAGTACAGCTTTGTCTAAAACCATAATTATCGTTGCCCTGATTGCACGCGGCGAACTTCCCCAAGTTCTGGGGGTTGGAACACCACTTGCGCTTCTAGCTGCTGACGATGTGGGAAACAATTCTACGCGATCCACGTCGTAATCATGCCCGACATTTTTGATTGCGATCGCTATTTTCCAGTCTAATATTTTAAAATTTACCATCATCGACAACTATCTAAAGAGTGAAACTTCTCCCTCTAGATTCAGCCATTAGTTAGTTTTATAAGTTGGATATATAGATTATGAATATATCATATCGCCAAGACACCTTTTATTTCTTAAATCTTGCTAAAGATCATGATATATTGAGCTTGACGGCATTAACCCTCTTGGGCAATTATGAAGAAACGGCTATTAAAAGCCAATTATCCTACTGCTTGACTGGGATTTTATAACTGATAAAATCTCTTGCTGGCATTAAGTATCTTTATTGTTGCAACCTACGAGATCACCAAAGGATAGCTGCTTATCCTGATTAGTGCTATCTGCGGTTCTTTAAAAATCCAATACGAATCTTATACTATGTTTGGTAAAGATTTGGATAAATGTTATGAGATGTCAGAGCAGCTACTCATAATGTCCACCATTTGAATTTTCCAGAGTTAAAGGTTGTATTTATGTTTTACCTTGCGGGGCAAACTAAACAATCATCTGGATATTTGTATTCACTTAACCTTGCATTCAGTATTTTCCAATAGTCAATCCAAGAATTTGAAAAGAGGATATTTCCATGTCTAGTTTGTTTGGTAGATCATCAGCAAGGGTTGCTTTAATAGTTCTGGGAATGACAGCCGCGACAATAACTCCCATCCTAATTTCTCTCCCAGCTTCATCTCAAAATATTCCTCCATCTGCCACACCAGCGCCTACTTCAACAGTTAACTTGTCTGATGTTTCCTCAGATTATTGGGCGCGTCCCTTCATTCAAGCCCTAGCTGACAATAACGTGATTGCAGGCTTTCCTGATGGCACCTTTAGACCGAATCAAGCTGTGACTCGTGCTGAATTTGCCGCCCTAATTCAAAAAGCTTTTGGGAGCCAAAACCGAGTTCGGCAATTAAGCGCAGGTGGATTTAGTGATGTTCCTACTGGCTATTGGGCGGCTTCTGCAATTCAGAGCGCCTACGAAACTGGATTTTTGGCAGGCTATCCTGGGAACGTGTTTTTACCAAATCAACAAATTCCGAGAGTGCAGGGGATCGTTGCTTTAGCAAATGGTTTGGGTTTGACTGTTAGCACTACTGGAGCAAGTAGTGATCTGGGCACCTACTACACTGACGCCTCAAGTATTCCGAACTATGCTGTTAATAGTGTGACAGCAGCAACCCAATCTAATCTTGTTGTTAATTATCCAGATATAAAACAACTCAATCCGCAACAGCCCTTGACTCGTGCTGAAGCTGCGGCACTTTTATATCAAGCTTTAGCTAAACAGGGACGGATACAACCGATTGCGAGCAATCTTCCAGCTAGTCAGTATATTGTCGGTGGAACTCAAACCGGTAGCGATATTGTTTCTCTTGCTGCATCCAGTAGTTCTCTGACAACTCTGACTTCTTTATTAAAGACAGCTGGTTTAGCAGATATTCTTCAACAGCCTGGGCCTTATACAGTTTTTGCTCCCACCGATGAAGCATTTGCTGCTTTGCCTGCTGCTACCCTACAGCAGTTACAGCAACCAGAAAACAGAGAAGCATTGATTAAGATTTTGAGATATCATGTGGTTCCTGGAGCAGTAACTGCTAGTCAACTGACGAATGGGGAACTGAAAACCTATGAAGATAGACCTGTAAATATTAAAATCGATCGCGCTAACAATCAAGTCGAGGTGAATAATGCCAGAGTTATCCAGCCGGATATCAAAGCTAGCAATGGTATTATCCATGCAGTTAACCAAGTCCTGATCCCGCCTGATGTTAACATCAGTAAGTTAAATCAACCACCAACAGCAAACACGCCTAATGTTGAGCCAGGTAGAGCTACTCGTGGTGGCAGAAGCTATATCGGAGTTGCTGGTAACATTGGTTTGCTCGGCAACGATAGAGCTCTGAGCGACGGCAACTTTGCAGTCATCAGCAAAGTTGGTCTGACACGCAATATATCAGTACGACCATCGGTAATATTTGGGGATAATACACTATTTCTGGTTCCCTTGACTTTAGATTGGTCTCCCAAGATAGCAGGTTCGGTGGGCGAAAGAACCTATACTATATCTCCTTACGTAGGTGCTGGTGTAGCAATTGCAGCTAATAACAATACTGATTTTGGATTACTGCTAACTGGTGGTGTAGACGTTCCTCTCGGTTCTAAATTTACGCTCACAGGTGGTGTAAATGCTGCTTTTCTGGATGATACTGATGTAGGGGTACTATTCGGAGTTGGCTACAACTTCTAATTAAATAGAAGTAGAACACGCGGTAGGGGCAATTCATGAATTGCCCCTACGTGAAAATCATTCTTTTCGGCTATTGTTTGCGTAATTCCTGAGTAAGTTAGGTTGAAACTATACTTAAGATCGCTTGATGGCTAAAGTAAGTCCATCGGCGATGGGGACAAGGGAAAGGGTAACACGTTCGTCATGATGTAACTTTTCGTTGAGCGCCCGGAGAACTTGGGTGCTTTCATCTTGATATTGCGGGTCAGCAACTTTTCCCGACCATAAAACATTATCAATAGCAATCAATCCACCTGGACGGATCAATTGTAGCAATCGCTCGTAATATCCATCATAATTTTCTTTATCGGCATCAATAAAGGCAAAATCAAATGTCTCGGCTTGCCCAGTTGCCAACAGCTGATCTAAAGTTTCTAAAGCTGGTGCCAAGCGCAGATCGATTTTATCAGCAACTCCGGCTTCTTGCCAATATCGGCGGGCGATCGCAGTAAATTCTTCACTCACATCAGCAGCGATAATTTTCCCATCAGCCGGTAGTGCCAAAGCTACAGAAAGTGAGCTATAACCCGTAAACACTCCAACTTCCAGGGTTTTCTTCGCTCCAATTAACTCTACCAAAAGTCTCATAAACTGCCCTTGTTCTGGTGAAATCTGCATTCCACTTCGGGGATGGCTGGCGGTTTCTTGGCGCAACTTCAAAAGAATCTCCGGTTCCCGCAGCGAAACGGATAAAAGGTAATTATAGAGTTGGTTATCAAGACCTATAGACTGTTTTGGCATGGTAGCTCAGAAAATTGAAAGAATCTACAGTTATACTATCGCCCAATAGTAGTTTATTAGGAATCCCCAGTCAGCTTAATCTCTGTCGTCTTCGTCGTACAGAATTCATTCTGACTCCTGAATTGGCATACTAGGCAATTAAACCTAGGTGTAAAAATGCCAAAGCTTTTATACATAATCATTGTAGCTAACGCCATCATCAGGAAGTCGAAGATTTGTTAGCCCATTTAATTAAATCTGTATATATGGTTTAACTATCATTCGCCATGACTAACAGTTGAATCAAGAGGAGGAATTTGATCGGCGGTTAATGTCACAACTTGCCCATCTTGTCAAATGCTAATAGATTCTCCTAATCGGCGGTGTCTTTCAATAGCTTTAGCAACAGCAGCTTTGACACCACCATCAATTTTTTGATGGATTTCTGTTAGGGGAATTTGCGCTTTATTCCCTGGTTGTAATTTGATTCCAGATTTGGGGTTCATAGATAATTGTTTCCTGATTGATATTTGATGCAGCCACTAATAGAGGTTCAGACCCAGAATTATCATAGATGATCCAAGTATCACACACAGTATCCACCAGAAAAGCAAGAGAAGGCGACGGTGCTGCAACAGGCGAGTAATGAGAAAATTTAAAAACCTGCCAAAATGGCAACCCGATTCTGATTAACCAAGTTAAATTGTAAAAGATAAACGACTTCAAGGGTTTTGTTATCAATGGCTATCACGTAAGCAAATTCCTTTTCTAAAACACAATCTATTAAGTGATTTACAAAAATAAAAAACTATCTATACCAATTATTTGCAAAGTATTTTTATCAGCAGATAAATATGAATAATCAGGTTTGGCATTTGCTGCAACAGGAATATTAAATGCGTCTGGGCGTTGTTGTTGAAACACGCATTAGCACCCAAATAACGGGCAACGTCTCTATACATTCCTGTTCACTTCAGCGGCAAATGGCAGAGTGGGAGTTTGAAAGCTGACTGATATGCTTCCTCTCACTCTCTTTTTATTTAGCGATTTCTAATTGAGATGCTTCTATCAAAACATGAACTGTCTTTAGAAGTCAGTATCTTGTAAAAACTTAAGAATCGCTGTATTCAACTCCTCAAAAGCACCAGTTGAGGCATCATGACAGCAGTTAGACAAAATTTGTAATTTAGAATTGGGAATATGCTGATGCAGTTTTTCACCATGACTAACAGGAAACCAACTATCTTGATCACCCCACAAAACTAGTGTAGGACACTTAATCGCATTCAGGTTATTTTGAATTTGGGTAAGCATATTAGGCTTGTTTAATTGCCAATTCTCAATTTCTCGCGCTGCTATTTGTAACTCTTCGGCGACTTTTGCAACCGTACCCGGCAGATCAATAAATGGGTAAGTTATCCAATAGACATCTTCTTGTGTCAAAATTGACGGATCAAATAATACCCTACGTCTTTCTATTGCCATAATTTCTCTAAATAGGGGTGCAAACAAATATGCCAGACGTAAGGAGTCAATTGTTTGCATTATTTCCAGGGGCGTTTGGGCAAGTAACCACATAGCCCAATGGGGTAGATGTTCAGTAAAAACAGGTACGTTTACTACTACAAGCCGCCCGATTAATTGCGGATTTTCTTGAGCAAGGGCAAGGGCAACTAATCCCCCCAGAGATTCAGCCACAATTACTGCGGGTTCATCGCATAATGCCTGAATAATTCTTTGAAACTCAATAACTTGATGACCGTTGTCTTCTCTACGAAACACTGGTTTTTCGGAAAAACCAAAACCTTTGGCATCAAAACAAATTACTCGATAATATTTAGATAATGGTTCTATACTGTGCCGCCAATTATAGCTCCAACTACCCATGCCATGTAATAAAATTAACGGTTTACCTCTACCTTTTTCGCCATAAGCAATTTGTACAGGATAGCCTTTACCATCAGTAATAACTAGACTTTGCCGCCCTTTAGGAAAAGTAGCTTGCCACCAATCTTTCATTCGGTTATCAATAAATGATTTAAGTGCCAGTTAAGGCGTTCCACAGGATTCTAATTAATATGACGGGTAATGCTACTAAAACAATGGAGATTAGCAACAATCCAGCAAAAACGGCAAAGATAAACCACCTGTCTGCACTCCTTTGCTGGCTGGGAAACTTTAAGTACTCTTCCAATAACTTGATATTATAACTGTTAGCTGTCCAGGCAAAATCAAACAAGTCTCCCAAAACTGGGACAGCGCCTACTAAGCCATCAATGATCACATTCAAAACCATTTTGCTTAAGGTGGCTCTAGATACACCCAGCCGCGCCGCTTCTAAGATGATGTAGCTAGAAAACATAACTCCCAAAAAATCACCACCAATAGGTATTAGTCCGATAATTGGATCAAGACCAAAACCAATCTTTGTACCAGGAATGGTAATAACATTATCCAGCAGCCGACTTAACTGACGCAGGCGCTTCAAGGTGGGTGCTTTCGTATCAGCTTCAATCATCGAAAATCGAGGAGAAGAATCAGGCATAATAGGCGATCGCGAACTTTGTATTGAATCGTTATATATTTGACTTGTTTACTGAGCTTTTGCAAAAATTTCCTCAGAGATTTTAGCTATATTTACAAATTAATATTTTTCAGGAGATTCTGACTGTGCTTTTGGGCGCATATCTTCGCCCACAGTCACATTCAACTGCTCGCCGATTAACACCACAGCAGCGCTCATCCACAACCAGAGCATTAAAACTATCACAGCCCCTACAGCACCATAGACTTTATTATAGTTGCCAAAATTCGCTACATAAAGCCGAAATAGGGCAGACAATATTGCCCAGAAAACAGCTGCTAAAATTGCTCCAGGCATCATTGGTGTGCCTGAGTTCCACTGGCTTGGTCCATAGCGATAGACAAAGCCAAAGGCGACAGCAACAATAGTTAAAGCTAAAGGCCAGCGTAACAACTGCCAAAGATGCACCAAGAAGATCAAAGAACCATTTTCGCGCACTACTATTCCCAAGAGCCAATCGCTGGTAAACACTAAAAAAGAAGCCAGCACTAAAAGTAACATCGTACCGACTGTTAATCCCAGAGAGACGAGCTTGGCTTTCCAAAAGGGGCGCATCTTTTCTGGAGGAATTAGATGGATTTGGTCGAGGGCTGTCATAGCAGTATTCACCGCCCCAGAAGCAGCCCAAATTGCTAATATAAAGCTCAGAGAAAACAAACTACTGTTTTTGGAGTTGGTAATTTCTGTGGTGGCAAAATCACGAATCAGCTCCAGGGCTTGTTCAGGTAGAACTTGACTTAGTTGAACCGCCAGTTTATTAAAGGTGGCTTGCAAAGATTCTGCTAATAAGCCAATAGCTGTGATGAAAGCAA
Source organism: Nostoc sp. NMS7 (assembly GCF_017115085.1). GTDB lineage: Bacteria > Cyanobacteriota > Cyanobacteriia > Cyanobacteriales > Nostocaceae > Nostoc. The sequence continues at coordinate 12,793 of NZ_JABXKJ010000267.1, read as the reverse complement.
GAATTGCTGGAAACAGCGATAACATGGCATTGAAGGCGATTTCCGAGGCGAGTCCCAAAAGTCGTCTTTCGGTTGTCCTGGTAAAAGTTTTTTTGAGTGTGCGCCAATTGAGGTGGCGAAAAAAGCGGATAAAACGAGGCTTTGACATGATTTAGTAATGGGGAGTGGGTTTCAAGGGTAAGGTGTTGGACATAAAAGTTGCATATTACCTGTAAGTAAAACTATTGTGGGTTGGGCATCTCATCCGACATCCCGCCCAGAACTGAAGTTCTGGGCTAATAGCGAAAGTCCACTCAAGTGGACTAAAATTTTCGTTTTTATCAGAAAAATGGGTTTAAAACCCCGTCCCTTCGGCAAGCTCAGGGCAACGCCTTTAAGAACGGCTTTATATTAGAGGTATCGTGGTAGAGTTAGAAGTCGTCGTTGACCCACCCAGACATCGGAGACAGAAAGCCTAACACCAAAGTTCGGTAGAAGACTATCGACGGCGCAGAAAAGACGGCAGACTGGGATAAGAACGAGAGGCAATGGAAACACCCTTAAGTTACAAAACACCTGAACATTTTATCAATTTCAAGTTGCTGCGGGACACGCAGTCGTAAAGTCTGTGGAGCGAACATAAGACCAAATCCTCTTAGGGGGTGGAGGCGGTTGCTATGAAACAGAAACCTAAGCCGTGAGTCTTAGGAATCCCCGACCGTTTACGGCGGGGAGGATGTCAAAAAGTATAGCTATCTACATCGCTGAAAAAAATCTTGTATTTAGTCCTCTTGAGAGGACTTTCCCTATTAGCCTTGGAATAAATTCCAAGGCTATATGGCAATGAAGCGGAAAATTTATAAAGATGTTGGTAATTACAAGCCCTTGAAAGGTGGGAAGTGGGGAGGCTGAGGAGAATAACAAATGACTAATGACTATTAAACTTGTTCGCTGCTGAGATGAGCGATCGCTTGTTTAATCCAATCTTCCACATAAGCGTCTTTGGGTAGTCCAATGTCTTCACTCACCACATGCAGGGCGTGACTGACCTCATGGGCAGTATATCCCAAAGCGAAGAGAGTCATTTGCACTTCTTCAAGGATTCCCGGTGCTGGGCCACCTGTGGCGACGAAGAACCCGGCTGATTTGCGCCACTCGACTAATTTGCTTTTCAGTTCCAAACAGATGCGTTCGGCGATTTTCTTACCGACACCGGGAGCCTGAATTAAGATTTGTGTATTGCCAGCGATAATTGCTTGGACTAAATCTGGTAGTTCCAGAGTGTCCAATAGTGCGATCGCTAAGGCTGCACCAATACCGCTAACAGTCAGCAATTGGCGAAATAAATCGCGTTCGGATGGCGAAGCAAAGCCATATAGTAACGGCACTTCTTCCCGAATTTGGAAATGCGTAAAAATTTGCGCCACTCCTCCCGACTCTGGTAAATGGTTTGCTAGCCGTTGAGGAACTTGCAAATCATACCCCAAGCCATTCACTTCCAGAGTCAGGATGACGCGATTAGCGCCAATTGTTTGGATACCAGCGACTATACCTTTTAGATAACTAATCATTCTAAGAGACCAAAATATTTTAATCCTTCGATAATTCCACCTGCACAAAAACATGAAGCCAGGTAGTGGTAGTCAGAGGGATACTCATTGTGCCATTGGAGTAACTCTTTTCGGGCATTCCCCACAATGATTCCCCGTTCGTTGCCTACAGCAAATAAAGCAATATCATTACCTGAATCACCACAGACAACTGTTTGTTCTGCTGCAAATTTCCACTTTTTGCGTAAAAACTGCATTGCCTGACCTTTATCGCTGCTATGGGGCACAATGTCAAGGTCAATCCCACTACTGTAGATTAACTTTACATTTAATTTATATTTCTGCAACTCCACTTCAAGTTGTGGTAGAACATTTGCAGATGAATCTTGTTCTAGGAAAAAACTCACTTTGAAGGGACGCTGTTCTGAATCTGGTTGCAGAACTAGCTCTCGGTATTTTTTAGTAATAGATAATACAGTTTCGCGTTCCCATCCCGGAGAGAGGATTTCTGACCAACCTGAGTCTGGAGTATCACTACCATCTAGGTAGATTTCTGTACCCACAGAAAGAACAAGAGCATCCGGTTGCAAAAGATTTTTTTGAGCTTGGAGTTCTTTGTAAAGTAGAGGCGATCGCCCGGTAGAATAAACAATTTTAGTACCGTATTCTTGGCGATGTCTGTTCAGCAGTTGATTTAGTTCTGGTAAAGCGCTGTCATCTCCCACGGTGCGATATACAAGGGTGTCATCTAGATCGGTTACAAAAAGAAATTTAGTCATAAACACCTCTTATGCTTCGCTTTACATCAAAAAGTTTATGTCTTTTTTGCACTTAATCTAAAGAAAACATAGATGTAGTCTGGTTTAACTGACATCTTGCATCAGTTCCAAAAACCGCCTCAGAATTCATTCTGAGGCTAATAGCTAAAGTCTTCTAAAGAAGACTGAGCAAAAGTTTGAGTCCACTAAGCGTGGAGTTGAGCTATCAGCCCAGAACTTGAGTTCTGGGCGGGCGATGGTGCTAATTGAGAATGGTGCAAGATGTCAGGTTTAACAAAACAGAGCAATATTCATGCTGGAAAAACTGCCTTTGCTGTTAAATTTTAAGTAATAAATAGATTTATAAGTTCATTACAATGATTGCAGCAAATGCTTAAACATTTCTTATACATGGAAGAGCGTTTGTTGGAAAGTATTAAGCATTTGGGGCAACTGCTTATACATTCCTTGCAAATGCTTAAGCGTTTCTTATATATGGAAGAGCGTTTGTTGGAAAGTATTAAGCATACGTGGCAACTACTTATACATTTCTTGCAAATGCTTAAGCATTACTTATCAATGACAGAGCATTAGCTACAAACGTTCAAACTTTGACAACTAATGTTTTAATTTGAGCGATATCTACAGAGACGTAGCACCGAAAAACAATGTAGAGACGTAGCGGTGCTACTTCTCTTTTGCTTAATGCACTACGATACAATCAATTTAACCATTTCATAGCACCTGCGGTCGTGGTCAATACCTCTCCACAACATCCGACTCCAAGCGATTCTCCCTCCTACATTCTGCCTCTTGAGAGTGGCGATCGCCTCACTCGTCCAGAGTTTGAGCGTCGCTACAATGCCATGCCCAATGTCAAGAAAGCCGAATTGATTGAGGGAGTCGTTTACGTGGCATCACCTTTGCGCTTTGAACCAGATGCCGAACCGCATGGTAATTTAATGATTTGGCTGGGAATTTATAAAGTAGCTACGCCCGGTGTCAGACTGGGCGATAATCCAACTGTGCGGCTAGATTTAGATAATGAACCCCAACCTGATGCCATTTTGTTAATTGATGCAGCGTGTGGCGGATTGTCTCATCTGGGTACTGATGGATACGTGGAAGGTGCGCCCGAATTAGTAGCAGAAGTTGCCGCCAGCAGTGCCAGGAAAGATTTGTATGATAAAAAACGTGCCTATCGCCGCAATGGTATTCAGGAATATATTGTTTGGCAGGTTTTTGATAGCACAGTTAGTTGGTTCAGCTTGCAAAATGGTGAATACGTAGCATTGATACCAAATGCGTCAGGCATAATTCAAAGTCAAGTGTTTCCGGGATTGTGGCTTGATGTATCAGCATTAGTTGCGGGAAATATGCAACAGGTGTTGGCAGTGTTGCAGAAAGGCCTAAGTTCAGTGGAACATCAGATGTTTATTCAGCAGTTAAGTATTTAAAAAGGGTTAAACCGAATCATTTTAGGGAATGGCATGGTTTAGTTTACTGTGTGCGAGTACCACCACAGCTTCAACTAACTCTTCTGGATCAAGGGGCTTGGTAACGTGCCGTTGATAGCCACTGGCGATCGCTCGTTGGTGATCATCTTCTCTTGCGTATGCAGTCAAAGCGATCGCCAGAATCTGTCCCCCTTTTTCGGGAGGTAATGTTCTGATCTGTTGGATTAAGGTATAACCATCAACTTCGGGCATCCCAATATCACTAACTAATACATCGGGTTGGAAGGACTCCAGGTTGACCAACACTTCTGCGGCAGAGGCAACGGTCAAAACTTCGGCTCCATATTCAACAAGTAATACTGTTAATAGCTCACGGGCATCAAGGTCATCATCGACTGCGAGGACTCGAATTCCGGTGAGATTGAGTGCTTGTTGTGGAAACTTATCTATCGGCTTGATTTCCGGTTCAATATTCAGCAGTGGCAACCGGACTGTAAAGGTGGCTCCCAACCCTTCACCAGGACTCTCAGCCGCGATCGTGCCGCCGTGAGCCTCAACTAATTGACGGACGATCGCTAACCCCAATCCTAACCCCCCATACTTGCGAGTAATTGAGACATCTTCTTGGCGAAATGATTCAAAAATATCTGGGAGAAAGTCAGGGTTAATCCCTTTGCCGGTGTCACTCACAATAATATGTGCTTGCTGATCGACTCGCTGTAGTCGGATTTCTACCCGTCCGCCGTTGTCAGTAAACTTGATGGCGTTGGAAAGTAAGTTCCAAACGATCTGTTGAAGGCGGGTGGAATCTCCTGAGACTTGCCCAATATTCGGCAGTACTGGATGTAACAGAATTGATTTGGAAAGGGCTGCTGTCTTTACCGTGTCGATCGCAGATTCAATCACAAATGTCAGATTCACCGGAGCCGCATCCATGCTGAGTTTACCGCGCAGAATCTTGGCTATATCTAGCAAGTCATCAATTAGTTGAGTTTGCAGTTTAACGTTGCGTTCGATGGTAGCTAAAGCTTCGGCTGTTTTGATTTGATCAAACTTGCGGGTTCGCAGCAGTCTTGTCCAGCCGAGAATCGGGTTGAGCGGCGATCGCAATTCGTGGGAGAGGATGGCAAAAAACTCATCTTTAATTCGGTTGGCGCGTTCGGCTTCGGCTCTGGCTAATTGCTCCTGTTCTAACAGGCGATCGCGTTCTTGCTCTCCTTGCTTGCGCTCAGTGATATCGCGCGAGATTGCCAAGATTTGTAAGACATTCCTTGCGGTGTCGAGAATGGGTGTAACTGCGACATCCCACCATTTGGGCGTTCCTTTGGCGGTTGGACAAAAGCCCTGAAATCGAATCAGTTCCCCGGCTCTGGCTGTGGCGATCGCTGCTTCTGCTGTTGGGCGATCACCGTTTTGCCAAAAACTAGTCCATTCTACGTTCAGGTAGGGCGCAATATCATCCATTTCTAGCAAACACATTCCACCCATGTTCATGTACAAGAGTCGCCCATCAAAATCTAGTAGTTTGATGCAATCGCTACTGCTTTCCAAGATCCGGCGTTTAAACTCTTCGCTTTGCCGCAGCGCTGATTCTGCCTGTTTGCGATCGGTGATATCCAAGTTGATGCCGCTCAACCGAATTGGCTCACCCTGCTTATTTAAAGTGAGGCGACCCACACCGAGCAGCCAGCGAATGCCTAATTGGGGGTGAATAATCCGAAATTCAGCCCGAAATTCTGGCAGCCTTTCCTCAACCACACGATATACTTCAGCATTAACCCATTGGCGATCGTCTGGGTGCAAGGTGTTGTACCATTCTTCATACTCAGGTAAACTATTTGCTGGATCAAGTCCATACAGGTCAAAGTTTTCTGACGACCAAACAATTTTGTTTGTGGGAATTTCCCAGTCCCATGAGCCAGCATGAGCGCCGGCCAGGGCTAGCCGCAATAGTTGTTCGTTTTCGCGCAAAGCTTTTTCGGTTTGTTTGCGATCGCTGATGTCTTCGGCAATACCTGCAAACCGATAAATCTCTCCTGTTTGATCTCGAAGTGGAAAGCAGCGATCGTGAACCCAGCGAATACCACCATCGGGGAAAACAATCCGGTATTCTTGATCAAATTCACCTGCGGCGGCTTTTTCCTGAAACGCTCTGTCTGTCGATTCCCGATCTTCTGGATGAATCCGATTAACCCAGCTTTGTTGGTTTTTATACAATTCCTGCGGGTCTAATCCCCAGAGGCGTTTGTAGGCAGGGCTAACATAGCTGACTCGGTTTTCGCACACTTCTCTAATCCAGAACACCGCATCAATATTTTCTGCAAGCTGGCGGAAGCGTTCTTCACTATCCCGCAGAGCTTTCGCTGACCGTTTGCGTTCGGTGATGTCTAGATCAATACCAGCCATCTGAATCGGTTGCTTGTGTTGGTCGTAAAATACCTTGCCCTGGCTCAGTGCCCAGCGAATGTTGCCGTTAGGATATACTACCCGGAATTCGATGTCATAATCTTCTCCGGTGGCGATCGCATGATTTACGGCTGCTAAAACGCGATCGCGATCGTCAGGGTGCAGCCGAGCTACAAACATCTCAAATGAGCCGTCAAACTCTCCTGGTTCCAGTCCAAATAAAGCTTCTAGGTTATCCGACCAGGAAATTACCCCTGTCTGGATGTTCCAGTTCCACGTTCCCATCCGAGAGGATGACAGTGCCAATCGCAGCCGTTCTTCACTCTGGCGGAGTTTTGCTTCTATCCGTCTGCGATCAGCCAGTTCATTCTGTGCTTGCTGATAGAGTTCCGCCTGTCGCAAGGCAATACTTACCTGAATTGCTAGTTCTTTGAGCAAGTCAATCTCTAAGGGCTGCCAAAATCGAGGGGATGCACAATGATGAGCAATTAGCAATCCCCAAAACTGGTGATCTTGGATAATTGGCACAACCAGATTAGCTTTGACTTGAAACTGAGCCAACAATTCAACGTGGCATGGGTCAATACTGCTATCCTGAATATCAAATATCGCGGTTACGTAACCCTGACGATAGCGTTCGATATAATTCTCGACAAAGGCGGGATCGTAGCTGATAGTTTTCGGTCGATTAGATCGGACGTAGCTCTCAGCGAGGCAAGGATCATACATATTAGAAAAGAGCAGCGATCGCCACTCTTCCCCAACTGATTCTGCGATGACTGTGCCATCCCCATCAGGCATTAACCGAAAAACCAAAACGCGATCGGTCTGGAGAAACTGCCGTACCTGGGTTACGGTTGTCTGAAGAATTTCATCCAGATTCAGCGATTGGTGAATTTGCTGGGTAATATGTGAGACTAACCGCTCTCGTTCGATGCGCTGTTGCAGTTGGATACGTAGCTGCACTGCTTCAATTGCTCCATTTACTGCCAGTCGCAACCCTTCTGGGGTAATTTGCTCTTTGACAATATAATCTTGTGCGCCGGCTTTCATTGCCTGAACTGCGATCGCTTCATTCCCCTGCCCGGTGATCACGATCACAGGTAGGGACGACTGTTGGATTAGGGGTTGCAATTGAGCGAGAAATTCCAGTCCGTCTAGGTCGGGCAGTCGATAATCAAGTAAAATAATGTCTGGCTGGTGTTGCTGCCAAAATTGTAGTCCTTGCCCTCCCAAAGTTGCTTCCAAAAGCGTATAAGAATATTCGCGATCGCGCAGCAAACATTGCCGATAGAGTTCTCGATCTTCTGGGGAATCATCGACAATTAAGACGATACGTGATCTCTGGCTCATAAGTAATCTTGGGAAAAATCGGGGAGTATCGTCACTTCAAACCAATAATCTACCAGTATTTGAATATCTCGTTTTAGTTGATTAAAATTGATCGGCTTGACGATGTAGCTGTTGACACCATATTGATAGCAGTCTTTGATATCTTTGGGATTGTTAGAGGTAGTAAACACCACAATTGGAATTGTTTTTAGATTATCATCCTGTTTAATTCGGTGCAATACTTCCCGTCCATCGGTTCCAGGCAGATTCAGATCAAGCAAAATCATGCCGGGACGGGGGTTACTTTCGCGCTCAACATAGTTGCCAGTGTGGTAAAGAAACGCCAATGCTTGTTCCCCATTCACACACCTCTGAATGGGGATCGCAATCTGAGATCGTCGGAGAAACCTTTGCAGTGCCTCAAAGTCTTCGTTGCTGTCTTCCACAATTAAAAGTAATGGCGTTTTCCTGACAGCAGAAGCTGAAATGCTAGTCATGCGTTAGCCTCCGTTGACAGGGTGAAATAAAACGTACTGCCTTGAGTGGGCACAGATTCTACCCAAATTCTACCACCGTGACGTTCGACAATTTTGCGGGCAATGGTTAACCCGACTCCAGTTCCACCGCCAAACTCATCCCGTCCATGTAAGCGGCGGAAGATTTGAAAGATTTTGTCGAGATGCTGTTGGGGGATGCCAATGCCGTTATCACGAACGTAGAAAGTCAGGGAAGTGGGAGCAACTTTTCTTTGCTCATTTTCTTCGAGCAAACCAATTTCAACCCACTTCTGAGGTTTATCATTGTACTTAATGGCGTTGCTGATCAGGTTGCTGAAGAGTTCAGTGATCTGAGCGCGATCGCACATAATGCTGTTAAGCGATCGAGGAATGCGAAACTCAACTTCGCTCTGCGGTCGGGCAATGGTCAAAGTGGTGATGATCTGCGGCACTAATTCATCCAGATTCACTAGTTGTCGGATTAGTTCGGCGCGTCCTAACCGGGAGAAATGCAGGAGTGAATTAATCAAGTCTTCCATGCGCTGCGTCAGCTTTACCAGGGTTTGGAGTTTCGCAACCCCATCATCATCCAAGACTTCTGCATAGTCTTCCATTAAGAAGTTAGCGTAGTTGTGAATGCCCCGGAGCGGTTCTTTCAAATCATGGGAGGCGACGTAGGCAAAGGAATCGAGTTCTTCGTTACTCCGTTGTAATTCATAATTCATCGCTGCTAATTTGTCTGCCTGTCGCAACACAACGCCGACAACCAAACTTCGCAGTTCAGTAACCGCTTCAACTTCGCAGGGTTTCCAGGGCAGGGCAGACCCTTGCACCGTTTCTTGCCACAATTGAAAGGATTTGCGAGGAGACATTCGGAAACTGCCATCTGATAAGACTTCCACAGGTTTGTTGGGGTCGCCGCCCCAATTCACGGTTTGGATCACCTCTGGACGAAACCAGAGAATGTAATTGTGGTGAACTTTAGATATTTCCAGGGCTAACACGCCACTAGCGATCGCTTTATATGACTCGGCGACAGGGTAATCTAACAAGAGCGATCGCGTCTCAAACAAGTTATGATAAACGTGAGGTTTAATCCAATCAAGTAAGGCGTTAACCTCTTCCTCTGATGGCGTTTTACCCACTCGAATGCACTGGTCACCACTGCATATTGCTGCTCCGGTGGCATTCACCAGATTCAGTAATTGAGATTTCAGTTGCACCATCCCATCCAGGAAATACTCAGCCTGAGACAAGGCTTCGACAAATTCAGTTTGTAATGACTTCAATTGCCTTTTATAATCAATATCTTCACTCGCTTCTTTGTTTGCCAGTTCCACAGACATCACCTGTCCAATAAACTCGCACACAGTGCGGATATTGTAAGAAAGATATTTGGGCGACGAATGATGACAGGCAATCAAGCCCCAAAGCTTTTGATCCTGTATCAGAGAAATAGACATAGAGGCGGTCACGCCCATATTTTGCAGATACTCTAGATGAATCGGCGAAACACTCCGCAACACCGATAAACTCATGTCGAGCGGTTGATTTGTCAAGGGATTGTCTGCTGGAATTAAACCAACAGGTTGATAATTAGCATTTGGGATCAGCCGTAGCCAGTTGAGGGTGTATAGCTGTCGGGCTTGCTTGGGAATGTCCGAAGGCGGATAGTGTAAGTCTAAATAAGGGGTTTCTTGATTGGTGTCTTCAGCAATGACTCTACCTGCCCCTTCCTGATCAAATCGATAGACCATGACGCGATCAAAGCCAGTAATTGTCCGCACTTCTTGAACCACGATCTGGCACATTTCCAGCAGCGTGGGGGCTTTTTGAACGCGGGTAATGGTTCCTCTTACCTGTTGATAGAAGTCAAAAAAGTCTGTTTTGCCCTTCGCTTTTTTCTGTTCCAATTCAATAATAATGATATTATCTAAACGATGTACAATGCCATCAAAATAAATTGATTTATTCAAATGCTTGATAGACAGATTCAGGGGATTAATACTCTCAAAATCCTTTGCTAGACATTGTTGAATCAGCTTAATCTGCTTGGCATCCAGTAAATTTGATAGCGACTTGCCCAGCAATTCCTCAGGTTGACGACCAACAACTTTCTGGGTATTGCTGCTCACCTGAACGATTTCCAAAGTAGGATATTGCAAAACGAGTAAAACCCCGTGAGGCTGAATCAGACTGGGAATGTGGATCGGTTCGCGATCGCAGTTTGTCAAATCAATTGTCTGGTCAGTCATTCTCAGTTTCTCAAACTCCTCATTAGAACTTTGATATAAATCAGAAATGTTGAATATGTAGGGAAAACAGAGATTTACTAAGTCAAATTATTTCTTTTTAGCTATTTAGCTTTTTAATTATATTTAACTGACTAATAAAACTCTCTATAAAATATACAGGTTTTAAATAGATACTTTAACTATAGCAATCCTGAATCAAACGCGCAGAAACAAGTCCCTGATTTTTTCAATAATTTGGTAATCTCCGGGTTGAAATTCGACTGCTAGAGCCTTTATCTCAGGCTCTAGCTTCTACTCTTGGTTTAATGTTTCAATCAACAAATCTACCTGTTGCTGTCGCTGTTGCAAAAAACTTTCGCACTGACGCACATACTCAACAGCAGTTGCAAATTGCTCAAACACATCTGACAATTCCAACTCACCCGCCTCAATGCGAGCGATAATTTCCTCTATTTCAGAAACCTTCGCCTCATAATTCCAACCTTCCTCAGAATTAGAAGCACCCTTACGTTTAACCATCAACCTCTCTGTGTCCTCTGCGCCTGGAGCGGTTCATTTATTTCCATAACCTTTACTTTAACCCCACCCTGCCCCAATTGAATGAACAAATCTTGTCCTATTTCTAACTCCGCCGCCGATCGCGCGATCGCTCCATCTTCCCGCCTAACCACCGCATAACCACGCCCTAATACTGCTTTCGGGTCAAGAGTTGCCAACTTTTGCCGCAATAATTCTAGATGCTGTGTTGCTTGCTGCGATCGCCCCGTGGTAATTTGCACCAATTGCTGACGCTTCCAAGCCAACTTTTCCACCTCTAATTGCACTTGTCGATCTAACCGCAAACGTCGCAAACGATTCCGCAATACTTGCAGCTTATTTTCAGCAGTTTCCCAAGAGTCATGCACCGCTTCACGTAAAGCCAAAACTCGCTCCCGATGCTCAGTATACAACTCAGAAAGTGCTGGCACAACCATTTCCGCCGCCGCAGTCGGTGTATGCACACAAGCATCTGCAACTAAATCTGCCAAAAATTCATCCCTTTGATGACCAATACCAGTAATTATCGGAATAGAACAACTAGCAAGCGATCGCACCACTCGTTCATCATTAAAGCAAGCCAACTCCTCAACTGCACCACCACCCCGCGATAAAATTAGCACTTCGGCGCGTCCATCTCTTTCCACCCGCTCAATTGCTTTGACGATAGATTCCGGCGCTTGCTCACCTTGTACTGTAGCTGGAGAAAATAAAACGTGTAAACCTGGATACCTTTGCTTGAGAGTTTTTTGAATATCACCCCAAGCAGCCGCAGTTGGTGAAGTGACGACAGCGATCGTTTGGGGGTGAGTTGGGAGCGATCGCTTTCTTTGCGCGTCGAACAATCCCTCAGCCAGCAAGCGATTTTTTAGTTGTTGATACCGTAGCGCCTGTAAACCAACACCAGCCGGTAGAGTCTGCCAAACTGATAACTGATACTCTCCCCGTTGTGGATACACGCGAATACTGCCCAAAATGATTATCTGCTCACCGGGAACGGGTATCTGGGCGAGTTTTGGCAATTGGCTATTCCATACTACACACTTAATTCCGGCGGTGCGATCGGTATCTTGCAGCGTGAAAAATAACCCACTGCGATGATGGTTAGCGCTGGAAACTTCGCCAGTTACCCAAACTTGCCGCAATTGTTCATCTTGCTCTAACAGCAAGCGGATATAGTCAGTTAATCCAGATACTGAAAGCGCACTATCGAGAATCAGAGAGTCGGGAAGGTCGAAAGTCATCAAAGATGCCTGAAAGCATTTGTGCTGGAGCGATTTTAGCATTTTAATGAAAACAGAAGTTTATGCTAGTAAACGCTTTAATCTTTTGTAGACATCATCATCATTGCGCTTACCGACTAAAATCACTTCTACTAAATCTTGATCAGGAAAATACCTGTAAACAATTCGATATTCACCACTATCAACTCGATATAAACCCTGATAACCAGATAGCTGCTCACTATCAGCGGGTAAAGGCTCAACATTCAAAGCCAAAACCTTTTTTGCAATCTGTGCTGCTATTTTAGGCTGCAAACCGTTTAGAAAATCAAGAACAGTTGCTAGACCATCAAGCTTCGCCATTAACTAAATGCTCCAATGCAGATGTAAAAGCCTCCGCACCAATCATTTTGGACTGACTCAGAGCAACTTCAGCTGCTTGACCAAAAACCATATCCTCTAATTCTTCCAGCCGATTAATTAATTTTTGGTAGCTCTCGGCTGAAATAATCACATGACTAGGCCGTGATTGCTTAGTTAGTAGGACTGGCTCAGTAGCAGCCTTATCAAAAACCTCACCGTGTTTGTTACGAGCATCAGTCAGAGTGTAGGTCTGCATAGCAATTTTGACTATTTTAGACATTTTGACTATATTTTAGCAGAGAAATCTTCTCTCTTTACTCCTGACAAACAGAACGTAGGCGCTGCATTGTTAAAAAGCGTATGCACGGTGTTGTTACTGTTCAGGACTTACGCAACTGGCACAATGCGATCGCTAACAAATAGTACTCTAGTACTA
>NZ_JABXKJ010000196.1 GCF_017115085.1 Nostoc sp. NMS7 | reverse complement strand
GCACTGCTACGTCTCTACAAGGGTTCTGGGTAACGCATATTTAATTTCTGGAGATATCTAATGTTTTACATGAAAAATTCACTTTTTTTCTCAGATATATTTGCTTTTATATACCTAATTAATCAGTTGTTTGAGTATTAAATAGATAGTAATTCAGCTTGAGATAAGCCAATTTAGATGTTTGAAGGTTTGTTGATTTGTTTTGTTTATAATTCTCCCAATTTTTACAATTATCTATGTCATTTTGAAATCTTCTTTAGTTTTTATTAGTAAATAAGATGCGTTTCCTCTGCATATCATTCTAGTTTGCAACTGATAATAGATATAACTCAGCATTTGTGGAGAACTAGCTGTGGGCAAGTTAGTCATTTTAAAATTAGGGGAGGGAAACTTTGAACAAGGGTTTCCCGTGACCCTACAGATTGGCGATGAAAATGTCCGTCCTAGTGTGGAAATCACGGGTGCGCTTCCCCCCAACCCGGAAGTTCTCCGCGATTATTACCGTTGGCAATCTATTTATCGGAATTTAAGGTTGCCATCTCGCCCCATTGGTTTACCTAAGGAACTTAACCAAGCCCCCAGCCTAGAAGACTGCCAGCAAGTGACTGAGGAATTTAAAGTACGTTTTAATACTTGGCTTGCTTGCGATTCCTTTCGTCCTATCCGCGAGAAATGGTTGGAAAAACTCATGCTTGCGGATAATATCCGTGTGCTTTTACAAACCAAAGACCTCCGATTACAGAAACTCCCGTGGCATCTTTGGGATTTGGTAGAACGCTATCCCCAGGCGGAAATAGCTCTGAGCGCTCCTGCCTACGAACAAGTCAAGCGAATAACAACCACATACGACAAAGTAAAAATCTTAGCGATTTTGGGTAACAGCCAAGGAATTGATACCAAAGCAGACCAAGCGCTGCTTAATTTGTTACCCAATGCAGACATCACTTTTTTAGTTGAACCACAATGCCAATATCTTACTGAGCAGCTATGGGAGCAGGATTGGCAGATTCTATTTTTCGCCGGACACAGTTCTACTCAGGAAACGAATCAAACAGGAAAAATCTACATCAATCAAACTGAAAGTCTCACAATTAGCCAGTTAAAGTATGCCTTGAAAAAGGCAGTAGAACGAGGTCTAAAACTGGCGATTTTCAATTCCTGTGATGGCTTGGGATTGGCACGGGAGTTTGCTTGTTTGCATATTCCCCAAATCATCGTGATGCGAGAGCCTGTACCTGATCGGGTGGCGCAGCAGTTTTTAAAGTATTTTTTGTCAGCCTTCGCGCGGGGAGACTTGTTGTATTTAGCCGTAAGGGAAGCACGAGAAAGGTTACAGGGGTTAGAAAATCAATTTCCCTGCGCGACATGGTTGCCTGTCATCTGTCAAAATCCTGCGGAGATGCCGTTGAATTGGGGGGAATTGTGTAGAAATGCAGATAAGATTCCGACATCTTTATCTAAAACCATCCCTGTTAAAAGAATCACAAATCGGCTTGGCTTCTCATTGATCCTACTGATGAGCATGGTAATGACTGGAATATTAACGGGGGTACGGTATTTAGGTGTGCTGCAACCATTAGAGCTAAGTGCGTTTGATCAACTGTTACGCTTGCGTCCTCCTGAGAAACCAGACTCACGCCTACTGATTGTCACTGTGACTGAAGAAGATGTGCAGGCGCAAAAACAGGAAAAACCTCAGGGTTCGTTGTCAGACAAATCACTTGCCCAACTCTTAGAAAAATTAGAGAGATATCAACCACAAGTTATTGGTTTGGATATATACCGAGATTATCCAGTAAGTAAGGATTATCCAGCATTAGCAGAACGGATGCGAAAAAGCGATCGCTTTGTGGGGGTGTGTCAACTCAGCGATTCCCAAGCCGGAAAACCAGGTGTAAAACCACCACCAGAAGTTTCTCCAAAGGGTCTGGGTTTTAGCGATATTGCCATAGATTCAGATAATGTCGTGCGTCGCCATTTGTTATCGTTAACTCCCTCACCCTCATCTCCTTGTACTGCCTCCTATGCCCTGAGTGTTCAACTTGCACTGCGTTACCTGTACACCAAGGGAATTCAGTTGCGATTTACCCCTGATGGGGCGTGGCAATTAGGGAAGCTGACATTTAAACCAATAGAAGCTCATACCGGAGGTTATCAAGGGGTTGACGCTTTGGGACACCAAATTTTGTTAAATTATCGTTCCCCTGGTACCCCAGAAGCGATAACTTCGGTAGGCTTCGCCAACGCACCACGTATTACCTTGGGACAAGTGCTAACGGGTAAGTTAAATCCCAATGCAGTCAAAGATAGGATAGTGATTATTGGCACAACAGCAGAAACTTTTGGTGATTACTGGTTAACTCCCTATACCACTCCTCAAGGGAAATTACAGGCAATACCAGGAGTATTTTTACAAGCCCAAATGGTCAGTCAACTGCTCAGTGCCGCTTTGGATGGACAACCTCTGTTGTGGACTTGGCCACTTTGGGGTGAAGTAATTTGGATTTGGGGCTGGTCTTTTTTAGGCGGTTTACTTACTGCTTATCTGCACAGATTCACTTACTTAAGCTTGGCAGGAGGGATAGCTATTACAAGTTTATCCGGCAGCTGTTTTATATTTTTGATTGCATATAGTTGTTGGGTTCCCCTGATTCCTGCTATGTTGGCTTTAGGAGGTAATAGTTTAATAGCTACAACTTACTTAAACATAAAATTTAAAAATTAACAAAGTTTGATTTATAATAAATTTTCAAAAGTATTGCTGTATAAGTTTTGCCTAATCCCAAATCCAGAATCCCAAATTGTATAACTCCTAATTCTCTATGAAAAGCTATTTGCAAAAAATCCAATTAATCGCTGCATTCGGGATGGCTTTGTTGGGAATTGTCGCCTATTATCCAATGATTTGGATGACACCAGTTGCTGCGGTTCCGATTACGTTTGCGCCTCCTCCACCTCCTCCAGACAGGGGTGCAGCAGGCGATCGCGGAGGAGCTGCAAGTCGTGGTTGTAGTGTTGGTAATCAGTCTGTAATTGCACTTGTCCCTGTATATAAACAGACAATTAACCAAGGAGAAACCGAAGCAGTTTCGGTTACTAAAGTTTGGGGGTTGACGACCGAGAAACATCCAACTTTTTGGTTTTTTGTCCCCTATAAAAAATCTACAATTCATTCTATTGAGTTTGTTCTCAAAGATGAGTCAACTAAACTAAGTCAAACTCTTTATCTAACAAAACCAGAAGAACCAGGAATTATTAGTATTCGCTTAAACGCAACTACTCCCCCATTGGAAGTAAACAAGAGATATCACTGGTTTTTCAAGATGAAAATCATTTGCAATCCTCAACAACCTCTAGAACGGGAGAATGTGGAAGGATGGGTGCAACGGGTTAATCTAAATCCTAAATTAGTAGATAACCTGAAGCAAGCAACTCCTCAGCAACGGGTAAGGCTTTATGCTGAGAATGGTATTTGGTACGATGCCTTGACGACTCTGGCTGAATTACGTCTTGCCAAACCGAAAGATCCAACTCTAGCGGTGGAGTGGATGAATTTGCTTAAATCCATAGATTTAGAGAATTTAGCTAAACAAACTCTTATTAATAGGACTGCCAAATTACCCATAATAAAAGAAGCTGAACCGAATCGGCCACCTTTGTCAAAGCCAGTTACCAACTAAAACATAAGGTGCCCAGTACCCAGGACGACTGTAATTAGGATAATCTTTTAACAACTTTACTTGGGCACGACGCAAAGCTTCAGCCTTTGTCACCTTAGTTTTAACTAACTCACGATAAAATTCACCAATTAAGATCGCAGTAGATTTATCACTGATATGCCATAGTGAAGCCAAAGTACTACGGGCACCAGCTTTCACGGATGCCCCTGCTAGCCCTAGCGTGGCGCGATTGTCACCGGCGGCAGTTTCGCAAGCACTCAAAACCAGCATTTCCAAGGCTTCTGAGCGAGTTTCATCCCGACGGCGCAGCAGGCTATCAAATTCCGTGACGTTGATGGGTCCATCAGCAGCAAGTATAAAAGTATTCTCGGCACGGGAGCTAAATTGACCGTGGGTTGCCAGATGTAACACATTAAATGGCACAGCATTCACCTTACTCTCTAGGTTTTTGCTGTTGAAGTCCCGATCTAGTAACTCGGTGGTAGACGCGATCGCTTGAGAAATGGAGTTTAATTCTGATTTAATTTCTGGTAAGGCTGGAAATTGCTGTTGAAAATTTTGTGGTGGTTGGACTAACCCGGCAGCTAGGACATTAAGTTTTGTTTGTGTCAAGGGTTTGGGTGCGAGTAACTGGAGTCCTAAGCTGAGTGCTACAGCATATTTTTCTACCAGATATTGCTGACCGTCATATAGTATAGCCATTGGCACGTTTCGCAATATTCCATCCAGTACAAATACAAGGGTTTTGACTCCACTTTCTTTTAAATCTGACTCAATTTCTTTGATTAACCACCCATAGACTTCTTGTGACAGCGCCTGCACTTCCTCAGTCATATCAGGTTCTAAAAGATACTCTTGGAGTTTTTTCAGAGTAGCTTCTACCTCGTTCTGTGACTTGTGTACTGTATAATTACGCAGTGGCTGGTTAGGAATTTTGACAATTACTTGGAGTTCAGAAGGCAGAATAATTGGATAAATGATCGCAGCTGTGGGATTATCTTTATCTACCACTGTGTCAAGCAAAATAGTTTTGGCATTAATGCAAGCTTCCCGGAAAAAGTCATCTAATTCCGCCAGTTGCAGTGCTTCAATCCTCTGTCTAGCTTTGTCTAGGGTTGCTTGGCTCGGATGAGTTGGCTGAAACTGCAACAGTAATTCTACTGACTCTCGATATACAGGTTCTACACTTTCTTTAAAGGAAAACTGGACATCTCGATTCACCACAACTAAGTCACTACGGAGAGTCTGCAACTCCCTGACCGCAGTATCATAGGCGGCAATAGCGCCCTTAATCTCTCCCTGCTGTTTTAACAAGCGTCCTAACTGCCAATGCCAACGATAAGCGATATCCGGGGCGTTGATTGTTTGGGCTATGATCAGTGCGCGTTGAGTAAGATTCTGGGCAATTGACCATTGTTTAGTTTGCTCGTAGACACTGCCGAGAGTACCAAGGGCAAAGCTTTCGGCTCGCTGATCTGCCAAATCTTGAGCTTGTTGCAAGGCGATCGCGCAGATTTGAGCGATCGCTTCGGGTGGAGTCCCAAATTTCATCAAGCTTTGAGCGAGATTAATCCGCGCATAGATACTTGTCACAGAAGCAGGTAGTTCTACCAGTTGAGTTTGGATTTGCGGCAATAATGTTTGCGCGGCGGCTGTTTGTCTGGTGTTCACTAGCAAGCTCAACTGATTTATTTCAGCCTGGACTTTGGTAATCGAGTTAGGAGCGATCGCCGCAGCTTGCTGATAGAATTCTATTGCCCCTTTAAAATCTTGCTGTACTTGTGCTGTGTTGCCTAAACTGAACAGAGCAGCGCTCACATCCTGGGGAGAATCCAATTTTTGGGCAATTGCCAAACTTTGCTGTAATATCTGACGAGATTGTTTCAAATCTCCCGCCAATTGCAGAGCATCACCGAAAGACCGTAATTCTACTGCTTTGGTGACTGAATTAGGTTGTGATTGTAACTGCTGCTGCAATTGAGTCAAGATTGTCAAACCCCGACGATAAAATCCCAAAACTTGCCATGCTTGTGCTTGGTTGATGCGATCGCGGCTAATGCCATTTTGATCACCTAATTGCTTATAGCTGACTTCCGCACGTTGCCAAGTGTTAAGTGCCTGTTGGGCTTGTCCCAAGTCTAGTTGAATACTACCTTGAATATCCAGAATTGGAGCCAGAACCTGAATATTTTGGGCATTAGAGGATTTTTCAAGCAACTTCAAGCTATCTATAATTGCCTGTTGCGCTGGTGTCAAATTACCCAGCTTTTGATATGCCAATGCCAAATTACTTAATGCCACAGCTTGCCGCAATTCATTGCCTTGGCTGTTATAAATTTTAACTGCTTGTTGCAAAACTTTAACCGCTTCTGCAAACTGTCCTGCCTCATACAGCATTTTACCCTGTTGCAGCAAGTCTTGTGTTTGTGCAGTCGGATTTTGGATTGACACTCCTAAAGAAGCGGTATGTTGTGGAGAGCATCTCAGTTTTGCAAACATACCAGATGAGAAACAAGATTCCTGCTCCCTCTCCTTACTAAGCGATGCCCTGAGCTTCGCCTGCCCTGAGCCTGCCGAAGGGTCGAAGGGGAGAGGGTTGGGGTGAGGTTTTACAAGGCTTTTTACGAAAGTGAGATGTTCCCTATGTTGTATCTTTATAGTTGCAACAACAGGAAAAGCAATAACGCACAAAAAAGCTGTCACCAGAACCAAGAGAATGAAAACAGGCAAGTCATGGATTTTAAAAAGACGAATGAACCATCTGTTACATCCGTTACACATTCGTTGCCACTGATTGTTTTTATGACTCTTGGGTTTCATGGGAATTCCTCCCCATACTCTTGGGGTAACGAATTATTGATTACAGGAAATCGCAGAGGGAATAAAAGAACTTTGCCCAGATTGAGCCACTAGGATAATATCACCCTTAGCATCGACAATCCATCCTTGAGCTTCCACAATCTCATTACTAGATTTGGTAACAGTTGTAGATAATTTATCTGTTACTCTGGGTGTTGCTTGTGGGAGCAAATCTACCCAACCAGTAATTACTGCTCGTCCCCGCAACGGTTCATTAGGATTTTGGGGTAATCCACCCCGTCCTGTAGCGATAAAACGACTGG
>NZ_JABXKJ010000033.1 GCF_017115085.1 Nostoc sp. NMS7 | reverse complement strand
TTTATGAACAACCTCGATTCTTGGAGAGCAAACAATGAAGAATACCTAGCAAATGCAATGGCTTGGTTACGCTGGCGTTTATGTGAGTTTGCACAGTTACCTGATATTGAGAAGCCTAAAGTCACAGAAATCACAACGGCGGCAGGGATGAATCCATCCGCAGCGCTGCTTGTCTTAAGTCAAAAATTAGATTTATCTGACTTTGAACAACAGGTTTTACTGTTATGCGTTGCAATGGAATTAGATCCGGGTATGGCGCGTCTTTGTGCCAGAGCTTTCGATAATTCTCATCAGCCTTATCCTACCTTTGCGTTGGCTTTATCACTATTCGAGCAACCTACTTGGGATGCCCTTTCTTGGGAACGCCCTTTACGTTACTGGCGATTAATTGAAATTCATCAGTCAGGAGTTCAACCGCTTACCACCAGTGGTTTACGGGTAGATGAACGTATATTAAATTATGTTAAAGGATTAAATTCTTTAGATGATCGCTTGGTATCATTACTGATGTCAATGGAAACAGAAGAATGGGATGTAAAACTACCACCATCTCAAAATGCTGTTGTCCAAACAATTATTCAGCAACTTCGCCAAATATATAAAGAACAACGTTTACCAGTTATTCAGCTAGTAGGGGCAGATTCCCTCAGCAAGCAACTAATAGCCCAACAGGTAGCAGCCCAACTAGATAGATATGTCTACCGTTTGCCAGTGGAATTATTGCCCACTCAGGCGGGAGAGTTAGAGACAGTTGCTCGTTTGTGGCATCGGGAAAGTTTGTTATTGCCGCTTGCCCTGTATTTAGATGCCCAGGAGGTTGACGGTAAACCAAACATGGAAGGACAAGCGCTACCTCTGCATCGGTTTCTGAACCGTAGTGGTGGTCTACTTTTCCTCAGCACTCGTGAAATTAGGCAGAATTTGGGACTGCCAACGATTGTAGTGGATGTGGAAAAGCCTACACCTTCTGAGCAACAAGCAACTTGGAACCAGGCATTGGGTGCGATCGCAGATAGTAGTCCGCAACTTCTGGCGAGTCAGTTTAACCTCAATTTAGTCAAGATTGAGCAGATTGCCCAGCAAGTGCTAACTGAAACACCCAATCCTTCAATCCAAAATCGTTCGACTGAGCATCTCGACTTCGCTCGACGGAACCGTAGTCGTACTCCTTTGGAGAAGCAAGCTACGCGTAGCGTTCCCCAGGAAAGTCCAAAATCTAAAATCCAAAATCGTTTGTGGTCAGCTTGTCTTGCTAGTACTCGTCCGCAGTTGGATACTTTAGCTCAACGCCTTGACCCGAAAGCAACTTGGGATGATATTGTTCTAGCACCAGAGGAGACAAACTTGCTGCATCAAATTGCTGATCAGATCCGCCAGCGCAGCCAAGTTTATCAAAATTGGGGTTTTGACAAGCGGATGAATCGGGGAATGGGCATCAGCGCCTTGTTTGCGGGGGAAAGCGGGACGGGGAAGACGATGGCGGCGGAGGTGATTGCTAATGATTTGCAACTCAATCTCTATCGGATTGATCTGTCGGCGGTGGTCAATAAATATATCGGAGAAACGGAGAAAAATCTGCGGCGTTTGTTTGATGCGGCGGAAGATGGCGGGGCGATTCTGTTTTTTGATGAAGCGGATGCTTTGTTTGGCAAACGTTCTGAGGTGAAAGATAGCCATGACCGCCACGCGAATATTGAGGTGAATTATCTGTTGCAGAGGTTGGAGGCTTATCGCGGTTTGGCGATTTTGGCAACCAATCTCAAGAGTTCGCTGGATCATGCGTTTATGCGCCGTTTGGGCTTTATTGTTAATTTTTCCTTTCCTGGTGTGGCGGAACGTCAGGTGATGTGGGAGAAGGTGTTTCCACCAGAGACACCAACTGAGGATTTAGATTTTAACCGTTTGGCACGTTTGAATTTGACTGGTGCGAGTATCCACAATGTGGCTTTGAATGCAGCTTTTTTGGCGGCGCAAGCGGATACAGATGTGACAATGGCGTTGGTGTTAACAGCAGCGCGGACTGAGTTTAGAAAATTGGATCGACCTGTGAATGAGGCAGATTTTCGGGTTTTAGTACCAACTGGGGTAAGGGTATGAATATCAATATAGATATAGAAAAGCTGGTTTTAGAGGGGATGTCTATTTCTCCCAGTCAGGGGCGAAAGTTGCAAGGGGCGGTGGAGGCAGAATTGGCGCGATTGCTGAGAACAGAAGGTATACCGGATAACTGGCAGGCTGGTGGGGTAGTGCCTCATGTACCGAGAGGTGCTATTCAAGTAAAGCCTGGATCTAATCCTACCCAAATGGCGCAACAAATTGCACAAACAGTATATCGAGGAATGAAACCATGACTAGTAGAAGAATTGCACAAAATAATCAGCAACAAAAAAGTGAGACAGCCCAAGGGAGTGGTATTTTACAGCGTGCTGCTGTTCGTTCGGTTGCGGATGCTGAGATGGAATCAACAGATGATAAACAAGCACTGGCATTAAGTAATTCGGCTTTTTCCAAAGACTTTAGTCAAGTGCCTATTAGCACGACTAAACCACAGCAGTTTCATGCAAGAAATCTCCAAAGTCATCCAATGCCACCTATCCAGGCAAAGTTGACTATCGGGGAACCAAATGATCGCTATGAACAGGAGGCGGATCGGGTAGCATCAGAAGTAGTACGAAGGATCAATGCACCAAGATCGGCAGGGCAGTCGGTACAGCGCCAGGAAGAAGCAGAAGAGGAAATACAGGCGAAACCTGAGATTACTTCGCTCCAACGCATGAAAGAACCGGAGGCGGAACTTCAGGCAAAGTTAACTCTCCAGCGAAGGGAAGCGATCGCAGGAGGGGAAACTTCAACGGATTTGGAATCAACCATTAACCGTGCTAGGGGAAGTGGACAGCCCTTAGAGGCAGGACTGCAACAGTCAATGGGGCAAGCGATGGGGGCGGATTTTAGTGGGGTGAAGGTACATACGGATGCTCAGTCTGACCAGTTGAATCGATCGATTCAGGCGAAGGCGTTTACGACAGGGCAGGATGTATTCTTTCGGCAGGGGGCGTATGAGCCGTGGAGTCGAGGGGGGCAGGAGTTGTTAGCGCATGAGTTGACCCATGTGGCGCAGCAAAATGGTGGGGCTGTGCAGCGATGGCCTTTACCACCGCAGCAGTTACTGCAACACCCCGCCATCGAAACTCCATCGGCATTGGTGGGCAAAGGCGTGCTCCAAAAAGCCGACGTGAATCCCACAACTTTCTTTACCGGAGCCAGAGCGGATACTGCTGTAGATGCCGATATCAATGCCAATAATAAAATGAGTGGTTTTGGCACTCAGGTAAATGGTGCAGATTGGCATACCCAATTAACTTTTGGTCCTCTTTCATCGGCCCAAGCTGGACCGAATGGTATGAAACCCGAAGGCACCAGCGTCATAGGGGTTATTGGTCCCGATCACCCCTATGGAAGCCAACCTAAAAGTGAGACAGCAAAAACTAACAACGGCATAGCCGCAAAACTTAGAGGCGGCAAATCTCATGTTGCCGCCCATATCGTCAACGACCAACTAGGTGGACCCGGCATCACCCAAAACCTATTTGCCTTCCCCAGCACTGCCAACACAGTCATGGAAAAACAAGTCGAAAAAAGTATGAAAAAGGCGGTGATGGATGGGAATTATATTTATTATCAAGCAAATGTAAATCACCCAACAAACAACGGACCAGCAGACTTCATCACTATGAGTTGGAACAAATTAGATCACATCGGCAAGGATATTGGCGGCGGACAAACTAATGTTAAGATTAATGCCGGCAATATCAAAGACAACACTAAAATAGTTGATTTAGAGAACAATAAGGTTGCAGCACAGAATAAAAACCTTATCCAACCAATCACCGAAACAGTTATTCAAAGACGACCGTGGGGGCCATTCCAAATGCCCGATCCAAAGAAAAAAGTTTCAATTGGCGACTTTTTAGATTCTACAACCAATTGTAAGGTACGAAGCGCGATCGCATAACGCACCAACTAAACCCCAAACAAAGCGATCACCCACCTATAAATATTGATGAGCGTGCGATAGCGTCATCTGACAAACTCTTGTAGTGACTGTGTAAAAAGGTAATGCGATCGCCTAATATCATGCTCGGATGAATATTAACACACTGTCCATTCTCACTCAAAATGCGATCGCTCATGTAGGAGGTTTAATTTGGTGCGATAGCGTCATCTGACAAACTCTTGTAGGGACAGTGTTAAAAGGAATGCGATCGCCCACGTAGAAATATTGATGAATGTGCGATCGCGGCATTGTTTGCTGGTTCAACCTGACTTCAAAGCGATCGCCACATATCGATAACTTACAATTTGAGTAAAAAGTCTTTGCATATTATAGTTTGTGAGCCAAAACAGAACCCTATGAATTGGAAAATAGAAGAAGCGCAGCAAAAATTTTCTGAAGTAATTGATGCCGCAGTTGCAGAACCACAACTGATTTACAACCAAGACAAAGTGGTAGCAGCCGTTGTAGAAATTGAAATATTTCAGGAATTCTTAGCTTGGCAGCAACAGCAGTACCAACCTTCTCTTGCAGATGCCTTTACCCAATTGCGTCAGCTTTGTGCAGAGGAAAACTACACCATTGAAATACCCGATCGCCAAGACCGTTTTAATCCTTTTGTTGATAGCCTACCGTGACATTTCTCTGTGACACTAATATTATCAGCGAACTAGCACGCCCTCAACCCAATCCAGGAGTGTTAGCTTGGAGTAAACAGGTTTCATCAATCTCCTTGAGTGTCATTACCCTAGAAGAAATCGCTTACGGGTTAGCGTCAAAACCAAATGCCAAAGTACAAAAATGGTTTCAAGAATTCCTGAAAGATTATTGCCAAGTTATCGCCATTACTCCTGAGATTGCCCAACGTTCTGGGGAAGTGCGGGGGCAATTGCGAACTAAAGGAAAACCACGCACCCAAGCAGATATGCTGATAGCAGCTACTGCTCATCTGCATCAACTTACTTTAGTAACGCGAAACACTGGTGATTTTGAAGATTGTAGTATTTCGCTGCTAAATCCTTTCACTTAACCTCAAGTATTCTTGTAAAAATTCCGAAATAATTCCCATCATTCACCAAAAAAATACTCACTTAAATTTAAATCCGATCTCACGCAGTATAGGTTTATAAAAGATGTTCACATCAACCAATTTAAATTTATTGAACAGTGCGATCGCTAATCTTGTAAGGACGGTTTTACAAGGAATGCGATCGCCTATGTATGATGGTTGAGGAGTGTGCGATCGCTCCTATAGCAAACTCGAACCAATCTGAATTAATCTTTTATTTTCTCACCAAAAAGCTGATGTTAGACTTGATTCTCATCACTGGCGATCGCGCCATATTCAACCCCACTTTTGGCAAAGCAATAGTTGCAGTACGTCCTGGGATATTAACTGGTACTGGCATACCAACAGTTAACAAAAATAAAATTTGCCTTGTTGGTGACGAGAAAAAAGTTGTTGTCCTTGGTTGTTCTTATACAAGTCCGCCAAATGTTACTCCCGGTATAGGAACACTTTTTATTCAATCCTTAGCTTTGAATCAAAAAGCTAGAAAAGTTAAATCTAAGCGAACAGCAGTATTGCTCAAAGGTACTACATTCACAGCGAGATTGCAAGTTATCCTGCCAGCCCAGACACCAACAATACCACCGACACCAGACCCAATTCCGATATATTTTGGCACGGGATTTTTCACTACTACAAATATGAAAGCAAAAGGGACTTGATAAATGAAGTCGGAAGTCGGAAGTATAAATGCATAATTTTTCGGTTTTTGAATCTGTTACTGAATTGAAATGATTTAGGAATAATTTTATGTCTCACTTTCCCCGTACGCCAAAGACATTAAAAGCAACGATCGCTATTCTTGATGCTGTTAGCTTTTTCCCCAAAGGAATAATCGTATTGCAATACAATCCCGAAACACTCAGACGCACTTTACAGGTACGAGGTGCGGGTGCTGAAGGAAGCGATCGCCTAGAAGCCTTGCGTTTGGTTGCACCACCCCTAGAGACAATTCAACTAGAGGCGGAAATTGATGCTACAGACCAACTGGAGTTTCCTGGAAAAAATCCAGATACAGTGGCCTTTGGCATATACCCCCAATTAGCAGCCCTAGAAACTCTGATCTATCCTAAAAGTAGTCAAATTCAGACAAACAATCAACTCGCCCGCAGCGGTATTTTAGAAATCTTACCAATTGAGGCCGATCTGAGTGTATTTATATGGAGCTTAAATCGTGTGATGCCAGTGCGCCTTTCTGAGTTCAGCATTACCGAAGAAGCATTCGATTCTAAACTAAATCCTATTCGTGCCAAAGTCAGTTTAGGTATGCAAGTATTAAGCACAAATGATTTGAGATTTGACCATAAAGGCAGCAGCTTGTTCAGAGTCTATCACAAGCACAAAGAATTTCTAGCTAATGTGAACACGGCTGCGACTGTTATCAAGACTGTTGCTTCTTTATTATAAACTTGGCTATTTTCAACCATAAATTATTACATCTGTAAGTTTCTCAAAATATCTCAGCAAATATAGATTTTTAGTTGTAAGATAAAAAGAGTAAAATGTTTAATGAAAGCAGTCGTTACTACGATATAGAAATTGCCAAGTGGCAAACAACATCAAATCAAACTATCAGTTATCTCAGGCGGAGATTTTTACCGTCATCACAAAGGTTTGAAGTTCTTCAAGAACATCAAGTCAGCGAAGGCGATCGCCTAGATAATATTACTGCAAATTATCTTCATGACCCGGAAGTTTTTTGGCATTTATGCGATGCTAACA
>NZ_JABXKJ010000067.1 GCF_017115085.1 Nostoc sp. NMS7 | reverse complement strand
GCACTTCTCTACGAGACCCTTCTCTACGAGACGCTGCGCGAACGGCAAGCTCAGGGCATCGCGCTGCGCGTAGCTTGCTTCCACGAAGTGGTACGGCAAGGCTCAGTGACCACGCCAACGGCAAGTATTACAGTAAGCTCTTCGGCAAGTGTTACCCTGAGCTTGTCGAAGGGCTCAGGCTAAGACCTGTCGAACGGCTCTGTTACCATGAAACGCCTACCCTGTATACCTATTTGAATTTGGAATTTGGAATTCCGCCTTGCGGTACTAGTCTTTTGGCGTAGCGTGTGCTGGGCGTAGGGCAATTTGCCAAAATTGATGCTTTTTTTGCAAGAGGTTTATTGTTTGATCAATGTTCAAACAAATCCTTAAATTGCAACAAATCCAAGGAAACAATTGTTGGCAAAAATTCAAAACATTCTTGAGCAATTTCCCAACGTTCTTCTCGTTTGAGCATTTCTATTAGCTTTTGTTGCACACTAAGTAAGTAGCGCACATCATTGGCAGCATAACTCAGTTGAGCTTCTGTTAAACTAGCGGCGTTACCCCAATCAGAACTTTGAGAGCTTTTATCCAGTTCCACTTGTTCTAACTCTTGTACCACATCTTTGAGTCCGTGGCGATTTGTGTAAGTACGGGCTAATTTACTAGCAATCTTGGTGCAAAAAGTGGGCTGAACCTGAATCTCCAAATTAGCTCTCAAAGTGGCTAGGTCAAAGCGAGCAAAGTGAAACACTTTTACAACATTTGCGGCTTCCAAGAGTTTTTTTAAGTTTGGAGCGTCAGCTTGTCCTTTGGCTATGCGGATTGCAGTCACTTTCCCGGATTGGTTGCACAGCTGGACAAGACACAATCGATCGCGCAGTGGCAATAATCCCATTGTTTCTGTATCAACTGCGATCGCTGCTGATTCTAAATACTGGCTAAGGGCTGCGTCACTGAGATCGCGATCGCTCACCTGAAAATCTTGTAATGTCATGAATTGTTTAAAAATAATAGCAGTGTCCAGCAGACAAAAGTCTTGTCAGACACTAGATTATTATTGTGCAAAAACATCAGAAATTAAATCTACCTAGTGTGGAAAAAAAGTTGTGTAAGGTAGACATCGCCTTGATTATTAGTAGCAACGCCAATTCCAGTCAGGTTGTAATTTCCTTTAAGATTCTTTAAATGTCCGGGACTGTTGATCCAACCAGTAACAGCTTCGTCCACAGGGTTGCTATATCCCCGGTTGAAAGCAACATTTTCCGCCGCGCTGTTGTAGCGAAGAGGGATAGCTTTGACTCGCCGTTCAAATCCTTGATGACTAAATGGGGTTTTACCTTTAGCCATGTTTTGACTATGAATTCTTGCCTGTCGAGTGATATTTGCATTTAAAGTTAACTTTGGCAGTCCTTTAGAAGTCCGATATCGATTAATTTCATCAAATACTGATTTTTCTAGCTCAGTAGTTTTAAAAGTAGGAGTCGATATTGCAGCCTGACTAGAAAAAAGCGACAACAGCTTATTACGGGTGGATGTATTCGTTGAAGGATAATTTGGGATCGGAACAGTCGTTAATCCACTAGCAAGGACAAGCGCACTTAAAGCGATGCCAAAAGCAGTTTGTCGGAACATGGAGAATTGCGTAATGTGTAGAGATATAAGACTTCTACTGTACCTTATTGTTCCGAGGATATATACCACGATACTATTAAGGGTTGATGAATTTCGGCAATTTGGCTATATTCTTGTATCGCATATACAAACAATCATTTCCAATTGTCAATACTTCAATCGGTCAATTGCATGAAAATCACAGTTATTTTTGCTGAGAATTTAAGATTTTTATGAATTACTAAAAAATAATGTAGTATTCGATAGACAAATGTCATTTAAACTACATTATTCGTAAAAGCTTTGCTAACAAACTGAAGTCTGGGGAATTTGAGAAAAAACCTAAATTTTCCCAAATCTATCAGCGAAGGAAAATTTGTGTAAAGTAGATTTCACCTTGACTGTTGCTAGCGACACCAATCCCCGTCTGATTATAATTGCCTTTAATATTGGCTAGATGCCCTGGACTTTTGAGCCAGCCTTCAACAGCTGTTTTGGCAGGAGCAGTATATCCCTGGTTGTAAGCAACATTTTCACCAGCTGCTCTGTAAGAAATACCGATTGCTTGAATCCGTTCTGAAAATCCCGTATGTCCAAAGGTAACTTTCCCATTAGCCATGTTTTGACTATGAATCCTGGCTTGATTATCAATGGCAGAATTACGAGTCAGGTTTGCTAGCCCTTGGGAAGCTCTGTAGTTATTAATTTGGTTGAAAACCGACTGTTCTAGACCAGCAGTGTTGATGTTAGATGCTACGATCTGAACAGCATTATTTGATACATTTGAAGATGTCGGCGTAAAAGTTGGATTTATTACAGGAGTAGCGATCGCCCCACTACTGAGAATGATAGTGCCTAAAGCAACGCTATAGATTGTTGTCTTAATCATTTGCTGAAAGTAAAGTTGTCAACAATCTAACTAAAGTAATGTCAGTATGACAAATTGCTTATATGTCTATATAGTTTTGGTTATGGCATTTTCTGTTCAAAAACTACCATTAAACGTTTAAATCCGCGATCTTACGAGACAATTGTGCTGTTTATAAAAAATTGATCTCTACCATCATCCGTGGCAGGTTAAAAGAACATGAATTTTGTCAATTAGTAATTATGCTTAAATATTAACAAATACTTAGGTATAAAATTTAATCTTTTTTGAGCTAATCGGGCAAGAATGAATGATGCGTATCAAGATTAGGCGTAGGCATCGCCTGTCCAAAAATTATGTTTCTGACCCAATTTTCCGCAATATTTTAAGTATTATTACTTACTTCAAATAGGATGTAATCTTATTTATGGCGAATGCTCTAGCAGTAGTATGATTATTTCTACATAAATGGCAAATGGCATAAATATCTCCAGCAAGGGAGTTCCAGTTAAAAAAATATCCCATCGTAGAGGCGTATTGCAATACGCCCCGACAAATGTAGAAATAATTTGGGATGATTTATTTTTTGTCAGTCCCTAAAACCTCTGGGCGACTAGCTTTGGTTGAGGGTTTCTAACTCTTTCTGTACCACGCGCAACACCCGCGCAATATATTCCGCACGCCACTGTTCACTCTCCTTGCAGTAAATTTTGGCGTGCCAACTCGTCGTAAGTGGGTTGCGGTAGCATAGCATATTGGAATTGTTGATGCATAATTGCTTTTGCGCCAAAATTTTATGTATATTTACGCATCATTTAATAACTTGGCTACTGTTTGTACATCCTTATCGCCGCGTCCAGAGCAGTTAATTACAATCCGGGGACTGTTGGTAAGTTGGGGACATAGGCTTTCCAGGTAGGCGATCGCATGGGCTGTTTCCAATGCCGGGATAATCCCCTCCAATTTCGACAATCGCTGGAATGCCGCCAAAGCTTGTGCATCAGTCACACTATAGTATTCAGCGCGACCAGCATCCTTCAAATAACTATGTTCTGGACCCACACCAGGATAATCTAACCCCGCACTAATTGAGTGTGCCTCAATAATTTGCCCATCCTCATCTTGCAGGAGATAGCTCATTGCTCCATGCAATACACCAACTCGTCCTTTTGTCAAGGTTGCTGCGTGTTTTGGGGTATTGACACCTTCTCCGGCTGCTTCAACCCCAATTAACCGTATAGAAGACTCATTGAGAAACTCATAGAATAGTCCCATAGCATTGGAACCACCACCAACACAAGCCAAGAGAATATCAGGCAATACACCCCACTTTTCCATTGCTTGGGCGCGAGTTTCTTGACCAATTACTGCATGAAAATCACGTACCATCATCGGGTAAGGATGAGGCCCTGCTACCGAACCCAGGATGTAGTGAGTCGTTTCCACATTTGTCACCCAATCGCGGATTGCTTCAGAAGTCGCATCCTTCAAGGTTCCCGTACCTGCCTCCACCGGACGCACTTCTGCCCCCATCAACTGCATTCTGAAGACATTCAAAGCTTGGCGTTCCATGTCATGAACGCCCATGTAAATTATGCATTCCAACCCAAAACGAGCGCAAACTGTGGCTGTGGCAACTCCATGTTGTCCAGCACCCGTTTCGGCAATAATCCGTTGCTTACCCATGCGCTTTGCCAACAATACCTGACCAAGGGCATTATTGATTTTGTGAGAGCCAGTATGATTTAAATCCTCGCGCTTTAAGTAAATTTGCGGTCCGGTGCGATCGGGTCGGGCATAATGAGCAGTCAGGCGTTCAGCGAAATACAATGGTGTGGCACGTCCTACATAGTCCCGTAACAACTGCTGTAGTTCTGCTTGAAAACCAGGATCATTACGGTATTGCTGATAAACTGTTTCTAGTTCAGTAAGAGCAGGCATCAGCGTTTCAGGTACATACTTACCGCCAAAGCGTCCAAAGCGACCTAGCGTATCGGGAACCTGAGCAGTTGAAGTTGGAGAAAGGGGAGTAGTAGTCACGGGCTGATTTTGATGAAGGGAATAACTTAATTATTATAGAAAAGTCTGGTTCCCTTGCCTTTGAAATTTTTCTTAAACATTCATTTTATGTCTTCTTCCAATCCCAAATCTTCCGATAAAGGTTTTGTCTACCGCGAATTTGGCAACGACAACTCCGCCGCCACAGAAAGACCAGTTCCAGAACTACCCGCACAACAACAAAATCTTAAAGTACAAGCTTCCCGCAAAGGACGCAAAGGCAAAACCGTCACAGTGATTAGCGGTTTTCAAGCCAAACCGGAAACCTTGGCAGATTTGGTGAAGCAGTTGAAAAGCCAGTGTGGGACAGGTGGGACAATTAAAGACAACGAGATTGAAATTCAGGGCGAACACAAGCAGAAAATTGTCGAGATTTTGACCAAGCTAGGTTATAAAGCTAAAATTAGCGGTGGCTAATCTTGAGTGCGGTTTCCCGCATCTTAACCGTGACCTAGATTTAGTTCGGCAATGTTATCTTTGAGAGGTACAAATATACTTGAGCAGTGGCGAATCACTTCGCCGACAAGCTGTCTTTTGTAAGATTAACAGGAGGTTCAAATGGATTTAGTTCGTCTTCTGTGTGCCATTTTCTTACCGCCTTTAGGAGTTTTTTTGCAAGTAGGTTTGGGTATAGATTTTTGGATTAATATAGTTTTGACGCTTTTTGGTTACATTCCTGGGATTATTCATGCAGTGTGGATAATTTATAAGAAATAATTTTTTGTGGGGGTAGGTTGGGTGTACCAATCTCGGTTTTACTGATTCTGAGTAATTTTGGGATAGAGGCAATTCATGAATTGCCTCTATATAAAGGGTTATGAGTTGGATGTCTGCAAATTATTAAAGAATAATTCATCCGCCAGAATCCATTAGAGACTTCCAATTAAAAAAATATCCAACTTGTAGAGTGCGTTACTTCCTTAATGCACGATATTGATCTAATAGACATCTCCATAAATTAATGATGCGTGATCTGAAACCCTTGTAGAGACGTTATATCTAATCTGTGACGATGCGTTAGTCAAAGGGATAACGCCATCCTTGTATTCGTAACTCTAATTGGACAAAAATCTAAAATAATTTAGAAGTTTGACGTAAATATTATAATATTGGGGCGAAAAAAAACTATTTATTTTACTTGAAATAAAAGTTGTAAAGACACGATTTATCACGTCCTCAATCTATATTTGTATGGCAGCAAATACCGAATTAACTCTCATTTTTTAACATGGCATAGAGTCTAAACTCTAGAAGCAAGGGGCAGATGTGTAATTGCCATTGCACAGTAGAAACCTTCAAATCTTTGATCAAACCAGTGCCTATATCTAGTACCCAGCCATGAACCATAGGCGCTTTTCGCTCATAGAGTACCTGGCGCATGATGGAAGTTTGATAAAGATTTTTTACTTGCGCCACAACATTGATTTCCGCCAAACGATTCAGACGATCTTCTCTTGTTGGCAAGGTATCAATTTCTTCTTGTTTCTCTAAATACAGTTCTCGAATCGGATTTACCCAGTTATCAAGAATTCCGATGGTTCTTCCTTCTAAAGCTGCCTTAATTCCTCCGCAATCGTAGTGACCACAAACGATAATATGTTCCACCCTAAGATGTAAAATTGCGTATTCTAAAACGGCTAAAAAGTTAATATCTGTCAGAGAAACTTGATTGGCAATATTACGATGTACAAATAATTCTCCTGGTTCTGTACGGGTAAAGCTTGTTAATGCCAGACGACTATCAGAACAGCCGATGTATAGAAAAGGTGGTGTTTGTCCGTTAGATAATTCTTGAAAGTAAGTTGGGTTTAAAGCTAGTTTATCGGCAACCCAAGCCTGATTATTTCTGAAGAGTTCATCAATGCTGTTATATTTCATCTTTAGTCAAATTCGAGAGAGAATCTCATAATTATTTTAGCTGATTTACAGTTTCCTCTAAATCAATATGAATTTTTTCAAAGCTAAAATTTTATCAAGATGACAATTTATTTCGACAGCATTAATAAAATTATTGTATAAATTGTAAAAAGCTATTGCCGTTTTCAAACCTTGTGAGATAAAAGAACCCCACCCCCAACCCCCTCCCCGCAAGCGATGAGGGGGCTATGATGCAGGGCAAACGCATCTAAAGTATAAGAATCCTTTAATAGCACGGGTTTGGGCGTTTTATAATTTGGCCTCTTTTTTCATCAAGATCCTTATTCAGCAGGGGTTTCAGAAATCCCGTGCGTTCGCCTTGGGCTATGATGTGCCTCATCTGATCAGGAAACGCTATAAATTAGTAGTTAGAGAAAAAATAACGGTTCTTCAGTACTTGTTATGCTAAATTATTAGTTACAAATTCAAAAGGATATTAAAAATTGTATTAAAAAATTACTAAAAGCATTGCAATTATTGACAT
>NZ_JABXKJ010000110.1 GCF_017115085.1 Nostoc sp. NMS7 | reverse complement strand
GACTTTTGCCGTCACTTTACTTCAACACAGTAAAAGATGTCAAATGGGTTCTATATATATAGATAAAGTTCTACATCGTCAGATGTTGCGAATGCTAGAAGATTCAGGCTTTGATGGTGATTTTTCAGAATGGATTGAGCAGAAGATGAAAGGTGAGATTGAAAGTCAGGAGGAGCGCGAAATGCGCCACGGGGAGTATCCCCGGTGGTCACTTTCGCGTAGTTTACCGCCGGAGGCATCGCAGTGACAGGATATAATATTACAGATTTGTTAATTCAGATTGTCTGTTCAAGTTGCCAGCTTGAGCATTACTTTGAACTAGATTCTCTACCTGGAGGCAAAGAACACTGTGAATACTGTGAAGCTTGCGGCGAAAAGTTAGCTTTAGAAACTGAGTTACAGGTGGGCGCTCACAATGACTGAAAACATCTCAGCTTACCCCCTCACTTGGGCGACCGTTTACCCTAGAACACCGCAGCACAAGCGCAAGGAGGCGGATTTAAGCGATGCCGACCGGGAGAAAATCGCATTCGACAACTGGGACTAACTGTGCGCCGGCGTTTCAGATCATAGCGCTGCTATGATCTGAAACGAAAGACTGCATTCTGGAGGAACCTGTGCAATGAGCGATCTCAAGCTTAAAATTGGCTGCTCTAACTACGACCACACGCGTGCGTTGTTCGATGGCACCGTAAAGATCGATGGCGTCGATGCCAGCTTCGAGAGCGCCCGCATTGTCTCGGACATTTTCGAGCGCATGGTGCGGCAGCGCGCGTTTGATGTCTCGGAATTGGGGTTGACGTTCTATCTACGTACCCTCGACCTCGATGATCCGCCGTTCATCGCGCTTCCGGTGTTTCCAAATCGTAATTTCCGACATTCGGCGATCTTCATCAACACGTCGAGTGGCATCGAAAAGCCGGAAGACCTCGCAGGCAAGACCATCGGCGAATTCGGGATTTACGGCCACGATGCGGGCGTGTGGCCAAAGGGGATTCTCTCGGACGAGTACGGCGTGACGCCGGACCAGTGCCGCTGGATCATCGGCGCCTCTGATTGGTACATGCCACCATTTGATTTCATCCCGCAACGGCATCCTGCGAACGTCGACGTAATGCCGGTGCCATTCGGCAAAGCGTTGGGGCCGATGCTCGAAGCGGGAGAAATCGACGCGTTCATCTCGGCTGTTGCGCCGCAGTGCGTGCTGAACAACTCACCGCAAGTCGCGCGACTATTTCCCGACTACGAGTCGGTCGAACGCGCGTACTACCGACGTACTGGCATCTTCCCGATCATGCATACGGTCGTAGTTCGCAAAGAGCTTCTCGTGCAGCATCCGGCTCTCGTACAGGCCATCTACCGGGGCTTTTGCGACGCGAAAGAGGTTGCGATGGAGCAGTATCGGAAAGGCTTAATGGAGCAACACGGGAACCTTATGATACCGTGGTTTACTCCACTCTTCGACGAAAACCGCCGCCTGTTTCCTGATGATTGGTGGCCGTACGGCGTCGAAGCGAATCGCAAGACGATCAACACTTTCTTGCGCTATTTCTTTGAACAAGGTCTCTCGAAGCGGCGGCTGACGTGCGAGGACATCTTCGTGCCGGAGCTACTCGGAACGTAACGCCGGCTGTGGTGTTCAGGCGCTTTTCGGAATCGTTCGCGTATCTAGTAGTCTACCAAGGCAACAATGCTTGGTTACACAGTCGGGTATAAGCGTTCCATCTTTCTCCGTGCACCTGTGGTTTGAAAGCGCCAATAAACACTTGCGCGTTGAAGATTACCAGTAAACCACAAAGTTTTGAAAACGAACGTAAAAATATGGGTTTCAGCCCTTGTGAATCAGGAAGCAAATAGCATTAGTAATAGAGCGATGTCTACGATGGTCGCTGAGCTTTGCCGAAGTGTGGGCTATTCGGTGTCGCTTCAAGGTAACTAGGGGTATCGTCTGAAATGGTCAATTTAACGTTGTTTTGTGAGTTTTGTGATATCCCTGGTTTTAGCTCAAACGTTTAGATGGAAAGAAAAAGAAAACTTTTTGGTTTACTGATAGAGTATTAAGTGATGTTCTCATGTTTGGGCTAACAGCGTTTTGCATCTTAATATCCCTGTAGATATAGCAGTCTGCTTTGATTTTTGAAATTATTTGCGTAGACAGGGAGTAGGGAGTGGGGAAGAAGCCTTTTCGGGGTGTACTGATTTTTTTCAGAAATCAAATATAAGTCCTATATATATGTCAAACATATCTTCAGTACTCATTGTGGGGGGTGGCCCGACCGGCATTACAGCGGCGTTGGAACTGGCCCGCTTCGGTGTCTCGGTACGAATCATCGACAAAAAGGAAGCTCCTGAGACCACCTCCAGAGCTATTGGCGTGCAGTCTAGAACGCTAGAACTTATGGAGTTGCGCGGCCTTGCCGACGAGTTTATCCGGATCGGTAATCCTGCTCTGGGTGGCAGCGTCTACGGTGGCGGCAAGCGTCTCTTCCGGCTCGATTTCCGCCATATTGATAGCCGCTATCACTATCTGCTGTTCATCTCTCAAGCGGAGACGGAGCGCATTCTGCTTGAGGCGCTCATCAGGGAAAATGTGGAAGTGGAGCGGGGCGTTGAGATGATCTCATTTTCTCATGACCTGTCCGGAGTCAAAGCCGTTTTGCGGCATAAGAATGGCAGTCTCGAAGAGGCTACTGCGTCATACCTAATCAGTGCTGAGGGCACGCACAGCATCGTGCGAACTAGTCTTGGCTTGGAATTCAAGGGGAAGACCCTCGACGAGAACTATGCGCTCGGAGATATTTATATTGATGGTGATTTGCCACCGTCAGATTTCCACATCTTCTCATCGGAACACGGGTTCATGGGTCTGTTTCCTCTGAATGGCAGCCGATTCCGCCTCATCGCCAGCAACCCACTCAGTCAACCGAGTAAAGACACTGCGCCCAGCTTACAGGAGTTGCAGACCATCTATGACCAGCGCTCGCATATTCCGGCACGCTTTCGCGACTTGACCTGGAGTTCTTGGTTCGGGATCAACAGCCGCATGATCGAGCGGCTTAAAGTAGGAAGGCTATTTCTTGGTGGCGACGCCGCTCATATTCACAGTCCCGCTGGAGCCCAAGGAATGAACACCGGCATTCAGGACATGGTGAATCTAGGATGGAAGCTAGCCTTCGTACTTAAAGGCTATGCCCCGGAAAAGCTGCTCGACACCTATGAGCAAGACCGCATTCCGGTTATCCATAACGTGCTGACGAAGACAGAAGGTCTCACCGAAATCATTGGAGCGGAAAATCCAATTGTCCGAAGTCTGTTTAATCATCTTGCACCTTGGATTGCCGGTGCTGATGTGGTACAGCAAAATAGTACCGCACGCATGAGTCAGCTGGCCTTGGGTTACCGTGACAGTCCTCTCTCGGTTGATCATGGGCACGGAGGTAGCCTAAGAGCTGGTGATCGCGTTCCTGACTTCCCTCTCCAGGTTGTTCTACCCAGTGGTGCTAAGGAAAACCGGACGCTTTTTAATCTGCTCAATCCGTCCCGGTTTACACTCCTTTTCGTCGGCATCAGTGATGCTCTAACTCTACATACACAAATCTCAGAAAAGCTGGCGCTATGGCACGAGATGCTCAAAGGGACACAGATAGAGCCGCCGCACAGTGAGTCAGAACACAAGCGCTTCCAAAATTACCTCGGTTCTACTCCTGGTTTACTGTTAATTCGTCCGGACGGTTACATCGGTTTCCGGGGAGGAGAACACTCCGTATCAGAATTAGCAGAATATTGCCGCTCCTGGCTATCGCCGTCTTCAGAGCAAAATCCGTCAATAGACGCGCCTTTACCTTCAAAGCAAGAAAGAACACCATGCTAGATCAGAATTAAGTGCAAGTCCTTTTCGCCGACTTGCAATGTCAAGCAAACCTCACGATCAAACCTGGAGATATGCTCTTCACGGGTTCACCATCTGGCTCCGCAGGAGTTGATGGTGATCGTTTTCTAAAAGCCAGCGATCGCATCCATGCAGAGATCGACATCGGCAGCTTAAATGTGATCATCCGGCAGGACTAAAAACAGCAAAGAAGAAGCACATGAATATTCCACCTCTTAAGGGCATTCATCACGTCAAGTTCGCGGTTAGCAATCTTGATCATAGTTTGCACTTTTATGAGCAAGTCTTTGGTGCTAAACGGAATTTGGCATGGGATCACAAGCATGAAGATGGATCAATTTACGCCTACATTCTTGATGTTCCCAATCTCGGCACGCGAGTCGAACTGCGCCTCAGCCCTGAAGAAGCCGAGAAGCAAAAAGGTTTCGATCCATTGACCATTGCCGTTGATGATCGTGCTGCTCTCGAAGCTTGGGGCAAGCACCTAGATGAACTTCATATTGAACACTCGCCCGTGCTTACCGGAATTCAGGCATGGCTGATTGTCTTCGACGACCCTGATGGGCGGCGTTTACGGCTTTACACTCTCGGCACCCACGGTTCAAATCTGAAGTCGGACGAAGATTCACCTTGGCTGAAATACGCCAATTGGTTTCATACTGCTTCGGCAATTTGCATTGTGCCGTTACATGTAGCGCGCAAACAACAAGAAAAGTTTAAAAAAGACCAAATCTTTGAAGGTGATAAAGCAGAACTTTTGCATAGTAAAGACAAGTCTACCGCATTACCTTTTATCAACTGGCATTCAAAATTGACCACTTTATTTAGTCAGAGGATGGTCTATCACCTGTAATACGATTGCTGGTATTCTAAAAGCGGCAAGATCATTGCCAGACAATTGGCAATCACGAGAAAGTCTGTCCACATAGATGGACACGTAATCGTAGAAAACGTTTTGGCAAGCGATGCAATTTGATTTCTGGGCCTATAAACTATAAACTTGCTCTGTTTTCTTGATTCATGCAAGAGGTCTATTTCATCCAGTTTAAGAAACATTCCTGAAATTGCTGCGGATTCAATTGTGCAAATACTCTGGCATTTGTTCTGCACATCAGTATTTAGATGCGTTCGCCCTGGCGCGGTTGCTGATTAGATCAGCCGCTAAGTCCTGCGGCGTTCAAGATGAGATTGGCAATTTCATCTGGATGGGTAATCATAGAAAGATGGCTGGACTCCAGCTCAATCGTATTTGCCTTCATCCGATTCGCAAGAAACTTCTCCAACTCAGGCGCAGTTGTTCTATCTTGCGTCGAAACGGCATACCAGGAAGGTTTAGACCTCCACGCCGCCACTGTTGTTCTTGAGGCAAACAGGGTGTCGGCTACTCGCCCCTGAACCGCATATAGAACACGCGCTTTAGCTAGATCGACGCCACCAGCAAAGTCTCTCAGGAACGCCTCCTCGCTCAGTTGAGCGAATCCGCCCGAATGAACCAGACCAGCGTTTGCGGGTGGTGTTGGAAATTTTGCAGCAAGCGCCGTATAGTCCTCGTCGGCATCCGGTGCGCGAGCAGCAACATAGACGAGTGTGGAAACTTTGGGATCAATTCCAGCCTCGCTAATCACCGTCCCTGCCCAAGAATGACCGACGAGAACCGTCGGACCGTCCTGCAACGCGAGGATGCGACGTGTTGCTGCAACATCATCTGCCAGCGATGTCAGTGGATTCTGCACCGCAGTCGGCTTGAGTCCAGCTTTTTGCAGGCGTCTAATCACTTCAGACCAACAGGAGCCATCTGCGTAGGCACCGTGAACCAGGACTATGTTGCCGGCGGTGATGTCAGCCTGCGCTTGGACTTTCTTCCTGGAAAGACCAAGGAGCGCGATCGCGCCTCCAGCAACAGCCGTAGCCGTGAAAGTGCGTCGATTGATCATGTCTATATCTCCACCTATTGACTTTGTTCCTAATAACCCAAGTTGCTATTT
The DNA here is from genome assembly GCF_017115085.1 of Nostoc sp. NMS7. Lineage (GTDB taxonomy): Bacteria > Cyanobacteriota > Cyanobacteriia > Cyanobacteriales > Nostocaceae > Nostoc. Next base: position 1,265 of record NZ_JABXKJ010000110.1, on the reverse strand, counting down.
TTATCGACTGATGTGTGCTTGTTACCATTCAATTCATGCGATGCCTGCGGCGGGCTACGCCTACGCGTGCAACAAAGTGGCGTTGGCGCTATGCGCCAACGTACCTATGCCGTTGTTGCCAGCATTCAGGTACTTAAATCAATACCTTTGCCAAAATAAGAGTATAATCTTTATTTTTTGTACTTGATTTTAAACCACACAATTAAGCAATTAAGAATTAAACCAAAAAAATTTGTCATCAAAATAGGCAAATCTTTGTGAATAAATCCATTAACTAGCCACATACAAGTGCCAGCAATATATGTGCATACCATTCTCAAAGATACATCTTTGGCTGATTTTGTTTTCCAAATTTTTATGACTTGGGGTAGAAAAGATATCGTGGTTAATATCCCTGCAAATAATCCTAAAATTGTGGTTGCGTTCATCTGATTGAATTATTAATAAATCTTTTTTAGTACTGAGAACCGGGTGATGGCGAATAGAGGGTTGGTTTAAAACTGCGAAACACCGCTTCGGGTTACATCGGTTTGGGCAGGGGACACTTTTAGGCGTTTATTGTTGGTTGGTATTGTCCCTGATTTCTTATATTTTGGCATACTGGGCTTATTGATCCACAGCGATCGCTTCTACAAACCTACCTGATTGGGGACAAGCAGCAGAAATCGCATTCCAAACTATATTTTCACAATTGGTAGTGTTACTTCTTTTACAAGACATTGAACGCCTGAGAAAATAAATCGGCATGGACGCGCCAAAATTCTAACGCAGTCAGAGATACAGCTAATTTTCAGTCATGGCTTGGACAATGACCGCGATGGCTACGCCCGCCGCAGGCATCGCACCCAACCACCTAAAACAAAACCCCACAGCTTATGACGCGCTACGGGGAGTTAGTTAAACTTGGAATTAGACTTGGCGTTAAGGCGACGTTTTAAGGCTTTGAATTCTGAAATTTTTATTTACTCTAGCCTTGAGCGTTTATTTTTTAACAGTAAGTAAAATTCCTGGACAAACATGGAGATTGAAGCTCTGAAAGCTTTTCTCCGATTGCGTTCTTCCAAAGTGAGAAAATAGAGCTAATCACCAGTCCAACGAGCTAGGCGGGTGGTGGTGCAGTAATGTTGTAGCGCCTTAACTTCTATCTAGCACGAGTTGACCACCATTAGAACAAGAGCTACCTGAATAATCAAAAACAGTAACTTTGAACGTATCCGCTCAATAAGTTGCGGTAAGCAAAAATTATTAGCGATTGTTGAATCAAT
>NZ_JABXKJ010000115.1 GCF_017115085.1 Nostoc sp. NMS7 | reverse complement strand
CTCTGATTAACTCAGCCCTGCTGGGTCTTTTTTCATGGCTTAGTCTAAACTCCAGGTTATGACTTTGAATCAGACCTGGATGAATCATTCTACAAACAACCTCTAGAATCCTTCCGCAAATCGGATTTACAGAAAAAACTGAGTCGATTAAAAGCTTTTAATTCCGAGGAAATTTCTCTAAATTTAATTGAGCGAGCCCAAATTTTGGCTGATGGTAATCCTCGGTTGTTGGAATGGTTAAATGATGAGGTGTTGTTAGGAGAAGATGCAGAAACAAAACTCGCTCAATTTGAAGCCAATCCTACTGAATGGCAAGGAAGAATAATTTGGGAAGAGTTATACGAGCAAATTGACCAAGACATTGAGCGAATACTCAGCCGATGTTTGGTATTTGAAATTCCCGTTCCTATGACAGCATTATCAGTAGTTTCTGGGTGTAATTCTGAAGATAAAAAGCAGTTGATTCGAGCGATTGAATTAGGTCTTATAGAAGTAAGTCCCGAACCAAAAGAATCAAATCGAATTTATCGAGTTTCCCGCATTATACCTCACATTATCCCCAATATCCGCCTCCCTGAAGCGCCACAAATATATTCTCTCTATCAGAAAGCTCATGAAAAATTACATCAGTTGTGGGGGAATAAGAAAAATACAAGTGAAGAAGAATGGCAAGAAATTTTTCGATTGAAATTCGCTAATAAAAACAATCCAGAACAATTCAGGCAAGGCTTTTCTCAGATGTTAGCAGTTCAATTTAACTCAGAAGCCGATAAAGCTTTTGAATCCGAATTGAGAAAATTCATCGATGACTTGGTAAAAGATGGACTATGTGAAGCTTTGGAAAACTATCTGAACCAAAAACAGTGGAAAGAGGCAGATGAGGAAACTGCCTGGATTTTCTACCAAGTCATGGTTAAAGAAAACTATAGAGATTGGCGCGATCTACTGAGGAATTTCCCCTGTGAAACTCTTAAAGAAATTAATCAACTCTGGCTGGAAAATAGTAACAATAAATTTGGCATCAGCATCCAGAAGAGCAACATTCACCATAGTCTAGGTGGGACGAGTATGTATACTGAGACAATACTGGAAAAGCTTTGTGAGCGCGTAGGTTGGAAAAATGAAAGGGGTTGGATGACTTACAGTGAAGTAATAAATGATGCAATCAAGCGTTCCACCACCGTAGCCACTGTGCAGAGACGGGAATTGCTTCCTGCAACTTTACCATTATTGATTTATACGCGTATGAATGGAGGGTGGATTAAGGTCGAGGGGAGTTTCGAGTGGGGTTTGGTGTTAGGTGTATTGCAGGGTTCGAGTGATTTTCTAGAGTTTGAGTAATTGTCTTCACGCGCGCGGAGACTTCTGAAAAGGTGTTGTGACTTGTAAATTGTCACATTTAAGGCTTTCAGAAATTTTAAAATATTTTTTACAACCTAAGTTTCCACGCAGTAATCAGCATTTCATCAATCCGATACCTGGTACTGGGGGGATATCAGCGATCGCCTGCAAGCTGATTGAATGGGAAACGCTAGGATGTTATCAGGCTGTTAAAACTTGCTTTGCTGCAACTTCCATCAGTTTCTCGTTGCTATCTCGCCCTTGTTTCAATTTGGCTTCTAGGGTATCGCAAAGAGACATCAGGCGATCGCACTTTTCTACAATGCGTTTTTGTTCTGCAAGCGGTGGAACAGATACAACAAATCCTCGGATTAATCCTAAATTCAAATTACCTTGTGAAACACCTTTCCCATAGGTATTTTTCTGAGAATGTTTATTGCCTATCGGTGAGTTAAGCCAGATTACTAAATAATAAGGATTTATGAATTCTTTGAATGGACGTAGCAATCCTAAACTTACATAAATTGCAAATTCTAATTTTTGATTAATAACAGCAGCTTCTCCAATTCCCGCACCAACTCGTGTCAAAAGTATATCTTCAAATTCTGGTTTTCGATTTTTGATATAGCCTTGATATGCTTCTTCAGAAACAAACTTATGATTGTTTGGCATGAAGGAAAAAGGCTTAATATTCTGAGATGATAAAAATATTCGCCCATGCTCGGTATACTTGGGTGTATAGTGAGTTCCATCTGTTATAAACTCACAAATATTAGCTAACCTTGCCCAACACCATGTATTTGGTATAATGTACTCTATTTCATTTTAAGTAATTGCAGGTAATAACTGAGTCTCTTTAACCTTCTTTTCTTGAATCAACTTTTCCTTATTAACCTTGATTCTTTCAAGCAACGAACTGGCAGATTCATCATTAGGATCTTGACGCACAAGTTTACCTTGCACTGCTAATTGCAAAATCGCCTGACGCAGTTTAGGGATTGTTTCAGGAACGCTGTAGAGTAGGTCAAAATCGTTGCAAATGCGCTGCCAGTGTTGGCGGAATTCATCGGGATTTTGCGAGGAGAGAAGTTGAGCGATCGCACTCTCATTCATCCTCACAGTACTCTCTTGCCTTTGCTGCTGCCGTTTTTCGATTTCGTCGCAGACGGAAAGCAGGCGATCGCACTTTTCTACAATACGTTTTTGTTCAGTAGTTGGTGGTAATGGAAAAATTGCTCTCCGTCCATCTTCTGTACCCAACCTTGGTAAATTTATACCGTAGGTTTTTGAATTTACATAATTTAAAAAATCAGGACGTTTTAAAACATACTTAATATACTCAGGAATTACCCCTTCGTATGGTTGTAACGGTACTATTTCTGTAGCACAAAATCCATCTGCATCAGCAACAACAACCTTATTTAAGTAAGGTCTTAATTTTCCATATAAAACATCACCCGCTTTAAATTGAGCTTTAGTACTCTTAGAATCTTTATCTGCAAATGTTTTTTTAGCAAGAATACGTGATGTATCTTTTTCAATATCTTCAAGGTCTAATAGCCAAGAATCTTCATGTATTTCATCTGGAGATACTTTTTTAGATCCGCTATAGTTAACTACCTCACCAAGACGAGTCCAAATCCAGTTTGAAGGAATTGAATGTAATAATTCATCATCGCTAATACTTAATAAATTTTCTTCCTTAAGTTTACCTTGAGAAATAAGGCTTTTACGTTGTTGAATAATATGGTTCATCAATAATGAAGCAGCGTCATCATTTGAGTCTTGAGGAACAAGCTTACCTTTGACAGCCAATTGCAAAATTATTTCCCGTAACTTTGCGATCGCATTTGGTGCATCAGTCAACAATTCAAAATTTTGAAAAAATGTATCTACTTTCATTTAAACGGATTCACAATTTCTAATTGACTATCTACCACCAACCCATCCTGCATATCTTCAGAATAGAGAATACTTGCTCCCGCAGCTAAAGCACAAGCAACAATTAAACTATCCCAAAAAGAAAAATTATATCGACTCCGAAGATTAGAAGAGTTCACTAAAATATCACGATTAAATGAAATAATGTGAGAACCTTTATAAAATGCCTCTATTAACTGTGTTATTTGTTGCTCAGTGAAAGAAGATTTTTTAATTAGATTTAGACATACTTCATTAATGACTTGTGTACTAATGATTACCCCTTCAGCATCAACTAGACGACAAGCTATATTGCGTTTGTTAATATCTTGATTATTCGCTAGAGCATAAATCCAGATATTAGAATCTAGAAAATAGCCATTCTCATAAATTGCAGTCATAAATCTCTTCTCGGTTCAAAGGAGGCCATTCAAACTCCACCGGATGCTCCATGAGTTCAGCAATAATATCTACTGCTGCTGTTTTTCTAACTTTTTTCATAACAATTACTTTGACAGACTCTCCATCTAGCTCTCCTTTATAAATTTCAGGAATTTGAATTACACCATCTTTGACAATACCTTGAAATTCTACTACTTCCATCTGCATAATCTAATCTCCAGATATTTTAATATATTTTGTTTCTATCTACTCTTCTATAGTTTTATCAACTTGATCATTCAACGCTTCCATTAATTAAAATTTCAACTTACTCCGCACCTCACCCAACTCCGTCATGAGTTTTTGATGATCTGCTAACATCTTATCTAAATCCGCGTCTTCTACATCAACTTTGTGAGGATTTTTAATATCTAGGTTGTAATTATTCGCCTTCAAATCTGCAATTGAAACCTGCCAAGCAAACTCATTTTCCTCGCGGTTATCCCACCATTCTTGCTCTGCTGCAAACTCCTCAAAGCGAATCGGCTTAGTTTTCGAGTAAGATTTATAACCTGCTGGGTAAGGGTGTTCATAATACCAAATCGTTTCTGTTGGTTCCCCTTTGGTGAAAAATAGCAGATTAGTTTTAATACCTGTGTAGGGACTAAATATGCCATTTGGTAAGCGGACAATTGTATGCAGATTGCAATCTTGCAGCAGTTTTTCTTTAATCCGCGTCTTTACACCTTCCCCAAACAGCGTACCATCTGGTAAAACTATTGCGCCTCTACCACCTTCTTTGAGTAAATGAGCAATCAGCACCAGAAATAAATCTGCCGTTTCTCGTGTGCGAAATTTAGCCGGAAAATTGTCCTCAATTCCATCTTCTTCCATCCCACCAAAAGGCGGATTTGTGATAATTACATCCACTCGTTCGTGAGGACTGTAATCGCGCAATGGTCGTGCCAAAGTATTATCATGTTCTGCTGACGGCACATCAATGCCATGTAAAATCAGATTCGTTACACAAAGGTTAAAAGGTAAGGGCTTTTTCTCAGTTCCGCGAATCGTCCGTTGCAGAGTTTCTGGGACATCAGCACTCTGAAAATTTTGGCGAATGTAATCAATTGCTGCCGTTAAAAAGCCACCTGTACCGCAAGCTGGGTCAAATACAATTTCGCCTAATTGCGGCTTGATTCTATCTACAATAAACTTTGTCACCGCACGGGGAGTGTAATATTCTCCAGCATTTCCCGCACTCTGCAAATCTTTGAGAATTTTCTCGTAAATTTCGCTGAACTGTTTTTTCTGGTCTTTTTTATTAAAATCAACTTCATTGAGCTTATTAATTACTTGGCGGATGAGAGTGCCATTTTTCATATAGTTGTAGGCATCTTCAAACACCTTACCAATCATCTGCCCACGCGCATCAGTTGCCGTCGTTCTCAGTTCTTTGAGGGTTTTAAATAAAGCATTATCTACAAAATCTAGTAAACCATCTCCTGTGATACCTTCGGAATCTGCTGCCCAATTTCGCCAACGCAATCCTTCAGGAATCGGAGATTTATAATTATCTTCTAACAGTTCATATTCTTCTTCACGGGCATCAAAAACTTTGAGGAAAATCATCCAAACTAACTGGTTAATGCGTTGCGCGTCACCATCAACGCCCTCATCCTTCCGCATGATATCTTGAATAGTCTTAATTGTAGTGCTGATTGACATTTTTATGGGTTTATGTAAATTATTCAATACTTCTTGGAATAGATTTCAAAAATCTACTCTATCGGTTCCATAAATCGAGTTCCATCCGACCGCTATTAGTTTCATCTGCGTATATTGACATTTCGAGACTAGACCTTATACTAAAGTTTGTGTTTCGACCAAGAGCAGTATTAATTACTTGGCTACTCATATCTCCAATAGAACAGCATATAAAATTTTCAGTCATCCACTGTGAAAATGGTCTAGCCATTTTATAAGCATGATACGCTGTAAAACTTCTTCTTGGACTAGATGATGAGTTAAAGATACCAGCGATCCGTTGTGCTGGAATTACACGAAGCCCTAAATCTAAAAGTTTATTTTTATACAAAAACTTTTCAGGACTATATATAAAATAGACGCTGGATGATGTTTGATTTAACATTCTATCCCACTGTGGTGGGAGTCTGTTGTTGCTTTCAGCATTTCTATTTTGTATTCTTCCAAATAATTCGCGATATTCAGATTTGTCAGAAAATTCTCTGTTACTATCTATGTATAGCCTTTTACTTTGAATTAATACAGCTTTATCTAATATCTGCTCATTAGGAAGATTTAAACGCAGTATTAAACCCAAATCTGCACCATGAGTTCCTTCTCCATGAGTTATATGCCTACAAGCTAAAGAAAGTGATGGATAGTTTGTTCTATTTCTCTCACGATTTATTCTTTTAAGATGTAAGCCTAGAATTTCTTCACTTCTCAAATAATTACCTAAATTACCATCTAGTGCTATCTCATTTGTATCAAATTGTTCTTCATAGAACTGAGAAAATCTTTGGTTGACATCATCAAAAAAACCTTTGAATTCTCTTAGCACTGTTTCATTATTCAACCAACAATCTGTTTGTGCCATAGATGATAATTCTCAAATGAAGTGATGAGGAATATCGAAGTCTATTTTTTAAGAGACTTTGTAGAGTTCGGTCGTTAATTCTATCACTGCTTGAAGATATTTTTGCTTACTCCCAAAAAGCTTGATAATCTCCAAAGGAGTGCCAATTTGGTCAAATGGTTTTACTTTTAAAATGTTGATATCTTCAATATCTTCAATTCCTTCATCAGCATACTTATCCAATAAAGCATTTAAAACCGTTCTGGCTTGTTCGCCATAGTTGCTAAAATAGTTACGCTTGCGGACATTGTTCGCCCTTTATCTGCGAGTTAGTGGCGGTTGGTCAAAGACAACATGACAAATTAAATCTAATGGGTCAAAATCCTTACCAATCTCTTTCTCTAACGCTTCCAAAGGTACACCCAACTCTTGTAACTCTTAAATAATAGCCTGCTTCTGCTCCGTAGAGTTCCATTTCTTCAAGAAAGCATCTAATGAGGCGTACTCCTGACTAACTGTTTTGCGAGTATAGTCTTTAATCGATTCCGTAATTAGTTTACCGTCTTTGCCGTAGTATTGCTCTCGAATAAAAGCAACAGACACCTCTTCATCTGCAATTACATACCTATCCCGCGTTTGCTTGCGGCTAATCTCGCCATCATCTATAACTACCTCATCGTCTCCAGCATCAGGCGGAACAATTGGATCAACTGGCTTAGGCTGATAAATTTGTACAGGATCGCCATCAAAATCAGGGTCAGCAAATAACTCTGTCGCTTTTTTAAAATCCATAATTGTGAAGAACATTTTCCCATAGTCTTCATCAATGCGAGTACCGCGACCAATAATTTGCTTAAATTTAATTGGAGATTGAATAATCTGATCTAAAACAATCAATTTGCAAGTTTTAGTATCAACACCCGTCGTCAGCAATTCAGAGGTATAGCAGTAGCCATATACGTTAGGACATATAATATGATTAGCAGTGTTAAATATGTAGCTGAAATCTTTGATCGATATTATGGCTAAATCCTATAGTTATGATTTACGTCAAAAAGTGATTCAAGCAATTGAACTA
>NZ_JABXKJ010000180.1 GCF_017115085.1 Nostoc sp. NMS7 | reverse complement strand
TGGTGACTCTGGTAAACCGCTTTCTCAAAAGCCGTGTCTACATCCATTACCTGACGTTCATCACTTCTTAGTGTCAACTTATCAGTAGTTCGACCTACCACTTCATATAATTTGCCTTTCTCTAGCCCGCGACGTTTATAGTCCCGTGTCGGCATGACTACATCCCCAATTTCAAAATTATGGGCAAACCGCATCTGCACTTTTGTCAGATTTTTGGTTTGCAATTGGGTGATGGTTGCAGTTTCTCCCAAAGTTCCCTCATCTTTTAACTGAGAGCGAATCGCTTGGGTAAGGGCAAGTCTTTCCGTGTTGGTTCCGGCTAAGACAAGCGTTTTGGCTCGTTGCTCTGGTGTCCCTACTATATAATCACTGGCGATCTGCTCTATTTTGGATTCTGAAGAAACAGTCTTGATAGAACCATTTGCTAACAAATGTTCAAAACCCGCTTCAATTCTACCTTCAGCGATTAAATCTACTGCCAGCTTCAATTGAGGGTCTTTTTGGCGCAACGATTCATTGAGGTGTACGGTTTTGATTCCTGCTTGCTGCAACGACTTGAATGGATTACCGGCTTCTACTGCTGACAACTGCCGAGTGTCACCTACTAAAATCACCCTAGCTTGAAGTAAGGTTGCTCTTTGTAGGAGTGCATGGGCATCCTTAGCACTGAGTAAACCCGCTTCGTCCACAATCCAGATTTGATTTGGTTCAATCTCTGAGGGTGGTTCCGAAACTAGTAATCGAGCAACAGTCTCAGACTGAATTTTTAACTCTTCGCTCAAAACCTTAGCAGCAGAGGAACTAGGGGCGAAGCCAATAATAGTGTAGCCGGCATCAATAGCTAACGCCTTCAACTCTTTGAGGGCGAAAGTCTTACCAGCACCAGCTACCCCCTGCCATGCAATGAATTGGTCAGATGTAGTTGCAGCTAATTCTACTGCTTCCCGTTGCCCTTTGTTCAGTAACGTATTCTCCAAAAGGCTTTCAACTACTTCCGGGTGCGAAATTGGGTTAACGTTGCCAAGTCTTAGCTGCATTAACTCTATTGTCGCCAACTCCCGCCGGACTGCTGTCATCGTTGTAAATTGATGAGTTAAACCCGGCAAGCCGATTAACTCCTGGTGGGATTTTATCAATGGCTCAATGGCTGTTACATCAGTGGCTAAACGTTCTTCTAGGACGAATTTTTCTAAGTCTTCCTGGGTAAATGCTACATTCCTTTCTGAGCAGTGAGCGATCGCTAAATTCAAAACATGACTCAAATTCTTATCATTGGCTGGTACATTCTCCCTTGCTTCCCCAGGTTTGACAAAGGTAATTCCTAGCGCCGCTGCTTCTTCAACCCAGTAAGCTTTTAACTCTGACTCTGGTAACTTTTCCTTACGCTGGCGAGTATTATCCCAAATTTTTTCACGTTCTGCCCAGGTGGAGTTAGCTCCAGCAAAAGCGAGTATTTGCTGTCGGCGTTTAGAAAATGCCTCTAAATCCTCTTCTTTGAACCCTTTTATATCAAATTGCCCATGTTTGCGGAGTTCTATCTCGTAGCCAAGCTTCTGCACCTCACGCGCCAGATAACTTTGATACGCCATTCCCAAGAATTTCTTATTGGCGAATATCTGATTATTGCCCAGACTCAACCATCTACCATCTGGGGTTTGAGTCATATTCATCACCAAACAATGGGTGTGCAGATGTGGATCTAAATCCCGGCTTTCAATGTGGTCAAACTGAGCTACCACCAAGTTACCAGTGTTGACTCTATGGCGTGAGTCACCCTCTGTAACTCTGGTATAGGCATAACGTTCTTCCATCAGTTTTATTACTTCAAATAATGCCCGATGGTGAGCATCGATTAAACGTGTATCCCCACCTACCAATGCCATCAAGCTCACGCTTTTGGGGGCAGAGAATGTACAGTCTAATGCAGCTCTCTTCGTTTTTGGTTTGACTGCCCTGGCATTTAACTGTTCTTTACCATCAGGCGATCTCCCCTCAATCACATTTTTAAAAGCGTCTTCGTCATCCACTGCCCCTGACAAACCCAATTTTTCAGCACCTTGACCACTCCAAAGTGACTTTCCTTCGTGATAGTAATTCTTGATGAAGTAGTTCACTGCCATCTCTGACGAGACGTTAGCCGCTGTTAGCATGGCTTACCCTGACTCTGGACAAAACATAACTTAATACTCCTTCTATTCCACTGACAGAAATTCTGTTTATTTTCTCTGCTGGGAAGATAATCACCCTTTAAATAACTATTGAATGTCGTTGTTAACCCACATCATCAAATGTAACCACGCTTGATGACGAGTGAAAATATTTTAACGCTCATTGTATTTTTAGTTTTTTCTCCAAGAGGTAATTGATATTTAATATAGCAACAAAAGCGAACATTCTTTCCGCCAAATATGGCGTACTGTGCGTCAGAAAAACATGGATTCCAGGGGTTGTGGTTATTTAAGCGAATTACTAGATAATTGGGAGAATCCTTGATGAAAGTGGGAAGTATTGGGAAGTACTAGGAAGTCTTGGGAAGTCTTAGGAATTGTTGGAAAATATTAAGCTAATGACAATTTGGTGAGGATATGATGTTGAATAGTTGAAAAGGTAAGAAATGAATTCGAGATTTCAAAGATGTTGTCTAGATATTGGGAGATGTTGAATGTAGTTGGCGCTCGTTGGGAAAATGGATATTTTGTGGAGATTTTCTATCAGACGCACGAATTTATAAAAAGTCAATGAGGTAGTGCTAAAACTGTAATCTTTCTTGATAAATGTGGAAATAATCACGGTTTCAGGGGTTTATCTTGAGAGTAGTTATCAATTAGATAGACAAAAAACGGTCAAAAACAGGGAGAAATTTTCTTGTGGATTTAATGTTGAGTCTTGATCCGGGAACTTCAATGACGAAGATGGTTTATCGTGTTCTGTCTGAGGTTTCGTACAAGTCAGAATTGCTGTGTATGGAGCCAGAGTTAATTAAGATTTCCAAAGATTCGCTGGATTTATATGAGTCTGGGCAAATGAATCGGCCCAATCCAGAGAATGAAGCGTGGATAGAGTATAACGAAGAATATTATGCGGTTGGGTTTTTGGCACAAAAGTATTTTGAAGCGCGAATCAATTTTTTAGAACTCAAGTATGAGAACGCGATTCCAAAAACTTTGGCAGCAGTGGGGGCAATAGCGATTAGAGATTCTTTGAAGGCAAACTTTGATTTATCCTTGGGACTGCTATTGCCTTATGGGGAGTGGGAAGACAGAGAAAGATTGGAGAGGGGTTTAACTAAGGCACTGTCTAGCTTTAGCTTTCGAGGGAAACAATTTTGTATAAATCTGATTAGCTTTCAATGCTTGCCGGAGGGAGGGGGACTGATATTAACGCGAAGTAAAAAACTCGGCACAGATTTTAATAAAATGAACATTGCTGTGGTGATGCTGGGTTTTCGGGATATATCAGCCGTAATCTTTGAGCGTGGTATCTCAACTGGAAAAACGGAAGGATTGGGCTTGGCGTGGATGCTGGAGAGAATCAAAAGCCGAACATCAGGGCAAAACTTACATGATCTGTTAAAGGCTGTTCATCTATCAGGCCCGACATTGAAACCGAGATACTGCAAACCTTTGGCTCGGAGCAAGAAGTCTGATTTTAAGGTTGAGGAAATAGCACAAATTATTGAAGTGGCTGACTTATCTCGTAAAGAATACTGGGAAAGGGTATCCACTTGGCTCAAAATTAATATTCCTGCCCATATTGAGCAAGTCATTATTGGTGGTGGAACGTCGGAATATTTAGGCTCGGAGTTGAAAAATTTGTTTACTCATACCGACATTTCATGGGCAGCAGAATTATCAGAGGATGTGCGTTTAGCTTTTAACCTACCGATTAAAAAAGATGCCTTGTGCTTGCGTTTCACTGATGTATATGGATTGTTTCGTTACCAACACGCTATGTCATCCATTTCAAAGCATTGTGCTTCTTAATTAAAGGAATATTAGAATGTTTTCAGATGTTGAGTTTCGCTTACGAAGTAGAGTTAAGGCTGATAGTTCCGAAGCCGTGGTAATTAAGTATCTAAACTCTAGGGACACTCTTTATCCTGCTAGGGATATGGCGATGATTGCGATTAGCAGCTATTGGTTGCCTTTAGCTTATCAAGCTGTGGATCAATCTGTGGATTTAGAGCAACACATTCGTGGTTGTCTTTACCGCCTTCAACTACACTCTTCATATCTGATGGGACTGCTGGGAGAAATCCCCTCTCAGGGAACGCCGATGATTGCAGTAGCCTCTAATCAATCACAACCACTACAACTAATACAATCAGAACCATTACAAATAGCCAGGACTTCAGCCAAAGAACCATTACAAATAAGCAGAACTCCCATACCAGAAGAATTGGAGTCGGAAACTGACTGGTTAAATCCGTTTTAAGACTGACTATTTTTTGAATTGATTTGACGCATTGCTCCTTTCTTAGCATCTTTTTCATTAAACGCAAAGAAGTCGTTTCAAGCTTTTTAACTAGGAGTGCATGATTATGTATCAACCACAAGAACTTTTCAACAACCTCTCACCATCAGAAATTAGCCGGACTTTACGCTTGAGTGGGATACCTGAAAAAGAGTTATATACCGAGAATGATGCAGACAGGTTTCGTGAATGTCGCACCTTAATTGAGCAGGGTGGAAATGATGAAGAAGTAATGGCTCTATTATCTCCAGTTGTTGACAATGCACTGTCAGAAACTCAGGGCAATTCCTCGTCGTCAACGAAGAATGGGGGGAAAAAACAAGGTAGAAAGCCCAATTACCATTAGATATCACTGAATTACTAGTTATTGCTCGTGAAATCGGCTATAAAATCGCACTTTCTCAGGCTTTAATAATTCTCCAAGTCTGCGAACTATCTGAGCAAGATGAGTATAGCCCAGATGAGTGCGAACGCTTTCTTGAAACCTACAAATCAATAAAAGAGCAAAACAAATCCTTTGAAGAAGTTGCATCTGAGTTAGCTGCTCTAAATGAGGATGGGATTTCTCAGCAACTAAAATTAGATGCAGTGATTGAGAATGTTAGTGAAAAAGCTGTAGCTGCCAGAGATGATTTATCTAATCTTATTGATAGGATTACTGCCGCCGAAGCTGAAGAAATAACTAGCTTAGTTCAATCACTTTACCTGAAAAATGTCGCATTGAGATTGCAACAGAGCGATTCGGGAAATAATCTGTTTGCTCAATTAGAAGAAAGAATCATGGCTCGAATCGCCCAAAAAAAGCAACAGAGGGCACAGTTATCTGGAATGACTTGGGAGACGACACCCTCATTGCCTTCTTCGCCAATGCCGATGCTGTCGCCCAACGTATCCAAGAATGGAATGAATACCGATTAAAACAAGAAATTGCAGCCAAAGAACGCACCATTGACATTCAAGTAGATAAAGCCTCTGATGCTAAAGCCACCCAACTTGCTGCCCAAAAGCTTTTAAAGCTCCAAGCTTGGAATGAAGCACAAACACAACGTCAAAAACTTCGTCACAAGCGGTTTGAACAATTCAAAGAACTTCTTTTCTGGGCTGGTGCTTGGGTCGGCTCTGGTCGCTCTGGTACTTTATTTTTCCTGACTGCCATTGTCACATTCACTACTCTTGGGCTAATCGCAGGACTCAACTGGCCTACCACCATCGCTTGTAAAAGTGACTCTGGGGGATGTTATTTATTGCGATTAGATAAGAAAACCGTGATTTTTCCCCAACAATTCAAAAATATCCTTGCTGAGTACGAACGTAACAAGAACCAATCCAAGCGTCGTAAATAATTAAGAAATGCTCATGTCTGAACTACAACAAACCAAGCTTTGGGATGATTGGGACGCTTTCAAGTCAACGAAGTAAAAAGGCAGTTTATAAATATTTACTTTCATGCCCAAGGTGAGGCGATCGCTTTCTTTCACATATTCAAGTAAAATCACTGTATTTGATGGATAAAAACTTTCTTTACAGCGTAACTCACCTACTTTAATAAGAGGTGTACTTGTCGAAAGGCAAACTGTCTTCCGGCTCAAAGTTACGCAGGTCTTGCTCCATCATCTGACGACGTTGGACGTATGTTCTGCTATCTTCAATCCTTCGTCTCATCTGCCATGCACCAAAATTAATACCCTTTTCTGCGTATTTAGCAGACACTTTGTTGTAATCATCAACCTCAATTTTCTTGCGCCACTCAAGCTGTTCCAGCGCACTTTCACTGATGCCAATTTTCTGAGCATATTCTACATATTCAGGTCTGAGAGAACCATCTGGGTTAAATTCCTTTTTTTCTTGTTCAGTGAAGAAATCGTAGGCTGTGTAGATTGGCCACGGCTCTGGATCATTCTCATCCAGGTGCTTCCACTCGTCATACTCTTCTTTTGCTCGTAGAGCATAACTATCAATTGCTCCTGGATGTGCGCCAAGAGATAACTTTTGTTGTCTTACTTCATTTTTTAAAGTTCCATCTGCATTGAATTCTTTCTTATGCATATTTATCCAACGCTTAATTCTCGACATACAAACCTCTCAATATATTAACCAAGTTTCATTAACTTCTTAAAACCATGACTCTGGAAATTAAATATTTTGATCCCAGGCTCAATCAATGGATTTATACAGATGAGCGTAAAACTATTTTAACTGAAAAGCTCAGTAATACTTTACTAGAATCATATTTCCCTAACAAAGAGTTTTCATTTGGCCACTCAGATGAATACAGTACCACCGAAGAATTAAAGAATCATCCAGATGGACAGATTTTATTGCTCTCTTCTAAGACTCGCTTACTTTATGGAGAAAAGGAATGTTTAGAAACGATTCAAAAAATTTCTCCAGATAGTAAAGACCGTGGGGCTTACGGTTCCATCTTCCTTGGGGCTTGTAAAAATGCGATTTATGAAAAGCTAAATATTCTGGTAGTAGATGATTCTACTGATAACAGGGGTGAAAATGGAGGGATATTATCGAATGATTTGGCATATAAATTAGTTGGTGACTGTTATGGGCAGATTTCAACACAACTTTATGACAAGCTAACCTTAAGAGAATCACAAATAGATAAAAGCTATCGTGTAATTCAGCATCGATTCGGTTGGGTGGATGGAGTTGGAGAAGATACTACTAAATACCGTTTTGGCAAAGGAACACTCCGACCATACAGACTAGATAGAATAGAATATGCAGATCCTAAAAATGAACCAAAAATCGATATAATTCTTCCTGTAAGCAGTTTTAAAGGAACAGACAAGGATAGACCCGAAGGCCCTACTAAACCGCAGATTCAACCAGGATTATATCAGCAAAATATTTGGTT
>NZ_JABXKJ010000104.1 GCF_017115085.1 Nostoc sp. NMS7 | reverse complement strand
ATCATCACTATCAAATAGATATACTTTAATCTTCCGCCCAAAATTTAACATATTTTGGGCTGTTTTTATCGGATTTCTCTTAACATTCAACACTTTTGGCTTGTCTTATATTTAATTGAGCAACTAAAACGTCCAGAGATTGCTATGTCTTCTGTGTAGTTTTTGGGCGCTCGGTGCGCTTCGCGTACCATTGCTTGTGCCAGTTGCGTAAGTCCTGTTTCCAATGGTACGAAGTTTACGATTTTCTTGAGTTTACAATCAACTATTTCAGAAATCCGAAACTTGTAGAACATATAAACTCTGTATTAGAAAGAGAATTGGCAGGTTATAGATTTGTCGGAGGTGTATTCACAGATATCACCAATGAGCAAGAAATTGAAATGCTTGAGCAAGCAGTAGATGATAAAAATTTTCCTGCTGTGTCCAGCCATTTGAAGCGCTCCCTTGCTTTAATGAGTGACAAAGAAAATCCTGACTATAGAAACTCTATAAAAGAATCTATTTCTGCTGTCGAAAGCCTTGCAAAAGCTATTACTGGAAAACCAAAGGCAACTTTAGGAGAAGCCCTGAAAGTTCTAGAAGTTTCTAACAAGTTACACCCCGCTTTAAAAAATTCATTCTTAAACCTGTATGGATATACAAGTGATGAGGGAGGTATCAGAGATGCCATGTTAACTGAGCCTGATCTAACTGTTGCTGATGCAAAGTACTTTTTACTTTCATGTACGTCTTTCATAAATTACCTGAAATCGAAGATTTAGAGTGCGATCGCTTTTTAATTAGATTTTGGGAGATCAGGAGCGATTGTCTTCGATAGATTCAGCGATCGCAAGTAAGAATAAAAATAGCGATTGCCTGTCAGAGAGACTTAAAATACTAATAATGCTACACTTTTTTAGCATTCAAGGAGTAATGGCTGTGGTTTCCATCACTGGCTCATGCTAAAGCTTAAGACAATTTAAATACAAGCCGAACTGGTAAAAGCCCGGCTGAGTTTAATCAATCGTCTATACGCAGTAGCTTGCGGTAAAACGGTTGTGAAAAATCGGTGACGCGATAACGTTTATAGTTGTCCATAAGTTCAATTAAAAAATTAATAAACTCGAAACTAGCCATCATCAGTTCGTAACTCAGTTCAGCGTTGCCATCAAACTGGATTCGGCAACGGGTTAAGTCTGAGGGTAGGGTACCAACATTCCAGGAGGCGACAAAGGGGACATGTTCACTAGCTTCTATCTTCCGATGTCCCTCCAAGACCCCTTTTTGATAAAGACTGATGGCATATGGTAAGAAATTGCGCCTAGTGCCCTGAACGTAAGGTAAGTAAACACTGGCTTGTTGTTGAGTGGCAGGCTGGATTTGCTCAATAGACATTGTTAAATCTTCCTCAAGTTAGTTGGCAACTGGGGATATTAGTGGCTGTTAGTAGTGTTCCCAAAAGATGTGTCTAAAGCACATAGGGGGGAGTGGGCGATGAGAGGGATGAGGGGGACAAGGGGGACAAGGGGGACAAGGGGGACAAGGGGGACAAGAGGGACAAGGGGGACAAGAGGGACAAGGGGGACAAGGGGATGAAGAAAGAAAGTGTTTTCCCAATGCCCAATACTTCTCTACGAGAGGCTACGCCAACGACTTCTCTACGAGACGCTGTTCGCGTTCGCTCAGTACAAGTGCCCAATGCCCAATGCACCATAAATGAAGTTACTGCTAAGAAATATTAAAATTTCGGTTACAATGATGCTGCATTAACTTTTATGGAAGCTGGGAAAGATAACACTAAAAATACCCACTGTAAAGTAGTGGATGCCGTTATTGCTATTTCTCCCAACAATTAGCTGCTGCTACCTTGCTATTACTTTGCCTAAACCGGAGTTCTCATTGGAGAAAGTCCGACTCTACAAGCTTCCTGCCTAAGTGGCTATCAAAGGAATCAAGCTTCTGTCTAAGAGTAGCAACCGTGGTTAATCCGAGGTAATTACGCAGAGTGGCGGTGACAAAAAGGTAATCCCAATGGCTTTTGGCTTAGGGATAGCGGGTATTGCAGTTTGCCCATTCCGATTAATATCGGGAAAAGTAGCTTAGGGATATTTGACCGTAAAATTACTAACTGTAGATAAATACTGGTTTTTGAATCAAGCAACCTAACCTATGCCAGCGAATTCCTGGCCCGAAGAAGATTCTTATCAAGAGCTTGATCCTCTGAACTCCTTGTTGTCTGACCTATCAGTAGATGAGGAGTCAGCGTTAGAGACAGATCCTGTGTCTCTAACACCCCGGTTTCAAGCTCGTAGACGTAAGGCGGCTCTAGTCTTGACTATCGTCTGGAGTGGCACGATCGCTCTACATTTAGTTTCTTGGGCTTCTATATTTATTCTAGGAATGACCACCATTCTAGGATTTCATGCCTTGGTGGTAGTGTTTACTAAATCCCGTCGCTATCCAAAAGAAATACAGGGAGATTTGCCCTCTGTATCTTTACTAGTGGCTGCGAAAAATGAGGAAGCGGTAATTGCTAAATTAGTCAAAAATCTTTGTAATCTGGAATATCCAGGTGGGCAGTACGAAGTATGGATAATTGATGATCACAGCAGTGATAGTACGCCACATTTATTAGCAGAACTAGAGCAAAAATACGAGCAACTGAAAGTACTAAGGCGTTCAGCAGAAGCTAGTGGCGGCAAATCGGGGGCGTTAAATCAGGTATTCCCACTGACAAAGGGTGACATTATCGCAGTATTTGATGCTGATGCCCAAGTGACACCAGACTTGTTACTACAGGTAATACCTTTATTTCAAAGAGAAAAGGTGGGGGCGGTGCAGGTGCGAAAAGCGATCGCCAACGCTAAAGAAAACTTTTGGACTAAGGGGCAAATGGCAGAAATGGCACTTGATACCTGGTTTCAGCAACAGCGAACCGCCCTTGGTGGCATTGGCGAACTGCGCGGCAATGGTCAATTTGTCAGGCGTTCTGCTTTGGAAAGCTGCGGTGGCTGGAATGAAGAAACCATTACCGATGATTTAGATTTGACAATCCGCTTACATTTGGAGAAATGGGATATTGAGTGTGTTTTCCATCCAGCCGTGCAAGAAGAAGGAGTGACGAGCGCAGTTTCACTCTGGCATCAGCGCAACCGTTGGGCAGAAGGCGGTTATCAACGCTATCTGGATTACTGGGATTTAATTCTCAAAAACCGCATGGGAACGCGCAAAAGCTGGGATTTGCTGATTTTTATGTTGATTATGTATATCTTGCCCACAGCAACAGTACCAGATTTATTAATGGCGATCGCTCGTCATCGTCTACCAATATTAAGTCCGATCACAGGCTTGTCCATTTCTATGTCGATGGTAGGGATGTTTACAGGTCTGAGGCGGATACGTCAAGATCAAAAATTCCCACTTTCTACATATTTTCTGTTGCTAGTGCAAACCCTGCGCGGCAGTTTATATATGTTGCACTGGTTAGTCGTCATGAGCAGTACTACTGCCCGGATGTCTGTAAGACCAAAGCGGCTGAAATGGGTGAAAACTTTGCATACTGGGAATGGGGAATAGTCCCCAAAGGGAAATTCAAAATTCAAAATTCAAAATTCAAAATGCAAAATTACCAAAAACAATTTTGCATTTTTTATTCATCATCCACTTCTGATTCTTCTACCCACTCAGACGTAGTTATAGTGTCGGAGAATTCTGTTGAATCATCTGCAAAGCGGATAATTTGTCCGTTGAAAAATTCTGCAAGACGTTGAGCTGCGATCGCTACTTCGTCAGGTTCCCAATCAGGTGCGGGTGTTCGTAGTGGCGTTGGAGGCAAAGTTTGCATCCCATTACCATTTACACCATTACCATTTGCCCCATTGCTATTTGCCCCGTTTCCATTCCTTGCTGCCGACTCGGTTTTTAGTGGTGCTGGTGGTGGAGTGGTTGGCTGTGGTACTGGTGCTGGAGGCGGAATTTGCTGGTTATAACTGGGAGTAGGTGGTTGCTGAACGCGAGTAGAGTCTTTTGGGGGAGGATTTTTTTTGGCTGAAGTAGAGTTTGAAGAAGTTCCTTTTTCTATATTTATCTGGATTTCACGCTGAAAAGTCCGTTGAAAAGCTGCCGTAATCATCGGTAGATCAGATTTCCCCTTGTCATACCATGCCTGTTTGATCGCAATTCGAGCCACAGCACCATCGAACTCTACAAGATGGCTCATTTGACGCAGCATTTCTTGCCTTGATTTTGGCTGGAGGTTAGCAAGCACTTGTTGCCAAACCTGAGTTAAGTCATACTCTGCTTCCCCAACAACTTCTGAAGTTACTGGTTCAATGTTCGCAGGTGGCACGGGGACAGATACAGGTTCTGGGGTTGGTGGTGAAACTGAGTTAGCAGCAGAATTATGATTTGTTTGCCGTTCAGCCGGGGGAGATGAGGTGACGGGCTGATTTTGGGCAGATGCTAGATGATGGTTTGCAGAATTCTGATTTGTCTGCGGTTCAGCAACAGGTAAAGAAGAGACTGTGTGATTTGGGGCAACTGCTGGAGGATAGCTTGGAGATACAGCAGGTATGTTAACTCGCGGTGAGATACTTGGGGCTTGTGGCTGAATATTTGTTGCACTGGGTAACAATCCTAGTAATGTTACCTCCAACCACAAACGCGGCTGAGTGGTATTTTTAATTTGCACTTCTGATGTGCGTAGGTGTTGCTGTCCTGCTAAAATCGCGCTCATATCCAAGTATTGGGCAAACTCAACCAGCGCTATCCAGGTTTGCTGAGTACAAGCAACCAAATCGTGGCGGTTGGGTGCAGTTTTAGCAATGAGTAAATCGCGGTAAAAAGCGGCGAGATTTTGCAAAATAGTTAGGGGTTCTCGACCACGATCTAGAATGTAGTGGGTACAGTCTAGAACTGCTTCCGGTTTATCTTGAGCGATCGCATTTAAAAGCCCCAGCAAATCCTGTTCACTCACCGTCCCCACCAAATCCCAAACTCGCTCTGGTGTCACTTCACCCGCTAATAAACCCAATTGGTCGAGTAAACTTTCGGCATCTCGCAACCCTCCCTGAGCAAGTTGGGCTACCAGGGTTACAGCATCGGGTGAAATATGAATGTTTTCTATAGAGGCGATCGCACTTAAATGCTTCACCATCGCTTCTAATTGAATGCGTCTAAAATCAAACCTTTGACAGCGCGAAATAATTGTTGGTAACACCCGTTGCGGGTCTGTTGTCGCCAATACAAAAACTACGTGTCTCGGTGGTTCCTCTAGTGTCTTCAGTAGCGCGTTGAATGCCTGAGTACTAAGCATATGGCAATTGTGTACCAAAAGCCCATTTGCCACAAAATTATGATTATCTGCAACTTCAATGTCATAGACTCGCTCAATCCCAGCGAGGTGAACAGATTCGACTGTCTCCAAACTTGTAATCCATTGAGGGGATGGAATATTGTTTAAGGTCTGCCAGCCATTTTCTACTGGTGCTTGCCCCCAACCGTATATAGTGGTATGTCTTGCCAGTACTACTTCTGGTGTAAAATTTTGTTGTTGCTGAGTATCCCATTGCTGTAAGCCAAGTAGCAATGAGTTGGTTGCAAGCACAGAAAGGTCGGAGTAATTCGGCTTGTCTAAGGATAGATTCCAGGTCGAATGATTTTTGCCCGGATGTATTGCCTTTAAACTGGTGTCCGCTAGTAAATCTCCGGGTGCGTCCATCGATACCAAATTTGTAAATGAGGATGCCACATCCACATTCACAGGGGATAGTATCTTCATTCCTTCTTTTACGTTCTTTGCTTGTAGCCATCCCTGGTTTGTCCTAATTAAATGATTACCCGTACATCTAATTTCTCGATTAGTTGTCTTGATAACCAGGGTTTGCCGTTCTCCTTGGTCTAACCACCTGACAACTTTCTTAAATTCCCACTTCAGAGATGAGTCGTTGTAACTCAAAACCCTCTTGTCTTTGATTTTGGGATTATCGATTCTATTAAGTCCGTCATCGGTCAAGACCAGAGAATCTCCAGTTAGGCACTCGTCGATCACATAAACCTTGTACCGACACTGCACAGGAGCAAACTGGGCTTTTTCAATCAACTCGCGGATATTATCGACACCAGTGTTGCTCGCGGCGTCGATTTCAATTACATCTAAAGCGTAGCCCTTGGTAATCCCCTGACAAACCTCACACACGCCGCAGGGTTCAGCAGTCGGCTTATCACCTTTGAGACAATTGAGGGATTTAGCCAGAATCCGGGCGCTAGAAGTTTTCCCCGTACCTCTAGGCCCAGTGAATAAATAGGCAGGGGCGATTTTGGATGTGCCGATCGCATTCGTGAGGGTGGTGGCGATCGCCTCTTGTCCCACCAGTTCAGCAAAACTCTTGGGGCGATATTTGTGGTGCAGGGGTTCGTAAGACATAGAAAAATAGACTTCAATGCCTTTCAAAGTTAATTAGTAGCACCGAGTCGAGTTTAGGATTCAACTATTTTAAACTCTCGTACCCGCTTTATTTGTGGATGTTCGCATCGCGCTTACACTCAACTAATGCCGTAAATTTTGGCACTCAGCAAAGCAAGCAACTAGAGCTTATCCTCTACTATGATTTCAACATCAAACTATGGGAATTATAGCATATTATTTAGTACATTTGTTCTATTAAACCACGTCTATCTTGAAACCTGTAGTTCTTCTGTGATCAAAAGGATTTGCCCTCATCGCCCAACTTCTTCTCCCAGATTTGGGATTCGGGGAGCCAGAATTTCAAAGTCCCTCTCCCAAAGCTGGGCTACGGTGTACACACAAGTACTATCTGAAAGGGTTTCAGGCGTTATAGACCCCTTAAATTGTCATTACGAGCGCAGTGATAACGGAGCGAAGTAATCACATAATCCCATAGTTAAAGCGATTGTTTCGTCGTTCCTCCTCGCAATGACAAGCTTTCAGAGCGATCGCACAATCCTATTGCTAGAGGACGAAACCAAGTGTCAGGTGGAATTTCACGACTTGTGTGTACACCGTAGCCCAAAGCTGGGAGAGGGATTTAGGGTGAGGGCGAAAACTACGCTTATAAACTTAGATGAGGTTTATATAGGACTTGGCAGAAGAGATCCCCCAACCCCCTTAAAAAGTTGGCTCTTTAAGATTCCCCCCTCTTTTTAAGGCTACCGTGTACACACAAGTCTTTTAGAGTGGCTCCACAGACTTTTAATCCCCCCAACCTCTCTTGAAAAGCAAAGCTGTTTCATTCCCTCAAAAGCTCAAAAAAGACTTGTGTTGTAAACAAAAGTCCTTATGTTCTGAACGAAAGTCCTTATGTTCTGAACGAAAGTCCTTGTGTTCTGAACCAAAGTCCTTGTGTTCTGAACCAAAGTCCTTGTGTTCTGAACCAAAGTCCTTGTGT
>NZ_JABXKJ010000040.1 GCF_017115085.1 Nostoc sp. NMS7 | reverse complement strand
ATTGATTCAACAATCGCTAATAATTTTTGCTTACCGCAACTTATTGAGCGGATACGTAATTGGGACTATTGAATTAATGGGTAATTGCTCTCTGAAAAATCAGCTTGAATATATCCAAAGTTCTCATCCTTCAGTACTTTATTTTATCAAAAAGCGGATTGTTTCTGATAACCTGTATGGTATAGATATTATGGAGGAAGCAACGGAAATTGCTAAATTACGTCTTTTCTTAGCTTTAGTTTCTTCGGCTCACGATGTGGAAGAGTTAGAGCCTTTACCTAATATTGATTTTAATATTATGGCGGGTAATTCGTTAATTGGTTTAATTAAAGTAGATGATACTGCTTTTGATGCTGTGGGAAATTCACTGCAAGGAAATTTATTACAGTCTTTAGCCGCAGATAATTATCAGAAAATTCTGGAAGAAAAGAATAAATCTGTTGAGTTGTACAAAAAACACGCTTTTTTATCTAAGGAATTACCGGATACAGATACTCCTCAAGAGACTCGATTGATACACATCCGCACAAATATTGAGGAACTAAATAAAAAATCGCAAGAAAAGTTAAATGTTTTGCTGTTGGATGAGTTTAGTAAGCGTTTGGGTATCAAGTATGAGGAGGTTCAGTTAACTGGAAAATCAGTGAAGCGGGTTTTGGAGGTTGAGGATATTGCAGCTTTAAAGCCGTTTCACTGGGGTTATCATTTTGACAAGGTTTTAGAACGCGGCGGTTTTGATGCAATTATTACTAATCCACCTTGGCAAGTATTTAAGCCGAATGCAAAAGAATTCTTTGCCCATTACAACGATTTAGTGACAAAGAAGAAGATGGACATTCATGCTTTTGAACAGGAACAAGAAAAACTTCTTAAAGACTTAGAAATTGCTGCGGCTTGGTTAGATTATCAAAAACAGTTTCCTTACATCAGTGATTATTACCGTTTATCTGAACAGTACAAAAATCAAGTTCCTATTGTAAACGGTAAGAAAGTAGGCACTGATATTAATCTTTATAAAATATTTTTGGAACAGTGTTTTAATTTATTAAGTCCAGGTGGTGAGTGTGGCATCGTTCTTCCTAGTGGTATCTACACCGACTTAGGAGCAAAAAAACTACGGGAAATGTTATTTAATCAAACTCAAATATCTGGATTATTCTGCTTTGAAAACCGCAAGATAATTTTTGAAGGAGTTGATAGCCGCTTCAAGTTTGTTGTCCTCACGTTTGAGAAGGGTAGTAAAACAGAAGAATTTCCAGCGTCATTCATGCGCCATGATGTACAAGAACTGCAAAATTTTCCCAATGATGAAAGCTTCTCTATCAGTGTTGAATTAGTACGCCGTTTCTCACCTGATTCTATGTCAATAATGGAATTTAGGAGTAGAGAAGATTTAGACATTACTGAAAAGTTACTTAGTTATCCATTGCTCTCTGATTCCAACTTGGGTTGGGGACTTGAGCTTTATGGTGAAGAACTTCACATGACTCGCTCAAAAAAATATTTTCAGCAATCACCAACTAAGTATGCCTTATATGAAGGAGGAATGATTTGGCATTTTCAGCATAACTATGATAAACCTCATTACTGGATTAAAGAATCAGATTTAAGAGAAGTATTTTTGCAGAAACGTGCGAAAAGAATAAAGTTTACTGGGAAAGTTAACGAAAATTTAAAAAATGATTATGAGGTTTATAGACTGGCAATACGCAAAATAGCTTCTAACACCAATGAAAGAACGTTAATATCTACTGTAATCCCAGCTTGGTCATTTGCTGGTAACTCGCTTACAGTAAATTTTCCTTTCCATCACAATACAGATAGATATAACGATTTAAGAATATCAAATTCGGAGTTACTCGTTCTTTCTTCATTACTAAATACCTTCGTAGTTGACTATACTCTTCGCTCACGTATGACTACGAATCTTAATTCTTTTTATCTTTACCAACTACCCGTACCACGTTTAACAAAAAACGATCGCTACTTCAACGATATTGTACAACGCGCTGCCAAACTCATCTGCACGACACCAGAATTTGACGAACTCGCGCAAGAAGTCGGTCTAGTTTCGCATCAACAAGGCGTTAACGATGATACAGAACGCGCTAAGTTACGCGCTGAACTCGATGGGATGGTAGCACACCTTTACGGGTTAACTGAAGATGAATTTAGCTACATCCTCACTACTTTTCCGATTGTGAGTGCAACTGTTAAAGAAGCAGCTTTGTCAGCTTATCGTAACTTTGAGCCAATGTTTGGAGTCTCAAAAATATTAGCATCTATCTAATAGCGGAAGAAAACCTCACCCTGGTTCTGCTACGCAAAACCTGTCCCTCTCCTTAGTAAGGAGAGGGACAGGGAGGGGAGGGATGTTTGGTAGGACGGGATTAGGTTAAAATGAATTGTTGGTATAAATGGAAGAATGTATTTATATAAGGTCTGATAAATTATTATATAAATTCAGCAGTATTTACTTAATTGTAATTTTAGAACTGTGCAAATTCATTCTCACTCAGATTTTAACCAGAACTGCGATCGCTACGAACAGGGTTTGCAACAATTGCTCGATCGCCTTGTCAGAACAATGCAACGCGATGAGTTAGTCCGGGAAACAACGAATCAACTCCGAGAATCGCTTCAGGTTAATCGGGTGGTGTTGTATTATTTTTATGGACGGTGGCAAGGACAGGTGACTTTTGAATCTTTGAGTTCTAAAGAATTCTCAATACTTGGTTCCACTGGCCCAGATGATTGTTTTAATGATGAGTATGCTGCTTTATACTTAGCAGGACGGACAAGAGCGATCGCTGATATTCAATTAGAGCCAATGGAGTCTTGTCATCGAGATTTTCTCAGCAATATGCAGGTTCGCGCTAACTTAGTTGTACCAATTTTGATTAAGAGAGGATTATGGGGATTGTTAGCAGCACATCACTGCGAAAGTCCTCATGATTGGTCGCCATCAGATATACAAATGATGCAAATAGGAGCGCAAACTCTCGCAACAGCCCCTTATATACTAGAAAGTTAAAGTAATTAATTCAGTTAAAAGGGCGGTTAGAAACCGCGTCTACACAGGCAAAACCCACCTCCGTGGGTTGAAATCCCTGAATTTTTTCTTAGTCCGCGGAGGCGGACTTTGTTTGTATAGCCGCGAATTCCATTCGCCTTGGCTCTTGGCAGCACTGATTTTTCTAATCAGGAGTAAAGAATTATGAAATTTGGTTACACGGTCATCTGGGTAGAGGATGTAGTTAAGACGGTTGAGTTTTATGAAAAAGCTTTTGGTCTAGTTCGTCGCACTCTCGAAGAACGGGGGCATTTTATCTGGGCGGAAATTGAAACCGGAAATACTACATTAGCTTTCTCCTCAAGTAGCGAAGCACAAAAGTTATTTCCTGGCGGCTTCCATGCTAACGATCCTACGCAACCACCAACATTAATCCAGATATCATTTATCACTCCTGATGTTGGCAGCGCTTATATGAAAGCGATCGCGGCAGGCGCAAAAGCATTAGATGCCCCGAAAGCCCAGCATGGGGGACAAACAATTGCTCGTGTCCGCGATCTTAATGGTGTGCTGGTGTCGTTGGTGAGTGGCTAGGTAGCAAATTGTTTTTTAGCAAATGTCTTGAGCTAGAAAACTACTTCTAGATTTTGCTTAGAGACTCACAAATAAAAAAATACTCAAGTACTTCTTGTGGGGTGGGCAGCGTTCGACTGAGCGCTGCCCACTCTACAAGATTGAATAATTGATTTGTTGGAAATCCCTTATCCTGAAGATAGGAAAACAGCACAGCCCAAATATTAAAATGCTACTTATTCCTACTGTTGCCCCGATTCCACTTGTAACTGATGCAAATGGCGTTGTTCGCATCAACAAAACTCGCGTCACTTTAGATACAGTCGTTACAGCTTTCCTTGAAGGGGCTACAGCAGAAGAGATTAAGGAACAGTAGCCATCGCTCCATCTTTGGGATGTCTATTTCGTAATCGGTTATTACTTGCAACACCAAGCCGAAGTTAATGCCTACCTTCTAGAGCGTCAAAGACTTGCCACAGAGGTGCAACAGGAAGCTGAAAAGAATTTTAACCTAATGGGAGTGCGCGATCGGCTATTAGCAAAATACAACCTTCAAATATTTCATTAATGAGGGCATAAAACAAGCAAAGCTATAATTACCGTAGCCTCTAGCCATGTTGCATACTTCTATGACTCATCTTCTGACACTGGAACTGAACGATCAGATTTTCACCGCGATTCAGCGACAGGCTGAGGCGATTGGCGTTCCTCCTGAACGGCTAGCTGCAACGTTGCTAGAGCAACAGTTTGGACAAGTTTTTAAATTGTTGCTGTCTGAAGCCGAAAAGGAGACAGCACGAGCCAGATTTGAACGCCATTTTGGGACACTTAATCTCGAACATCCCATTGATCTGAACAATGAGAGTATTGATGTAGATTTGGTGAGAGAGTATGCCAGTAACCACGAGGAGGGTTAATGCTCCTCAATACCTCTGGGTTACTTTGTCTGCACTATCAGACTGAGCTCTTGCATACTGAAGCTATTGCTGCCTATAAGAGAGCAACAATCCGATTAACCCACAGCTATATCATTGCTGAGTACGTCGCGTTAGCCACTGCAAGGCGTTTTCCGCGTTCATCCGTCCTTGCTTTTGTGGTTGACTTGCTGGATAACATAGATATAAAAACGGTTTGGGTGGATGAGCCATTGCACCGGAGAGCAGTCGATCTCTTAATGGAACGGGAGGATAAAACTTACTCTTTATGTGATGCACTGAGCTTTGTGCTAATGCGCCAGCGCGGGATTACAGAGGCATTGTCTACTGATCGGCACTTTGAGCAAGAAGGGTTTATCCGCTTACTGCGACCCGCAGGCTAACACTACAGGTTTCAATTTTTACACTTCGCTTAAATTGATTGTGCTGCTGGCAAGCATTTATTTTCTCGACTCCCCAATCTCAAATTTTATGGATTCAAATCCAGCATTGTGTGCAGCGATCGCAAATCACATTAATACCACTCCTCAACAACGAATTACTTTTGCCCAATTCATGGACATGGTATTATACCACCCTGAATACGGCTACTATTCTAGTGATGCAGTCAAAATTGGCTTTCAAGGTGGTGATTTTTTCACTTCTCCAAACCTCTGTGCTGACTTTGGCGAGTTACTTGCAGAACAATTTTTGCAAATGTGGGAGATTTTAGGAAAACCTGTACCCTTTTCTCTGGTAGAAATGGGAGCAGGTCAAGGGCTGCTGGCATTACATATCCTTAAATATCATCAGCTGCACTACCCAGATTTTTTTAGAGCGCTGGAGTACATCATTGTTGAAAAGTCGCCAACTTTAAGACAAGAACAACAGCAACGCTTGCAAGATTTACCCGTGCGCTGGTGCAATTTAGAGGATATACCACCGAATGCGATCGCAGGCTGCTTTTTTTCTAATGAGTTAGTAGACGCATTTCCCATACATCAATTCATTCTAGAAACGGGAGAACTCCGAGAAATTTATATAACCACAGATCAAAATGAGAAAGAAACCAATGCCCCATGCCCATCATTTGTGGAAGTCACAGGGGAACTTTCAACGCCCCAACTGGCGGAATATTTGGATTTAGTAGAAATCAACTTTGCCCAAAATGCATATCCAGATAGTTATCGCAGTGAAATTAATTTAGCGGCTTTAGACTGGTTGAGTATAGTAGCAGACCGCTTGCAGCGCGGCTATGTGTTAACAATTGATTATGGCTACGCTGCCAGTCGTTACTATAATCCCAGGCGATCGCAAGGAACGCTACAGTGTTATTATCATCACCGTTTCCATGACAACCCCTATATCAATATTGGGCGACAAGATATCACTGCCCATGTTGACTTTACAGCTTTAGAACGCTGGGGCGAAAAGTGCAATTTAAAGAATGTTGGTTTTATCCAGCAGGGATTATTTTTGATGGCGTTGGGTTTAGGCGAACGTATTGCTGCCCTTTCTGATCAAAAGCAACCCCTCTCAGAGTTACTAAAGCGGCGGGACGCACTACACCAACTTATAGATCCCACAGGACTAGGTGGTTTTGGAGTCCTAGTTCAGAGCAAAGGTTTGGACAATACAGAAATTTCTCAACCGCTAAAAGGATTGACTCTGCCAGAATAAAGGTAAAGAAAGAAAAGTTAAAATAGCATAACAGTGATTACTCTAAAGTGAAACACACTACAAAAGTACTAATTATGACTACTCACGACCTGCTAATGCTAGTAACCTTACTTACTCCAGGTATTTTACTTTCAGTGATAATTATGGCGACTTTTGCTGCAGGTGGTTGATTGCCAGAGTTAAGGAGCTACGGTGTACACACAAGTCATCGAATTACCCAAAACAAAAACCTCAAAGAGTCCTAACGGACATCCCTCTCCTTACCAAGGAGAGGGACAGGTTTTGCCTAGCAGAACCAATCTTTGAGGTTTCTTTGGGCTATTCGATAAACCGTAAATTGTGTTAAGAGAGACTTGTGTGTACACGGCAGAGTTAAGGAGTGGGCAGTAGAGAAACTGGGATTTGCGATCGGATCTCAAATAACTACTTCCCAATTAATTTGAATCAAACAATGCGATCGCAATGTCCACGATGGGCTGTGACGCTGTACCAAAGGAACGTAAAAAATGAAGGTGGCATTTCTGGGAACTGGACTGATGGGACTACCAATGGCTCAAAGGTTATTAGCCGCAGATATACAGCTAGTTGCCTACAATCGCACCCCAGAAAAATTAGCACCACTACAAGCAGCTGGGGCTGAAATTGTCACACATCCGCGCCACGCCATTCGTGCTGCTGAGTGCGTAATCCTCATGCTTACTAATGCCTCGGCCATTTATAATGTGTTGCTTTCAGATACGGCTTGGCAAACTCTGGAAGGGCGCACGATCATCCAAATGGGAACAATTACCCCCACACAAAGCCAGGAAATTAGAGATGCAGTTGTTGCAGGTGGTGGTGAATATTTAGAAGCACCCGTATTAGGGAGTATCCCGGAAGCAAAAGCTGGGAAGTTGAGTGTTATGGTAGGCGCCGAACCAGAACAATATGAACGCTACTTCAAGTTACTCCAAAATTTTGGCACAGAACCTTTACTTATCGGGCCAGTGGGATCTGCGGCGGCGCTGAAATTGGCACTAAATCAACTAATAGCTTCCCTAACAACTAGCTTTGCTTTGAGTCTAGCTTTTATCCAGCGTCAGGGTGTCGATGTAGATGTATTTATGCAAATATTGCGCGACAGTTCACTCTACGCACCTACCTTTGACAAAAAGCTACAACGGATGTTGGATGGCAATTATGCTGATCCGAATTTTCCCACAAAACACTTGCTTAAAGATACAGAATTGTTTATCTGTGAGGCGAAATCTCGGAGTTTGGATCTCAGCAGTATTAAAGGTGTGCGGCAAATTTTGCAAACAGCCGTGAAAATGTCATTTGCTGATGATGATTACTCATCACTATTTTCTGTAATTAAGGAATGGGGAGAAGCGATCGGGGAATAAATAGACCACACGGTAGGGGCACAGCATTGCTCATTGGTGTCAACTTAAGAGGATAAAGCCCATATTTGCTGGGTGCGAGCGTCAAT
>NZ_JABXKJ010000217.1 GCF_017115085.1 Nostoc sp. NMS7 | reverse complement strand
ATTGGGCATTGGGCATTGGGCATTGGGCATTGGGCATTGGGCATTGGGCATTGGGGATTACTCCCTACTCCCTCTTTGTAAAAAATCGCCGACTAAATAAAGGGAACCACATAAAACAATTAAATCGTCTGTGGTGGCGGTTGAGGTTGCGGCTTCTAATGCTGTGAATAAATCTGGATGTATTTGCCGATCGCTTAATTCTGGACAGAGACTATATGCTAAGTTTGCTAATTCGTGCAGATCGGCGGAAGTTCTACCCGGCCAAGGTTCTACTGGTATTGGTACTAAAAAAAGGCGATCGCCTGGCCGCAGTAAGGCAGCAAAAATATCAGCATGATCCTTATCGGAAAACATTCCCATAATCCAATTGACGGGCTTGTGGTTAACTGCGTCTAAGCTATCGACATAATCGCGCAGAACTTGAGCTGCGGCGGTATTATGTGCGCCATCAAGTAATAATTGATGGTTTTTCCAACTAGTCCATTGCATTCGCCCCGGCCATTTAGTTTTTGCCATGCCGTTAATTATGGCTTCTTCATAAATCTGCCAACCTGATTGTTGGAGAATTTCTAAAGCAGCTAAAGCCAAAGCTGAATTAGTTAATTGAATCTGTCCCGCTAACGCCAACGGATATTTAATTAATTTTGAATTTTGAATTGTTTGATATTCTGCCCATCCTGGATTTGTTTCACGGGCGGGTTGAGGTGTAAAAATTGGGCATTCTAATTCTAAAGCACGCGATCGCACAACTTTCTCTGCATCCGGTGGCAATGTTCCAACCACAA
This sequence comes from Nostoc sp. NMS7, assembly GCF_017115085.1. Taxonomy (GTDB): domain Bacteria; phylum Cyanobacteriota; class Cyanobacteriia; order Cyanobacteriales; family Nostocaceae; genus Nostoc. Next base: position 6,997 of record NZ_JABXKJ010000217.1, on the reverse strand, counting down.
CGGCACATCCAGGTTTGAGAATACCTGCTTTTTCTCTAGCAATGTCAGCGATATTGGGGCCAAGTTGCTGCCAGTGTTCCCGACTGATGGAAGTAATGATCGTAACTAGCGGTTCCAAGCAGACATTGGTAGCATCCAAGCGCCCTCCTAGTCCGACTTCTACCACAGCCACATCGACTTGTTGCTGGGCAAAATATAACCAAGCTGCTGCGGTAATTACTTCAAACTGAGTTGCAGAATCGTCACCAGCCCGAATTGCCGCTTGGACTTTTTCTAATAATTGACTCAATTCCTCTGACGAAATTGGCTGTTCATTCAGACAAATACGTTCGTTCCAATCAACTAAATGGGGGGAAGTGTAGCGTCCTGTACGATAACCCGCTTCAGTAAGTACTGAGGAAAGATAGGCGCAAACTGAACCTTTGCCATTAGTGCCAGCAACGTGAATTACCGGGATTTGCTGATGGGGATTGCCGATATTTGCCAATAGATTCACAATGCGATCGAGTCCCAAATGGACACCAAAGCGTTGCAGGGGTTGTATTACAGAATCGATATCCAAGGAAGGGAGTGGGGAGTGGGCTTGCCGTGAGCGTAGTCAAATGGGAGTGGGGGGACAAGGGGGACAAGGGAGACTACTAAACTCAATGCTCAGTGCCCAATGCCCCATTAATCGTTATAAATAAAACCGACTGCCTCTGTGAAGAGAAACAGCCGATTAAAGAGTAATGATATTCAGCCGAATTTAGGCTTCCTTATCCCAAAAACCTTGAATTTGTCTTAAAGCCGCAGCACCAATATTAAACACTGCCCAGCTAGCAGCAATGGCTACTGGTGCTAAAACGATCGCTATACGAAAATCGATAGAATCCATATCTAGAAACCCTCTTTTAAGTAGAAATTAAACTTTTGTCAACTGTCCTCATTTTTATTTTTAGCTGAAGTGGGCAATTTTTCGCAACCTCTATGTAAAGAATCTTTAAATTATTGGGCATTGGGCATTAGGCATTCGGCATTGGGCATTGAGTTTAATAGTCCCCCTTCTCTCCCTTCTCTCCCTTGCCCCCCTTGTCCTCCCCACTCCCCACTCCCTAAGACTTGCTAAAACCGATATCAGTATCCTTACCAGCATGAACTAAAGCTAACTTTTGGTAACGTTTAGCGTGTTCAATCAGTTCTGCGGCTTCAACGTCTGTTACTTCTCGTAACACTTTTCCCGGAATACCGACAACTAGGGATAAAGGCGGTATATTTTTAGTTACCACTGCGCCAGCACCGATAATGCTACCAGCGCCTACTCGTACCCCGTCTAAAATCACTGCGCCAATGCCAATCAAACTTCCACGCTCAATGTAAGCGGAATGTACCACAGCGCGATGCCCTACGGTAACATGATCTTCTAAAATTGTCGGAAAACCAGGATCACCATGTAGAATTGCACCATCCTGAATATTTGTACATTCGCCAATTTCAATCCGTTCAACATCTCCTCTAACCACTGCTCCATACCAAATGCTCACACCTGCTGCTATATTTACCGAACCGATAACAACAGCATTGGCTGCGATGAAGGCCGCTTGAGAAAAATCAGGAGATGTCCAGTAAGAAGCGGTAGACACGATAGAATATGAATATGGTACCCAGGAACACTGGAGAAACTTCAACCTTTGAGGCTGGTTGCACAACCAGGATATCACAGCGTCAAGCCTCTACGCTGAGGAAAAGACTAGTGAACAATGTTCCTGCCGCAACCCCCTGTCTGTGCAGCAGTGAGTAAGTAACCCAAAGTTGTAGAGCCGAAGTGTATAATCAAACCCACTCGCGCTGGTGAAGACAAAATTATGTTTGTACGCACTTCATGATGAATCCAGGCTTGCAGTACCCAATGTTTGGGCCGGAAATACAGTGTCCCCATTGTCGCCAGACTATTCCGGCGCTGACATTAACAGATACCTATTTGTGTACACGTCATGGCGCGTTTGAAGCTAATCCTAAAAATGGAGAGTTAATCCATTTGCAATCAGGGCGTCATTGGCGGAGGTGGAATAATGAATGGTATAGACAGCATACTCATCCCGATGGTATTCGCTTTGAAATTCACGAAGCATTAGACAAGCTTTATACCCAAGGCTATCGAGCAACAAAGGTGATTATTGCTCAACGCTATCAGGAATTGATGAGTGGCTACTTAGAACGCAGCACACCTTGGCGTTCTGGACAACCAGAAGCTATTGCGGCACGTTTGTATGGCTTACCGGTGGAGTTTAGCCCCGATACATCAGAAGATCCCTGTTGGGAAGTGATTAATTTTGACTTGGAAAAAGAGCCTGGCGTCCCTGTGCGCTACCCTTATTTCCGGTTGTTTGAGTAACGGTCATTAGTCATTAGTCATTTGACTAATGACTAATGACTAATGATTAATGATTAATGATTAATTATGCATCACGCTTCGATTCGGACTGCGAATATTCATCGAGCGATCGCTTTCTACGAACATTTAGGTTTTACAATTTCGGAACGCTTTACTACCGGCTACACTCTAGCTTGCTGGATGGAAGGATTGGGCGGCAGAATTGAACTAATCCAAATTCCCGAACCAAAACCAGCCCCAGATGCTTTTGCTGACGAACATTATGTGGGATACTATCATCTTTCGTTCGATTTAACTGAGATTACACCAGATTTACCTAGCTGGTTGACAAGTTTACAAGAACGTGTTTCACTAGCGGCTGCGAGTCAACCCGAAGAATTACAACCGTTGAAGGTACTTTTAGAACCGACACAACAGCAAATAGGCGATCGCATTTACGAAGTAGCTTTCATCGCCGATACCGATGGCTTACCTCTGGAATTCATTCGGGTTTTAGCAAAACTCCCATAATTTAGCTTTTGTTATTACATTTGTTGCTAATATATTGTTTTTCTGTATTGTTTCGGAGGTAATTTAATTTACAGATATATCTGCTAAATACATATTATGGATTTTCCAGATTTTATTTTTAAGCTTATGGCTAGTAGCAGTTTTTTGTTGAGCGATTATAACCTGCTCATAGCCAATATGGAACTACATTTAACAAAGAAAAATACTACTCAACCTTGCTAGCAAAAACAATAATGCCCTCAACACTGACAGAAAATGTCCGCAAAACAGTGCTGGAGAATGGTCTAACTATCCTGACAAAGGAAGTGCATACTGCGCCAGTAGTGACGGTGCAGGTGTGGTATAAGGTTGGCTCACGCAACGAAGAACCGGGCGTGAATGGCATTGCCCACCAGTTGGAACACATGATGTTTAAAGGTACAAAAAATCGTCCGATTCAATTTGGACGTTTGTTTAGTGCTTTAGGTAGTGATTCTAATGCTTTCACCAGCTATGACCAAACTGCATATTACGGTACTGTGGAACGAAACAAGCTAAAAGCGCTCTTAGTGCTGGAAGCAGACAGAATGCAAAATTCCCAGATTGAGCCGGAACAATTGGCGAGTGAGAAGCGGGTAGTTATTTCAGAGTTGCAGGGTTACGAAAATAGTCCAGAATATCGCCTCAACCGCGCCGTCATGCAGGCGGTGTTTCCCAATCACGCTTATGGGTTGCCTGTAGGTGGCACCAAAGCTGATGTCGAGAAATTTCAAGTTGAACAGGTACAGAAATATTACCGCAATTTTTACAGTCCTGATAATGCCGTCTTAGTGATTGTTGGAGATTTTCAAACTGCAAATACCCTCGAAACAGTTAAAGAAGTATTTGGCGAATTAGCGAAGAGGCAGGAGACAGGAGTTATTTCTCCCTCATCTCCCTCATCTTCCTCATCTCCCACCCTGCGGGAAGCTAAAGCTACATCTTCCTCATCTCCCATAGTATTACGAGAACCGGGAGCAGGGCGGCTGTTACAAGTTGTGTATCCGCTACCGGATGCAAATCAACCGGATGTGCCGGCGCTGGATGTGATGGATTACATCTTTACAGAGGGACGGAACTCTAGACTTTATCAAGCATTGGTGGAGTCAGGTTTAGCTAATGAAGTCACAGCATCTGTTACCAGTTTGCGAGAATCTGGCTGGTATGAGGTGTTGGTAACGGCTGGTTCTAAACAAGATTTGAAAAAAATTGACTCAGTGTTGAGCAGCGCGATCGCCAATGTAGCAGAAAAAGGCGTGACATCTGAGGAAGTAGAACAAGCCAAAACGCAATTAATAGCAGATGTAATTTTGAGTAACCGTGATATCACCTCTCAAGCAATGCGATTGGGACATGATCAAACAACTGCTGGTGATTATCACTACACAGACCGCTATTTGGCAGCTGTCCGTCTGGTAAAGCCGACGGATGTTGTCGCTGTGATTAACAAATACCTGAGAAAAGAAGCCCGGACAGTAGGCTTTTTTGAACCAACCCAGAAGCAGATAACAGAGGTTGGTGACAAACCAGACTCAGCCCAAACTACAGAGAATTTCTCTCCTGTAGCACCTGTGCTTCTGTCTGAGGTGGTGAAGTACTTACCGCCTGTAGATTCAGCTACAGATGCGTTGCTTGCCGTCGTTGGCATTAGCGTTGGCGTAGCGTCTGGTAGAGAAGACATCGCCCAAGTATTACCAGAGCAATTTAAATTGACCAACGGACTGCGGATATTACTGTTAAGAGATAATAGTACTCCCACCGTTACCCTGAGCGGACATATTCAAGCGGGGACGGAGTTTGATCCAGATAATCAAGCTGGACTGGCTGCTTTTGTAGCAGCAAATTTGCTAAATGGCACTAATAGCAAGGATGTCTTAACTATTGCCAAAGTCTTGGCGGAACGAGGGGCGAGTCTAAACTTTCAAGCATATAGCGAAGGTGTGCATATTGAGGGTGATAGTTTAGCAGAGGATTTGCCGATACTCGTTGAGGTATTGGCAGATGTTGTTAAAAATTGTACCTTTCCAGTCAAAGATTTGGAACTGCATCGCCAACAAACTTTAACTGATCTGCAACAGGAATTAGATGAGCCATCAGAAGTAGCCAGAAGAATATTTGTTCAGTCAATTTACCCGAAAAAACATCCCTTACACACCTTTCCTACAGAGGAGAGTTTACAGCAGATTCAGCGCCAGGATGTAATTGATTTCAAAGCTAAACATTATCGTCCAGATACGACAGTGCTAGCGCTGGTGGGAGATTTTGATCTGGACAAAGTGCGATCGCTGCTTAAAAATGAGTTTGGTAACTGGGAAGTTAGTGGGGAAGCACCGACATTAAAATATCCCCCGGTATCAATGCCGGAGAAAATAGTCAGTCTCAACCCAGTCTTACCAGGTAAAGCCCAAGCTGTGACATATATGGGTTGCACAAGTATTAACCGTTATGATCATCGGTTTCACGCAGCCTTAGTATTGAACCAGATTTTGGGAGGCGATACCTTATCTAGTAGACTAGGTGCAGAAGTGCGCGATCGCCAAGGTTTGAGCTATGGAATTTATAGCTACTTCCAAGCTGGTAAAAATGCCGGGACATTTTTGATTGAGATGCAGACTAGTCCAGAAGATAGCACCAAAGCGATCGCTAGTACCCGCCAAATGTTACAGCAAATCCATCAGCAAGGCATCACCGCACTGGAAGTAGAAACAGCTAAACGCACCCTCATCAGCAACTACAACGTTTCCTTGGCAAACCCAGAGGAATTAACAGATAGAATTCTGATGAATGAGGTGTACGAATTAGATAAAGTAGAATTGCACTCTTTCACTGATAAAATCCAGAAAGTTACCCTTGCCCAAGTCAATCAAGCGGCTCGTGAGTTACTCCATCCAGATCAAATCCTGGCCGTCACTGCTGGTTCATCTGTATTAGTAGAAAAAACTATTCGCTAATTGGGAACAAATACTTCTCTACGAGAGGCTACGCCAACGACTTCGCTCAGTACAAGTGACAAATATTAATCTAGCTCATCAGGATTCACGCCTAACTGACGCAAACGTTCTGTTAATTGTTCTGCCTTTTGTCTTGCTTGAGCCGCTTCTTGTTTGGCCGTAGCCGCTTCTTCGGTGGGTAGTGGAATTAATTCTCCTGCTAAGGTAAACCACCTTAACCACAACTTAGGAATATCTTGAAATGACCCCTGCCATAATCCCAAACTTAAACCCAACTCTGGTATTGGTAAACGTCCCTCAGTCAAATTCATCGGTTCATAGTGACCGCCTGCTAGCTGAAAAGCTTGGAGTTCATCAGTGTAGCGGCTAAAAACAATATAGTAGGGAATCCGCAGAATTCGTTCATAAACTTCCCATTTGCTGGGAGGTTTATCATCTGCGTTTTTTTTCATACCTAAATCTTCCGCTTCTGTACCTGGAGATAATAATTCTACTACCACAAAGGGATTTGCTGGTTCTTGCCAAGTTACATAACTTAAACGCAAGTCCTCCCCTTTGTAGAGTTTTGATACTCCTACCACACCAAACCAATCTGGGCGTTTATACCATAAAGGATGCTGGAGATCATAGTAGAGATTAAGGTCAGCAGCGCTGTAAACTAATTCTGGATTCCATATAGTAGGTTGAAAAGTTAAGTATAAAAGTAAAGGCTGTAAAAAGTGAAAATCGTCTGGCAAACCTGGTTCCTCTGGGTTGTCACTTGGTAAATCATACATCGTTGGTAGGGTTTCCCAAGGAGGAAGGGGAGGATCAGATTGAGGGATAAAGGGAGGAGAGGAAGTCATAAGGAATTTGGGAGTAAATTGATGAATTATATTGGTAAATGCTATCAGTTGCGGTTAACTAATCTTAGTCAACTGAAACAATATTTTGCTGCCAAAGATTTTGCCAATGACATCTGGACGCAAAAAGTCGAAGCGGGGAAAGCATAAATTAAAGCAGCCATCCATGAACTCGAACTCAAGTCCAATACATCAGGAGTATGCGAATGTGTTATTCTATATACGTTAGCGGCTAAACTGCAAGAATCCCTATAGAACCCATTTGACATCTAAGAAGGTGCTGCTAGTCTCTTAACCATCAGTCG
>NZ_JABXKJ010000170.1 GCF_017115085.1 Nostoc sp. NMS7 | reverse complement strand
ATCATCACTATCAAATAGATATACTTTAATCTTCCGCCCAAAATTTAACATATTTTGGGCTGTTTTTATCGGATTTCTCTTAACATTCAACACTTTTGGCATACACCTATACCTTATCATTTAGTTTTAGATGAAATGAACCTAGCACGAGTAGAGTATTACTTTGCGAAGTTTCTCTCAGTAATGGAAGTACGTATGCGTGAGGGAGAGACTGAAATCGAGCTTGCACCTGGGAAAAAAGTATTATTACCTCCTAATCTTTACTTTATTGGTACGGTGAATGTAGATGAAACTACCCATAACTTTGCTGATAAAATTTATGAGCGAGCGCAAATGATTGAACTTGAAATTAATCGAGATGATTTGAAAACGTATTTGGGAGAGGTAGAGTATCAAGAGATTCTGATGCAAATTTGGGATACTTTACACGAAGTTGCACCTTTTGCTTTTCGTACTATTGACGAAATTAAGACCTATGTAACAGAGGCAAAAGTATTAGGTGTCCCTCTGAAGGATGCTTTAGACGAACAGTTATTACAGAAGATTTTACCCAAATTAAAAGGTGCTGATGATAGGGTAGGAGAAGCACTAAAAGCATTTATTTAAATTGCTAACATAAAGGAATTTAATCTGAGCCTAGCTAAAGCTACCAAAATGCGTGCAACATTTGAACAACATGGATTTACATCATACTTCTAAGTTTGTTTTTATCAATGTTGAGGGCAACAAAATAGAAGCTCCTTTAGAATGGCAACCAGCTTACTTAGAAATACTTGTACCTCTAGAAAATTGGCGGCAAGTGCAGGTTTGGTTGCAAGGTAATAAACTCTTAGCTTATCCTAGATATCTAGTTGGAAAAGAACGAGTTTTAGTTGATTGGGAACGCTCAAATACTGGCTATTATCATCTGCGATTTGAGTACCAGGGTGAGATTGAAGAACAAGTTGTCACAGTTTTCCCTCAGAAAATTAGCCGAGAAGCTTTTGCTCAAATGTTAGAAGACCTCGATACTCGTCTTCCAACTTCAGTTGCGATAGGCTTACAAAAAGCAGGTGCTTTGGCAGGTTTAAAATTACCACAACTGAACGAGCATACTTTAGCTCAAGAAATGGTTATTTTACGCCGAGCTATTAGTGGTACAGCAAATCGACCAGGATTAACTAAAATTTTATCTAAGCTTGCCTCCGAATAGTTCTACCTTGACACAGCGTCCTGATATAGCTTTAGAAGTACAGTTTTCCGATGGTTCGCATTTAGTCTATATATTTGACCCCAAATACAAATTTGAAAGTGAGGAGCCAGAAAATATAGATAGAGAAAGCAAGCCCAAAAGACAGGATATCGACAAAATGCACACTTATTGCCACGCAATTCGAGACAATGAGGGTCGGCAAGTGGTAAATTATGCTGCAATTCTTTACCCTGGTTCTTATATACCTTACCCCGACGCACAAATTGAAGCTTTACGTGCTTATCCTGGGGCTGAAGCTGAACTTAGAATACATTTACATCGCATTTTAAGTAAAGCTTTGAATTCAGATAGCCGCAGCAGATAAATTTGAATGAAAGCTTGATAATATTAACAAAGAGAGCGATGTCTACGACGGGCTACAACTACGCCTTCTTCAGCAGAGAGAACAAAAATACTATGGCAAAGCGTAAGAAAAGCAATCTCCAGTGGATTAAAGAAACGCTTGAACTCAAACCTGATCATCGCTGGGAATCTCCATCAGGCTACAAGATTTTTGTAGCAGATAGAGGCGCTGTTCGCTTCAATGTTCCCCAGAATTGGGTTTTTGAGCCACAAGAAAAATCCTTCAAGTTCATGGATAAAAAACCGCCCAACGACGACTGCTGCTTGGAAGTATCTTTCAATCGCCTACCCCCCAATGACTGGAGCCAGTTTCCGCTAAAATCTACTTTGAAAAAAGTCATGGAAGACGATAGCCGCGACGTAATTGCAAGGGGAGAAATCTTTACCGTCAAGCGCCAAACCGCCAGAATAGTCTGGACAGAGATTAAGTTTATCGACACTCAGGAAGAACCACGGGAAGCTTTTTCGCGGACTTGCATTGGTTTGGGGTCAAATGTTCAGTGCTTGATTACATTCGATTATTGGGCAGATCAAGCAGAGCCGCTAATACCCATTTGGGATGAAGTGATGCGTAGTCTCACACTAGGGTTATATATCCGTGACCCAATGACTGGTCTAGCTTTTCCAGACTGAAGCCCAAAAATGAATCGTGAGCATCGGTCAACTTGAGGCGTAGCCCGTCCTAGACATTGCATTTGAGGTAATTGTTTTTTGCCGAGTTGGGGCAATTAATAATATTCCTGCTTTCAATAGATATAGCATGGGAGCATCTCAATGAGTGTAAAAAGCCTTGTAAAACCTCACCCCAACCTTCTCCTTACCAAGGAGAGGGAGCAAGAATCTTGTTTCTCATCTGGTATATTTGTTTTCACTGAGATGCTCCCTATAGCATTGATAGGATAAGGTTTATTCGTGATTAAAACCTGAGAACCCTGACATTAGAGATTACTTAAGTCATGATTAAACTAGTTACTTTTATCACTAGTGTATAGCTGTTTGAACTCCTATGCTTATAAACATGAGACATCAACCAGATTAAGGTTTACCGAACTTTAATCATGGAGTTTACAAAAGGAGATTTAGTGATGAATATCAAACAAATTCTTGCTGGTGCAGCGCTTCTTTTACCATTTGCTGTTACTTCTATTCCTTCACAAGCATCAGCATTCCAGGTTATTGTTAATCCCCACGGTCTTAATAGACCTGCTCAAACAATCGCACAAAAACCACCACAAGTTAAGCGTCATGCACCACCAGCGAAAAAGAAAGTGTTGGTTTCTGGACATTGGGAAAAAACAAATCATGGTCGCAAATGGGTTGCCGCTCATTATGTATACAAGTAAAAACGCCTAAAACCCCAAACAATTTGGAATTCTTATCATCTCCTTACTTCTAGTAGGAAGAGAAGCAAATAAAAACTTTTTACTCAAGATTTGAGAGTTACTCATGAAATTGGCATCATTAACAAATATTTTGGTTGCAGGTGCGATCGCTCTCGGCGCGACTGCAACCATCAATCAGCCAAGTCAAGCCGAAAGTAGGCAAGGATTTTATTGTGACACCTCAGGAAACAAACCTGTGACGGTGTACACAAATTTTAGAGGTGTTTCTGAGCCTTGGATTCGCTGGACTTCCAATTACTTCAGAGACGCTGGCTACAATAAACTGACGCGCTGTCAAGACGTGAGCCACCGCTTAGAAACTTACCGCCGCAACAGAGAACTGAAGTTTATTACTGTCGGCAAAATGAATGGACAAAATGTGGTTTGCACCGCAAATCAAGTCAATGGTCGTTGTGAAAACTTGATATTGACCCTCAAACCCAGTGAAGATGGTGTGCAGGCGCTAACTAATCTCCTGGCTTGGCACCAACCCCTGAGTAAAAGCAATAGAACACCTTACGTTGATTTGAGAGAACATCTAGGGATTCCCAAAGAATAAATACAGCTATTTCCAGGTAAATAGACCATGTGGTAGGGGCACAGCATGCTGTGCCCCTACCACAGATAATTGATAGAAGTATATCTGAATACATCCGCCAGAAAGCCGCAGACTATGGAATTGAAGTAGATTCTGTAAATGTCATTGTGGAAGCGAAGAAAAATGATATTGAAGCTGGGTTAGGACAGTGCATCGCCCAAATGGTGGCGACGGATTTATTCAATCGTTCATCTGGACAAGCAGACATACCCGTGTATGGATGTGTGACAACAGGAGAAGTATGGCAGTTTCTTCAACTTTCGCAAAAAGTGGCTTTGCTCGATTAGAAAAGATATTACTTGGATAATGTAGGAGCTATTTTGGCAATTGTGCAGACAATTGTTCAGCAATTCAGTAGTTAATTTTTATAGATGTTTAAGAACATGGAATTCCTTTAGAGAAATGTTGAGAGAGCAGCTTGTAGGCAACTTGCTGAACTGGTTGGCGATGGTAAATCAGTTTTATTAGTTGCAGAAAAAGAAACAGCGTTAAGTGTGGTTTATAAGCGCATGGCTGAATGTGGTTTAGATCATATATGTCTTAATCTCCACCATAGTGGAACAACAGATAAGCCGGAGCTTGTAAATAATTTATCAAAAACTATTGAATATATTAAACAAATTTCCGGTGGAGAAAATAATCACGGTTTCTTTGAGCAGCTTGTTTCTACTCGTCAATCGCTAAACTTATATCTGACAAGTTTACACGGTAAAGAAAAACCTCTAGATAAATCCCCATTTGAGATATTTGGTGAGCTTTTGAAAAAAGATCGCGAAGCAGTTCCCAATATTAATGTCATATTTTCCAACTTTAGCCAATGGAATGCTAGTAGATTACAAGAAGCAAAAGATTTATTAAATCAATTAGCGCAATTTATACCTTTCTTTAAAAGAGAAAAAACAACTATTTGGGAAAAAAGTTCTCTAAATTCTTATTCCTATGAAATGGAATTGCAAATTACCCAGAAAATAGAGGAATTTCAGCAAGCATTTTTTTCAGTCCAAAACATTAATCAAGAATTACAAGAGACTCTCCAAGTTCAACCTTTATTGAATTTAGAGTCTTTAGATAAGTGTTATCCAGCCATAGACTACATACGAAAAGCGCCATCCAATCTTCCAGAAAACTGGACTGGAGTATATATAGCAGTTGCTCAGAATGCTTTCACTATTCTGCAAACAGACGTTCAAGAAATTAAAAAAAATAAGCTTTCGCAAGAAGCAGAAAATTTGCTGAGTCGGCTTTCTTCATTTCTACCATTTTTAAGAGAAGAAAAAACAACTATTTGGGCACAAAGTACTTTAAGTTATTGCTCTAGCTGAATTGCCAAATTTGAGAAGAGAAGCGACTAAGAAAAGCCGACATTTGCCCATCCGTGAACTCCTCAACCACACACAAAAGGGAATACCAAATCTCGTCAAAGCCTTAAAGTTTTGCTGGATGATGAGTCCACTTTCTGTTAGTCAATATATCAATCCAGATGTAATTCATTTTGATGTTCTCATCTTTGATGAAGCATCTCAGCTTCGGACTGAGGATGTTGTTCCTTCAATTATCCGTTCTAATCAAGTGATTGTAATTGGAGATAATAAACAGCTTCCTCCCACATCATTCTTTTCAACTGGAGACACTCAAGAAGATATCGATGACGAGGATGATGCAAGCTATGAAAGCGTTTTGGATGAATGTTCAAAATTTATGTTTGGACATATGCTGAAATGGCATTACCGCAGTCAAGATGAGCGTTTGATTGCTTTCTCCAACCGTCATTTTTACGAATCTAAATTAGTTACGTTTCCAAACCCAGTTCAAAATCCAGATTTGGGAGTATCGTTCCGACACGTTCCTGATGGCGTTTACGATCGCGGTAAACGCAGAGATAATCGACGTGAGGCTGAAGTGGTTGCTCAGTTAGCGTTGGAGCATTTTCAACGGTTTCCCGAACAATCCCTTGGTATTATTGCCTTTAGCGAAGCCCAAGCCGATGCCATTCAGGAGCAAATTGAGATTTTAGGGAAAGATCACCCCACTCTGGAGACATTTTGCAGTGATAACTCACCTAAATTTTTTCTCAAAGCCCTGGAAAACGTTCAGGGTGATGAGCGAGATGCAATCTTACTCAGCGTTGGGTATGCTCGTGATGAGCAAGGTAAACTTTCTCTCAACTTTGGCCCCCTGAATCGGCAAGGTGGAGAACGACGGCTCAACGTCGCTGTGACGCGGGCAAAAAGTAAAATTACACTCGTTTCTTCCATTGTGGCTGGAGACATCGACAAAACACGCGCCCAAAGCAAAGGTGTAAAATTACTGCATGATTATCTGGAGTACGCAGCGAGTGGTGGAGAACGACTACAAGGTAACTCTTACACAGATAAGCTCTATTTTGACTCGCCATTTGAAGAAGATGTTTACCATGCTTTAGTCCAGCAGGGATACACTATCCTCACCCAAGTTGGATGTTCAGGATACCGGATTGACCTTGGTGTAGTCAATAACGATCGCCCTGGTGAGTTTTTACTGGGGATTGAGTGCGATGGTGCATCTTACCATAGTTCACCTACTGCCAGAGATCGCGATCGCCTCAGACAACAGGTGCTTGAAAGGCTAGGTTGGAAAATTCACCGCATTTGGTCAACAGATTGGTTTCGTAACAAACCTGTCCAAGTTCGTCTGTTGATAGAAAGGATCAAACAACTACAACAAAGAAATAGCTAAAACCTTCGTCCGGTGAGCGATCGCTTTCCGATCGATCTTGGTGTATTATGCCATTAAACTAAAAATTGAAATTGACTATAAGAGAATAGTTAAAAATTTTACATTTTTGGTGTAGTAATACTTGTAAAGGTCTATATTTACACTCACTTCCCATTAAAATATATAGATAAACTCTAATTATGCCGATTCAATGGCATGGAGTCACTGCGATGTCAATTGATAAAGTTAAAAACCAGCAAAATAATGGTCTAGATCAACCCGCTACAGGCTTAATAGAAAGCCTAGTAAAGGCAAAAGACAAGAAAAAATCTAAAAAATCAAAACGGATTTTTGATGGTAGCACTGAAGTTTTTGCCGATAAAATTCCCAAAAAGACTTTTGAAACTGAACTAAAGCAACTCCAGATTGAGCTAGTCAAAATGCAATACTGGATTAAGCACGTCGGCTATCGGGTTGTCATAATATTTGAAGGGCGCGATGCTGCCGGCAAAGGAGGAGTAATTAAACGCATTGCCGATCCACTCAATCCTCGTGGCTGTCGTGTAGTTGCCTTAGGAACCCCCTCTGATCGTGAGAAAACTCAGTGGTATTTTCAGCGTTACGTGCAACATCTTCCGACAGCAGGCGAAATAGTCCTCTTTGATCGCAGTTGGTACAACCGAGCCGGAGTTGAACGGGTGATGGATTTTTGTACTGAAGCAGAATATCAAGAATTCATGCAATCTTGCCCAGAATTTGAACGAATGCTGGTGCGATCGGGCATTGTTTTAATCAAGTACTGGTTCTCGGTCAGCGATGAAGAACAAGAGCAACGCTTTCTCTCTAGAAGTTACGATCCAGCAAGGCGCTGGAAACTCAGCCCAATGGATTTGGAATCACGCGATCGCTGGGTAGAATACTCTAAAGCAAAAGATACCATGTTTGCTTACACGAATATTCCAGAAGCTCCCTGGTTTACAATTGAAGCGGATGATAAAAAACGGGCGCGGCTCAACTGCATTCATCATTTGTTGAGCAAAGTTCCTTACGAAGATATGACACCTCCTCCCTTGGAGCTTCCGTCTAGACCTGTGGCTGATGAGAATTATGTTCGCGCCCCCCGCAATGAGCAGTTTTTTGTTCCTCAAGTGTATTGAGCAACATTCCTGTTGTGTTGCAGCTTCTCGCTAATGATTGAATATAGGAATGTGCAAACCTTATCTATGGCTGGGGCGTAGGCGCATACTCCTGCAAAGAAGCAAGCTACGCGGAGCCTCTGGTAGAGAAACGGCTTGTCGCCAGATATCGCCCAGAAATTTGTCGGTTGAAGCGATCCCAGTTTCTAGATTTTCGGTGAGTGGTGAGATGTCTGCAACGGCTTAATTCTTGTGCATCTGACACACCATCTCTAAATATACAGTGACTTTTTCTAAAGTTTGGGCGAATCATATATCTACCCCTAAAATTTAGAACTATACTAACTTGACTAGTTAATTCTCTAGGAACATTCATCTGTGATCAGCCTAGCAAGTGTCTCCAATACCGTGTCCCAAGTGGAAAGTGATGGTTTAGGCGAAATTCACAACCTTGATAAGCAACTGCATCAGCGCTTCTAGAATAAATTTTTGCTTGAGCCTTCATTGACACGACTTATAGTTAGTTTTCAAGCTAACAAAACTAGACCTATCTATCGGTGGTACAAATATAAAGAAGCTTTTTCTGCATCTCTTATAGAATATTTCAGGACTTACGCAACTGGCACAAATAGCGGGCAGGGCGCAGCCTTGACACGCGAC
>NZ_JABXKJ010000127.1 GCF_017115085.1 Nostoc sp. NMS7 | reverse complement strand
AATTGCGTCAAGAGATTGCTTCAGTTCAAGAATGGATGTCTGCTGATACTGGTGATTGGGTCTGTCCGATTGATTTGGCTCCACTTGTTTGGAATCAGTTAATCAATATCAGAGATAATATCGCCCCAGGACTGCGTAATCAGCTAAAAGTTGATTATGAATCAGGACTCGAAGATTATCAAGAGCGGATTGATCAGTTCCTCTCACTTAACACTTGGGAATTACCCCACGATAAGCAAGAGTCAGTCAAAGCCAACTTGCTAAGAGCATTTCCGACTCTGATCGACCTTGAAGACTATTTGCAAGTCATTATTGGTCGTCCGGTGATTATCCCGGCATTGTCCGAACAACTCAATCAGCAGCAAGCCGAATGTCTAGACCAGATTACCCAGTTCATACAACAGTATGACCAAAATCTGGAGCAAAGACTACGGGAATCTGCTCTAGCTGGCGGTGAACAACTGGCAGCGCAGTTGCTCGAAGAGTTGAGCGATTGGGAGCCGGGACGTAAGCCAGTCCAGTTCAAAAAGAAGATGGAAAAACACCTGATGAAGGTTCAGGTACTACTAGCGAATGCTGACCCAGATGCTAGCAGCAGCTTGAAGGCGATGATGGCGCACTTAGATTCGATTGTCACAGACCCAGCGATAGAAGCTAAGAATCTGGGTTCTGATACGCGCAGTCAATTACAGCAAAAAATGCAAGAGATCCGCATCAAGTTGTTAGATGAACAACGCAATCTACAATCACTTGCGACTGACGACGTGGGCTTATCGAAAGCTACGGTCATGTCTTTCAAGTTTAGGTAAAAAACAGTCTTGGGCAAGTGTGCATTTGCTCTCTTACTTGATCGATGTATTAAAAGTGTAATATTCACGTTTCAAAAGGATATCGCACTTTTACTATTTATCAAACCAGATGACAAAGGAAATAACATTATGTCGCATTTCTCAACAGTCAAAACCAAATTAAGCAATCACGAGTGTTTGGTGCAAGCCCTCACGGATCTAAACCTATCGCCGCAAGTTCACCAAACAGCACAGCCACTAAAAGGATACTACGGTGGCTCTCAAGGACAAAGCGCTGAAATTATCGTATCTGGTCGCACGATAAAAGCTCGTGCAGATATGGGATTTAAGTGGAATGGCTCGGAATACGAAATGATCCAGGACGAGTACGAAGTAATTAGGCAATTAGGAGGAAAGTTCTACGCCTGTCAGCTGATGCCTGCTTACGGACGGCGGATGGTTCTGGCGAAAGCTGCCGAGTTACAAGAGCAGTTTGGAGAATGCAGTATTGCTGAAGAAACCAACGGCACTGTGCAAACTCTACGCCTTACATTCAGTGGACATCAAGAAGTTAAGCAATATCAAAGGAGATAAATATGGAACGTTCAGTTTTGATTCATTTTGACAATGCTACAGGTGAAGTTCGAGTGGAAGCGGAGGGGTTCGAGGGTTTGAGTTGTTTATCGGCTACGCAACCATTTGAATCCGCTTTGGGAGTTGTGAGCGAGAGCGATCGCACGTTTAAAGATGAAGCCCAAACCCAACAACTTCGGACTACGAACAGCAATCAAACACGTTTGTACCAGTAATCAGTCATCAGTTACCAGTCTTAACTCGGCTGGTAACTGCTGATCATAAAGGCTTCGCCATTTCATAAGTGAAATATTTGAATAATTGACATGAAACTCTCAAATCTGCTCTCCACCCTCGATTCACAAATACCCATCGCGGCGCTTGATGTCCTGTCGCCCGATGAAGCGACGATTATTCAGTGGCTGACTACTGAAGCTAAAGACAAACTCAATAGTCCGGTATTCTTCTGGAATTTGGGAGTATCCAGCCTGGAGCAATGCCTGATTGCATCTGATGGTGGGCTGGTGTTTAAGCCAGTATCAGAATACAAAAGACCACCCCACGCTGATCCAATACTCTTCGTTTTCGACTACATCAATAACTTTGATGGTGCTGGCGTGTTTATTCTGGGAGACATACACCCCTTTGTTGGCAAGAATTCCCCACAGATGAGTTGGGAAATCTTGACCAGAGTGAAAAACCTTTACCACCGACTCAAACCTACAGAAAAAAGGATCGTGCTGCTGGGTCAAAACATCGAACTACACGATTCTTTGGTAAGGCTCATCCCCTACTGTGAAGTGCCACTACCGAACATTGGCCAAATTCAAGACCACTTCGAGTCGTATCTAGTTTTTCTTGAAGAATCTGCTACTGAGCAGGATGTCACATTTCGAGTGTCCCTGAGTTATGAAGAAAAAGAAACCTTTGCACGGGCAGCGCTGGGACTAACGTTAGAGGAAGTCAGCGATTTTTTGCGGCTAACTGTCAAAGAGCGTCTGAGCCGTAGTGGTATTTTGATTGATAGCACAGTCACACCAATGATTGTCGAGTACAAAACCCGACTGTTGGCTCAAATGGGCATTGAGTTGGGCAAACCAGCGACTATTCCATTCGGTGGACTGGATTTACTGCGCGAGTGGTTGACTCGGCGGCGGCGACTATTCACCCAAGAGGCGCGATCGCTGCATTTGCCACAACCCAAAGGCGTATTATTGGCTGGTCCGCCCGGAACAGGTAAGTCGATTTGCGCCAAAAACATTGCTAGCATTCTCAATTTACCACTGCTGCAACTAGATATTGCGTCTCTCCTTAGCAGTCTGGTTGGTGAATCTGAAGGGAATGTTCGCCGTGCTTTGAAAACAGCCGAAGCGATCGCACCTTGTGTCTTATGGGTTGATGAGATAGAAAAAGCACTTTCCGGTAGCGGCGATACAACGGGTGTTTCCCAGCGCATTCTGGGAAATCTGCTCACATTTATGAGTGAGTGTACGGCAGGTGTATTTGTTGTAGCTACCTGCAATGACCCGTCAGCATTGCCCAGTGAACTGAAACGGAAAGGCAGATTTGATGAAAATTTCTTTGTTGACTTACCTACTGAACCGGAGCGTTGCCAAATCCTCAAGATTCATTTGGAGCGTTTTGGCATTGTAGTGGAGTCCGAGTATTTGGAGGCGATCGCTGCTAATACCGCGAAGTTTTCCGGCGCAGAATTAGAAACCCTAGCAGCAGAAGCGGCACTACTGGCTTTTGACGAAGGACGACCGCAGCAGGTAACGCTGGGTGATTTAGAGAATTGTCGTCAAACCATTACCCCGCTTGCTGTTCAGGATGCTCAGGCAGTGGAGCGAATGCAAGCTTGGTCTAAGACTGCGAGGGCTGCCTCTAGTCCTGTCATCGGGGCGAAACAAGCGTCTTTGCGTACTGCCAAGTTTCGCAACATGAATTGATAAAGTCCGCGATTTCTCCTGTTGTGTTCAAGAGAAATCGCATTGCTCAAAAGAGACAATTGCTACGCCAAAAAGAGAGTGAATTGGCTTGGATTGACAATGATATTTCTAATTTCAAGGTAAATCAAATGGCAAATACAGACTTGGTAACTTATTACGGTCAAACCGAAAAAATCGACCAGTTAGTTGAAAAACATGGTGCATATTTAGAACAACTGGACAGAAAAACGAAACTCTTGCTACGTACAACTTTGTCGCAATATGTTTTTATGCAACAAATATGTACTCCTGATAACTATTTGGTTACAGAAGCTTTGAAAGATGGAGACTTTGAGAGATTCCTGTGTGATGGTATTCCAGAAGTGTTAATAAATCTCTGTTCTGAGCTAAATGGACTAACTGTTGACGATGCTGAAACAATAAAAGATGCTTTGCAACATCAATTACGTTGGGGTAATGCCCGATTATTGACGATTCAATAACTAATTACAGGTGAATATCTAATTTTTAGATATTCACCTGTTTACTAATTCCAGCATGAAAACTATGGAAACATATCTTGTTTTTGTTGACGCTGTTAACAACAGTAACAAATTCTGGAGTGCGAAAGTTGAAGGCAGTAGTTTGACTGTTGAATGGGGACGAATGGGTTACAATTCCCAGAAGAAAGTACATTCTCTCTTGAGCCATCAACAGGCTGTCTTGAAATTTCACAATCTGGTAGCCGAAAAAAAATCTAAGGGCTACAGAGAAAGTCAGCCACAAATGGATGGCGATGGCTCCGCCCGCCTTCGGCATCGCAGTATTTCAGATATCAGACGAGCGATACAACTATTAAACGCTATACGCCTAGCTGTTGCAAACAGGAACTTTGGTGATAACTACATACTTGCCCTTAACGAGTATTTGAAAATTGTCCCAACACCATTGGGAATGCAGATTGATCCTTACAGGGTGTACCAAACAGTTGTAGATGTTGACTATCAACAAGAACTACTCAATTCTTTGCTGGTGAATGAACCTGTAGCTGTTCAGATCAAAGAATCGCCGAAATCTGAACCGAAAACTGTCAGCATCAAGGCTATCAGCAAGAGTTTCTGGCGGCATTTGTAATTTGATAAGCGTCACTTTGTAAGAGATGCTAAAAAGCTACACTTCATTTTGAAATATTGTTTGGTTAAATTATGGAAATCAAGACTATTGCTGTAACTTACACACGTAAGTTCAATTTAGGCGACTACGAATCTTTAGAGTTAACTTGCTCACTATGGGGACAAATTGACCCAAAAGAAGAAGATGCACAAGGGACGACACAATTTCTATTTCAACAAGCAAAGGATTCAGTTAAGTCAGCTGCAATCCCAGTAATTAAAGCTTCTACTCATCAAATGAATAAAGCCAAAGCATACAAGCACTCTGCAACAAATCAATTTGACGAACTGGATAAATTCTAATAACTGAAATTCACCTTTTAAATCCAAAAATACTTTAGTCAAGCATTAATACTGCTTGGCTATTTTTTTTCAGCCATCGCTTTGCCCCCTACAAACCACAACAGGAAAGACATCATGCCTAAAAAAGCTAACCCAGTCCCAAAAGACCATTCCCAGTTATGCCTTCAGTATCTCCGCCGTTGCGGTGGCAGCGCTCGATTATGCACTATAAATTTTAGTCTGGGGGTGATTCAAACGTTAGTTAATCGTAATTTGGTAAAAGTGACAAATACAGGTGCAGGATTTTTTGTGGAGTTAGAGGATGTCAAATGAAAACCCAGAAAGTAACTCATCAATCATTTTTGCCTTCAAACACCCCTAATAAATTAGTTCTTCGTCGACTCGAAAAAGATTTAACCCCAGGATTTTTATCGACCGCACCATAGAAACAACTGCAATCGCCTCTCTGCTTTTAACTAGGTTTTTAGGAATAGGAACAATGAGGTGTTGGGGAATGGAGATTATCGAGACAAATGCTAACCCCAACATCATCATTTCTGGTTAGCAGCAACAGAAAAATATCTGCCTGGGTGCAATGCTTGTGAGCTTTTCAGCTTTCTTAGGGAGTTCTTTAGTCGGAGCAAGTTTCAGTGTTCAACGAAATAAATTTTAAGGAGAGAAGCAATAATGGAAATCAAATTAACTAGATCAGAGATTCGGACTATATTGCAGGGTTGTCAATATACATTGCAGCTTGTGGGGAGTAGTCGAGATTATCGTAAAATTCAATCGTCAGAGCATTTTTCTACCTCAAACAATGTTGTGCTAAACGATGCTTTCAATATTTTGGGAGAAGTAGTAGACGCAATTGATGAGGTGGAGCAAGTTAATCAACAAGGAGAATCTAAACATGGAACAGGAAATTAAAAATGCAGTTGGTTTGGGCAGTCCTGAACTCGTCATAGAGTCGAAACCAAAACCTGAACCTGAACCAAAACCAACTATAACGATTTACGACTTTGGCAGACTTTTAACTGAGAATGAACCATCAGTAAAAAAGAAGTAACAAAAGATGAATTGTAGTCTTTTTATAAAAGGCATCAGTGCAGCAGCAGCAACAATTATCTGTAGCTATGTTAGCACTCAATATCTCGGCAAAAATATTATGTACGCCATTGGTGGGGCAATAGCCGGGACTGGGATCACAACAATCTTTACTGACCGAATTGCAAGACAAATTGAGGCTAACCAAATTCTGTTAGGCCAACCTCAGCCCAACTCTTGGAGAGGCTACGCTAACGACTACGCTCAGGGCAAGCCTTTACCTATACCTACTAACTGTAAAGGGTGCAAATACTATCACGGTATCCCGTACAACGGTGTAACGCTCAATTGCGCTATTCATCCTCAAGGATGCTTTGGCGAACAATGCCCGGATTGGCAAGGCTTTCAAGAATCTATACAACTAGATCCAACTGAAAGAATTGTAAATATTCTTTTTCAGCCCGACGAAGACGAACCAACTGGACACGTCACTATATTCCGTTGCTTAGGCGACTGGCACGAGGAAGAATTAACAAAACCCTGCGAATTTGCTACTTCTGTTGTCTCAATTGCTAGCCCTTTAGCTTGTCCAATAACTTCGGATCTAAAAATGGATAAGTATTGCGAAAAATCTGGATTTATTCGCACTTCAATCGGCATGAAAAAAAAAGATATTTAGTCGTGAAGACCTTGTACAAACTTGATTGGCATTCTTATAAATTACAAAGGAGTAAGAAAATGGCGTTAACTCTAGATAATCGCTCTCAAAATAAAGAATCGTCCCTGACGCAAGCATTACGGCAGATACAGCAGTTAAACTCCAAAATTGCTGTGTTGGAGCAGCAGCATCAAGATTACGTGCAGAAGCAACAGAATTTGATTAGTGCGATTGCCGAAATCTGTGTTTCTCCGATGCAGGAAATAGAGGCGCTGCGGATTCTCATACACCGGGGAGAGGCAGCCTGTCGGCGGTACTTGCGCTCGGTGTTGGTGAAGCAAAAGAAGGCTTTTTGAAGTACCAAAAAACAGCCTTTATCTTATGCCTTGCCGGAGGCACATAATATTTTTAAATAAGCTTCAAGCGATCGCCCCCGGCCAAGGTAAGCGATCGCCGTTTCCGCTCCTTGTGACGCTAATCCCATAGGAGGGTACTTAAACATGGTACGAACATTAGAAGACAAGTTCAATCGCAAGAGTGAGCTTTTTTCGCTGTCTGAAGACGAATACCAGCCTAAAAATAAACTGGAAGAAATTGCAGTTAAGGCAGTTAAGTTAGCAGGGTTACATACCCGGCTTGGGGACTATGAATTTGTCTCGACAGCAGTTAGATTGCTTGAGCCATTCATTGCTGCATGGTATCACCGCGCCGAACTGTCGCCGCCATCAACCGCGACAATTTGCAAATGGTTTTATAGTGAGCCACCAAAGTGGGCGATCGCTTTATTGGTGAATGAACAGCAAAAAATTTTTGAACAAGTTTCGCGGAATCTTCAAATTTAGATAAAACAGAAAACTCTACGAAATCCGAAAAAGCCCTTGAAGATTGCTAGTGGCTTTTTTATTGTAGAAAAGTAAGGTCAATCACAGTTAATTCACTATCAATTAATAGAGAATATGACATCAAAATCATACGGAATTGACACGGGTATTGACTATGTTTTTTACACTCTTGACTACCTATTGACTATTTATTGATGAACCAAGCATGGAGAGAACAACTTTTTAGCCGAAAGACTACTAATTCCGGGTTGAATCCTTTGGTTTTACCGATGACTAATGCCAAAATGTTGCGAGTTTTGGATATTTGCTATCGGACATGGGAGCGTTGGACAGAAGTGGCTGAAACAATTCCTCAGTATAAATTATCACGAATCCAAATGCAGAAGATGGCACAGGAAAAAAGGTTAAGAGCGCCATTGATTCGTCCATATCAAGTATGGGTACTAGGCAGGATTGGCGAAGTGTTTGGAGATTTAGATCAAGGCACAAACAAGGTTGAAATAGCAAAGT
This sequence comes from Nostoc sp. NMS7, assembly GCF_017115085.1. Taxonomy (GTDB): domain Bacteria; phylum Cyanobacteriota; class Cyanobacteriia; order Cyanobacteriales; family Nostocaceae; genus Nostoc. The sequence continues at coordinate 632 of NZ_JABXKJ010000127.1, read as the reverse complement.
CGATTGTGGAAGCCAATAAGTCGGAGTACACCATTAAAGAATTTGAAGCTGAACAAATCAGATTTACACAACCATTGACAGGAGAATTACAAAATGTCTGAAACAATAGATAAATTTAGCCGTCAAGATTTGTTTGAATTACTGGGTGAAAAATACGCTCCTGTTAAAATCATTGCTGGTTTACAGGAGTTGGCTAAGTCCGACCCAGATATTAACCAAGATGTAGAAGATGACGCAAAAGAATTTAGCATTGACATTTGCGATCGCTTAGAAAAGTTGTTCAATCTAGCGCAAGCAACCCTCGACAAATCGAAGCTGTTAGAAGGTGGGAGCAATTTGGCAAATATACAGACTCAAGCCATAGAAAGTGTGAGTGAACAATTACATCTTGTTGGAGTCAGCAGCGAAACGTTTAAAGCGTTCTTGGACATTGTGGCAGGTAAGACTGTTGCCCAAGCATTGGCAGTTCATCAATTTGAGCAAGAGTTATTCGATGAAATAACCAGTGAGCTTGATGTTCGTTCATTGCAGCCAAGGACAGAGCAAGGCTTTGATGAAATAGCGTTTATTTATCAGTTGGCTAAAAATCCCGAAATCAGGCAACAAATTACCCAAGAGTACGGGTTAAAGAC
>NZ_JABXKJ010000061.1 GCF_017115085.1 Nostoc sp. NMS7 | reverse complement strand
TTACTTTCAATCGGCTCTGCATTTATATTATGCAGCTTAAATGCCGATTAGCTTACTATAGACCTCGCTAATCTATAATTTCAATAATTTTATTAATGATCTCTGTTAATTTTTCAGGTTTTATTTCACCTGTTTGATATAAAATAATTTGCTGATCAGCAGTAAAAATCCGATTGGGTCTAATATTACTTTGCTGATTTAACCGACCACAGCTAAAATCACTATTATTTAATTGAATAGCATAGACATCGGCAACAAATTGGCTAGTAATTTGGCAAAGAATTAGGTCATCTCCCTGAAGTGTAGCAATAACTAAAGCAGGTCTACGTTTTATTTGAGTTAAGTCTGAAAATGGAAATGGACAATAACAACATCCCCTTTTACAAATCCTGCCATGCTGCATCTTCCTCTAGTCTTAACCAATCTTTTTGCAGTGATGATTCACTCATAATGGTAATTTCTAAAATTTTATCTTTCTGGGACTTAGCTTGTAAAAACTGAACAAAATCTAAAATTTCCTGTAACAAAGGTTCAGGTAATTTTTCTAGTTCTTGTATAATTTTTTCTTTAAGTATAATTGTCTGATTTCGTATTTTGGCAATATCTAAAATAATATTTATCATATCGGTTTTTGAATGAAAATATAAAACCAAACCAATTCTGCAACTGTGAAGTTTGATATGACACCCAGCAGCGATCGCTACTAACAATAGTTATTATATTTGGGATAGCCACTCATCATTGCCCTAAAATTAGGGATCTAGTACACCACGACGGAAATAAACCTTTAAGGTAATCACATAATCTGCTCAGGAACTGGGAGAACGTAATCCTTCTTGCTAGCTTAAATGAGAATACCATGTTCAGGAGATCGAATTTAGGAATGAAACTTGACGAAATCATAAGGGTTTCAGACGATGTTTTGTCAGATGACGAGAGCGTTATGCGATACCTTCTCTACGAGAGGCTTCTCTTTCAGAGACGCTAACGCGAACGCCAACGGTGAGCTTCTCTACGAGACGCTTCTCTTCGAGAGGCTTCGCCAACGCGAACGCTAACGCAGAAATTTTCCAAAGAGAAGCAACTTGTTTAGCGACCAATCCAACGGCTCACTGCTGGCAATTGTGCAGAGAACCATAGCGCACCTAAGATATTTAGACTGCCACAGACAATCAAGGCATTAGTCGCACCAAAATTATCTGCCAAAGTTCCAGCTAATAGATTTCCAAAGGGCATCATACCCACCATTGCTAGGGCATAAAAACTCATCACCCGTCCGCGCTTATCCTCGGCAACTAGGGTTTGGATAATCATATTACTACTGGTAATCAGCAGGATGGAAAAGCAGCCTGTAAACACTAGTATGATTATGGATAATCCAACTTGACGCGATAGTGAGAAGGAGATCAGACTCATCCCGATCAAGACTTGAGCGACTACAATCAAACGCTCTAAGCCTGCAATCCCTCGCCTGACACTCAGATACAAACAAGCAAGAAACGATCCAATCGGGGCTGAGACGCTCAGGTGAGCCATCGTAGTTGCATCCCCATTTAAAATCTTAACCGCGAAGATGGGCATGAGCGCGACATGAGACATCCCGACTAAACCTTGTAATGCCAGTATTAATAAAATTGCTCTAATGGGCTGGAATTTGGAGACATATTCAAAGCCCTCGCGCAATTTCTGCAAAGTATCACCAAGGCTCGTAAGAGTTTGCATCGGTCTGACTTTCAGCCGCATCGCTAGCAGGGTAAAGATGGCAGGGATATAGCTGAGGGTATCGTAGAGAAAACAATATTTCACTCCTAGCGTCGCAATCAAAATCCCACCCATAGCCGGTCCCAATACCAGAGAGGAACTTAACATCACTGAATTCAAGGCGATCGCATTGCCCCAATCAGCGCGATCATCTACGGTTTCGGTGACGATTGTATGACGCACGGGCATATCTAATCCCTTGAGAAAACCATTGAGAACACTCAGTACCAATAGGATGGGAAACGTGATCGAATTCCTAAAGGTAAGAATCGTTAATGCCAGGGAAACGCTAATTCCCAATATCTGCACTAGCATTAACAAATCACGACGACTCCAGCGATCGGACAATACGCCGGAAAACGGAATCACTAATAACGTAGGTAAAAATTGTACAAAGCCTGCAACTCCCAACAACCAAGCCGATTTAGTTAAATCGTATACCAGCCAAGGAATAGTTAATTGCTGGGTCATAAATGTCCCAGACATTGATAGTAACTGTCCCCCAAAAAACAGGCGAAAATTACGCCAGCGAAAGGCGGGTAAATACTGGTAAATGATATTACTTACGCGATCGCCTAATTGTCCGTTCCAAATTTTCATCAGGGCAGTTCTAATATGCTATACTAACAATTAGCGTAACTAATATTTATTTTGACTAATAATTATAGCATAATTGCGTAGTTTACCGCACTTCGGCAAGGCTCAGGGTAACACCTGCCCCGTTCGCGCAGCGCGATGCCCTGAGCTTGGCGAAGGGTCTCGTAGAGAAGGGCATCGCGTCTGATTTTGTAGCAAGCTTGCTGATTCAAAGGTTAAGCCTTATTCCTAAGGGCATCCGGTGTAATCGCTGTATACTGCTGGGCAGTTAAGGTTGCTCCTTTAACATCGACTTGTTTTGGCACAAGTTTCAGTTCATACAGAAGATCCGCAACCTTTTGTTGAGCGCTAATCACTTCCTCAGTAATTGGTCTCATGTCATATTTTCTTCTCGTCAGCGTCAACTCCATAGTATCGACATCAGTCTTGACCTTCGGTGCAAGGATTTCGGCAGCAGCCCGCCTGTTTTTGTTTGCCCACTGCCCAACTTCATAGTACTCTGACAAAATTGCTTTCAAGAGTTCAGCATTATTAATCGCAAAATCTCGTGAAGCTAGGTAATAACTTCCTGGCGTCTTAATTCCTTGCGCGTTTCGTAAGACCCGGATACTGCCTTCTTGTTGCAGCTTAATCAGATTAGGATCACCTTCTACAAAGGCATCAACCGTCTTGTTCAAAAACGCTGCTCTTCCATCTGCAATGGTTAAATTCACTGATTCAATATCACTGATTTTTAGCCCTATCTCTTCAAACGCTTTCACCACAAAATAGGTCTGAGCCGTCCCTCTAGAATAAGCAACTTTTTTACCTTTAAGACCTGCCAATGTTTGGATTGGAGAATCCTTTAGCACAACAATTGCGGAACCTTCTCCAGTACCTGGTGGGGTATTAACTACATAAATCAGATTGGTACCAGCTGCCTGAGCAAAAATTGGTGGTGTTTCACCGGTTGGTCCCATGTCGATACTACCCACATTTAAGGCTTCCAAGAGCGGAGGACCAGACACAAATTGAGACCAAGTAACACCTATTCCTTGAGGAGCTAAACGTTTTTCGATCGCGCCTTTTTCGTGGGTTAGATCCCCTGAAACTTGGTAGCCAAGCCGAACAACCTTAATACTGCCTTTATTGTTACTACTGGCATTAGTACTCAAAGTTGCACTGCTGCTATTGCCCGTGCTGCCCTTGTTTGTTCCACAACTGACTAAGGCAGTAAAAGACATTAACCCATAAAAAGTGTAAAGTAAATCACGTCTGGATATTGAGTACTTTCCAATTTGCGGTCTGATCATAGCTTTCTACCTCATCTTGACGCTGATACCGTAGGAGTAAAATCTCTGCAAGCTCACCGAATCCATTAGAGGGCTTTATCCTTGCCATTCGGCTATAACCCTCTAATTGCATCCGGTTTGGTGTCAAAACTAGCTTTTCCCCTCAGCTCTCGAAAGTGGAGAAGGAAAGGGGGAGTAAAGTTTTGTATCTGAAAGAATTCACAACCTTTAGAAAGGACGGCTTCCTCGAATGCTAACCCGCTTCAAAACCCGGGTTGCGTTGGAATTAAATTCGGGGCGATAGTGAGCCGTTGCCTGGTTGTCCCAATAAAGTAGGTCGCCCTTGCTCCAGTGGTGTTGATAAACAAAGTGGGGTTGCTTAATGTGTTCCCGCAACCGCTCAATTAGCTTTGCCCCTTCCACTGGGTCGTAATCAATAATATCTACCTCGCTAGCGGCATTTAGGAAGAGAACTTTCTTGCCAGTATCCGGGTGAGTGCGAACCAAAGGATGGGTAGCAACTCGTTCACCGGGTTCAACGGAACGACCGGCTGCGTAGCTAGGCTCAGGATACTCATCCCGATACTTGCCATAGAAATTAAAATGACGCACCTGTAAGCCAGCAATCTGCTCCTTAGTAGCATCATCTAGCTCTTCGTAAGCCTGAATCAAATTCACCCAATAGGTATCAGGGCCATTCTCAGGCAGTTCTACCCCATATAAAAATGAACCGCTAGATGGTGTAGGCAACCAGTCATGATCAATATGGGGTAAAAGTTCACGATAGTTGGGTGCAATATTGACGGAACTTTCTTCGGAGGCAGCATTTGCAAGAGTCAGGACAAGGGGCGGCAGATACGGCTCGGTTTCTCCTTTGCGGATATAGGCAGGTTGTTGGAGAATGTCGCCAAAGTAATTCGCAAACGCTAATAATTGGTCGTCACTCAATTGTTGATTTTTGAAGACGAGGATGTGGCGATCGCGCCATGCCTGTTTGAGTTGTAGAATTACTTCTGGTTGTGCTGCCAGACTGGCATCAACACCAGTCACAATTGCTCCTAAAGCTGCTTCAGTAGGCGTAATCTCAATTCGTGTTGCAGTAAATGTCATAAGAATTTCTCCTTGCACTTTGTAGCTTACGAAAGCACTGGTTGTGGTTCCTTAGACTCAGCTTTCTGCTTGAAGACAGTTGGTACTTCTGCGTTGAACACCTCACCTTGAACCACTTGGGAGCGGAAACCATCAACTCCAACTGGAACATCACCAGTAATGGTGGTGCGATATAACAGACGCTCGATATCCAAATGATCTAAATCTTGAGGAGCTAAATGCACAGTAGCGCGGTTATCCCAGAAGGCGATATCACCATTATTCCAACGGAAACGGGTGGTGTAGGCAGGTTTGGTAACTTGGTTGAAGAACAACTCAAGTAACAGTTTGCTCTCTTGTGGTGAGACGTCAATAATGTGCGAGGTGAAGCCAGGATTAACGAACAACGCACGTTCACCAGTCTCAGGATGAACCCTGACTACTGGGTGGATTGAGACTAGTGGATTAACAGCAATGCGCTCGTCGAATTTGCCATTGCGGGGCTGATACCCGCCCCCATTAAAGCGATGTTCAGCTTTTAATGTGTCTGCTAGCGATCGCAGGGGTGCTGAGAGTCCCTCATAAGCCGCAACTAGATTGCTCCAGTGAGTGTCACCGCCGAAGCTAGGGACATTAACCGCACGTAAAATTGACGCTGCTGGCGGGTTAATCGCCGCTGTTACATCTGTGTGCCAGGGGCCTCCAGTGCGAAAACCGTACTGCTTCTCATAGAGCTTACGATCTACGGGTTTGATCTGCGGGAATCCCGGTACTGGTTCAGGCTCTCCGAGTGGATGCGCGAAAGTTACTTCACCGAAACGAGATGTGAATTCAACCTGGGCAGCATGATCGATGTTCTGACCACGAAAGAACACGACTTTCCACTTCAATAGTGCTTTACGAATTTCTTTGACTTGATCATCATTCAGAGGACGGGAAAGGTCTACGTTACCGATTTCGGCACCGATGAAACCAGCTACTTGTTTAACTTCTATATGTTTGTAGCCCATGTAGATTCTCCAGAGTTTGATGTGTAGGGTGGTGTTCACACTCGCCTGTTTCCTTTGGAATTTTGCCAATATCTGATAGCAACATTCCTGTGCTGGGAGTAGAACTGAGAATATCATACATTATTCCGATAGATTTACAGTAGTATCTATTGATATTTAACAATTTCCTGTGTTTTTGCAGCTAGGATCTTCGGAATTGAGACACTGATGCCCAACTCTTGGAGAGGCTGCGCCAACGGCTTGGTGCAGTTGCTACCCTACGGGAACGCTAAAAGCGAACAAGTCGGGAGACCCTCTGTTAGCATCTGCTTCACCTGTTGCCCGTTAAGAGTTCCCTTTTAAGAACGAATGAGGGTTTAGTCCGTAATTTGGGGACTGGCAATCATTACCAGTTGCGACACCGAACAGCCCGTTGTAGACATCGCTGGGATTCTCCTCGCCTTCAAATACTCTCACAAGCAATTACTTTTATTTATCGTTTGGCAAAAAAAGAATATTTGCTTCTATCGGCGGGAAAGCTTAATTTTAGAGTATCAAGCTAAACACATACTGAATTAACTTGGTTTTACAAAGCTCGTACTGACGCTGCTGATGTCCAAAAAATTCCTGCTGAGGTAGTCAAACTAAGCTTTAAACAAGTGCAAATTAAAGTCCGCAAAAACAATAGTGAATTTGTCAATCGATAGGTCAATCCTAATAGACTTGGAAGTTTTACTAAGATTCAAGACTCAGGATTCCACTAAATCAAAACTTATGCAAAAATATTGAAAAAGCTTCATTAGGTTGGCAATAATTTTGCTTTTTAACTCTTTTACCCAAGTGTTAAGCAGCTAAGAACTTCCTTAGCTGATTACTAAAAATCTCAAACTAGGGAGAAAAATATGCAGGTCATCAAAATCATTCTTGTCGCTCTCGTGTTTATCGTGAATCTGACAATTGCTCAACCTTCTTGGGCAGGTAAAGATTTTACCAAAGGAACTGATTATATTGAGGTAACTCAGGAACTCAATCAACTTTTAAATGTGAAAGATAACCCTGAACAAGCTGGCTATACACCTGAGCAATTTCAAGCCCGATTATCACAATTGCAGTCTCAGAAGTATGTGATAGAAACGGCCAGAAAACGAGCGCAGTGCTTTAATCAAACCGGTAAAACTTTGGGTATCTACGCCAATAAACCGAAAAAATATCCAACTCAACTCTACTTCTTAGCAGCAGGGCAAATTACAGATGATGATTGGGATTGTGATGGTATCTACCTACCCGCAGGTACTCAGGTAGTTTTAAGTCCGAATACTGAAGTACAAGAGTTAACCCAACCCATTGCAGTCAAGTTTGTCGATGGTACACAGTCCATTGCTAGAACTAATCCAGCTACTGGTGCAATTGAATTGAATGTTGCACCTGCCAAAGTCTTCAAAGCTGGCGAAGGCAACTGGTTGCTACCTACGTTATCTCAGGCAGATATTGATGCGCAACTTCCTAGTCCACAAATCATTGACTAATGTTTGCTAGGCATTCAATTTTGATGTGATAAGTGCGTCAATTCTAATTACAGTAAATAATACTTTACCCCTCCTAAGCAAGAGGGGTTTTTAATTAATGGGAGATTGAACAGCATGCTGTTCAATCGCGCCTATCAGCAGGATAACTATATTGCTATTATCTAGATTTCGGAAATCAACCGTTGTGAGTTCATGCCACTAACACTTTGACATTGTTTAGAAGGGTATTTGAAATAATACGGTAGAGTCTACTAAAGTTAAAACGGCTGCAAATGCAGTGGGAACAGAAATTGTAGAATTGATTGCTACAGAAATACTAAAACTTTCTCAAAAACAATTGCATCAACCCACACATCTGAGTTGTAAATTAGTTCTCCCACTTGTTGATATCCTCGGCTTTTATAGAAAGACAAGAGCTTTAGGTGTGTCTTCACTCCATCCAACCATACAGCAGAGTAACCGCACTCAATGGTAAGTTTCTCAATAGCTTGCATACACCATGTTCCTATCCCTTTGCCTTGCCAAGATGGAAGTATTGCTAGTTTATGTATATACACTGCCGGAACATCTAATATCTGCCAAAGAATGTTTCCATACTTGATGTAGCTCAATGGAACTGTTGTCATCATCTCAAGTGTGAAGGTGCCAACTAGGTTCTCGCCGAGTGTAACGGCGTAAACCTCCTGCTCCATAGCATCGTGGAGCATTTGCTCAAGCGGATAATTTGGCGGCATCCAGTGACTCAAACCAAAGCGGTCTTTCATATCAAAACCGCAAGCCACTAAGATTTGGTGAAGGGATGGAACCTCAGATATGCTGGCGTGTTGGAGACAGAGTTGTTTGCTATCGCTAACCATAAACAGTTCCTCTAAAGACACATATTGCCTTACATAAAGTGGCTGCCCAGGCGTTCGGCATCAGATTTCCCCATGCTCCCTAGTAGTTTTTTCTACTTAAATCGCCAGTCACATGAGGAGGTTGATAGTTTTAGCTAATCTTTTAGCCATCAACAATATTAAATATATCCTTCTTCCGTCACTTTGGCGGTTTATATTTTGATAGCAACATTTTGACTGGGTTCGCATTCGCGTAGCGTCTCGAAGCGTGCGCCAAAGGCGCTCTCGCTCGTTTGACTTCATGCTATCTTTGCTATTTTCGACTTCCTCTTAACCGCGATACCTTCTCTACGAGAGGCTTCTCTTTCAGAGACGCTAACGCGAACGCCAA